>ONLU01000011.1 GCA_900318795.1 uncultured Prevotellaceae bacterium | reverse complement strand
TGGCTCCTATGACCAAGGCTCTGAACGATTTCGCTCCTATCCAGAGCGGTATCATGACCACTGTACACGCTTACACTGGCGACCAGATGATTCTGGACGGTCCTCAGCGCAAGGGTGATGTTCAGCGTGCTCGTGCCGGTGCTCAGAATATCGTTCCTAACTCTACTGGTGCTGCTAAGGCTATCGGTCTGGTTATCCCCGAGCTGAACGGCAAGCTGATTGGTGCTGCACAGCGCGTTCCGACTCCTACAGGTTCTACCACCATCCTGCACGCTGTTGTTAAGGGTGAGGTTACTGTTGAGGATATCAACGCTGCTATGAAGGCTGCTCAGAACGAGTCATTCGGCTACACTGAGGAGAAGCTCGTTTCTAGCGACATCATCGGTATGAAGTTCGGTTCTCTGTTCGACGCTAACCAGACTATGGTTTCTAAGATTGGCGACGGCAACTCTCTGGTTCAGGTTGTTGCTTGGTACGACAATGAGAACTCTTACACTTCTCAGATGGTTCGTACAATCAAGTACCTCGCAGAGTTGAAATAATTATTAAACGCATAAAAAAAAAGCCGTCCGATTTTGTCGGACGGTTTTTTTTGTTTACCTTTGCACACGAAATACGTATTTTTTATATCATAACCATTGAAACGTTCATTATTTTTTAAGGCAAGTTGGTGGCTTTTAGTCATACCCGTTGTGCTAGTGAGCTGCCAGAAGAACAAGGAAGAGGTGGCAAGAAACTATGCCAGTACAATCCTGGTTCAGGACAGTGCGCAATCGGTCGGCACTCAGGATATTGAGATGAGGCGGTCGATAGAGGAAGGTATCGTGTTGGAGCGTGCAAGAAGCATATTCAGCATGGTGAGGTATAACACTCTGAGTACCGGTGGTGCCCCGATGGGCGACATCTTTGACAGAGCCTACTGTTCGAAGTCTTGGAACAAGATGCTCATGAAGGTGCGTTGCAAAGAGGAAGAGACAGCTACCTTGTTTTTCGAGATTGAGTATTGGACTATGACTCGTGAGCTTGGAGTCGTGACCTTTGACGATTTTGAGATATCTCGTTTGTCAATGGATTCCGTCATGACCGCTTCGGTCAATTATGTAGCCTATGGTACAGAATCGTACACCCCTGCCAGAATAGATATGGTGTATGAGGATGGCCGCTGGGTAATAGACAATTTCCATGACTTGAAATACAAGTTGGATGTCCGTGAGAGCATGATGTACTATCTGAGGAACGAAGACGTGTTGTAACCGATATTTTTGACTTGCTCGCCAGAACATGTCGGAACGGATGATTACCATACTTGGTCCTACAGCCAGCGGCAAGACTCCTTTGGCTGCCTCGTTGGCAAAAGAGATTGGCGGGGAGATTATCTCAGC
Source organism: uncultured Prevotellaceae bacterium (assembly GCA_900318795.1). Taxonomy (GTDB): domain Bacteria; phylum Bacteroidota; class Bacteroidia; order Bacteroidales; family Bacteroidaceae; genus Prevotella. Next base: position 69,104 of record ONLU01000011.1, on the reverse strand, counting down.
TGACTCGCGGCAGGTATATCGCCGGATGGACATAGGAACGGGCAAGGACCTGGAGGACTACGGAGATATTCCCTACCATCTGATTGACATTGCGGAGCCTGGCACCAAGTATAATCTATTCCAATATCAGCAGGATTTTTTCGATGCCTATAATAATATAATAGGTAGGGGGAAGATTCCTATTTTGTGTGGAGGCACAGGACTCTATATAGAAGCTGTGCTGAAGGGCTACCAGTTGTCGCCTGTTCCGCAGAATCCGGAACTCCGGAAGCGTCTGGAAGACAAGGCACTGGACGAGTTGACACAAATGCTGGTCAAACTGAAACAGCAGAACGGTTCCAACATGCACAACAAGACGGATGTGGACTCGTGTCAGCGAGCCATCCGTGCCATTGAGATTGAAACCTATAATCTGCAACATCCTGTGCCACGTCGTGAATTGCCGCCAGTTGACTCAGTCATCATTGGCGTTAATATCGATCGCGAGGCTCGCAGACAGAAAATTACCAATAGGCTAAAAGCCCGACTGGAAGGAGGAATGGTGGATGAAGTGCGGAGCCTGCTGAACGAAGGCATTCCTGCAGAAGATTTGATATACTACGGACTGGAGTACAAGTTCGTGACGGAATACGTGACAGGACAGACCACCTACGATGAAATGTTCCAACGCCTGGAAATAGCCATTCACCAGTTTGCCAAGCGCCAGATGACTTGGTTCCGAGGTATGGAACGGCGAGGTTTTACCATTCACTGGATAGACGCCTTGCTGCCTATGGAAGAAAAAGTAAAAGCTATTATACAGATACTAACTTAGGGGGAAGCAATGCAACAAGACAGATGGGGCATACTGTATTGTCCCAAAGGACATAACAACAAGCAACGAGAACGAATCCAGAAAGCACTGGACGAACGCCAAGTTCAGTACGATTTCGTGCAGAGCGAGTCTACTGACAGTGTGGAACGACTTGTGACCATGCTTATCCATAATGGTTACAAGACCATCGTCGTGGTGGGTGGCGATTCGGCTCTGAACGATGCTGTCAATTGTCTGATGAAGGAAGAGAAGCAGGTGCGTGACCAGATTTCGCTGGGCGTCATACCCAATGGTGCCATGAATGATTTCGCCCGCTATTGGGACTTCAAGGAAGGCAACTTGGAACAGACTGTCGACTGGCTTGTCAAGCATCGTGTGCGCAAGATAGATTTGGGCTGTATCCGTTATCAGAACAAACAAGGAGAACAGTGCCATCGCTATTTTCTCAATTGTGTCAACGTGGGGCTCATCGCCGACGTGATGAACCTTCGCCGGCAGGCACACTCACTGCTCGGATCACGTACACTCTCGTTTATAGCCTCTTTGTTCCTCATGATATTTCACCGCATGGAGTACAAGGTGAAAGTCAAGATTAACTACGATACTGTGGAGCGTAAGATCATGACCATGTGTGTGGGTTCTGGTCCAGGCTATGGACAGACCCCCAGCGCCGTCCCCTATAATGGTATGCTTGATGTGTCATTGGTCTATCACACCGAGATAGTCCAGGTGTTTGCCGGACTATGGCTTCTGCTGACAGGACGTTTCCTGAATCACCGAAGTGTGCACCCCTATCGCACCCGCGAAGTGGAGGTCGTTGAGGCCAAGCACGCACTGGTAGGTGTCGACGGGCGACTCATAGGCACACCTGTTGGCTCGTATAGTATAAACGTGGAACAAGAAGTTATAAATTTCCTCATTCCGGACTAAGAAAATGTAAAATAACTGAAAAAAAAGGCGTTTTTGAAAAAAAGTGCCTTTTTTATTTTGTAGTCACAATGAAAATATGTACTTTTGAAGGAGATTTTTGAATCCTAAAACAAAATAAATACCCTATTAAGGAACTATGAGTTATTTACGATTAGAAAAAGCTGTAATGACCAACTTGGAGGAATCCCTCCGTCGTGAATTGCTTCGGACTAACCGCTCAGGTGCCTACAGTGCGTCTACGTTGGTAGACTGTAACACGCGTAAGTACCACGGACTGCTCGTTGTTCCCGTACCCGAACTCGATGACGAGAATCATGTCTTGTTGTCATCGTTCGACTGTACGGTAATTCAGCACGGTGCCGAGTTCAATCTCGGACTCCACAAGTATCAGGGCAACAACTTCAGCCCCAATGGTCACAAGTACATTCGTGAGTTCACTTGCGACGTAGTGCCCACCACGCTTTATCGCGTTGGTGGCGTGGTGTTAAAAAGGGAGACCATCTTCCAAGCCTATGAGGATCGCATCCTTATCCGCTATACGCTGGAGGATGCCCATTCGGCTACGACGTTGCGCTTCCGTCCATTCCTGGCTTTCCGCTCAGTGCGCCAGTTTACGCACGAGAATGCCACAGCCTCGCGTGAGTATCACGAGGTGGACAATGGCATCAAGACTTGTATGTATGCTGGCTATCCCGATTTGTTCATGCAGTTCAACAAGAAGAACGAGTTCGTCTTCCAACCCGACTGGTATCGTGGTATAGAGTATCCGAAGGAGCAGGAGCGCGGCTATGCTTCCAACGAAGACCTCTACGTACCTGGTTACTTCGAGGTCAGCATCAAGAAGGGCGAGAGCATCGTCTTCGCCGCTTCAACCAAGGAGATAAAGAGTTCTACGCTGAAGGCCCTGTTCCAGAAAGAGATGGACCTTCGCCAACCGCGCGACAACTTCTATCACTGTCTGGTGGCAGCAGCTCATCAGTTCCACTTCCGCGATCGTCGTAGTGGCAGTTCTCCGGAACATTTGGACGACAGTGACGATCGTTACCTGCTGGCAGGCTATCCTTGGTTCAAGGCCCGTGCCCGCGATACGTTTATCGCACTGCCTGGTCTGACGCTTGCCATCGGTGAGCAGGACTACTTCGAGCACGTGATGAAGACCTCCGAGAAGGGCCTCCGTGAGTTCATGGAAGGCAAACCTCTCAGCGTTAAGATTTACGAGATTGAGCATCCCGACGTTCCGCTGTGGGCCGTCTGGGCCATTCAGCAATATGCCAAGGATGCAGGTGTCGAGAAGTGCTACAAGAAGTATGGCAAGTTGGTCAAGGACATCGTGAAGTATGTCATTGCCGGCGGCAACTCCAATATGCGTCTCGACGACAATGGCCTGCTCTATGCCAATGGTCGCGACAAGGCCATTACGTGGATGAACTCGACTGCTAACGGACGTCCTGTCGTTCCGCGCTCAGGCTATATCGTTGAGTTCAATGCCCTGTGGTACAATGCTCTGAAGTTCTGTGCCGCTCTGGAAACTGAATTCGGCGACAAGAAGCTGGCCGAGAATTTAGAGAAACATGCTGACATCTGCAAGCAGTCGTTTGTTGACACCTTTATGAATGAGTACGGCTATCTGCTGGACTATGTCGATGGCAACATGATGGACTGGAGCGTTCGTCCGAATATGATTTTCGCAGTGGCGCTCGACTACTCGCCGCTGTCTCAAGACCAGAAGAAGAGCGTGCTCGACATTTGTACCCGCGAGTTGCTGACTCCAAAGGGACTGCGCTCGCTGTCGCCTAAGAGTGGCGGCTACAATCCGATGTATGTTGGCCCGCAGACACAGCGCGACTATGCCTACCATCAGGGTACTGCTTGGCCTTGGCTGGGCGGATTCTACATGGAGGCTTGTCTGAAGCTCTACAAGCGCACCCGCCTGTCGTTCATCGAGCGTCAGATGGTGGGTTATGAAGACGAGATTAACTATCATGCTTTGGGAACTATCAGCGAACTGTTCGACGGCAATCCGCCGTTCCACGGACGTGGCGCTATGGCTTTCGCTATGAATGTGGCCGAAATCCTGCGCACGCTGAAGTTGCTGGAGAAGTACACTTATCAAAAATAAATAAGGAGGACGCTATATGAAAGTACTAATGTTTGGATGGGAGTATCCTCCTCACGTATTCGGTGGACTGGCCACCGCTAACTATGGTATCTCTCAGGGCCTGCATGCCCAGGGCGACATGGACATTACGCTCTGTCTGCCTCATCCCTTCGGCGACGAAGACCGTTCTGCCTGCAACATTGTAGCCATGAACGCTGTGCCCATTGCTTGGCGCGACGTGTCGGCTGACTATGTTCGCGAACGGGTAGGGAACATCATGGACCCCGACCTCTATTTCCGTCTGCGCGACCACCTGTATGCTGACTTCAACTACATGCACGTCAACGATTTGGGCGCCATGGAGTTTGCTGGCGGCTATCCTGGCAACCTGCACGAGGAAATCAACAACTATTCCATCATCGCCGGTGTGGTGGCTCGTACCTTCGACTACGACATTATCCATGCCCATGACTGGCTGACTTATCCTGCAGGCATCCACGCCAAGCAGGTCAGCGGAAAGCCCTTGTGCATCCACGTCCATGCTACCGACTTCGACCGTTCGCGTGGCAAGGTGAACCCCACCGTCTACAGCATCGAGAAGAATGGTATGGACAATGCCGACTGCATCATGTGCGTATCTGAATTGACCCGCCAGACGGTGATTCACCAGTATCATCAGGATCCACGCAAGTGCTTCACAGTACACAATGCAGTATATCCATTGCCCGATGAGTATCAGGCCATTCCGCGTCCGGACCATACGGGTAAGGACAAGGTGGTGACCTTCCTCGGACGTATCACCATGCAGAAAGGTCCTGAGTATTTTGTCGAGGCTGCCAACATGGTTATCCGTCGCACCAAGCACGTGCGCTTCTGCATGGCTGGCTCGGGCGACATGATGGATGCCATGATTTATCTGGCTGCCGAGCGTGGCATTGCTGATCGTTTCCACTTCCCCGGATTCATGCGCGGTAAGCAGGTCTACGAGTGCCTCAAGGATTCTGATGTCTACGTAATGCCCTCCGTTTCTGAGCCCTTCGGCATCTCGCCGTTGGAGGCTATGCAGTGTGGCACACCGTCCATCATCTCCAAGCAGTCAGGCTGTGCTGAGATTCTGAACAACTGTATCAAGGTTGACTACTGGGACATTCATGCACTGGCCGACGCCATCTACAGCATCTGCGCCAACGAGTCGCTCTTCAAGTACCTCAAGGAAGAGGGTAAGAACGAGGTTGACCAGATTACCTGGGAGAAAGTTGGTGCCTGGATTGCCACACTCTACAGACGTACCCTCGGCTGGGAACAGTAAAAAAATAAAAGTGAAAAGTTAAAAGTGAAAAGTTTATGAAAACAATTTGTTTATATTTCGAGATACATCAGATTATCCATCTGAAGCGCTACCGTTTCTTCGATATCGGTACCGACCATTATTACTATGATGACTACGAGAACGAGCGTAGCATCACCGACATTGCCAATCGCTCGTACATGCCAGCCCTGAATGCTATCGGCGACATGATTCGCGAGAACGGCGAGTATTTCAAAGTAGCCTTCTCACTCTCCGGCACAGGTATTGAGCAGCTCGAGATGCATGCTCCTCAGGTGCTTGAGAAGTTGCAGGAGCTCAACCAGACCGGTTGCGTAGAGTTCTTGGCAGAACCTTACTCTCACGGCCTGTCTTCATTGGCCAACGAGGAGACCTTTGCCCTTGATGTCAAGAAGCAGTGCGCCAAGATTGAGGAGTACTTTGGCAAGAAGCCTACAGTAGCCCGTAACTCATCGCTCATCTACTCAGACGACATCGGCGGCCAGATTGCTGCCATGGGTTTCAAGGGCATGCTCACTGAGGGTGCTAAGCACGTACTCGGCTGGAAGTCGCCCCACTATGTCTACAATTGTAACATTGCACCTAACCTGAAGCTGTTGCTGCGCGATGTCGAGCTGTCTGACGATATCTCGCTGCGCTTCAACAATAGCGACTGGGCAGGCTATCCCCTGTTTGCTGATTCTTATATCGATCGCATTGCCCGCCTGCCAGAAGAGGAGCAGATCATCAATATTTTCATGGAACTGTCAGCCTTGGGTATCGCCCAGCCGCTGTCCAGCAACATCCTTGAATTCCTGAAGGCCTTGCCCGCTTGCGCCAAGGAGAAAGGCATCACCTTCTCTACGCCTACGGAGATCTGCATGAAGGTGAAGAGTGTGGGCAATCTGGACGTGCCCGATACCTTGTCGTGGGTGGACGAAGAGCGCGACTGCTCATGCTGGCTGGGTAACGCCATGCAGCGCGAGGCTTTCAACAAGCTCTACTCTGTTGCAGACCGTCTGCGTATAGCTGACGATCCCCGCATCAATCAGGACTGGGACTACCTGCAGGCTTCCAACAATTTCCGCTTCATGACCACCAAGCCCTCTAACGTAGGTCTGGACCGTGGCATCTACAGCGGCCCGTTCGATGCCTTCACCAACTACATGAACATCCTGGGTGACTTCATCAACAGAGTCAATGCCCTCTATCCTCAGGAGATTGAGAACGACGAGCTGAACGCCCTGCTCACTACCATCCGTAACCAGGGTGACGAGATTGAGATGAAGGACGCCGAGATTACCCGTCTGAAGGCCCGCCTCGAGAAGTACGAGCCTGCTGCTGACGAGAAGCCCGCCGCCAAGAAGGCTCCTAAAAAGGCCGCCGCCAAGAAGGCTCCTGCTAAGAAGGCTGCCTCCAAGAAGGCTGCCGCTGAGGCTGCACAGCCTGCTGCTGAGGAAGAGAATAACTAAACATTTCACCCCTCTCATACATGATAACCCGCCCTTGTTGCCAAATAGGGGCGGGTTATTGAAAATTAAGTGGCATGGCCCAACCTTGCCATCTGGCAATACAAATACCTAAGATGAGATGAAGATATTGTGGGCTCAGGACTTTGCACCTTATCATAAGAAATATGTGGCACCATACGTCGACATGGCGTTGATGGCATTTTCCTTTATGGCCAATCTTGGTGCGTTGTGCGTCATTGTTGGTGGCGTGCTGGAATTCGGGTTTGAACTGACAAACAAGCTGATAAGAGAACTGGATCTGGTGTATTTCTGGGCATGGAGCATGTTCCTTATTGAGCGTGTAGGCCGTATTATCCTGACCAAACCAGGGAAGAGGAAGTCGGCGTTTAGCTTCCTGGGCTGGATCATCAACGGCTTGCTGATGCTGACGCTGATACCCATCATCGTCGAGTTCTTCAAAATTGACCACAACATAGGCCTGATCAGTATACTGGGCAACAGGGAAGCTCATTTGCTGATACTCTTTCTGATTGCCTTCATTGAGATTTCCAATACCGTCATCACCTCCATGGGCAGAAAGACGAATCCTGCTCTGGCGATGGCTGTCAGCTTCATGTTCATCATTCTGGCCGGCTCGGGTTTGTTGCTGATGCCACGCTGCATCCAACCCGGCGTACATCTCTCCTGGATTGACTCGCTGTTCACGGCTACCAGTGCAGTCTGCGTGACGGGACTCACTACTATTGACGTGCCCAGCACATTTACCAGTTTCGGACAGATGGTCATCATCATGCTCATCCAGGTGGGCGGACTGGGCATCATGACCATCACCAGTTTCTTCGCACTCTTCTTTATGAGCAATACGAGCATCTACAGCCAGATGCTGGTGCGCGACATGGTGAGCTCGAAATCACTCGCTTCGCTATGGTCCACCTTGCTCAACATCTTCGGATTTACTGCAGCCCTGGAACTCGCAGGGGCAGTCTGCATATTCCTGAACATCCACGGCACGATAGGCCTGGACCTTCGGCACGAATTGTTCTTCAGCGTGTTTCATTCCGTATCGGCATTCTGCAACGCAGGCTTCTCCAACTATCCTGACGGCATGAGTGCGCCCGTGCTCATGGTGGGTGGCCACTGCTGGCTGTACGTCATACTCTCACTGCTCATCATTCTCGGCGGCATAGGCTATCCCGTGCTGGTCAATATGAAGGCTGTCGTGACGAAACGTGTGAGGGTGCTCTGGCGGTGGCTCAGAGGAAGACGCTACGCCAGCCTGAGCATCCCCAATCTGTACGACCTCAACACCAAGATTGTGCTGAAGACCACTGCCGTCCTCATCGTGTCAGGCACAGTGCTCATAGCCTTCTTTGAGTGGGACAATACCTTTGCCGGCTTGCAGACCCACGAGAAGCTGACTCAGGCGTTCTTCAATGCCGTCAGTCCACGTACGGCAGGTTTCATCAGCGTCAACCTCAACAGCATGTGCCTGCAGTCCATCTTCATCTATACACTGCTCATGTGGATAGGCGGTGCATCGCAGTCGACGGCAGGCGGTGTCAAGGTCAACGCCTTTGCCGTAGCCATCCTCAACATCAGGTCCATCCTCCGTGGCTCCGACCGCGTCGAGTTTGCCGGCAGGGAAGTGTCTACCGACTCCATCCGTCGTGCCAATGCCGCCGTCTTCGTAAGCGTCGTGGTGCTGAGCTTCTTCGTCTTCCTCGTCACACTTACTGACCCCGACCTACCCCTCAAGGCCATCGTCTTCGAGTGTGTGTCAGCTTTCGCCACCGTGGGCTCGTCGTTGGGCATCACCTCGCAACTGCAGGATGCCAGCAAGGTGCTGCTGGTGGTGCTCATGTTTATAGGTCGTGTGGGTGTGGTTACGTTGGCACAGGGACTGCTGAAGCAGTATAAGAATCAGAACTATTACAAATTACCTCAAGACAATATCACCATATCATGAAGTGTATCATTATCGGATTAGGAACCTACGGCAGAGTGCTGGCAGACGAGATGTCAGCCCTGGGCCATGAGGTCATTGCCGCTGACAGCGACGCCAGCCGTGTAGAGAGAGTAAAGGACATCTGTGATGCCGCGTTTCAAATTGATGCCTGCGACGAGCTCGCCCTGGGCGTGCTGCCACTCAAGAAGGTCGATGTCGTCATCGTGGCGATAGGCAGTAATCTCGGAGCCTCAGTCCGTGTGGTGGCGCTGTTGAAGAAACTGGGCGTAAAGAATATCTATGCACGTGCCAACGACTATGTGCACAAGAGCATCCTGCAGGCATTCGACATCGAGAAGATTCTGATTCCCGAGGAACGTGCCGCACGCTCGCTGGTGCGCCAGATGGATCTCGGCGTGACAACCGAACTCTATCGTGTAGATGCCGAGTATTGCGTCTATAAGTTCGACGTTCCGGAGAAGTTCGTCGGGCAGCGTGCCAACGACCTACATCTCTACGAGAACTATCATCTGAAAATCATTGCCGTCAAGAAGAAGGAAAGGGTGCAGAATTTCGTCGGCATTGAGTACGATGCCTTCGTGGTAGCCAACGTCTCGGAAGGGGAGGACAAACCCTTGGAGGCAGGCGACGTGCTGGTGTGCTACGGCAAGGAGTCAGACTTCCGTAAACTGTGCCGTGTCTTAAACTGACGGGCTGCCTTCAGCCCGGAGGGTATGTAAGCAAGTCAAACTGTCTGGTTACACACAAAAGAAGCTTCCCCACTGAAGGGAAGCTTCTTTTGTGTCGTGTCGTCAGAATCGCTCTATTTGAATTTCAATCCCATGTTGTAGAGGATGAAGCCATAGATGTCTGCCTGTTCTTCCAGGATTTTTGCCAGGGGTTTGCCTCCTCCGTGGCCTGCCTTGGTGTCAATGCGTATGAGCACGGGGTTGGCTCCTTGGTGACACTCTTGTAGTGTGGCAGCAAACTTGAACGAGTGGGCAGGCACTACGCGATCGTCGTGGTCGGCAGTGGTGACGAGGGTGGCAGGGTAAGAGGTGCCGGGCTTGAGGTTGTGGAGTGGGGAGTAGGCACGCAGGTACTCGAACATCTCCTTCGAGTCCTCGCTGGTGCCATAGTCTGAAGCCCAGTTCCAGCCGATGGTGAACTTATGATAGCGCAGCATGTCCATGACGCCCACCTGTGGGATGGCTACCCGATAGAGGTCTGGACGCTGCGTCATACAGGCACCGACGAGCAGTCCGCCGTTGGAACCACCCACAATAGCCAGCAGGTCCTTGGTGGTATAGCCTTCGCTGATGAGGTATTCTGCTGCTCCGATGAAGTCGTCGAAGACGTTCTGCTTCTGCATCTTGGTGCCTGCCTGATGCCATGCTTCACCATATTCGCTGCCACCACGAAGGGTCACCTGTGCGTAGATGCCACCCTGTTCGAGGAATGGGATGCGATTGCTGGAGAAGCTGGGACCCAGTGCAATGTTGAAACCTCCGTAGCCATAGAGGTAGACGGGGTTCTTGCCATTGCGCTTCAGTCCTTTCTTATAGGTCAGGAACATGGGGATGCGCGTGCCGTCCTTGCTCTGGAAGAACACCTGCTCGGTAGTGTAGTCGTTCATGCGGAATGCCACCTTGGGTGCATTGTAGAGTGTGCTTTGGCCGGCATCCATGTCGTACTGGTAGATGGTGCCCGGCTGGGTGAACGATGTGAAGGTGTAGAAACACTCCTTCTCCTTCTTCTCGCCTGAGAAACCAACGCTTCCCACGGACGGCAGCTTCACTTCGTGGCGCAACTGTCCCTGCATGGTGTAGACGTAGGCATGGTTGGAGGCATCCTGATTGTAGGTGACGACAAACTGGTGGTTGATGCAGCTGACATCCTCCATCATGTATGACTGCTCGCCAATCACTTCGCGCCAGTCATTGATGCCAGGGTTGTGAATGTCGGCTACCATGAGGCGTCCCTTGGGAGCCTTATAGTTCGTGTAGAGGAATATCTGGTCGCCCTCGGTCTCTATGGGCATGTATTGCAGTTCCATGTCTGACGTCATCTGGATGAACTGGCAGTCCTTCTTGCGTAGGTCGCGCACAAAGAGGTTGTTGCCTGCTCCTGCTCCGCTCTCAAAGAGAAACATGACCGTCTCGTCATCGTTGACGGTGACTCCGTAGAAACGTTTGGGGTAGGCCGGGTTCTGATAGAAGAGCACATCCTCGGACTGGGGTGTGCCCATCCGGTGATAGTATATCTTGTGACCGGCATTGACGTTCGAGAACTCCTTGCCCTTCACGGGGGCATCGTAGGCCGAATAGTAGAATCCGTCGCCCTGCCAGGCTGCTCCCGAGAACTTGGCCCACTCAATGTGGTCGTTGGTCATCTGGCCCGTCTTCAGGTCGATGACGTAGAACTCCTGCCAGTCAGAGCCAGAGCGCGAGATGGCATAGGCAGCCCAGCGGCCATTGTGCGAGAAGTAGATGCCCTTCAGTGCCACCGTTCCGTCCTGACTCAGCGTGTTGGGGTCGAGGAATACGCGTGGTTCTCCGCCCAGCCGGTCTGTCACGTAGCACACGCTCTGGTTCTGCAGACCATTGTTCTTGAAGAAGTACCACTTATCGTTGTGCTTGCGGGGTGCAGACACTTTCTCGTAGTTGGCGACCTCGGTCAGTCGCTTCAGCAATTTCCCACGGAAGGGGATTCGAGCGAGATAGTTGCTCGTCACTTTGTTCTCGGCTGTCACCCAGGCTGCCGTCTGCGCGCTGGTGTCATTCTCCAGCCAGCGGTAAGGGTCAGCCACCTTCACGCCAAAATATTCGTCTACTGTGCCGTCTTTCTCCGCCTTCGGATATGACAGCTGTTGGGCCGTAGCCACCGTAGTAGCAATCGTTGCCATTGTCATGATCAATATCTTTTTCATCTTCTTGGAGTTTATGTGTCAGAACTTATACTTGAATGATTTTGCAAAATTACGAAAAGTAAAGGGTAGAACAAAGAAAAGTGTTTCTTTTTTTGCCAGCCTCGTTTAAAAAATGCGTATTTATTGCAAATAATACAGTTCGCAATGACACGTTGTTTACCAAAATGCCGCCTGACCTGTTCTAAGTGATAGGTCTGAAACAGTATCTTAAAGCAATGCCTTCCGTCATTCACGCGGATAGGGTCTACGAGTCATGCGGATGCTTCCTATACCCCTATAGGGACTATCCGCACGACTCATAGATGACGTTTCCGTGAGTGAAACAGTACCTTTTGCTTTTCTTTATTTTTATTAAATTATCCACTTTTTTTCTTTTTGGCATATCAATTACAAATATATTTTGTAAAATTGGATAAAATCGCAAACCTTTTGTAAATAAAGGGTGTTCAGAGGATTGAGAAAAATATGGGTTACGAACTGGCAACAGTTCTCATTTCCTCATTCTGCTATGATTTGCATATCAAAGAACTCCCGACACTGAGTCACCAGCCTGTTTCAATGACTCATTGTCGGGGACAAAGGTACATAAAAAAATACGAGATAACAAAACTTTTGTGGGAATTTTCGCCTTTTGTTCTTTTGTCTCGTGATTTTGTACTATCTTTGCACACATATTCAATAATTATACTGCATATGGCAAAGATCATAGTTCAGAATACGGAGATAACGGTCTTGTCTCACAATGACAAGGACTATATATCACTTACAGATATGGCTAATGGCAAACAAAGTGAAAGCCGTGCTGCTGACATCATCAAGAACTGGATACGTACTCGATACACGATAGAGTTTCTTGGAACTTGGGAGATGATTCATAATCCCAATTTTAAAGTGGTCGAATTTGACCACTTTAGAATGCAGGCTGGTTTACCAAGTTTCGTCATGAGCGTGAGCGAGTGGATTGAGAAGACAAATGCCATTGGCATCATTGTGAAGAAAGGTCGTTATGGCGGCACATACGCTTTCAAGGATATTGCTTTTGAGTTTGGAACAGCTATTAGTGTGACTTTCAAACTCTACTTGATTGACGAGTTCCAAAGGCTGAAAGAGGAAGAACAGAAACAATTGGGGTGGACTGCCAAAAGGGAACTTTCCAAAATTAACTACCGTATTCATACGGATGCCATCAAGAGCCATCTGATACCAGAAGAGGTCACCCCAACACAAGCAAGCATCATCTATGCCGAGGAAGCCGATGTACTGAATGTGGCTATGTTTGGAATGACAGCAAAACAATGGCGAGAGGCCAATCCGGACTTGAAAGGCAATATCCGTGACTATGCCACCATCAACGAACTGATATGCCTGTCGAATATGGAGAACATAAATGCCGTGCTTATCAATGATGGAGTACCACAGGGCGAAAGACTTGTGAAACTGAACCAGATTGCTATCCAGCAAATGCAGGTCTTGGAGGGGAATAGTAATAGGAATCTTCTTAAGTAACCCTTTCTCAAATAGGAGATTCACAATTGCATGATAGTTCATCTATCGTGCATGGCTTCTGATTGCTCATTACTATCTATAAAAAAGGTGACCCGCCAGCAGATCTACGGGATGCCGACGGGTTCTGTTATCGTTTGATTCGGACTGTCTTATCCGAGAATCTTCTTATTTTCGGATGCAAATATAATGCTTTTTTGTTAATTATGCAACTTTTTCGGCAAATTTCTTTCTAAAGCTATTCTTATTTGCTGATTTTTCACTATCTTTGCAACGGCTTGGGGGAGAAATCCCGAGTCATAGATGCATATGCTTTTATTTCGCACTAAACCCGAAAAGACCTGAGAAACCTATTTGGAATAGTTCGATTTAATTGCGAAGGGAATGGTCAAAAGAAAGGCATCCCTTTACCATCTTTATATGGCTATGCACACGCTTATGGCGTGGAGCATTCTTATATGATGGTAGGGGTTCCAAATTCTCAGGTCTGCCCCGGTTTAGTGCATAAGGGTGGCCACGCCATTCTTTGTGCCTATATCTTCATCTATTACATAACTTGGGAAAAGAGTAGATGACTACAAACCAACAACTCGACAAACTCTGCCAAGAGCATTTCGGCAACACGCCATACGTTGCTGACGGTATTTTCTATGGCTCCGCTGAAAGTAAATGGGGAATAAACAACCTCACCAGAGTACTCTTTGTAATGAAACAACCAAATAGTAATGACTTACTTGGTGAAGACTATCGCGAATACGGGCTTGACACGATGCTTGGCAATCAGAATTGGGAACAGTTGTTGGCAAGGCTTTATGGCATTGTACATACTACGGTAAAGGGTTACCCATCGTATGAAGAAGCGACTCGGCAGGAGGCTATGATTGAAGTATTCAACACCCACCCTTTTGCCATTATGAACATTAACAAACAAGAAGGAAGCGGAACAACTGAGACAAACTCATTAAAAACTTACGCAAAGGATCACTCTGTTTTTATTCGGAAGCAAATAGAGATATTGATTCCTAAAATCATCGTCTGCTGTGGTGTCGGCGTGTTTGATGCCATTAATGGGATTATAACACCATCTGCACCTTCTTCTGGCAACTGGACGAAATATAATGAAACACTTGATATCCTCTATTTCGACACATATCATCCAGGAAAGCCAATGGCTGGACAACGATTGATAGAAGCATATGAAATGCCACTAAAAGAATATAGTGAACGATTAAAAATATAGTAAATGCAAAGGAATTGGAAATTTAAGCAATATACCTAATATGAAGAAATTAAAGAGAAGCTTGTTTTATTTTATAGCAAGTTTGCTGGCTGTAATCAGTCTTTGCTCCTGTGCAGGTGAAGAGACAGAGCATGTAGATTTGAAAATCATCAGGGAATGCCCGGAATTGGAGACTGCCAGGTTCTGTCTTAGGAAAATCATTGTATATGACGGAACAAGAACCATCGTCAGGGTATGGAATTCCAAGTGGGATGCTCCTTCGAGAATCCTTGTGTTGCCGATAGACATTACCGTAATTGGCAAAATAGATTTTTCTAATGTTGGCCTGTCCAATATCATTGATAGAGACAGCAGTGTGGTTTTCGTCCTTCCAGACCCTACTCTCACCGTCATGTCAACTATTGATAATGAAATGCGTGAAAAGGCATCAAGAGAGACTAAAGTTCCATTATTAGGGAAGCTGCAAGGATTCAGCGATGATGAAGTGAAGCAAATAGCCCTTCAGGCATACGACTCGATAATGGTAGAACGATGCTTGTCAATGATGCTTGAACGCACACGAGAGAATGCGGCCAATATCATGATTCCACTCGTTGCTGAAGTGAAAGGCATAAGCGAAGAGCATGTGAAAGTGCAATTTCGTTCCGACCTTACGCCTGCTGACGCTGCAATGATAGATGAAGGTAAAACGAAAAAAATCGTATTTAGAAGAAAGGAGTAACAGATGATAAACAAACAGAAAATAATCATGGCAGCAGTCATCGTAACTGCCGTAGCGATACTGGGACTGAGTGCTTATAGTTGGATATCGGGTATTCCACTTGTCAGTCTGTTCTCTGTAAAGAACAAGATGGAACGGACTGCAACTCAGATGTATCAGATAGACAATCTGCACAGATGGGTGTTTCTTACTTTCGAGGGTGAAGAAGTTGCGTTCTTGCCACGCCGCGGCATATTAGAGGAAAATATCTGCAAGATTTATCCAGGAAGATATGATTTGGGGATTGATCTGGAAGGGCGGCATTGGTACACAATCGATAATGGTGTCAACGGAAGCAAGACGGCCAAGTTAACATTGCCACAGCCCTGTTTGCTCGACGGTGGAATTGACGAGTTGAATGTATTCAATGTCTATGGTGAGTCTGATGATGCAGAAAAGAGCAAGATGAAGTCTGATGCCGATAACAGGATGAGAAGTCGTGCAATGAGACAAGAAAACATTGCTCAGATAAAGAAGAACGCCGAAAGCCATTTTAAAAGGCTGTTCAGAAACCTGGGATGTGATTCCGTCAGTATAGAATGGGAAAAATCGCCAAGACAATGAGAACTACAGCAGTCCTATTTGTTATAGCTCTGATGCTTAATGCTTGTTCGGAAACAAAATCTGAAGCGGCTTTGACAGGCAATGACAAGGATGACATAACCGATATTCACTGGCTGTATAAAGTTCAGCGGCATGACCATTTCCTGTATTTCGCTGAAGACGAAAGCGGTTGGGAGGCTAACATTGATGACTCGGAAGTACAATGGCATGTATATTTCCCTAAGCGCGATTTCCTCTACTCAATAGACTCTTTGAATCATCAGATACATCTTTTTTATAAAGAGGATGGTAAAGAGCAAACTTTAGCATACGAACTGAAATTCGACAATCGAAGAATACTTGTTCTGAACAGAGAACCATACGAAGACGGTCAGTATGAGATGGACCGTTTTGCGGAGAAAGGTACAAAAATGCCGGAACAAGGCATCAATACAGTTACAGACGGTGTGAAACTATATCAAGACATCAATAACAATTAGAATACTATGCCACAATTAATCACAATGAGCGGACTCTTCCGCAAGTCGCTTCTCCGCATCAACAAGGAGAAGAACATTATCGAGGTATCTGAAACAAGTGGTAAAACATGGAGTTCACGCTTTACGAGTCAGAACTGCGGGACATTCATTGACCTGCTTTATTACAAAGGCAATGTCTATGCATGCACCAATAAAGGACTCTATATCAGCACTAATGACGGCAAGACCTTTTCTTCTCGTTATACGAGTTCATCCGTTGGCCAGTTTCTAAGTCTGCAAGATAATGGAAAAGAACTACTTGCCACAACAAGCAAAGGCCTGTATTGGTCAACTAACGAAGGAAAGACCTGGACTAAGAGGTAAGTCTTCATTGGGAAAATAAAAGAGTGAGACTCCACAAAGAATCTCACCTTTTTCCATGCTATAATCTAAGGCCTCTGTGCTGACCTATTCCAATTTCTAATACCTTCTTCGCATCTTTCGCTTCGGCAATGGTACGTTGGATGCCATAGGGACGGGTGACTGACATCCGATGTAGGAAGTCGGGATGCTATCTCCGAAAGTAATTCAAGACATCCGATGTAGGAAGTCGGGATGCTATCTCCGAAAGTAATTCAAATTACTCCGAATAGAAATTTAAATACTCCAAAAGTAACGAAAAAATACTTTCAAAAAAACAGAGAATGCTGTTTTTACCCTCCCTTACTCCCGTCACCCCTCTCAAACGCCGATGTACAGGGCGTTTGAGGAACGGGAGGGAGAATGATTTTCCCTCCCGTTACCCTCCCGTTTTTTAGTTTGCGCCCTCCCATCTTTTGAGATTCGCTCCATAGCTGTAGTGAGCCATTTTGGTTGACAGTCTTGTTTTTATTCTAACAGGTGTATGTCAGTTGAATGTAAGACTCCAATGGGATGTAATATGTAACTCTGTACCGCCAAAGATGAGGGACCCTGGACGGGAGGGAGACGGGAGGGAGAACTGAAAAGGGTCCCGTGGCTCAAGCCCTTTGTACATCGGCGTTTGAGAGGGGTGACGGGAGGAAGGGAGGGTAAAATCGAAAAAACTATTTTATTTCTGCATAGAGCAAGGAGCGCCGATTAAGAAAGGTTCGCTTATTGTCAAATAAGGAACGCTTATGACGAAATACCCCAATGTTATTGTGGAATAACATCATGTTATTGCAGCATAACATCATGTTATTGATGGATAACCATAGGTTAGTGAAATAACCTTGGGCTTACTGGTGGCTGAGAGTCCGTAGGCTTCGGACTGAGAGTCCGTAAGTATCGGACTGGCAGTCCGTCGGGACGGACTAAAACAAATGGCGGGAAATGAAAATAAATGGTATTTTATTTTGATTTTCTCTTAATTTATATTAATTTTGCACGCCAGAAACTTTAATTCCGATGAATAACATCAAGCGAATCGTACTCACAGGCGGTCCCTGTGCGGGCAAGACTACGGCACTGGTACGTATTGTTGAACACTTTTCAAGCCTGGGCTTCAAGGTGTTTACCGTCCCTGAAGTCCCCACCATGTACAGCCAGGGTGGCTGGAGTTACCTAACCCCCAATCGCAAGCTCTACTACGAGGGCGAACTGGCCATCCTTGAGACGCAGCTGGCGTTGGAGGACTCGTTTATGCGACTGGCAGAAACCTGTACGAAGCCTGCTTTTGTCGTATGCGATCGTGGTACGATGGACATCTCGGCTTATATAGCCCCAGAGATGTGGGACGACATCACCAGCAAGTGTGGCACCAATACCAACCAGCTGCGCGAGCGCTATGATGCCGTGCTCCACCTGGTCAGTGCTGCCGATGGTGCCGAGCAGTATTACACGGTGGCAAACAATGCGAATCGCTATGAGCAGGCTAACGAGGAAGGACTGCAATTGGCTCGCGACCTGGACAAGAAGGTCAACCGGGCGTGGACGGGACACCCCCACTTGCGCGTCATCAACAACCACGATGTCTTCGATGCCAAGCTGCGCCGGGTCATCCAGGAGATTTCCAACGTTCTCGGACTGCCGCAGCCTGTTACGGAGGAGCGCATGTACATCATCGAACTGACTGGCGAGCTGCCTGAGTGTATAGAGAGCGAGATTACCCAGACCTACCTGGTGGGCGAGCCCGACTGTGAGATTCGCCTGCGTCGTCGCGACTGGGGTGGCGAGGTGGTCAATGTCCATAAGACCAAGAAGCGGGTGTCGCCCGGCGAAGTGCTGGAAACAGAGCGCCAGGTGTCCAATGCGCTGTATGAGAGCTTGCTCCAGCAGGCCGACCCTTATCGCTCGGTTATCCGCAAGACCCGCCGCTCTTTCATCTGGAAGGGTCAGTATTTCGAAATCGACTTCTTCCATGCTCCCGTCGACCATCTCATGATACTGCAGACCAAGGGCGTTGCAGAGCAGGAGGATGTCAACTTTCCGCCCTTCATCAAGGTGGTCAAGGACATCACGGGAAACAAAGAGTACTATAATTACAATATAGCATTGAGAAGGTAACTATATATATCAAAATAAAACAAACAGAAATGAAACAAAAGTTTTTCTTATTGGTTGGTGCGCTGATGCTTACCATGGCGGCTCACGCCCAGTGGAGGCTGGGAGTCACTGTGGGAGCTGCAAGCAACCACTATCGTATGGACCGTCAGTACATGACGGACTATTACTTGAAGGACCGCTGGGGCCTGACGATGGGCATCACCGGTCAGTATGACATCAACGAATGGTTAGGCGTACGAGCTGACCTGAACTGGACGCAGAAGAACCATCGCATCGGGCGCGACCGTGTGTCGATGCGCTATGACTACACCAACAACTACTTTCAGCTGCCTGTCATGGCATCGTTCAGCTTCGGTGGCAAGAAGGTGCGCGGCTTCTGCAATGCGGGTGTCTATGGCGGCTATTGGCTTTCGAGCAACTATGACGGCTATGACTATAACAATTTCAGCTCTGCCAATTACAAGGTCAAGGGGCACGTCGACTTCAACTCCGACCGCGACCAACGCTGGGACTTCGGACTGGTGGGCGGCCTGGGCGTGGAGTATCGCTTTGCCCCCCACTGGGGAGCAAAGGTGGAGGCTCGCTACTACTACAGCACCATCAGTGTGCAGAAGCAGTACATGCGCGTGGATGACTACCGTTACAACTCGACTTTGGCCTTTCAGGCTGGCGTGAGTTACTTCTTTTAAGAATTGATAATTGACAATTGATCATGAAGAAAACAATGAAGAACAAGATATGTTTACTGGGAGCACTGCTCTTGTTGCTGACTTTCGGCTCGTGCCAGAAAGACAGCGATACATTGATTCGTTACGACTATAACGACGTATTGGCCTTCGCGGCAGCCGACACCAGTTTCGCTGCCAAGTATGAAGTGTTCTGGAACGGTATGAACCAGAACTATGCCCTCTGGGACTACGAGATGGAGCACGGACTGGACTGGGATGCCGAGTACGAAAAATTTCATCCTCTGTTTGAGGCACTCGACACGCAGAAAGTAGTGTCGGACGAAGAAGTGCAGAAACTGATGGAACAGATGGTGGCTCCGCTGCACGATGGTCATATGGTTGTTTCCTTTTTGAATCATCGTACGGGCCAATTTGTTGGTGTCGATCCACAAAGTCTCCGTAATGCATCACGCGCAGACTACATAAGTGATAATGATCTTCCAGCTTTCACGGAGCGTTGGGCAGCACTGGCGGCAGTGAATAAAAGTGATGTGCTGGAGTCGTACTTTGGTTCTACGCACTTGAAGACGGCTTTTTCCCATGTGCTCAAAGGAGGCAGTACCCGCCAGTGGATATCAGCGGAGATTGAAAGGCTGGGGAAAAAGACCACACCTACCGAGAAAGAGGTAGAAAAGCTGGCAGGACTCAAGCAACTGATGAGCGCCCTGGATGCTATTTTTCTAACTTATAATGGCGTACAGCTCGTCAATGCCTACAACCAGCTGGTGTTGAGCTTCAGCTTTCTGGAGGTGCCCGGATTGGAGGAAATCAGTCCTGAATTTGCCGAAAGTGGCTTAAGGGTGTCCTACGCGCTCCTAAAAGGAAATATCGTCTATCTGTATCTGAGTGCCTTCTCCCTGTCAAACTATCTCCTCCCCTCATACTACAACAGAATGAACCTGAAAGGTAGCAATGAAGTGATGGGTAAGAGCATTGAGACAGCATGGCTGATGTGGTTCTCCAAGATTCAGGAACTGCACAAGGCAGGTACCTTGGGTGGTGTCATTATCGACCTTCGCGGCAATGGCGGCGGCATGCTTAACGACTATCAGTTCGTCATGGGAGCCCTGCTGCCCTCAGGAGGCTTTACGACCAATCTGTTGCGCTATAAGCGAGGCACCGCACGTCTGGACTATTCGCCCCTGATGCCTCAGGTGATGCCTACCTTACCTAGTGAGCATGCTGTTGTTACCGAGCCTATCGTTGTGCTGGGTGACTGCAACTCTGTCAGCATGGCGGAGGTTACTGCTCGCAGCTGTAAGCTGATTCCTAATGCCTGCTTCATCGGTAAGCGCACTTGGGGTGCTCTGTGCGGCCTGAACGAAAATCCCTACTTTTCAGTCAACTATTCTGGTCACATCGGTGTGAGAAGACAGACGAGCGTCTATGTCTATACCCCCATGATGGCTTCTTTCTCTATGGATGGTAAGCAGCTCGAAGGAGTCGGCATTGAGCCCGACATAGAGGTTGACTTGGATACCAAGCTCTTTAATGCCAACACCAGCGACA
This sequence comes from uncultured Prevotellaceae bacterium, assembly GCA_900318795.1. Classification (GTDB taxonomy): domain Bacteria; phylum Bacteroidota; class Bacteroidia; order Bacteroidales; family Bacteroidaceae; genus Prevotella. Next base: position 48,322 of record ONLU01000011.1, on the reverse strand, counting down.
CCCAGCTGGAGCGAGCTCTTCAGTACATCCGCACTGGTAATTAACAGACAATTCTTTGACCCAAAGAAGGTACAAAGCGTTTATAAACGATTAGATAATTGAGAATTGAAAGATGAAAACAAGACGTTATAATAATATGGTATGGGCGCTGCTGGTCGCTGTGCTACTGGGCACCATGACGACCAGCTGTGAGCGCGACAACGAGGTGGAGGCCCTCAACAATCCCTATGAGGCAAATCAGAGCGAGTCTGAACCAACATCTCCCGAAGAAGAGGACCAGTTCGTCAAGGCACTGAGTGCCATCCCCGGCATCAGCGATGTGCGCATGGATCAGGTAATTTTAGACACCCGGAAGGGCTACTACTTCAAGGTAGAACAGCTTGTCGACAACAGCGATGCCTCTAAGGGCACCTTCAAGCAGCTCTGTCTCCTGGAGATTACTGATCTCGAAGCTCCTGTAGTGCTCTATACCAACGGCTATAACCTCGACACCTATATCGGCAATGTAGAAACTGAGGATGTCGCCAAATATCTGAATGCAAACACGCTGCATGTTGAGCACCGCTACTTCGGACAGTCATTGCCCGAGGATGCCAACGACCTCAATTTCACGTACTTCAATGCACAGCAGGCCGCTGCCGACTTGCACCGTGTGGTGACACTCTTGAAGCAGCATATCTTCACCAAGGGCAACAAGTGGATGAGCACCGGAGCCAGCAAGTGTGGCATCAATACAACTCTTTACGCCTACTACAGCGACCTGTACGGATGGGACGACATTGACCTCTATGTGCCCTTCTGCGCTCCCTTCCTGGTGGGTACACCCCAGTCGCCTGCCGACAAGTCCGTGGGCACCTACCTCAAAGATATGTGTGGCAGTCACTATCCCGCCAACAGCCCGCAGGCTAAAGCCTACCAGTATCTGCGTGCCTATCCTTCAGCCATCGCTAACAACAAGGCTCTGCGCGATGCCTGTCTGCGTCAATTTAACCAGACGGATAGCTATAGCTATCTGCGACTGCTGAAAGACTATCCCAACGACATCGAGAGGGCTGCCACTGCTGGTGTCATATTTGAATTCTACGCGTATTTGGCTGAAAAGTTTTCATTGCTCGACTTCAGCAACTGGTGTTCCCTGGTACCTGACCCCACGGCTATCAGTACTACCAAGCCGGAGGACGACTTTCGTTTGTATGAAGTGCTCGAGTTTATATTTATGGACAAGAAACGATTGGCCGTGAAATTGGCAACCCAAACAGAAGAAGACGATGACGAAACAGATCTTGCCCAAACTCGTAGTGGCCTTACCGAGGACGAAATCATGAAATTGCGTAGCATCGATCCGACCTCACCTTACGATATCCAGGCAGTCCGCGAACTTGGCAGTATGTTCTTTGATTTCTCGCTGCTGCCTGCTAATAGCTTTGTCACTAGCGACTATTGTGAGCAGGTTGCCATGAATAGCTTGGCCCCTGTAGCCAACTATGAACTCTATAAGGGTCAATGGGATGGCGGCAAGCTGATGACGAGTGTCCGCAACTGGGTCAATACCACCAAGAAGCACATTCTCTTCGTCTACGGCACAAACGACCCATGGACGGGTGGCGCCATAGACAGCGGCAATCCTTGGCCGGGTGAGGTTCTGGCAGTCAATCCTGCCAATGCCAACGTCAGCAAAGTACTGTCGTTGTACACCAACCACGACAATAGTTTCCTGGATGCTAAGAGCTATTCTGCGGCAGCCTCCAATGCCATCAAGCAGGTGGTGGATAAATACATGAAGGGCAAGTAAATAATGCCGTTTCGCTGAATAAATCTAACCGTTCACTGAATTTTTTCGGTGGGCGGTTAAACTTTTCATACCTTTGCATCGTCATAAGAACGACATCAGTCAAGAAACATAAATACAAATCATTTAAAATGCAACAAGGTATGAAAAAGATTGTTTTAAGCATGGTAGCCCTCCTGTCAATGACAGTAGCAGTGGCACAGGACGCAAAGAGTGACAAGAAAGCCCCCAAGGAGCCCACAGCCGAAGAGATGACCAACCGGATGGCTCAGGACCTGAAGCTCACCGACGAGCAGAAGACCAAGGTGCTGGCACTGAACAAGGAGTATCAGGATGTGCTCAAGGCACCACGTGGACCTCGTGGTCCCCGTCCTGAAGGCAAGCAGGGCAAGCGTCCTCAGACTGACGGAAAGACAGAGGCTACCGAGCAGCAGGGTGGCAAGCAGAAGGGACAGCGCCCCGAACTGACAGAGGAGCAGAAGGCTAAGTTCAAGGCTCATCACGCCAAGCGCAGCGAGTATGACAAGAAGCTGAAGCAGATTCTGACCGACGATCAGTACAAGAGCTGGAAGAAGCGTCATGGACGTCATGGTGGCCATCGCAACGGACAGCGTCAGCAGACTGCCAACGACTAATAGGCAGTGGGGCAGGCAGGCGACGGGATAGTCGCAGGACCCTTAGCAGTGAAAAAGGATGGACTCCTCGTGGAATCCATCCTTTTTCCTTGTGAGTAGGGACGATCGGGCTCGAACCGATGACCTCTGCAATGTGACTGCAGCGCTCTAAACCAACTGGGCTACGCCCCTGTCTTACTCAAATCGGCTGCAAAATTACACATTATTTTCCAAATAACCTAATGTTTTGCCAATTTTTTCCTTCCTATTTGGCGGTTTCTCTGTTTTTGATTATCTTTGTCGCCATGAAGCAGAAGATCATAGTTGCCATCGATTCGTTCAAAGGGTGCCTGACCTCCAGGGAGGCTAACGAGGCTGCTGCAGTGGCCATCAAGGGCAGGATAGAGGCGGGTCTGGCGAGTTTTGCGTCCGAGACAGAGGTGATACAGATGCCTGTCAGCGACGGTGGGGAGGGCTGGACAGAGGCTTTCCGTGCCGCTGTGGGGGGCGATACGGTAGAACTGGTGGTGCGCGACCCATTGTGGCGCCCCGTCGTGGCGCACTATCTGGTGAAGGACGACACGGCTGTGATAGAGATGGCTGAGGCCAGTGGACTGACGCTTTTGAAGCCCGAGGAACGTAACCCGATGGTGGCTACGAGCTACGGAACGGGACAGCTTATTGCGGATGCTGTGCGGAGGGGCTGCCGTCATGTCTGTGTAGGGCTGGGCGGCAGTGCCACCAGCGATTGCGGCATCGGCATGCTCCGGGCCCTGATAGACAATTTTGCCCCTCATGGCAACTGGGACGACGTCAACGCTCTCGACCAGGTGCACTTTACCATTGCCACCGATGTAGCCAATCCGCTCTGTGGCCCCAATGGGGCAGCCTGTGTATTCGCTCCGCAAAAGGGGGCCACGTCTGACATGGTTGTCCGTCTTGATGCTCGTGCCAGACGCTTTGCTGAATGCTCTGCCCGCCATTTCGGACATGACCGCCAGAATATGCCCGGGGCTGGAGCTGCAGGTGGTCTGGGCTATGCATTCCTGCAATATATGAATGCCACCTGCCGACCCGGCATCGACATCCTCTTGGATGCAGTACACTTCGACGACCTGCTGAGCGATGCCTTGCTGGTCATCACGGGCGAAGGTGCTGCTGACCGTCAGACGCTGATGGGCAAGTTGCCGTATGGCATCCTCCAGCGTGCCCGACATCATGCTGTTCCTGTCTGTCTCATGGCTGGTCGCATTTCCGATCGCGAGGAATTGCTTCAGGCTGGCTTCTCGCAGGTGGTGTGCATCAATCCTGCAGACCTCCCTCTTTCTGAAGCCATGAAACCGGAAACTGCCAGGGCAAACATCTACGCAACCGTGGCAGAGATGGCTTTTTTATCAATAAAATAGGCTTTTGCCTTTGCTTTTTGCATACAAATCCGTATCTTTGTAGCATGAAAACAGCGATAATAGGCGGTGGTGCAGCAGGTTTCTTCCTGGCGGTGAACCTGAAGGAACGGATGCCCGAGATGGAGGTAGACATCTTTGAGCGCAGCCAGCATGTGTTGGCTAAGGTGGAAATCAGTGGCGGAGGACGCTGCAACTGTACCAACTCGTTTCGTTTGGTACGCGACCTCTCGGCTGTCTATCCGCGTGGGCACAGGTTGATGAAACGGCTCTTCCATGTCTTTGACCATCGTGATGCCTACCAGTGGTTCGAACGCCACGGAGTGCCCTTGGTGGTGCAGGACGACGAGTGTGTGTTCCCAGAGGCACAGGATTCGCATGCCATTATCGACTGTTTTCTGTCGCTGGCACGCCAATATCATGTTCACATCCATACGGGAAGGAAGATAGAGTCGGCTGACGATGTCAAGGAATACGATTTCATAGCTGTCACCACGGGTGGCTCGCCTAAAGGAGAGGGGCTGCGCTGGCTGGCGGACATGGGGCATGAGATAGAGCCCCCGGTGCCTTCGCTCTTCACCTTGCGTATGGACGATGCTCGCCTGACGGCCCTGCAGGGGTTGGTGGCAGACCATGCTGTGGCTCACATCCCAGGTACCAAGCTGCGTGGCGACGGGCCGTTGCTCATCACTCACTGGGGCATGAGCGGACCGGCTGTCCTGCGACTCTCCAGCTATGCAGCCCGCTATCTGGCAGAGGCTGGCTATCAGGTGCCGCTAGCTGTTCACTGGACGGAACAGTCAGAGGCAGATGTGCAGGCACTGCTCTACGAGACGGCTGCACGACAGCCCCAGAAACAACTGACCACTTTCTGTCCCTTCGGACTTCCTCTGCGTTTGTGGGCATTCCTGTTGGATAAGGCTTTGGGTGGGCGTGCTCAGGTTCGCTGGGCAGAGCTGAACAAAAAGGACGTCAACCGGTTGGTCAACGTCCTGACTAATGACTCGTATCAGGTGGCTGGTCGTGCTTCCTTCAAGGATGAGTTTGTCACCTGCGGAGGTGTTTCGCTGAAGGCTGTCAATCCCTCCACGCTGGAGAGCCGCCATGTCCCTCAGTGGTACTTTGCCGGTGAGGTGCTAGACATCGACGGCGTCACGGGCGGCTTCAATTTCCAGGCTGCCTGGACCACAGCCTTTGTTGTGGCAGACAGCATTGTGGCCAAGGTCCGTTCCATTTCCTGTTAGGCTTTCTTGGGCTCTTTGTGACGTGTCAGCGAGTCCTGCTTCAGAGATTCTACGTAGTCGCTGATTCTCTTCAGTTCGCGGGGGATGCGAATGTTCTGCGGACAATGGGGCTCGCACTGGCCGCATTGTATGCAATGGTCTGCTTGTCGCATCTTGGGCACGGCGCGGTCCAGCCCGATAAGATAGTTGCGGCGCAGGCGGCGGTAGTTCTCGTCACCTCGGTCTGTGGGCAGCATGCCGTCGTTCTTGCACTTGTTGTAGTGTACGAAGATGGCAGGTATGTCAATGCCGTAGGGACAGGGCATACAGTATTTGCAGTCGTTGCACGGAATGTTCTGCAGTCCCACGATGCGATCGGCCACATTCTTGTCCAGATAGCGCATCTCCTTCTCGGTCAGGGGCTTCAGCGGACAGTACGTCAGCAGGTTGTCCTTCAGGTGCTCCATGTAGGTCATGCCCGAGAGCACCGTCAGCACGCCTTCCGGGGTTCCGGCATAGCGGAAGGCCCATGAGGCCACGCTATGTTCCGGGTCGAGCTGCTTCAGCTCTGTGGCCAGATACTGTGGCAGATTGGCCAGGCGGCCTCCCAGCAGCGGTTCCATGATGACGGAGGGAATGCCGCGCTTCTGCAGTTCGGCATACAGGTACGAGGCGTCGGTGTTGCGGCTGTTGATTTCGTCAGCATAGTCCCAGTCCAGGTAGTTCAGCTCTATCTGTACAAAGTCCCAGTGGTATTTGTCGTGCCACGATAGCAGGGTGTCAAACACGGCGATGTCGCCGTGATACGAGAATCCCAGGTTGCGGATGCGGCCTGCCTTGCGCTCCTCTACCAGATAGTCCAGCATGCCGTTTTCCATGTAGCGCGTTTCGAAGGCTCCCATGCCACCGCCTCCGATGGAGTGTAGCAGGTAGTAGTCTATATAGTCCACCTGCAACTGCTTCATAGAGTTCTTGTACATCGCGATGCTGGCCTCGCGGCTCTGGGTGGCCGGATTGAAGTTCGACAACTTGGTGGCCACATAGTACTCAGAGCGTTTGTGACGGCTCAGGGCGATACCCGTGCAGGCCTCCGACTTGCCCTGACAGTAGACTGGGCTGGTGTCGAAGTAGTTGACGCCGTGCTCGATGGCATAGTCTACCTGTTGGTTGATCATCTCCTGGTCGTAGTCGTCCTGGTTCTCGGTCTTCGAGGGCAGGCGCATCATGCCGTAGCCCAGCAGCGACACCTTGTCCTTGGTCGTGGGGTTGATACGGTAGGTCATCTTGCCCACAGGGGGCTCCACCTGCTGCTTGTATTCCTCGACAGCCTGAGTCTCTGTCTTCGACTTGCATCCTGTCAGTACGGCGGCTGTTGTCATGGCACCGCCTCCGAATATCTTCAAAAACTTTCTTCTATCCATAGTTATACCTCCTTATGAACTTCATGACCTTCTACATATATAGCCGAGAAGGGACGGGCGGGACACAGGTTCTCGCAGGCGCCACAGCCGATGCAGATGGCTTCGTTGACTACGGGAATCTCTGGCGACTCTTCGTCGTCGGGGTCAGAGAGCACCATTTCGATGGCACCTGTGGGACAGTGGCGGGCACAGTTGCCACACGACACACCGTCCGTCAGCGGAATACAGTTCTTCTTGATCCACACCGCATGGCCAATCTGCGTTGAGGCCTTAACCTCTGTCTCAATAGGCTTGATGGCGCCTGCCGGGCAGACTTCTGAACAGCGGTTACACTCTGGTCGGCAGTAGCCGCGCTCGTAAGACATCACGGGCTGCATTAAGTGCCACAGGTCGTCTGAGGGACGCAGCACCTGGTTAGGACACTCTGAGATGCACAGCTGGCAGCCCGTGCAGCGCAGGGCCATGTTCTTGGCCGACAGCGAGCCCGGCGGAGTGAGGGGTGTCTGGCGCTCTGGTGCCACCTTGTCCTCTATCTCGGCCAGTCCGCCGTCCATCATCTTGTCCTTCTGCTGGGCCATGGCTGCCGTTGCCAGCAGGGCCGATGACAGCAGGAACGACCGCCGCGAAGCATCTGGATTTTCCGGAATATCTGGATTTTCAGGATGGCTCAGATGGCCAGCAGGACCGTACTTCAGGGCTCCGAACTTACAGCTATCTATGCAGTCGCCACAGGTCACGCAGCGCGTGTAGTCCACGGTGTGGTTCTTGAAGTCTATGCACGATGCCTTGCAGTTCTTGGTGCACAGAGAGCAGTTCTTGCACTTGCCCTCGTCGAAGTGGATCTTCAACCACGAGAACTTGGCAAAGATGCTGAGCACAGTACCTACGGGGCAGATGGTGTTGCAGTAGGTGCGCCCGTTGCGCCATGCCAGCAGGGCCAGTATCACCAGCATCACGGCGGCAATGCCCAGCGAGATGCCGGAGCGCAGCCAGACGTCAGAGTGGTAGAAGGCGTAGCTATCGTAGTGCTCGGCGATGGCTGCCAACACGTTGTTGCCTGCCTGATAGACGGGCTGCAACAGGTTGGTGGCGATGAGCCCGAACGTCGAGTAGGGGGCCAGCAACTGTACGAGGGTGCCTGCGCCAAGTACCAGCAGGATAAGGAATCCCGTGAGCACAGCAGCTCGTAGCGATGACAGTGCTTTCGAGTAGGTGTAGCGGTTCTTCTTTGCCTTCTTGCCCAGCCATCCGAAACCGTCCATCATGATGCCCAAAGGGCAGATGACGGAGCAGTAGATGCGTCCAAACACGAGTGTCAGCACCATGAGGGCTGCTATGACGACTACGTTGACTGCCAGCACAGCTTCCAGCAGCTGGACTTTCGCCATCCATGCCAGGAAGTGATGGGCAGTTCCGGTGAAGTCTACAAACAACCACAGGATGCCTGCAAACATCACGGACGCCAATGCGATTCTGATTTTTCTGAGTGTCATAAATTGTTTTGTTTAGTGATTCTTACAATCCAGATGCTCACTTCGTAGAGCAGGTAGATGGGCAGCGCCACGACGAACAACGTGAAGACGTCAGTGGTCGGAGTGATGATGGCGGCGACTACAAGGATGGCCACAATGGCATGTCGGCGATAGTCGTTCATCCACTGGTCGGTCAGCAGTCCCATGCGTCCCATCAGACCGCAGACCACGGGCAGCTCAAAGACCACGCCCATCACCAGACTCATGCCCAGCAGCGTGTCGACGTACGACTGCAGGGTCAGCATGTTGGCTACGTCGGGCGACACTTGGTAGGTGCCCAGGAAGCGCACCGTCAGCGGGAATACCACGAAGTAGTTGACCAGAGTGCCCACGAGGAACATCACATAGGCGGCACCGACTATCCAGCCGGCATAGCGCCGCTCGTTCTGGTAGAGTCCGGGGCTGACAAATCGGAACAGCTCGTAGAGCACGTAAGGCGATGCTGCCAGCAGTCCGGCATAGAGTGCCGTGCGCATGTGTATCATGAACTGCTCCGTCAGTCCGGTGTTCATCAGGTGCAGGTGGAAGGGTGTCACGCCCAGCAGACGGTAGGTCACGAAGTCGCTGCTCCGTGGTGCCAGCACCACGCTGAACAACTGTTCTTTCAGCACGAAGGCTGCCACTGCCAACACCGCCACGGCCACTGCCATGCGGATGAGCGACGAGCGCAACACGTCCAGGTGGTCCCAGAAAGTCAATCCCTCACCTTTCACTATTCACCTTTCACTTTCCCCTCTCCTTCTGAGGAGCTGGGGGAGGGTTCTTCTTCCTTCATACCATCCTTGAAGCTCTTCACGCCCTTGCCCAGTCCTTTCATGAGCTCGGGAATCTTCTTGCCGCCAAACAGCAACAGCACAATGAGGGCTATGACAATGATTTCCTGCATTCCTATTCCGAACATTTTGCTATCTATTTTAGTTATTATTGCGCAAAGATACGAATTTTCTTTAAACTCTAAACTCTAAACTCTAAACTTTTTTGTATCTTTGCACCCCAAATAAACATCATTTAACTATGACACAGGAATTAGATTTAGTACTTCGCATCCTTTGTGCAGCTCTTTTGGGTGGTTTGATAGGCCTGGAACGTGAGTATCGATCCAAGGAGGCGGGTTTCCGTACCCACTTCTTGGTGGCTATGGGCTCAGCGCTTTTCATGGTAGTCTCAGCCTACGGCTTCAGCGATTCCATGAACAACGAATTGCAGCGCTGGGATGTGTCGCGCGTGGCATCGCAGGTGGTGAGCGGTATCGGTTTTATCGGTGCCGGAACCATCATTTTCCGCAAACAGGAGAATGTGGTCAGCGGACTGACTACGGCTGCCGGCGTGTGGGTTGTTGCTGCCATCGGTCTGGCATGTGGCGGTGGCATGTACGTGGTGGCTACTGCCAGCACCGTCCTGGTATTGGCGGGATTGGAGGCCTTCAACTACTTCCTGCACAAGTTCGACAAGATACGCAAGGAATAGAAAGAAATCAAGAGTTAGAAAAAGGGATAAGCGTAAAGGCTTATCCCTTGTAGTTCAATGCTGCTCCGATGGCTGTGCAGAATTCCGCATACTTAGGTATGTGGAAGTGTACACCGTACAGCTTTTCCAACATGGGATAGATGTCCTTGCACTGGGGCAACAGTGTCAGGTTGCCTATCAGTACAAAGTCCTTGATGCCTGAGTTCAGCGCCGACAGGATGGCTGCCGAACCGATGGTCTGCAGCACCATGACGATGATGCCCAGGGCGATGTCCTCCTTTGGCGCGTCGTACTGAGCCTTCGAGAACAGCGATGCCGTGGCATTCATGGGCAGTCCAGGCAAGGGATGGGTCGAGATGTCGCCGATGAGCAGGTTGATGTGGCTGATGTCGCCCTGCATGGCCAGACTCTGTATCTGCTTGTGGTCACGTGTGTTCAGCATCACGCGGGCCAGTCCCTGAAGCGTACCTCCGCCAATACCGATACCGCCGATGTGGTGAATGTCGTCGCCATCACACTGCACAAAACTGGTTCCGGTGCCCATCGACACCACAATGGCCTTCGATAGGCCCGACTCAAAGCGGGCGCCCAGTCCGTCGGCAATAAACTCGTCCACCTTCTGTGTCGGAATGCCGTACACGGGCTCGTCAATGTAGGCAGCCCCCACACCAGTTAGCATAACCTGTTCTACGTCTGATAGTTGTATCTTGTTGTCGTGCAGATACTTGCCGAATGCCCCATAGAGTGACGTCACCTGGTCGGCAGCGGTGATGCGAATGGGTGACACTACGCGTCTGTCGCGCAGTCCCACAATCTTCGTGGTCGATATGCCCACATCTATTCCAATGATGATTCCCATAGTCGTTGTTTATACGTTTTGGCTGCAAAGGTAAGCAATTATTCTGAGAATAGTGGACATTGGATTCGTAAAAAAAGCGAAATTCGTTGTCTTTGATAGGCTTCAAGCATCTTGAACTGTCTCATTGTCTAATGATTTGTGGTTCGTCTTTTGCACACAGAGCGTGTTCTGCTTTGTGAAGGCGATTAGTCGGACTGGTTGTCCTGCTTTTTGTACTCCTGAGGGTAGATGCCAGTGACGCGCTTGAAGTAGCGACAGAAGTTGCCGGTGGTGGGGAATCCGAGTTGCAGGGCGGTGGTCTTGACGGTCTGCTGGGGGTTGGTGTCCATGATGCGCTTTGCTTGGTTGCAGACATGCTGGCCTATGTACTCGAGGGCGGAGATGCCTTTGCTGGCCTTAAGGAAGAGCTTGGAGAAATAGCGGGTGGTGTATCCGAGCTGAGTGGCATAGAACTGGACGTCGCGGTGCTCGCGGTGGTGCTCGACCACGAGGTCGCAAAATCGGGTGTAGAGGGCTGCCGTGCGGTTTTCGCGCCACTGGCGGTCTTGCTCCTTGCGGTAGTAGTTGACGAACTCGTAGCCCAGTGCCAGTTGGGTGAGCAGCATCTGGCGGCGCAGTTGCAGGTCGGTGGCATCGTGCATGGCAATGGCGGAGAGCAGTTTGGCTATTGCCAGCAGGCGTTCGGCCTGTGTGTCGGTGAGCTGGCAGGTGGGGGCGCTGTTGAACTTGTCGAAATCGTGGCTGAAGAGGTGGGCCTTGATGTCGTCGAGAAGCGCCGACGAAATGACGGTGCGGGCATAGGTGAAGTCGGCGGAGCACGACACCGCCCGCATGAAGTGTCCGGGCATCATAATCAGCAGGTTGTTCTTCTCTACTGTTATCTCCTGCATGTCATAGACAATGCGTGCCGTTCCGCTTAGACACAGGTTGATAGTTATGCCGGGGAAGGACAGGTGTGTGCCAGGGTAGACGAAGCCGTGTATCTCGTTGTTCACATCCACCCCTCTCTGCTCTATGTTTTGTATCAGTCTGTTTAATTCCGGATAGGTTTTCATAGGTTCCTGCTGTATTACTAATCGGTTGCAAATTTACGACTATTTTTGGAAAAATGGTGCGTTTTCGTACTTTTTGATAGTAGAAATGCGAAAATTGGTAGCATTTTTGTCGATAAATAATTGCCAAATTAGGGAAAAGGCGGTACCTTTGCACCCGGATGGCAATTCAAACTAAGCTAGATATATCAGTTCATGCTGCTTATCCCCTTCATGCGGCAATGCTGACACCGCTCGGACGATAACGCCGGGCGGTTGTCATTTTTTGGGGTGTATAAAAAGGTTCTTTTTATGTGTGTATTCGAGGTTCACAGGTGTGGGCATGTTCGATACTTCTTCAAGGGTGTTCTATTACGGAACGGAAAGCAAAATAATCCTAAAAGAACAGCTATTAGGAAATATAGAACAAGGATTACTACCATGTGGGTACAACGAAGATGAGTGACCTCTTGCTGGCTCGGCAGCAGTACCAGTCAGCCCGCGACCGCTTCACCGATGCCTACGCCAACTTCCAGACCAAACAACAGGAGTATCGTCAGGCTACCGGACAGTAAACGTGCGTCAATAACTTCCCGGCAATGCCCAATGAGGTGTCAGGATAATATTTCTTGATGATTATTTGGCATTGTTCGGGAATTTTTGTATATTTGCAGGCAGAAAGTGTAATAGACAGAACAAATGGCCAAAGAGAAAAAAAGCAAACTGTCACGCCGCATCACCTGGAGCGTTATCGGCATCATGGTGTTCTTTAATGGGCTGATTATTTTTGCTATACATATGTTTGTCTATGACGTTTCTGTCTTGCTTGGCAACTCGCGCGGTCAGTATGTGATTGACGGAATTGGTGGTAAGATGGAAACGATGCTGAACGTTGTGGAACGAATGGTGGTGAACGGTCGGGCCGAGGTGGAGGAAAACCTGGACAGCCCGGAGTGGGTGTTCGACGCCTTGGCGCGCGAAATCCGTATCAACAATAAATCCGCAGGCTATTTTGCAGCCTTTGAACCTGACTACTTCAAAGAGCAGGGCCGATGGTTTGAGGCTTACGTTTATCATGCGGACAGCATTCGCTATGATCGGCGACAGATTGGTTCGGCAAGTCATGACTATTTCCAAATAGACTGGTATCAGAAAGGAATGAGCCTGAGCAGGCATGAAGGCGGCTATCTGACTGACCCGTATTTAGGTGATTCCGTAGTCAGCGGTAGGTTTTGCAGCTTTGTCGCACCTATCTTCGACTACCAGAATCATAAAGTAGGTATATTCGGTATTGATTTGGACGATAGTTGGATTGATATCGTCATCCAGAATGCGATTGAAAATGTCAGGAAAGAGTTTCTGGAAAACAAGGAGTCGACGGATCCTTACGAAGAGATATTGTTCTCTATTCAGGTTCTTGACAGCAAAGGCAATAGAATCGCCGGCTCTGACTCCCTTGACCTTGCGATACTCCAAAATGACCAGAAGCAGGTGCATGCTGATTTTGAGTATAAGAATATAATGAGGTAAATAAATTGTCAAATTATAAATAACTGAAATTATGAGTAAGATTAAGACTATCGGTATTCTGACGTCGGGGGGCGATGCTCCGGGTATGAACGCTGCCATTCGTGCCGTGACACGCGCAGGCATCTACAACCAGTTTCAAATCAAGGGTATCTATCGTGGCTACGACGGACTCATCAAGGGCGAGGTGAAGCCCTTCACGACCGAGGATGTCAGTGGCATCATTGGCCGGGGCGGTACCATTCTGAAGACAGCCCGCTCGAAGGAGTTTATGACCCTTGAGGGTATGCAGAAGGCTTACGAGACCTGCCAGAAGGAGGAGATAGACGCTCTGGTGGTTATCGGCGGCAACGGCTCGCTGACGGGAGCCCGCAACTTCGGCATGGAGTTCAACTTCCCCGTCATCGGACTGCCCGGCACCATTGACAACGACCTCTACGGAACCGACTCGACCATCGGTTACGACACCACGATGAACACCATCATGGAGTGTGTAGACCGCATCCGCGATACTGCCAATTCGCACGAGCGCATCTTCTTCGTCGAGGTGATGGGCCGCGATGCAGGCTTCCTGGCGCAGAACTCGGCCATCGCCTGTGGTGCCGAGGCTGCCATCATTCCCGAGGAGATGATGGAGGAAGACCAGTTGGCCGTCTTCATGGGCCGTGGCATCCGTAAGTCGAAGAAGTCGTGTATCGTCATCGTGTCGGAGAGCCCCAAGTGCGGTGCCCTCTATTATGCTGAGCGTGTGCGCAAGGAGTTTCCCGAGTTTGACGTGCGCGTCTCCATATTGGGTCATCTGCAGCGAGGCGGCTCACCGTCGGCTCACGACCGCATTCTGGCCAGCCGCACGGGTGTGGGAGCCATCGAGGCCATTCTGCAGGGACAGCGCAACGTCATGGTGGGTGTGCGCAACAACGAGGTGGTCTATGTACCTTTCTCCGAGTGTATCCGTACCGACAAGCCCTTTAACAAAAAACTTATCCGCGTGCTGGACGAACTGAGTATTTAGCCCAATAGAGAGAACTGCCATACAAAGTATTAATCACTAAAAACTAAAAGCGATGAAAATCAAAGCAGATTGCGTCAATGCTCCACAGTGGAGAACGTTGACTGTCAAGGCAACACTGCCTGACGAGCTGAAGTGTCTGGGCGAGATTGCTCATAACATGTGGTGGGTGTGGAACCACGAAGCTCGTGACTTGTTCCGCGAACTGGATGTTGACATCTATCATGATGTGCGTCATAATCCTGTAATGCTATTGCAAAGGCTGACTCATGTCCGTAAGCAGGAAATCCTGAAGGACAAGGCGTTGATGAAGCGAATCAATGATGTGTATGCCAAGTTCCGTAAGTATATGGATGTGAAGCCTGATACGAAACGTCCGTCAGTAGCTTATTTCTGCATGGAGTACGGTATCCACTCTGCCCTGAAGATTTACTCTGGCGGCCTGGGTATGCTGGCTGGTGACTATGTCAAGGAGGCCAGCGACTCTAATGTCGACATGTGCGCAGTAGGTTTCCTCTATCGTTTCGGCTACTTCACCCAGAGCCTGTCAATGGACGGTCAGCAGGTGGCTAACTACGAGGCGCAGAATTTCGGCTCGCTGCCCATTGAGCGCCAGCTCGACAAGAACGGCAATCCGCTGGTCATTGAAGTGCCTTACATGAACTATCATGTGCACGCCTATGTGTGGCGTGTCAATGTAGGCCGCGTGAAGCTTTATCTGCTCGATACCGATAATGAGATGAACTCAGACTTCGACAAGCCCATTACGCATAACCTGTATGGTGGTGACTGGGAGAACCGTCTGAAGCAGGAGATCCTGCTCGGTATTGGTGGTATGCTGTTGCTGAAGAAACTCGGTATCAAGAAGGACATCTACCACTGCAACGAGGGTCATGCTGCACTCTGCAATCTGCAGCGTTTGTGCGACTATATTGAGGAAGACGGCCTGACGTTCAACCAGGCTATGGAGCTGGTGCGTGCCTCTTCGCTCTATACCGTCCACACTCCCGTACCCGCCGGTCACGACTATTTCGACGAGGGTCTGTTCGGCAAGTACATGGGCGGCTATCCTCAGAAGCTCGGCATCTCTTGGGACGAGTTCATCGGCATGGGTCGTACCAACCCCGATGACCACTCGGAGAAATTCTGCATGTCAACCTTTGCCTGCAACACCTGCCAGGAGGTCAATGGTGTGTCAATGTTGCACGGATGGGTATCGCAGAAGATGTTTGCCCCCATTTGGAGTGGATACTTCCCGGAGGAGAACCACGTGGGCTACGTCACTAATGGTGTTCACTTCCCTACATGGGTGGCTACCGGTTGGCTGCAGGATGTCTATGAGAAATATCTTGACAAGGATTTGTTGAGTGACCAGTCGAACGAAGAGCGTTGGAAAGGTATCTACGATTGTCCTGATGAGGTGCTTTGGAAGGCTCGTCTGCTGATGAAGAAGAACCTGTTCTATTATATTGAAAGACAGTTCCGTACCACTTGGCTCAAGAGTCAGAATGATCCCTCGCGAATCACTAAACTGGCAGAGCGCCTGAACCCCAACGCACTGGTTATTGGCTTCTGTCGTCGTTTTGCTACCTACAAGCGTGCTCACCTGTTGTTTACCGACCTCGATCGTCTGAGCCGTATCGTCAATAATCCAGAGCGTCCGGTAGTGTTCCTCTTCGCCGGTAAGGCTCACCCCGCTGACGGTGCTGGACAAGGACTTATCAAGCGCATCTTCGATATTTCGCAGCGTGACGAGTTCCAGGGAAAGATTATCTTCGTTGAGGATTACGACTTCCTGCTGGCTCGTCGTCTGGTATCAGGTGTCGACATTTGGATGAACACCCCGACGCGTCCGCTTGAGGCTTCGGGTACATCAGGCGAGAAGGCTGAGATGAACGGTGTCGTCAACCTGTCTGTCAAGGACGGCTGGTGGCTGGAAGGCTATCGCGAGGGTGCCGGTTGGGCACTCACCGAGAAGCGTACCTACCAGAATCAGGAGTATCAAGACCGTCTTGATGCCGCTACCATCTACTCATTGTTGGAGAACGAGATATTACCTCTTTATTATAAGAAAGATAAGAATGGTATCTCGAAAGACTGGTGTAAGGTCATTAAGAACTCTATCGCCCAGATTGCTCCGCACTACACGATGAAGCGCCAACTGGATGATTACTATAGCAAGTTCTATGAGAAGGAGGCTAAGCGATTTAACGAACTTTCGAAGGATGGCTATCGTCTGGCCAAGGACATCGCTCAGTGGAAGGAAACCGTAGCCGAGCGATGGGACGGCATTTGCGTGGTTAACTGTGAGTGGGACTTCCCCATAACGGGTGGTGTGGCCAATGAGGAGTACCATCTGAAATATGTCATCAACGAGCAGGGACTGGACGATGCTGTCGGGTTGGAGAAAGTCAACATCTATATAGACAAGAACGGTGAAGAGCGTGTCTATAATGTAGAACCGCTGGAGGTGACTGGCAAGGAAGGTAATAACTACACCTTCGAGGCAACGCTGTATCCCCAGCGCTTCGGCGTGTACAAGTCGGCGGTTCGCATGTTCCCGAAGAACGAGAATCTGCCTCACCGGCAGGACTTCTGCTACGTGAAGTGGCTAGATTTACCTGATCTGAGATAGGAAAGAGAACAAATCAGTTCTTTTCGGTCATGAACCTCCAATAGCGGCGAGGCATATCGTTAAGCTGCTTGCGGGGGTTCATTCGTTCGCGGATACAGATGGCCTTGAAGTAGGTGCGCCACAGGTCCTGGAACAGTTGGTCGTTATCACTCAGCACAGCGTCGTTCAACTTGCCATTCTCCAGCGAGAAGGGTATCTGTGTCTCGTCCTCAAAGGTGATGCGGGTGGCGGTGCTGCCATCGTAGTAGTAGCCATAGTGACGTCGTGCATCATAGATTAGCCAGGGTTGGTCGTTGAAGCGGTCTTGGAAATGGCTGATGACGAGAGGTAGCACATCATTATCGGGCGACACTACACCCAGATAAGTTCCGTCCTTGGCCTTCTGGAAGCGGATGAACTGCTTCATGCGCAATTGTTCGTGAGCCACACGCCGTGCTGTGTTGGTGACGTAAAGCACGTCCGGGTCTGAAAAGTTGCGCTCGATGCTGCATTGATTGCCGCCTGTCTGCTGGAATACCTTATATATATAATGGAATAGGGGAGTGCTGAGCTCTTTCTCTTCTGACAGCCAGCTGATGCTGATGAGTCGCAGTGCTTCGCGTGACATGTGCTTCTCCATACCTTTCCACACTCTGGTGGCTTTCTCGTCGGTGGTGATGACCTCCCATACCTCGTCGCAAAAGAGGGGTAGCTGATCTCCGTAACCTATCAGCATGTCGGGAGACTGATGGCGGAAGTAGGCATCGAAGACGGCACTCAGTACACCGTCCAACGTATGATCGAAGGTATAGACAAGCATATTTTATTCGGTCTCTTTGAAGTCCAGTGTCAGTTGCTGCTCCTGGGCGGCACGACGTTGTTGAGACTTGCTGGCGAGCAGTGGGCGCAGCCGCTCTGGATGCAGTTCGTTGATGCCTACGATGGGTTGTGAGAAGGTAGAGGTCAACTCGCCACAGGTAATGAAGTACTTGGCCTTCTTCATCACAACGCCCATCTTTTTCAGGTGATAGGAGGTGATATGATTGAAACGGCGTGAGTTGACAATGAGCCAGGCTGACTTGGTGCCGATGCCCGGCACACGGAGAATGCGCTCGTAGTCATCGCGGTTGATGTCGACAGGGAAGTATTCCGGATGGCGCAGGGCCCAGCCCAACTTGGGGTCGATGTCCAAATCCAGATGGCTGTGGGCATCGTCTACTATCTCATCGACATTGAAATGATAGAAGCGCAGGAGCCAGTCGGCCTGATAGAGCCGATTCTCGCGTACCAGAGGAGGTTGCTTCAGAATGGGTAGGCGCTTGTCGTAGGTGTTGACGCTGATGTAGCCCGAGTAGTAGACACGACGCATAGACGGCTGCTTGTAGAGCGAGGATGACATCTGGAGGATGTCCTGGTCAGTCTCCCCCGTAGCACCTACAATCATCTGTGTGGACTGTCCGGCAGGCACAAAACGTGGAGCATGACGGAACTTCTTGCGCTCTTCTTTGTTCTCCAGTACTCCCGTTTGTATGAGTCGCATGGGTTGGAAAACGCTTTGGTGGTCTTTTTCGGGAGCCAATGCCTTCAACGACTCTTCTTTGGGAATCTCAATGTTGACACTCATGCGATCTGCCCATCGGCCGGCCTCGTTGAGCAACTCCTGGGAAGCACCGGGGATGGCTTTCAGATGGATGTAGCCATTGAAGCGGTGAATGGTGCGCAGGTCGCGGACGATGGCTGTCAGACGCTCCATCGTGTAGTCGGGATTGCGCACGACGCCACTCGACAAAAACAGCCCTTCGATGTAGTTACGCCGATAGAACTCCATCGTGATTTCCTCCAGCTCGCTGACTGAGAGCGTGGCGCGCTGAATGTCGTTGGAGCGTCGGTTGATGCAGTAGGCGCAGTCGTACATACAGTGGTTGGTGAGCATGATTTTCAGCAGTGAGATGCAGCGCCCGTCATCGGCAAACGAGTGGCAGATGCCTACCCCGCCAACGGTATTTCCTATCATACCTTTCTTGCCACTGCGCACGGTGCCGCTGGACGAGCACGATACATCGTACTTTGCCGACTCCGTCAGCACACGCAGCTTCTCCATTGTCTTTTCTGTCAACATGGGTACAAAGGTACAACAAAGGTGTACCAAAAGTCGGAACCTTCCGAATGTTTTAACTTTATTTAAAAAAGAAAAACCCCTGCTAGAGAAATCTCTAAGACAGGGGTTCATAATGAAAGGAGGAAAGTGGTACCTCCAGGAATCGAACCGGGGACACACGGATTTTCAGTCCGATGCTCTACCAACTGAGCTAAGGCACCATCATTAAGTTTCACTAAGGCAATCCTCTTGATTGCGGGTGCAAAGGTACGAAGAAAAAATGAATCGACCAAACTTTTGGCCGATTATTTTGCAAAAAAGTTATTTTAGGTGTACCCAGCCTTGTGCTTTAAGCTCAAATTCCTGGTCGTCGCGCGTCACTAAGACGTGTCCGAGACTCTCTTTAGTGATGTGGCCAATTAGCTTGACGTCCTCCATCTCCTGTATCTTTTCATGGTCACCAATGGGAACGGTGAACAGCAGTTCGTAATCCTCTCCGCCATTGAGGGCACAGGTGGTGACGTTCATGTTCAGTTCCTCAGCCATCACGGCAGTCTGGTAGTCAATGGGAATCTGCTTCTCGAAAATGCGGCAACCAACATGGCTCTGCTTGCAGATATGCATCAACTCGCTTGACAGTCCGTCAGAGATATCCATCATGGATGTCGGGCGGATGCCTGCTTCTCGCAGTTTCTGAATGATGTCGCCGCGTGCTTCGGTCTTCAGTTGTCGTTGCAACAAGTACTCCTTGCCGGCGAAGTCGGGTGTAGCTAAAGTTGAGAGCTGGGAGTTGAGAGCTGAAAGTTTCTGACTGTCGCCATTGGCTTTTGCCTCTGCAATCTTCTTCTGCAACTCGTTATACTGCTCATAATATACGGCTTTCTCACGCTCTAGCAGTTGGAGCCCCATGTAGGCAGCTCCCAGGTCGCCACTGACGCAGATGAGGTCGGTCTCCTTGGCACCATTGCGGTATACGATGTCTTCCTTTCGGGCTTCCCCGATACATGTGATGCTGATTGCCAAACCCGTATAACTGCTGGTGGTGTCGCCTCCCACGATGTCTACGCCCCATTTATCACAGGCCAGACGCAGTCCAGAGTAGAACTGTTCCATATCCTCTACTGTAAAGCGCTTACTGAGTGCCAATGAAACTGTCAGCTGGCGTGGAGTGCCGTTCATGGCAAAGATGTCACTGATATTAACCATAGCCGACTTGTAGCCTAGGTGTTGCAAGTCGATGTAAGTCAAGTCGAAGTGCACACCCTCCATCAGCATGTCGGTAGTAATGAGCACTTCGCTGTCGGGATAGTGAAGTACGGCGCAGTCATCGCCTACGCCGTACTTGGTAGATGTATTTTGGGGTTTGATGTCCTTAGTCAGACGCTCTATCAAACCAAATTCTCCTATTTTTTGGATTTCCATGCTTCTGTGGGGTGCTCTGTATTATTTTGTTCTATGGAATTGGTAGAAAAACTTTCTGAACGGATAATCATTTGTCGCATGATCTCAGTCATAAACGGCTGTGCCTTGTTGGCGGCTTCCTGCACTTCTTCGTGGCTGACTTCTACGGGAGTGTCAAAGCCGCCCAAGTCGGTGATGACGGATACACCGAACGTTCGGATGCCGCAATGGTGAGCCACGATGACCTCCGGTACTGTTGACATACCCACGGCGTCGCCACCCAGCAAGCGGTACATTTTGTATTCTGCAGGAGTTTCGAAGGTCGGTCCCTGCACACCTACGTATACACCATAAGTGATGCGTATTTTTCTCTCTTTGGCAATGGTAGCGGCTTCCTTGATGAGGTTGAGGTCATAGGTTTCGTGCATATCGGGGAAACGAGGACCTGTGGGGAAGTTCTTGCCGCGCAGTGGATGCTCCGGGAACAAGTTGATATGGTCAGTAATAATCATTAGGTCGCCAATCTTGAAGGCTGGGTTCATGCCTCCAGCAGCATTGGATACGAAAAGCGTTTTTATGCCCAGCTCATACATCACGCGAACGGGGAATGTCACCTCCTTCATAGAGTAGCCTTCATAGTAGTGGAAACGTCCCTGCATGGCAAGGATGTCAACACCACCCAGTTTGCCGAAGATGAGCTTGCCTGAATGGCCTTCTACCGTAGACACGGGGAAGTTGGGTATCTCACTATACGGAAATTCCGTCTTATCTGTTATCTCGGAAGCTAATTGTCCGAGGCCTGTCCCCAGAATGATTGCTGTCTTGGGGCTTGATGTCATCCTTTCTTTTAACCAGGATGCTGTTTCTTGAATTTTTACGTACATAGCCAATAATGTATTTGTTGAATGTTTCTTCTTGCTCCAGCATGAATTCAATGCGGACTGGTATCACAAAAGTATGCTGACGCACCTCATCGCTGAATCCTTCAACGGTCTGCATGCGGGTAGCGTCTTTCTCGGTTGTGATGATGCACTTGGGACCCTGCATGGATGCAAAAGTGTCGTTGATGAGTGTGATATCTTTCTTGTTGAACTGGTGATGGTCGTTGAAGGCCAATGGTGTCAGATGAGTTAGCGGAGAGAGGTCATGCTCCAGTTGTTCTGGTGAGGCAATACCCGTGAGTAGCAGTACGTTCCGGTCCTTCAGTTGCGACAGCGTCAAAGCCTGTTTGTTGCCAGCGAACACAGGCTTTAGCTCGTCATACACCAGGGTCGTGAAGAACAACTGCTGGTATGGATAGAGGCTCATTGCTTTGGTGATGACGCGGAACTCCATCGGCTTCAGGTCCTTCGGACACTTGGTGACGATGACGATGTCAGCGCGGTCCTTGCCGTTCATAGGCTCGCGCAACCTGCCTGCTGGCAATAGCTTGTCGTAGATGATAAGCCGGTGATAGTCTACTAGTAAGATGTTGATGCCTGGCTTGACATATCTGTGCTGGAAGGCGTCGTCCAAGAGCACAACATCCAACTGTTTGTTCTGTTCCGATAGCTGTTCAATACCGTGACAGCGGTCTTTGTCAACTGCAACTGTGATGTCGGCGAACTTTTGCTTCATCTGGTATGGTTCGTCGCCAATCTCCTGCATGGTGGTGTGGGCGCTGGCAACAAGGAATCCCTTGCTTTTCCGTTTGTATCCCCGGCTGAGGATGGCAACGTTGAAATAGTCCCTTAGCAGGCGGCCCAGGTATTCTGTGTGAGGAGTCTTGCCTGTTCCTCCTACGGTGATGTTGCCGACGGATATGACTGGAACATTGAAGGAACGAGACTTTAGGACACCCATCTCAAACAGGAGGTTTCTGAACTTGACGCCGATGCCGTAAAACCAGCTCAGCGGCAATAGCCATTTGTTGATCTTGATGAAGTCGCCTTCCATGCTCTTTTCCTTCCTTCTTTTATTTTATAATAAGGTAATAGGGCAGACGTGCCTGAATGGCGTTCTGATGACGGATGTTCTTGACATAGGTGAACGGCTCATAGTATTCACCTAAAGCCGTACGCAGGTGACTGTCAAGATAACTTCCCTTGTTGCCCTGATTCATCAGAGCGTCAAACCAGTTTGTAGGCTCAGGGTAGCAGGTGGCGTGATACTCGCTAAGTTTAGCCAGTTTGGCAGCCTTCTCAATGGCTTTGTCAAGACTTCCGATTTCGTCGACTAGTTTGTTCTTCAAGGCATCGTAGGCCAGCCATACACGTCCCTGGGCTATTTCTTCGATGGCCTCGACAGATTGCTTGCGACCATCTGCCACACGCTTGCGGAATAGTTGGTAGCCTCGGTCTATATACTGCTCCAGCAGAGCCATCTCCTCAGCGTTGAATGGACGTGACATAGTGCCAAAGGCTGCATGTTTGTTGGTCTTTACTTCGTCGAACTTAATACCCAGTTTTTCAGTCAATAGTCCGCTGAAGTCTGGGAACATGCCGAAGATGCCAATGCTGCCCGTAATGGTGGTAGGCTCAGCAATGATGTAGTTTGCCGGGCAACTGATGTAGTAACCGCCAGAAGCAGCGTAGCCACCCATGGAAACCACAACAGGCTTCTTGGCTTTCAGGTTCGTCATGGCGTGCCAAATCTGCTCAGAAGCGTAGGCGGAACCTCCGGGAGAGTTGACGCGCAGTACGACTGCCTTGACGTCGTCATCCTCAGCGAGTTTCTCCAGGTCCTTACAAACCTTGCTGGCCACAATACTGTGTTCTTGGTCGGTCATGTCGCCCGTGTCAGAGTCGACGATGTCTCCATAGGCATAGTAGACTGCCACTTGGTCACCTTCCTTCTTCTTGCCCTTGACGTTTTCCATGTCTTTCAGCGTGAGTTGTGGGAAACTCTCGTCAGCGTCTATCTTGAGCATCTTCTTGATTTCGCCTTTCACCTCGTCGGTATAAAGTAGTTTGTCCACTAACTTTAATTTGACGTAGTCTTCAGGTTTGGATAGCGCTATGAAGCGGTCAGCATAGGCATTCAGTGAGTCAACGGCAATCTTGCGACTCTCGGCCACCTCTTTCAGCATCACCTGCCAGATACCGTTGATATAGGCTGTGACTTGTTCACGGTTGGGCTCACTCATGCCGTCAGCCGTCAGCATTTCAGGGGCACTCTTGTACTTGCCTACCTTGCAAAGTTGTACCTTGATACCCAGTTTCGCCAGCAGATCCTTGACAAAGTAGGGGGTTGCACCAAGTCCATGCCAGTCGACCATTCCTTGGGGATTCAGGAACATCTTGTCGGCCACGCTACATATATAATATGAGGATTGCTCGTATGAATCGGCGTAGGCCACAATCCACTTGCCTGACTTTTTGAAATCAATCAGTGCCTCGCGGATGGCGTGTGATGATGCGGGTGAGTCAGAACTGAAGATACCAGCCTCAATGTAGATGCCTTTGATGTCTTCGTTTTCCTTGGCTTTGCGAATAGATGAGATGATGTCGTCCAGTCCCACGTTCTCACTGATCTGACCACTCAGCATACTGAGTGGATTCTCTTCTGCACGCTCGTCCAGTTGCCCAGAGAGCATCAGGGTAAAGACCGAATTCTCCTCAACCTTGGTACTACTTGCGCTGGAAGCTGCAATTCCTACCATCGAGATGGTTGCCAGGATGCCCATAATTACTGTCAGCAGGATGATACCTGTGACCGTGGCCAATACATACTTAAGAAAGTCTTTCATAATGTTTATAGGTTATATCTGTTTATTCTGTGCAAAATTACAAAAAAAGAAGAGAAAATGCAAAGAAAAAGTGGGAAATACTTTCTCTCAGCCTTCTATTGGTGCCTTCTTTAGCTCTTCCAAAGCCCGGCACAACTGGTCGGGGCAAGATGTTCCCTTCGTGCCGCACCGGATACCATTCAAACGTGGAATGACGTCATCGATGCGCTGTCCTTTCACCAATTGACTGATGCCTTGCAGGTTTCCGTTACAACCTCCCAGAAAGAATACTTGCTGGATGATATCGTTCTCGTCGGCTGTCACGTCAATCATTTTTGAGCATGTGCCGTGGGTCGTGTACATAATGTGCTTTGTCTTCATGCTGCAAAGATAGGTATTTTTCTTCTTTCTGCCAAATTCTTAGTCTGCCAAAGTGTCAGTTTGTCGCATTTGGCACACTTTTCGCAAGGTTAAGGGCAAAAAACATTAAAGTCTAATTTAAAAAATTAAAGTATTATGAACATTAAACCATTAGGAGACCGCGTGCTGGTAGTGCCAGCACCGGCAGAAGAGAAAATCGGTGGCATCATTATTCCTGACACCGCCAAGGAGAAACCCCTTCACGGAACTATTAAAGCCGTAGGCCAGGGTACCAAGGACGAAGAGATGGTACTGAAGGCTGGCGATGAAGTGTTGTATGGCAAGTACAGCGGCACAGAGCTGGAGTTCGAAGGTGAGAAGTATCTGATGATGCGTCAGAGCGATGTTCTCGCAGTCATTGAGAAATAACGGTATAACGTAATAACGAATTAAAAGGAAAAAACATTATGGCAAAAGATATTAAATTCAATATTGAAGCCCGTGACCTGTTGAAGAACGGTGTCGATCAGTTGGCTAACGCTGTGAAGGTTACTCTCGGCCCGAAGGGACGTAACGTAGTGATTGAGAAGAAGTTTGGTGCTCCCCAGATTACCAAGGACGGCGTGACCGTTGCTAAGGAAATTGAGTTGGAGGACAAGTTCGAGAATACGGGCGCTCAGCTTGTGAAGAGTGTGGCCTCCAAGACTGGCGACGATGCCGGTGACGGAACGACAACTGCTACCATCCTGACTCAGGCTATCGTGACAGAGGGCTTGAAGAATGTTACTGCAGGGGCTAACCCGATGGACCTGAAGCGTGGTATCGACAAGGCTGTGAAGGCTGTTGTTGACCATATCAAGAGCACTGCCGAGAAGGTGGACGACAACTACGACAAGATAGAGCAGGTGGCTACTGTCAGTGCTAACAACGACGAGGAGATTGGTAAGCTGCTGGCTGACGCTATGCGTAAGGTGTCCAAGGATGGTGTCATCACCATCGAGGAGTCAAAGAGCCGCGACACCCACATCGGTGTGGTAGAGGGTATGCAGTTCGACCGTGGCTACCTCTCTGGCTACTTTGTAACTGATTCTGATAAGATGGAGTGCGTGATGGAGAATCCGTACATCCTCATCTATGATAAGAAAATCAGCAATATCAAGGACTTCCTGCCCATCCTGCAGCCTGCTGCCGAGAGTGGTCGTCCTCTGCTGGTGATTGCCGAGGATGTTGACTCGGAGGCTCTGACGACATTGGTTGTCAACCGTCTCCGCGGTGGTCTGAAGATTTGTGCCGTGAAAGCTCCTGGCTTCGGCGACCGTCGTAAGGCCATGCTCGAGGATATCGCAACCCTGACCGGTGGTGTTGTTATCAGCGAGGAGAAGGGTCTGAAACTGGAGCAGGCAACACTTGAGATGCTTGGTACTTGCGACAAGGTGACAGTCTCTAAGGATAACACCACTATCGTCAATGGTGCTGGCGACAAGCAAGCCATTCAGGACCGTATCGCCCAGATTAAGAAAGAGATAGAACTCACTACCTCTTCTTACGACAAGGAAAAGTTGCAGGAGCGTCTTGCCAAATTGGCAGGTGGTGTGGCAGTACTCTATGTCGGTGCCAACAGTGAGGTGGAGATGAAGGAGAAGAAAGACCGTGTGGATGACGCATTGTGCGCTACTCGTGCAGCCATCGAGGAAGGTGTTGTTGCAGGTGGTGGTACGACCTACATCCGTGCTCAGGAGGCTTTGGCCAACCTGAAGGGCGACAATGCCGACGAGCAGACAGGTATCAACATCATCTGTCGTGCTATTGAGGAACCCCTGCGCCAGATTGTCAGCAATGCCGGAGAAGAGGGTGCTGTGGTTGTTCAGAAGGTTCGTGAGGGTAAGGGCGACTTCGGTTACAATGCCCGTCTGGACAAGTACGAAGACCTGCGCGAAGCCGGTGTCATCGATCCTGCCAAGGTTGCTCGTGTGGCTCTAGAGAATGCTGCAAGTATTGCCGGTATGTTCCTCACCACAGAGTGTCTCATCTGCGACAAGCCTGAGAAGGAACCTGCTATGCCTATGGGTGGTGCCCCAGGCATGGGTGGCATGATGTAAATTTGCAACCTCAAGATATCAAAATAGTAGGTGTCGGCCCCAAAAGGCTGACACCTACTTGATTTAAATCAAATTCGTATCCACTTTTTATGCAAAACGCTTGCATGGTGTTGGAAAAGTTCCTAACTTTGCATCGTCAAAAGGTTAGAACGGAGGAGAAAAGTTTTAAGCCACAGATAAATTAGTATAGGATTTAACAAAAAAGAGATATTTTTTTGATTTGTTTTAGTAGATTAGTTTTTAAGTAGTTTGTTTTAGGAATCGGATGTCGTGACGACATCTGATTTTTTTTTGTCCTTCGTTGTTTGGTAATGTCAGCAGAAATGCGTATTTTTGCACGCATGTTGAGAACTATTGCTACTATGTTTGCTCTGCTGCTGCTTTTGCCCGTGTCGGCCCAGCAACAGCAATATCGCCCTGACGGCAGGGCTTTCGTGTGTGTCAACGGAAAGAACCGCTTTACCCGTGCGCTCTATGGTAGCCCTACGGAGTGGCGTGTGGAAACGAGTGACCGTCCTGTGTTTGCCGTCTACAAGAAGAAAGATTGTCGAAACGTGAAGTTCCGACTCAATGGCGTGAAACTGGACGAGGCAGATTATTGTCAGGCACGCTACGAGGATGGCATGCGCAGCTATGTGGTGCGCCACAAGTCGTGGGGGGCTCAGGCTGTACTCCGTCTGAAAGTGGTAGCCTCGCTGACTTCTGAGCAGGCATTGTGGCGCTTTCAGACTGCAGGCTTTGAAGGTGAAGTGAAAGTGGATGTGATAGTCAGCAACATTCGTCAACCCAAATTGCGTCGCAATGGTGACTTGGGGGCAGATGACAAGGATGTTTTCGAGGCTGACGGCAAAACTCCCGTACAGTATCTGACTGCCACCTTGGATGAAGAAGGGTTTGTGCGTTGCGACACGCTGACGCTGTTGATGGATCCTCGGGGCAGAGACCGCTTTGAGGAAGCCGAGGAAGCTATGCAAAAATTGGCAGGACGCATAGTCTTTAACACTCCCGATCCTTACATTAATACGTTGGGTGGTGCCTTGGTGGTGGCTGCTGACGGCGACTGGGATGGAAAAACCTGGTTGCACGGTTGCATTGGCTGGCGCATGCCGTTGGCAGGCTGGCGTGCTGGTTATCTGGGCGACGTGCTGGGCTGGGCTGACAGGGCCAGGAGTCATTTTGATGCTTATGCCAAGAGTCAGGTCAGAGAGGTGGCCCCCGCACAGGTTCATCCTACACAGGACGAGAAACAGCACCTGGCTCGTGCCCGAAAAGAGTGGGGCACACAGATGTACTCTAACGGCTATATCTGTCGCAATCCGGAACGCAATGACCAGATGCACCACTATGATATGAACCTGAACTATATCGACGAGTTGCTTTGGCATTTCCAGTACGACGGCGACCGGGCTTACATGGTGAAGATGTGGCCCATACTGAAGAGTCATCTCGCTTGGGAGAAACGTAATTTCGATCCCGATGGCGACCACTTGTATGATGCCTATTGTTGCATCTGGGCGTCTGACGCACTTTATTATAGTGGAGGAGCCGTAACTCACTCGTCTGCTTATAATTATCGTGCAAACTTGTTGGCTGCTCGTGTGGCACGTCTCATCGGCGAGAATCCGGCTCCCTATCAGCAGGAGGCTGAAGCTATTCTTGCTGCTATGAACAGTCGCTTGTGGCTGAAAGATAAAGGCCATTGGGCTGAGTGTCAGGACTTGATGGGCTTGCAGCGCGTTCACGAGAGTGCTGCTGTTTGGAGCATCTATACACCGATAGATTGTGGTGCCTGCACTCCTGAACAGGCTTACTGGGCTACGAAGTATATTGATAGCGAGATACCGCATGTGACAGTTGCTAATACGGGGTTGCAGACCATTTCTACTTCCAGTTGGATGCCCTATTCATGGAGTATTAATAACGTCGCAGCTGCCGAAGTGATGCACACTGCGCTGGCCTACTTTGAGGCGGGTAGGGCAGAGGAGGGCTTCCGCCTGATGAAGGCCAATGTGATGGACCAGATGTACTATGGCCAATCTCCTGCCAACTTCGGACAGGTGAGCCAGTATGACGCAGCCAGAGGTGAGTGTTACCGTGATTTCGGCGATTGCATAGGCATCTCTGCCCGCACGCTCATTCAGGGACTTTTCGGCATTCAGCCCGACGCCTTGCAGGGACAGTGTGTCATTCGTCCGGGATTCCCCGAGTCGTGGGACACAGCCTCGGTGCAGACCCCTTATATCCAGTATCGCTATCAGCGTCAGGGCAACGAAGCTGTCTATGAGGTGACGCAGCACTTCAATCGTCCTCAGAAGATCATCATCCGTCAGAATTTGGGACTGGGGCGCTATCGTGACATTGAGGGCTCCACAGCCCGTCATCAGGTCATCCGCGTCAAGATGACCCGTCCCATGCCCGAGGTGCGCTATGTCGATGTGTGGAAGTCCGAAGCCTCCAGCCAGTCTGTATATGCCGAGGAGCCCACGTTTGACGACAAGTTCCATAAGCAGAACATGGACCGGCTGCTGAATGCCCAGGTGACGGACATCTTCCACAATGAATATCTGTCGCCGCGTCCTCCTTATACAACGTTGCAGATTCCTGTGCAAGGCGCTGGCGACTGGTGTCATCCTGACTATACCCCCGATGTCAACGATTCGGTGTTCCGCTCACTCATTGTCAAGGACGAGTTCATCATGATGGGTGTACCCTTCCGCACTCCTGCCGAAGGCCCGAACATTGCTTTCACCTCCCTGTGGGACAACTATCCTGACTCCATCACCGTACCTGTGAGCGGTAGTGCCGACAGGGCCTGGCTTCTGATGGCGGGTACGACCAACCACATGCAGAGTCGTATTGCCAATGGTCTGGTGGTAGCTCAGTACAAGGATGGTACTGCAGACACCCTGCGTTTGGTCAATCCAGACAACTGGTGCCCCATTGAGCGCGACTACTTTGTCGACGGACGGGCCTTCCGTGTGGCCCAGCCGCGCCCCTATCGCGTCAGTTTGTCAACGGGAACGGTCAGCCGTAATCTTAGCAAGGCCTTGGGGCTGCCTTTCGCCAACGCCCAGGGAGGTGAGATGGGACCCAAAGGTGCAGACGGCGGCGAGATTCCAGGCGGTGCCGCTACCATGCTTTGTATGCCACTCAATTCGGACAAGAAACTGGTGTCGCTGACCCTGCGCACTCTTTCCAATGATGTCGTTATTGGTCTCATGGCTGTCACATTGCAATAAAAACCTGTGTGAATAACTAAAGAAAGTAGTTAAGGCAGGTTAAAAACTAAAGCTTTTAGTTGTTAGAAACGAAAGTTTTTAGTTACTTTGCGCTCAGTTATTGATAGCAACGCGCAATTGAAGGCTAAAACTTAAAGTAAACAACAATGAAGAAGCTGACTAATAAAGAGAAGGAAATCATGGACCTGTACTGGCAGCACGGTCCTATGTTCGTTCGCGAACTCTTGGAGCACTACGACGAACCCCGTCCGCATTTCAATACGCTATCCACCTTGGTACGTATTCTTGAGAAGCATGGCTTCCTGGATCACAAACGTTATGGCAATACCTTCCAGTATTACCCTCTCATCTCCGAGGCGGAGTATGGCCGTACGTCCATAGCTGGTGTCATCAAGAACTATTTCGACGACTCCTACAAGAAAGTTGTATCCTCTTTTGTTAAGGAAGAGAAAATCTCCATAGAAGAATTGAAAGAACTCATTAAGGAGATAGAGAATGCTTGACTTTCTGATATACGATGCAAAGGTGGCTGTGCTGATAGCTGTGTTCTACCTATTCTACCGGCTGGTACTCTCTAAGGAGACTTTCCACCGTGTCAACCGCGTGGTGTTGCTCTTGACGGCAGTCATGTCTTTTGTGCTGCCGCTGTGTGTCATCACGATGCATGAGACAGTAGTCGTCGCTGCTATGCCGGCGGTTGAGATAGGCGAAGTGCAGGCTGTTGTGGCTGACAAGCCCGATACCCCCTTGTGGCAGATTGCCCTTCCTGTCCTATTTATAATAGGTGTAGTGGCAACGTTGGGTTATACGGTCACTTCGCTTGCCAATCTGATGCTGCTCATCCGTCACAGCGAGAAGCACCGGCAGGAGGATGGTGTAGTCATCTGCGTCACCGATCGGAAGGTGTCGCCCTTCAGTTGGTTCCACTACATCGTACTCAGCCGTCAAGACTATACCGAGCACGACGCTGCCGTGCTGGCTCATGAACGGGCACACATCCGTCTGCGTCATTCGTGGGACGTGTTGCTCGTCGATACCCTCACCGCCCTCCAGTGGTTCAACCCCGCCATGTGGATGCTGCGCCAGGACTTGCGCGCCATCCACGAATACGAGGCCGACGGTGAAGTACTCTCTCAGGGGTTCAATGCGCGTCAATATCAATACCTGTTAATCACAAAAGCTGCGAGCATTGGCGGGTACTCCATTGCTAACGGCATCAGTCACAGTACCCTCAAAAACCGTATACACATGATGTTACATAAAGAATCCAGGCGCAGCCATCTGTTGAAGTTGCTCGCTCTCGTGCCCATCGTGGGTACCGCCATGGCTCTGAATGCCGAGACCGTCACCGACTATCAGTATCAGACACCTCAGAAGAAGCAAATTATCAAGAAAGGCAAAAAGGCTGCCACCGTCAAGACTGATGGTGGCAATGAAATCGTGGTCATAGAACGGACAGTCACACCACAAAATACAGACCCCGTAGAAATGCCAAACGGCATGGAGGTCGAAAAGACGAAAAAGGCCTTCGACGTGGTGGAGCAGATGCCTCAGTACCCAGGTGGCCCTGCTGCATTGATGCAGTTTCTGGCCCAGAACATCCGCTATCCCGAGGAGGCTCATAAGGCTGGTGTTCAGGGACGTGTCATCGTTAGCTTTGTAGTAGAGACCGATGGCAGTATTTCTGAGGCCAAAGCCGTGAAGTCAGTATCGTCAGAATTGGATGCTGAGGCTTTGCGCGTCATCAACTGCATGCCCAACTGGATTCCTGGGAGACAGAATGGCGAAGCTGTTCGCGTGAAGTATGTCGTGCCTGTCACGTTCAGGTTGCAGGATGATGACAAACCTGCAGTGAGTCATGTCAAGTTAGGTACTGATCATAAGGGGAAAGAATTTGAGGTCATGATGGACGGCCAAGTGGTAGATGCGGAAGTACTGAACAGCATCAATCCTGCCGACATAGAAAGCATGCATGTAGAAAAGGCAAAGGACGGCCAGCCTAAAGACCGGATTATCCTAAAAATGAAACAAAAGAAATAAGCACACACACTCTCTTATT
The DNA here is from genome assembly GCA_900318795.1 of uncultured Prevotellaceae bacterium. Lineage (GTDB taxonomy): Bacteria > Bacteroidota > Bacteroidia > Bacteroidales > Bacteroidaceae > Prevotella. The sequence goes on along the minus strand of ONLU01000011.1, from coordinate 16,871 downwards.
AAATGAAAAAACTACTGACATTGATAGCCCTCGCCCTGCTGGCGGCAACCACCGTCAGGGGCGAGGCTCTTGACTCGCTGGCCCTGCTTGTGCAGCGGGGTGACAGCCTGATGAAGCAGTACAACACCTACGAGGCGCTGAAATATTATCAGCAGGCATACGACCAGGCAAAGGCTCAAGGTGTCACCCGCTTCTCGATGAATGACGATTTCAGCATGTCAAAGCCTTATGTACCCGAAGACCAGATTCCCCGTCAGATCCGACTGAAACTGGCAGATTGTCAGTACAAACGTGCTAACTATCGGGAGGCAACGGAACTGCTGAAGAATATGCCCGAGGACAGTCTGACGCATGAGGCTTTCCGACAACTGGCTAACAGCTATAGACAGCAGGCCGACATGGGCTCCTATAAGTACTGGGCAGCGCGGCTGTTGGAGCACTATCCTATGGACGGCGAGGTGGTGGCCGGACTCACGCTGGCCTATGCCAGAAGCGATCAGCCGCAGAATGGCATCGTCTGTGCGTTGAAGTACATGCTGAAGGATTCTACCAACATTCTCGTCAATCGTGCTGGAGCCGAGGCCTGGCTGCTGAATGGCGACTATACAGCAGCAATCAAGCTGTATGAATGTCTGTTGCAGCAGGGTGACTCTGCCTTTAGCACTCTCTATTCCGCAGGAATGTGCTATGCCAAGATCGATTCGCTGGAGCGTGCCTATCAATGTCTGAAACCTGCTTTCTTGCAGAGCGGTATGCAACATGCAAACTGTGCCTGGCGTCTGGGGGTGGTTTGTGTTGATACCTACCGGTATGAAGAGGGAATAGCCTGTTTGGAACTCGCTACCAAACTGTTGCTGCCTGATACAACGGCCATGAAGGCTATTACTCTTTCTCAAGGTGAAGCATACTATTTAACCGAGCACTACGACAAGGCCGTTGAGTCATGGAAACAACACTTGGCATACAATCCTTCCTCTATCGCGACATATTACAACATTGCCAGTGCGTATTATTACTTTTTGCCTGACGGTCAAGAGGCCAAGAAGTACTATGAAAAGTTCCTTAGTCTTGCCCGTAAGGAAGAAAAACCCACACAACAACTGAAAGAGATGATTGAAAAGGCTGAAATGCTGCTTCGTACCACCAACTTCGGAAAGAACTCAAAGCCAGTGTCAAGACCACACCGAGCACCGGCATTGAGAACGACGATGAAGTAGGTGGAATAAAGAAAAGTAACTGATGATGGCAGTAGATTCATAGTTTTTTCGTACCTTTGCGCCCTAATTACTTTTGATTCAATAAATGAGACTAAGACAATATCTTCTTTGGGGCGCTTGGATGGCGTCTGTGTCAATGTGCGCACAGACGGGCTTTACGGGTACTGTGACGACCAGTGCCAACACGTTGGGCGGTACTGATGTAGAGGCCTCGCTGACGGGACAGACCGGCAGGCTGGTCATCTCGTTGGATGGCGGCTATGAGCGCCAGTCGAAGCGTGAGACGTGGATGAGCGAAGAGCTGAATCGTTTCATTCCTCAATTAGATGCTACGCTGGCGGGCTACAAAGAGGGTGAAGATCCGAGTCATCAGGTATGGGCTAAGTTGACCGCCAGCTACGACCTTGACTCCTTGAACCTGTTGTCGGCCTCACTGGGTGGTTATCTCATGAAGCATGACATGCGGACTAACGGTTATGCGGCATTTCTCTATCCTGATAATGTTGAAGCCATCCCCTTCCGCTATGGGGAGTCACTGCCCAATAGGGGGTACCGCTCGTGGAACGGCAAACTGGACTATCAGCACCTGACCAACCGGCCGGGTGAGATGCTGACGCTGTCATACATGCTCTCTCTCGCGCGTAAGCATGAGGACACAATGACCGATTATTTTGATAAGGACTACATCGCGATTGTGGATATGCAAGACTTGGAAACCACCATCAATCGCTTTACGGAGCATACGTTTCAGGCTGATTGGGTGCGTCCGCTGGGGCGTGGACACCAACTGGAACTGGGGGCCAAGCATTTCAGTCGTTTCGACTACAGCCATTTTGCGGATTATCTTCTCATGGACGGAATTGTCGACCAGACAGACTCCTACATTGACGATCCCCTGGAGCATGTCACTCGTGTGACGGGCGCCTTTGGCAACTATCGTTTTCAGGCGGACAGATGGACCCTGCAGGCGGGACTGCGCTACGAGCATTCCTACTTGTTCAGCGACAATATGGATGAAAATATGGAAGATTTCACTCATCATCAGAACCACTGGTTGCCACAAGCCTGTGTCACTTGGCGCCCCACCGGCCAGCAGACGTTGCAACTCAGCTATGCCAGCAGCGTACAACGGCCCGGCATCATCATGCTGAACTCTGCCGTTACGGGTAACCCTACGATGTCGTATCTAGGCAATCCCGAACTGATAGCTGCCAACATGTACAATGTTGCACTCGACTATCAATTGGAAACACCCCGTCTGACCATTCACGTGACGCCTGCCTACAAGTGGACCAACGACGGTCTGACGACGGTCGAGGATGTCTTAGGCGAAATTCGCCTGCAGACCTTCGACAACGGTTTGCGCTACCGCTGCTTCCAGATAGGACAGCAGGTGCAGTGGAAACCTTTTGATGTTACGGCCATCGAACTGGACAATACCATTGCCTATGTCTACAATCATTATACGGTAGAAGGATACACCAATGACAGTTGGGCGGACCACTATGATGTGACCCTCACGCAACAGCTGCCTTGGAAACTGACTCTGGCGCTGGGGGCCGAGGGACAGATAGGCCGCAAGGCTATCGATGCCTTTTCTCGTATGCACTCTTGGTATACCTACCACGTGTCGTTGGAACGCTCGTTCCTCAAGGACGACCGCCTGACGGTATCGATTGACGCCAAGAATATTTTCAACCGGACACTCAGTGTCACCAACTCCATTATCAATGGTGACTTCACCGAACGCAATGTTGTCGGCCATCGCGGACGGCAGTTCAGCATCCAGGTTGCCTATCGCTTCGGCTCGCTCAAGGCAAAGGTCAAGAAGGCTGAACACACCATCGAGAACAACGATGAGGTAGGAGGCATTTATGAAGAACATTGATCTTGAATCCTGAAACTTGAATCTTGAAACATGAATCCTGAAACTTGAAAATGAAATACAAGGATCTTTTCATTGACTTCGACGATACGTTGTACGACACACACGGCAATGCGGTGATTGCCCTGCGTGAGCTGTTCGATGCCTTGCACATGGAACGCTGGTTCCCGGATCCCAACGTCTTCTACGACCGCTACTGGGAAACCAACATCGACCTGTGGACACGCTATTCCAAAGGCGAGATTACACGCGACTATCTCATTGTCGAACGCTTCCGGCGCCCGTTGAGCTACGGTGTCGGCCTGCCGCTCACTACTGACTTCTGTCTGCAGGCCAGCGACCTGTTCCTGGACTTCTGTTCCTCCAAACCCGGCTTGGTGGATGGAGCCCGTCAGCTGATGGACTACCTGCGGGGCAGGGGCTACCGGCTGCACATGTGTTCCAACGGCTTCCACGAGGTACAGTACAAGAAACTGCATGCCTGTGGACTGCACGACCACTTCGATACTATCGTCCTTAGCGAGGATGCCGGAGCCAACAAACCCTCGTCCCAGTTCTTCGACTATGCCATGCGCCAGACCTGTGCCGACAAGGCCGCGACGCTGATGATTGGCGACAACTTCCAGACCGACATCCTCGGTGCCAAGCGCTATGGACTTGATACTGCCTACTTCAATCGCTATCCTGAGTATCCCGCTGCAGAGCCTGTCACCTACGAGGTGACCTCATTGGGCCAGCTGATGGAGATATTGTGAAAAATAAAAGTTAAAAAAAGTAAGGCGACAGCAATTTCTTTGCCCTTCACGCTTCGCTCTTCACTAAAATTTGTACCTTTGCATCTGTTTATGAAGAAATTAGTAGAACTCTATCGGCAATGGAGTGGGGCAGAGCCCCAGAATATGGCCAAGTTGCCCGGTGGCGGTAGCAATCGTGAGTACTATCGGATGACGGACGCCCAAGGCCATATGGTGGTGGGGTGTATAGGTACCAGTCGTGATGAGAATCACGCATTTGTCTATCTCTGTCAACATTTTGCCAGCAGGCACTTGCCTGTACCCGAGATTCTGGCTGTCAGCGATGACGAGTCATGCTATTTGCAGACTGACCTCGGCTCTACGTCCTTGTTCGACGCCATTCGTGGCGGACGCGAGGCAGGCGGCCGTTATACCCTGAAAGAGCAGGAACTGCTTCGTCGCACCATCCGTGAGTTGCCTAACATCCAGATCAATGGTGCTGACGGCCTCGACTTCTCCAACTGTTATCCCCAGCCAGCCTTCGATGCCAACAGCGTGCTGTTCGACCTCAACTACTTCAAGTATTGCTTCCTGAAGGCTACCGAACTCGATTTCCACGAACTGAAACTCGAGGCCGATTTCCACTTGTTGGCCAAGGACCTCACGTCGCCCGACGACGAACAGGGGTTCCTCTATCGTGACTTCCAGTCGCGCAATGTCATGCTCAATGCCGAGGGAAAGCCTTATTTCATTGATTTCCAGGGTGGTCGCCGCGGACCGTATTACTATGACGTGGCATCGTTCCTGTGGCAGGCTTCTGCCAAGTATCCCCATAAGCTGCGTCGCGAACTGGTGTACGAGTACTACCACGCCTTGAAGCAGTATTCCGAGGTGCCGGCACCTCATGCCTTCGTCGAGCGCCTGTCGCTCTTCGTGCTGTTCCGTCTGCTCCAGGTGCTGGGGGCCTATGGCTTCCGCGGCTATTTCGAGCGGAAGGCGCACTTCATCGAGAGCATTCCGCCCGCCATTCAGAACATCCGCGAGTTGCTTAGCGAACGCAACTTCCCCTATCCTTATCTGACCGAGGTGCTCACCAAGCTCACCGAGCTGCCTCAGTTCCAGAAGACAGAAACTACGGCACCCCGTGCCGACGGCTTCAAAACCACCAATCTGAACCCTTATAAGCCCCATCCGCAGGATGGTCCTGCCACCTTCTCGAAGTACGATGCCCAGGGTCCGCTGGTGGTTCGCGTCTTCAGTTTCTCGTTCACCAAGGGCATTCCCGAGGACGAGAGCGGCAACGGTGGCGGCTATGTCTTCGACTGCCGTTCTACCCACAATCCGGGTCGTTACGAGCCTTATAAGAAGCTGACAGGACTCGATGAGCCCGTCATCCGCTTCCTCGAGGACGATGGTGAGATACTGACCTTCCTCGACTCCGTCTATAAACTGGCTGATGCCCATGTGCGCCGCTACATCCAGCGTGGCTTCACGTCGCTCATGTTTTGCTTTGGCTGCACGGGTGGTCAGCATCGCTCCGTCTATAGCGCTCAGCATCTGGCTGAGCATATCCATGACAAGTTTGGCATCGAGGTGCGCATCTGCCACCGCGAACAGAACATTACGCAAATCCTCCCAGCCCAATAATTAATATCTCAATCTCCCATGAAGCAGGCTATGATACTCGCTGCCGGACTCGGCACCCGACTGAAACCACTCACAGACACCATGCCCAAGGCACTGGTGCCAGTAGGAGGTACTCCGTTGCTCGATCGCAACATCAGGCGTTTGATGGATTCTGGCTACACCCGCTTTGTGGTCAATGTGCACCATTTCGCCCAGCAGATTCTCGACTATGTAGCCCAGCAGGACTATGCTCCGCTGGTGCGCTTCAGCGACGAGACTGAGCAACTGCTCGAGACGGGTGGGGGATTGAAGCATGCTCAGGACCTCTTCGACCCCGATGAGCCTATCCTCATACACAATGTCGATATTCTGGACAATGTCGACTTCGACTGGTTCCGTCGTCAGCATCAGCCCGGCGAGGATGCTGTGTTGCTGGTCAGCCGGCGCAATTCTAAGCGCTACCTGCTCTTCGACAGCGCCATGCGGCTCATGGGGTGGAAAAACATAGAGACGGGCGAGGTCAAGTCTCCCTTCCAGTGGTTGCGTGAGGCTGATTTTACGATAGACGACAACCTGAAAGTCGTTCCGCTCGCCGCTCGCCCCTCTTCTCTGATTTCTAATCTGTACGCTTTTGCCTTCAGTGGCATTCACAGTTTCTCGCCCCGTTTGTTCTCGCTGATGGAGCGTTTCCCTGACCGTTTCAGCGTCATCGACTTCTACCTGTCCACTTGCCACCGTGCCCACATCGTGGGACTCGTCAAGAACGACCTCCGTGTCCTCGACGTCGGCAAGCTGGATTCACTGGATCATGCTGAGGAATTTCTGAAGTAATCATCATATTTAAATAGTCAAATTGTAAATGCAAAAGATCATTATCCTGGATTTCGGTTCGCAGACCACGCAGCTCATTGGCCGTCGTGTGCGTGAACTCGACACCTTCTGTGAGATTCTGCCCTACAACAAGTTCCCCAAGGACGACCCCACCGTCATCGGTGTCATCCTGAGTGGCTCGCCCTACTCAGTCCACGACCCCGAGGCCTTCAAGGTCGACCTGTCGCAGTTCGTAGGCCGCATTCCCGTGCTGGGCATCTGCTATGGTGCACAGTTCATCTCGCACACCCTGGGCGGACGCGTCGAGAAGGCCGACTCGCGTGAGTACGGACGTGCCAACCTCGAGACTGTCGATACCACCAATCCCCTGTTCCGCGGCTTCGAGCAGCGCTCACAGGTGTGGATGTCGCATGGCGACACCATCACCGCCATCCCCGACGGCTTCCAGGTCATCGGTTCTACGAAAGACGTCAAGAACGCAGCTTTCTACTGCCCCCAAGGCTCCCAACTCTCAACTGGTATCTGGGCTGTCCAGTTCCACCCCGAGGTGTTCCACACCCTGCAGGGTACCCAGCTGTTGAAAAACTTCGTTGTCGACATCTGCGGCTCGAGACAGGAGTGGTCGGCAGCATCATTTGTCGACAGCACGGTGGCCGAACTCAAGGCCCAGCTGGGCAACGACCGTGTCATCCTCGGACTCTCCGGAGGTGTTGACTCGTCCGTCGCCGCCGTTCTGCTTAATAAGGCCATCGGCAACCGCCTGACATGTATCTTCGTCGATCATGGCATGTTGCGCAAGAACGAGTTTCAGCAGGTCATGGAAGACTACAAGGTGTTAGGCCTGAACGTCATTGGCGTCGATGCCTCTGAGAAGTTCTTCGCCGACCTTGCCGGAGTCACTGACCCTGAGCAGAAGCGTAAGATTATAGGCCGCGACTTCGTGGAAGTCTTCAATGCCGAGGCCAAGAAGATTACCGATGCCAAGTGGCTGGCACAGGGCACCATCTATCCCGACCGCATCGAGTCACTCAACATCACGGGCAAGGTCATCAAGAGCCACCACAACGTCGGTGGACTGCCCAAGGAGATGCACCTGCAGCTCTGCGAGCCCCTGAAGTGGCTCTTCAAGGACGAGGTGCGCCGTGTGGGTCGTCAGCTCAGCATGCCTGAGCACCTCATCACCCGTCACCCCTTCCCCGGACCCGGGCTTGCCGTCCGCATCCTGGGCGACATCACTCCTGAGAAGGTCCGCATCCTGCAGGATGCTGATGATATCTACATCCGTGGCTTGCGCGACTACAAGGTACGCCTCTCTGGCGAGGAAGCCCGCAAGGTACTGGCCGCTGGGGTACCTGCCGAAATGACCAATGGTGAGATAGAGGTCTCCCTCTACGACCAGATATGGCAGGCTGGTGCCATCCTGCTCTCCACCGTCCGCTCCGTGGGCGTCATGGGCGACGAGCGTACCTACGAGCATCCCGTTGCCCTGCGTGCAGTCACTTCGACAGATGCTATGACAGCCGACTGGGCCCATCTGCCCTACGACTTCATGGCCAAGGTCTCCAACGAGATTATCAACAAGGTCCGTGGCGTCAACCGCGTCTGTTACGACATCTCCTCAAAACCACCCGCAACCATCGAGTGGGAGTAGTCGATGAAACTGCCATTCCATATTATAGAACTCTTGAAGCGCAAGTCGGAGAACGGCTTGCGCTTACCTTCTGACTGCGAACTGCTGTCGCTCGACATATATAGCAAGACGGGTGTTCGCATTGGTGCTACTACGCTCAAGCGGTTGCTCGGCTTTGCCCAGGATGAGCGCCAGCCACATACCAGTACGCTCGATGCCATTGCCTGCTATTTGGGTTATGCCCACTGGGACGAACTGGCGAAGATTGAAAACGAGGGAAATTCCGATTTCAACAATTTCTCTGACGAATTACGCTCAGACTCTTTGCAAAGGGGCGACAGCGTGCAGGTCACTTATCTGCCTAACCGTCAACTGCTATTTGAGTATCAGGGCAATGACCGTTTTCTGGTGGTTGAAAGTCTGAACAGCAAACTGCGAGTCGGCGATGAGGTAGAGATACAGAATTTCATTCTTCATCATCCTCTGTTGGTGGCACAGGTATGGCGTGATGGCGACTCTCTCGGGCAATACACAGCAGGAAGGGTGTCAGGCCTTTCTTCCATAAAAGTAATGAGATGATGGAATCCTCACAGTTTACCAATCAGCAATTGGCTGATGGTGGTTTTGAACGGTTAGAGTGTCAAGGTGCCACCAGCGAAACTTATTGCGTAAAGTTGTATGGTAAACTGCATTTCGTCAAACGGCTGAAAGCAGAACATGTAAACGATGTCCGTTATCAAGAGGCCTTCCAAAAGGAATTCGAGACTGGTTATCGATTGGAGCATCAAGGATTACCTCGCTATATCTCAAAGACAGATGATGGCATTCTGATGGAATATGTGGATGGCGAGACACTGACCGAGAGGATGACTCGCAATCCGTCATATTTTAGCAAGAAGAATACGAAGAAGTTCATCCTTCAGTTGTTGGATGTAGTAAGCTATCTGCATGCCCACCAGGTGCTCCATCTTGACTTGAAACCCGACAACATTCTATTGACCCGTATTGACAGTGATGTTAAACTGATAGACTTAGGATGTTGCTATACCGATACCTTTATTGATACCCAAGGACATACCAAAGGCTACGCAGCACCAGAACAGTTGCATGGCGGGGTGACAGACGAGCGGACTGACATCTATGCCATTGGTAAAATACTGGAACAGATTCCGGGATTACAAATATATAATAAGGTGATAGCCCGCTGTACGGCAGACAATCCGGCAGAACGCTATCAGACCGTGGGACAACTACAGAAGGATCTTTCATCCCCCAAGCGCCCTTACCTTATTCTTTTGCTGCCAATCATCCTGATGGTCATTGTAGCCGTTGTATTCTATCCGTCGTCTCGTCCTGTGCAGCCTGCCGAAGCTCCGAAAGTCGTTGACACTATTGTCAGAGTCATTAGAGAACAGCCAGCGGAGGCTCCGGTTCGCCAAGAGTCGGAACGCCCAGTCTCACGAACTCCCCAGAAGAGCGAGCCGGCGTCTATGGAGCCAGAAATGGACGAGCAGATGGATGAAGCCTACCAGGCTACTATTGCCACTTTCTGCGACTCCGTCTTTCCCCCTCAAACTCCTTCCTCTGGCAAAGCCTGGGCTGATGCCACAACGTCGTTTCACAACCAGACCCTCCAGATAGCCAACCGCCTAATCAAGAAGTATCCTAATATCCCTGAGAGCGCTATCCGCCAAGATTGCGAGAACCATTTCCAGTCCTTGGTTTCCTCTGTCTTCAACCAGATGCGTGCTAACGCCCAACCTTAAAAATATCCCAAATTATTTGGAACATTGCCAAATAATGAACAATTGCGAAATGGAAGTAATCGGCTTGCCGCTTCGCTCGTCGAAGAAATAGTCGCTCCGTTTCTTCCATTTTTCATTTTTATCCCTACCTTCGCCGCCAGAATCGAAAGTGTCTAACATTTGCTTTTTGCAAAAAAAACATGTACCTTTGCAAAAAAATACAGCTCTAAGTGAACGTCGTTTGAAAATAAATGCTTATCTTTGCAGAAGTGATATGAAAGTAGATGCTAAACAGCAACTGTTTCGTAAGTTGAAGAAAGAAAACTGCTTCTGGTCTTACGATTTGTCGAAAATGAAATCCATTTCCGACGAATCGCTTATTGAACACGTCCTCTTGCATCTTGACATAGAAGACATCAATCAGCTTTTCCAACTCTTTGGGTATAAGAAGGTAAAACGTGTATGGCTGGATCGTGTGGCACCTCAAGGGGCAATGTTCAGGCCTTATAACATCCTTTATGCATGGTATTATTTCGGAGCAAAACGTCCGGAAGCATACGTCAAGAGCATTGAGACCCGTCACATAAATCGTAAAATGTCAGCATGAGCAGTCAATCTAAGTCCTTGGCACCACATACGGGACAAGTGTTCGAGGCAGTTTCCAAGTTGGAATGCATCAAGCCTTTTACGCTTGTTGGTGGAACGGCATTGTCCTTGCAAATTGAGAAACGTCAAAGCGAAGACCTTGATTTCATGAAATGGCTGACCAGACGGAATGAGAAGCCCGATGTAAATTGGCCGTCTATCTTAAAAGAATTGGAAAGCATAGGTACTGTCAGTGATTATGACGTGGCTGGTTTCGACCATGTGGTTTTCAATTTCGAAGGTGTAAAGTTATCGTTTTATGCTGCTCCTCGCAAAGCTATTCCGTCAATGAAACGCATTCTTTACCTTAATAACTTATACATCGCAGATATGGAATCTATAGGAGCTATGAAAATGGAGACTATGCTTCGCCGTGCAAAGTTCAGAGATTACTATGATATTTACTCGATATTAAAAGAAGGTGGTGACATTAAAAAGATAATATCGGCCGCATTGGAACATTCTGACCATAAATTGCGCACCAGAGGCTTGCTCAATATGCTAACGACAGGAAAGAATTTCATCAGAGAAAAAGGGTTCGAAGAGTTGCAGCCTGTCTATGATGTCACTGCCATTGACATTCAAGAGTACATCAAGAATAAGCTACTTGAAAGCAAAGAAGAATAAACAATTGTGAAATGGAAGAAATGGTCGCGCTATTTCTTCCATTTCTCATATTCTTTCCCTACCTTTGCGCTTGATACTTGATGTCAAACAATTAAAACAATAAGATGATGAAACGATTAGCGCTTTTATTTGTGTTCTGCGGTATGCTGATGACAGCAATGGCAGACTGGACCTATGGGACTGCTTATTTTCAGGGTTCTCAACCCTCAAACTGCCTCAATCATGGAGGAGTGATGATATGGTATGATGGCAACCTCCGGCAGACAGGCCTCAACGGAGGCGTAGAGATATGGGAAGGAACTGGCAATATCTGTGTGGCCTATCCCAAGAACTACAATGGTCCACAGATGCGCTTCACGTCTAAAGGCGGCACAGTCCAAATTCAGACGTTACGATAAAAAATGTGAAAATACAGCCCACAAAGAATGTGGTTTGCTAAATTATTCTTATATTTGTAGCGTCACAGAAAAATCTGTGACAGACATAGTAGGAAGCGTTTAGCTTTCATCTGTACCGAAAAGTCTGGTAAACTTCAACGTACAACAGATGATTGATTACACGTTCCCTCCTTGGTTGGAATATTTTATGTGTAGCCGTCATTGGCTCACATCCTGTATATCCTCCAAGGGTGTGGGCTGTTTCTTTTATCTTTGTACAGGTTTTACCAGAGCCTTCGGTAGGATAGACTGAAAGGCTCACACCTTCCTGTGTTACCGTGGTTACATTAATATGTAAAAGAAATTTTATGCTATGTATTACATTCAAGATTTAAATAGTTTGGTTGGTGATATTGAAGGTATTACTAAAGAGGAAATAAGCGTGCTAAATGAGTTTACCGATGAGAAGGTTGGCTTAAAACATAGTACAGGAAAAGACTACTCTAATAGCAATGAGCTACGTTCTGCATTTCTAAAAATCAAGAAATGTGGTAGAATGGATCAGTATCTGAAATTGGTGCTGAATCATCTAGGAGCAAGTATAGATGATTTCTATGCCAAGATGGATGATGAATTGTAGAACTTAAACAAATTAATATTATGAATTGGTATTTAAAATGCTTAAAACAGTATGCGGATTTTTCTGGACGTGCTCGAAGAAAAGAGTACTGGATGTATGTCTTGTTTTACATGATTATTGCTATTGTAGTCCATGTTATTGATGTTATGCTTGGATGGGTAACACTTGAATTTGAGATGGGAGTATTAGGTGGATTGTATTCGCTATGTATGTTTATTCCAGGACTCGCTGTAAGTGTGCGCCGCTTGCACGATATAGGAAAAAGCGGATGGAACTTTTTATTTATCCTTATTCCGTTAGTTGGAGCCGTTGTGTTATTAATTTGGTTTTGCAAAGAAGGCGAGCGTAGAGGCAATGCATGGGGACTTGATCCAAAGATAGACGAAGTTTAATCAATAGCGAAGTCTTAATTGTAAGCAATACTATCAAAAGAATAGAATAAAAAGGTAGCAATAATTCAGAATTAAGAAAAGATAATATGCGACTACATATAATGCCGCAACAAAAGGTAGCGTTAGCTATTTCCTTCTTATTGTGTGGCTGTGCTATTTATCTGTTGTTTAGGAGCAAAACACTAAACATCTATCACTGGTGTGCCACCCTAGGTTTTTCATCTGCAATTGACACTCTTCGCTTGTGGGTTCAGAATTGTAATGTTCCAAATTTTGTGAGGTTTTGTCTACCAGATGGCTTGTATAGTGCCGCTTACATTCTCCTCATTGATGCCATTTGGCATAAAGACAAGGGAATCATCAAGAACATAATTATTTCACTTGTCCCCTTGGTGGCAATCAGCAGTGAACTACTGCAACTCTTTGGAATAATCAGAGGAACATTTGATATATACGACTTGGTTTGTTATAGTTTTCCTCTACTAGTTTACTTGTCGATAAAATATTATCAAAATCTTACACTTAATTTGCAAAAATTAAAATGATTATGAAAAAATATAATCTTACAATTTGTGTGATAGCGTTATTTGCTATTGGTTTTACTGCTTCTGATGAAGAGCAGAAAGAATCGCCTTCCTCATCAAAGAATGAAACAACAGAGGTTGTTAACAATTCTACTGCATCGATCGAAGAAGAGACTGTTGAAGAAAAAGCAGTACCAACAAGTCCAAAGGCAGTAAGTCAAATAAAGGATATCAATGAACTCCGTCAAGCCATAAATAACACCGTATGGACACACATAACAAGAGGTGATGCATGGCTTCGGTATGAATTTGTTGGAAATACAGTGAAGCAGTATGGAGCACTTCCTCAAAGTGGAAAATGGCGTTACGATGGTGAAAGTCAATTTGAGTTGAGCGAAAAGAGGTCAGAAAGTGATGGTAAGAGATATTTCGAGGCAACATTCATGCCTAAAACGGAATCTTTAGCTATGTTTGAACTACCAGTAACATTCAACTTTAGAGACTATCATCTTTACCTCAATGGTCAAGATATGGGAGGCTTCATCATGGCTGATTATGAGTGGGATTAAAATATGAATAGATATTTCGAGATTTATTTCACATAAGTTTAACAATTTAAAAACAAAGAATTATGAAAAAGTATTTTTTGACAATGGCAACTGTAGCCCTCTTTGCTGTTGGTTTTGCCGCCTCAGATGAGGAAGAGAATTCAAGTAATTCGAGTAATGATAGTTCCAAGCCTCAGACAGAACAAAAACAAGAACAGAAGAAAGAGTCACAAGAAGTGAAATCAGAGCAGAAGCAAGAGAATAGTTTCTTGGGGACTTATGAAGTCACAGATAAGTCTGGTAGAAAAGTAACTCTCAATATTAATGAAGATGAGACCGTTACAGGTTCGGATGATATTTATCCTCCCTATTATGGCTCGTGGACAGGACCAACAAGTGAAGGAATTATTATTATTACTTTTGCTGAAGGTAATAAGCCCTATCTCATTTACGAAGGAGGTGAAGACAATCACGCCTTAGGCGTTCTTTATTTAAGGGACGGATGGATATATACAGGAGGTGATAATGCAAATGCAAAGAATCCAAGATGGAGACTTAAAGTTACAAAAATCAAGTAACATGTTCCTAAACGATAATATAACAACAAATGCAACGTAAATATGTAAAGGCTAATGTCTCAATATAAAAAAATGTAACAATGACGAAAATGGAATCTGACATCTTCAATCAATCATTATCTAATCAACAGTTTAATGCTCACGACTTAAAAGTAATCCTTACTATCCTTGAAGGAATGGCGTGTACAATCAAGAGAACATTATCATTCTTTCAAAACACAATTGCAATCTTCTAAGAAAATTAGGATGGCTTAGAAGAGTCGAAAGTGCCATCAAAGATGCTGGTATTCAAATGACTTACATTGACTATGACGAATGATTGGAAAGAACGTGCCCACTAATGCGTTCATTGTGAGCCAAATGGTGTTGGTCCTGAGATTAGCATCATTTGGCTATTGCAATTTACTATTTCAAAACTAATAAACTGATATGGCAAAGGAAACATTATTAGATGTAGTTTCTACAGTTTCAAATACGCAATGTTTACACATTGATGATTTTATATGTGCATTGCTAAACGTAGATGAGATTTATTATACATACACAACTCAGAAACAGGAAACAAAATATCCAGAGAGAGTGTTTGCATACGAATTATATCATCAGTTCCGGAAAATCATGGAGAAAAACCCTGAGAAGTATCAGGGTGTCTATCTTAATGGTGAACAACAAAAATCACGACAGGTGGTTGAGGATTTAGAAAGATGTGCTCCTGATTTGGTTCTGCATGATTGTATTTACGAGGTGAGACCTAATGGGCAATTTTGGCTCTGTGAGATAAAGATGAAAAATAATCCTGAGGCAATGTCTGATTTTGAAAAGTTCTATAGGATGGAAGTGCTTGGTTTTAAATGTTACATATTCTTGTATGCTGGTGTTACATTTGAAGAGATGGCTGAAAAAATCAGAAAGATAGAGGTAAGAACGGATACGGAAGTGTATGAGAAAACTATTTGCATCTCTGCCTATAATGAGAATGGCGTGAAACAGATTCATTGTCATAGCTTGAAAGAAATCGTAGAAAACAACGAGAGAAACAATTGAACAGTCAACCTCATCTTATAATGGATTATCTCAAAGGAATAAAGTTTGAGGCGGTCAAATATAAACTATAAGGAACGGTAATCCAATGGTGGCCAGCCAACAGAACATGCTACTCACTTTCGATGAGTGCAACATGAAGTATTTTGAGGGGAAGTTGCTTTTCCCTCAATTTGACTTGTTGCATTCTTATCGGACTTGTGGATATTTCCAGTATACGACTGGCGGCTGGTTTGACAAGACGGTGTACGACCCAATAATCTTTATTACGGACTATTATGACTTTACGGAGCGCCAGTTTACGGACGTCATGGTGCATGAGATGATTCACTACTACTTGGCATACTTCGGCTTGGACAAAAGGTGTAGACACGGGAAGGAGTTCAAGAAGATGGCAGAGAGGCTGAACGGTCAGTATGGGCTGAATATCGTTACCGAAGTGGATCTTTCCCAGTACAAACGTCGTGAGGGTACACCATTATTGTCTTATTGGCTTGTCAAGAAAATATATATGACATGAGGTTTTTCAAAGAGTTCAACGGTTTTATATTTGAGTTCAATTCTGTAGGCGAGTATCTTGAGTTCTTGGCTGGCAGAGTTATGGCTATCATTGTTATCATTGGGATTATTCTCCTTGTAATTTGGTTTCTATAAGAATAGTATGCGACGATTGAAGATAATGTCTGATGACGTGCCGATGGCATGTGGGGATGTTTTTGGAATAAATGACATGCTGGACAGGCTGAAGACGTTCTACAGGGAGCAGGGGTTAGAGATGCCCGTGACCTTCGAAAGCGTGGACGTTGAAGATGGTCAAGAAGTAGAAAGATTATGGTTGGCAGACATCGTTGACGGCAAGTGGGTGGAGGATTATGTGACCGTCAATCGCACGGTATATGACACCGTGGCAGAAGAGGATGGGGCGGTGTTTGCGTTGATAGAGAACGGACGGATGTTGGTCAAAGCTCCCAACGTGAAGCACTATCGCATACCAGAGGATGTGTATCGGATTGCCGACCATGCCTTTTTGGGGTGTTCCGAGTTGACGGATATAGATGTGCCGTATGGCGTTAGCAATTATGAGATTGAAAAGGCTTTGGAGCATAGCCATACAAAGATGCACATTCATGCTTGGGATTGGGCGTATGATAATACAAGAAGCCCAGAATTGGAGAAGGAGATTGCCGAGGGTTGGACTGACGACTACGGCTTTGTGTATAGTCAAGACCGCAAGCGGCTGTTGAGGGCTGCAAAAGCTGAGATA
This sequence comes from uncultured Prevotellaceae bacterium, assembly GCA_900318795.1. Classification (GTDB taxonomy): domain Bacteria; phylum Bacteroidota; class Bacteroidia; order Bacteroidales; family Bacteroidaceae; genus Prevotella. Next base: position 567 of record ONLU01000011.1, on the reverse strand, counting down.
TACAAGATTCCAGAAGGCGTGGAGAGCATAGACCGCCTTGCATTTGTTCATTGTATCATTAAGGAATTGCACATTCCCTATACATGCAACTTGGAAAAACTATCACCGGAAGAATGTCCTGTTTTTGGCAGTGAGCGTGTGCAAGGCTGCATCTACCCTTGGGATAAGCCTTATTCTAAGGGTGCTAATGACGAGTTCGACTCTATATAACAAAAGCTACTGAGTGGGAGTAGTCGATGAGACTGTCTTTTGCCCTATCCGCTAACAGTCCTTGGCATAAGAGAAATTAGGGGAATTGGTTATTAGTGAAATGAAAGAACAGAGAGAGGGTGTGCTCAGCACACCCTCTCTCTGTTAGGTGGACTATCTGACGTTGTTCAAGTCCTGATATATTCCTTCACGGCATCGAAGCACGGGCACGCTTTCAGCGGGTTCAGGTCGTGATGGCCTACGATGAGGGCGCGGGGATAGCGCTCCTTCAGTTCCTTCAGCAGCCGCCTGAGGGCCTGCCGCTGTGCCTCGGTGCGCGTGTCGGCGGGCTTGCCGCGGATGTCAAGCCCGCCCTCG
>ONLU01000003.1 GCA_900318795.1 uncultured Prevotellaceae bacterium | reverse complement strand
AAGAGTGAGCAAACGGAGGCAAGCGTGCCTGACGCGAGCGTCATCCGTGAGTGATGGAGACGGGTTCCACACGTGACGCGAACGGTCTGCATAGGGGTACAGGAGACGTCCGCACGATGCAAAGAGACTATCCGGATAGTTGACGGGACCTATCTCTACAACCCACGCCAAGCCCCTGCTTCGATGCCGTGAAGGAATACTTTAATCTCTGACAAACAAGAAAGGCTGACCATCATTTGCGGTCAGCCTTTCTTGACGAGATGTCATACGAGTCGTATGTTGTATGCTTACTGGATGTTGACCTGTATCTTCTTCAGGTCCTTGTCGGCACTGGACGAGCCCACCATCAGTTCATAGCGGCCCGGTACCACACGCATGGTGTTGGACTTGGCGTCCCAGTCCTCGAAACGCTCGCGGGGCAGGTCGATGTCGACGGTCTTGCTCTGGCCGGCCTTCAACGTGACACGCTGGTAAGCGCGAAGGGTCTTCAGCGGGCCTTCTGTGTCAGCCTGGCGACGCATATAGACCTGTACGACCTCGGTGCCGTCCTGCTTGCCCGTATTCTTCACCATCACGCGTACCTTATTGTTCTTATACGTGGGGCGGCTGATTTCGAACGTGGTGTAGCTGAGTCCGTAACCAAAGGGGTAGAGGGCCTCGCCACGGAAGTAGCGATAGGTGCGGTTGGTCATGCGGTAGTCCAGGAAGTCGGGCAGGTCGTTGACGCTGCGATAGAACGTGATGGGCAACTTGCCACATGGGTTGTACCTGCCTGTCAGCACGTCGGCAACAGCCTCGCCGCCACGTTCGCCGCCATACCATGCCTGAACGATGGCGTCGCAGGTCGACTCCTGCTCAGGAACCAGTGCCACGGCACCACCTGAGCAGTTGACGAAGACCACCCGCTTGCCGGCATCGTGCAACATCTTGAGCAGGTCGCGCTGTACCTGTGGCAGTTCGATGTCTGTGCGGTCGCCGCCCTTGAAGCCAGGGTCGCTGACCTTCATCTCCTCACCCTCGACACGAGGCGAGATGCCACCGACGAAGATGACGGTCTCGGCTTGTCCCAACTGGGCTAACAGCTGCTCACGGGTTGGATTGAGCTTCTTGCAAACGTCGAACTGCATGGCTGCCATGCCGCCCTCCTGTACGTAGTCGATATGGATGCGATAGCTGCCACCCTTTTTAACCTTCAACTCCGGGGTGGCCTCCTGAATGCGCTGGCGAACCTTCCAGATGTCGACCAAGGTGTCGCCATTGACGATGACGCGTACCTTGTCGTCAGCACCGACGCGCAGGAAGAGCGTCTCGTCTTCGGTAGGTATCAGTGTGCCGTCGTAGCGGGCAGAGAAGTTCTCCAGATTGACACCCGGTGCAAACACGGTGTTGCCGCCATTGCTCAGGTTGACGGGACTGCTCATGTGGACAGTCGTCACGGGACGGCCCTTCATCTCGGTATTGTTCCAGTAGACGGCCTGTATGCCCTGCTGGCCTGAGGGTGCACGCATCTTGTCGAAACGGCTCTCGAAAACCTCATTGCGCGTCAGTCCACAGCCTTGGATATAGGGAACATTGCCCAGCTGCTGGCGGAGACCCTCCAGGATGGTGACCGTCTTGGTGGCATAGCCGCTGTAGTTGCCCCACTGCATGATGCTGTCGTTGGTATTGGGACCCATGACGACTAACTTTGAACTTTGAACTTTTGAACTGTCGAGGGGCAGCACGCCGTTGTTCTTCAAAAGTACGGTACCTTCACGGGCCATCTGAAGGGCCAGTTCCTTGTGTTCCTTCGAGGCAATGACCGACGAGGGAATCTTAGTCCACTCCACCTGTTCGTCCTTGTCGAAGTCGCCCAGGCGGAAACGAGCCACCAGCAGGCGCTTCAGGCTGATGTCCATCTGCTTTTCGGCGATGTCGCCACGCTTTACGGCAGCAGGCAGACTCTTGTACACCGAGCCACACTCGACATCGGTACCGCTGAGCACAGCCTTGGAGGCTGCAGCCTCGTTGTCTTTCGATACGTTGTGCCACTTGGGCAGGAAGTCGCGGATGGCACCACAATCGCTGGTGATGAGTCCCTTGAAGCCCCAGTCGTCGCGCAGGATGTGCTGCTCGTAACGGGCATTGCCACAGCAGGGATCGCCGTCGATACGCTGATAGGCGCACATGACCTCAGCCACGTTACCCTTCTGCACCAGCGCCTTGAAAGCAGGCAGGTAGGTCTCCCACAGGTCGCGCTCGGGCAGGTTTTCGATGTTAAAAGTATGGCGGTTCCACTCGGGACCGCTGTGCACGGCAAAGTGTTTGGCACAAGCCAGCAACTTGGCATACTTGCTGGTGCCCAGTTGTTGTCCGTTCATGGTCTGGCCTTGCAGTCCGTTGACGACAGCCAGTCCCATGCGCTCCGTCAGATAGGGGTCTTCGCCGTACGTCTCCTGTCCGCGTCCCCAGCGAGGGTCACGGAAGATGTTGATGTTGGGTGTCCAGAACGACAAGCCCTGATAGCGTTGTACGTTGTCCGTCTTCTTGGCCTCTTGGTTCTTGGCGCGGGCCTCGTCGCTGACGGCGGTAAACACCTTGTAGAGCAGCTGGTCGTCCCACGAGGCTGCCATCTGGGTAGTAATGGGGAATACGGTGACAAAGCCGTTGCGTCCCACACCATGCAGTGCCTCGTTCCACCACTGGAAGGCAGGAATGCCCAGTCGTGGAATAGCAGGTGACACGTCCATCATCAGCTTGGCTTTCTCTTCAAGCGTCAGCCGTCCCAGCAAGTCCTCTGCCCGCTCCTCTGCCGTAAGGGCAGGATTCTGATACGGCAGCATCTGCGCCATGACTGCAGAGGTGCAGAGTGTCAGCAGCGTTGTTAAAAGTAGTTTCTTCATATCGTTTATTTGATGATAATCTTTTTGCCGTTCTGGATGTAGATGCCCTTGGCCGGCTTGTCCACACGCACACCCTGGAGAGTGTAATATGCATTGTCGGCAGGTCGGGAGTTGCGTACCGTCGGAACTCCAGTAGCTCCTTCGGTGTATGTAACTTTCATCACGAAACATACCTGCTCGCCCGTGTTGGTGAAGCTCACCACGTTTGCGGGAGTAATCTTGAATGTTGCAATGTCGGGATCCTCAGGGTCTCGAGACTTGAGAATCTGTACGTCGTCTGACGTGGCGGTGAATGTCAGGTTCCCAACCTTTTTCCAGAAACTTGTGCGGAAGCCATATTCTGGATATTTGGTGAAGTCAATATTCTCCTCTTTCACATTGATGTATGAATAGAAGGTAATGCCACTCACCAACTTTCCATCGGGGGCGGTGAAGATGTTCTCTGCACCGTTAGACACTTTCAGTGAGGTGTATTTTTCATCATCGGCAACGATGGATGTGCCGTTAGACCAAGCCTTGTCACTCTTGTTCAATAGCAAAGTCGCACCATCTATGAATTCAATAATCGATAATCCGTCGCTATTTGTACCTACAAGCCCGTCGACAAAGTAGTAAAGTGTAGTCGAGGTTGCCCCACCACGGGATACGGTAGGAATGGTGGAGAGGATATAGGTAGCATCGTTGCCCAGGGTGGCACCTGCTCCTTCATTGCCAGTCAGAACGGCAGGAACGTCGGTTGCAGGTATCTTTGTGTATGGATAGGGCATGATTACCTCATTGCCAACAGATGTAGCTGAGAAACTATTGTCCCTTGCCGTGACGTTGCGGTTGGCACCACTGCCATCAAGGGGCTTGTTGACACCGGCAGCAGCATAGTTGCCCTCTACCAGGGCTCGGCTATAGCTGTTGATGGTCATGCCTACGCTGTTGCCTGCACAGTTGTGATAGTTGTTGACGAGGTGTATGTAGCAGTCATCGGCCTGTGGCAGTCGGCGCATACAGCCTTTGCCCCAGATGTTGCAGGCAAAGGTCATGTGGATCACCATCTCGTGGTTGCTCACCCATCCGCAGCCGCAGGTATAGGCATGTGAATAGCTGCGCGAGGTGTAGTAGAAATGGTTGTAGGTGTAGGTAGCCCAGTCGCACACCTTGCTGTCCAGTGCGCCATCCTGCGAGTCTACGAATGTGCAGTGGTCTATCCACACATGCTTGCCCTGATTGGTGATGAGGTCGGCACCGTCGATGTCGACAGCCCCCGGGCCAATGAGCGAGAGGTTGCGGATGATGATGTTCTCGCTGGAGGTCTCGATATGGAAGATTCCCGACTTGTTGGGCAGCGAATAGACTCCTGTCTTCTGATACTGCAGTTCCATGATGGCTTTCTTGGTGAAGAAGGCCCGTCGGTCGCAGGTCAGGGTCGTGCCATCGGGCAGGGTTCCTGTGTATTGATCGGTGCTGCTCAGTCCTTCGAGGTTCTGACTCTTCAGGTAGGCATTGTCCTCGTCCGTCAGGAAGAACTTCGTACACAGTCGGGCATTATTGATGCCGATGAGCGTCTTGTTCTTCGTTGACGAAATCTTCATGGTCTCGCCAATGGTGAACTCGCCTTTGGAACCGTCGAAGATGATGATGTCGTTTTTGGCAATGGCTTGCTTGATTTGCGAATCGTCGGTCTTGCCGTCACCAAGAGCAGTCAGGGTGGCGGTTGTAGCATCCGAGAAGTTTCCACCGTTTAGCATGTAAGCGGTGCCTGACTCGTCGGAGCAGGTAGCCCAGCCCCAAGGTGCTACGTTGTTACTGGCCATAGCAGGTAAGAGAGCTACGGCACCCATGAGGGTCATTAAAAAGTTTTTCATTGTCGTGAATAATTAGTTTTTATTGAGTGATTTCATTTAAGTAGTTTTCCAGCATGGTGTAGCCTTGGGCATCTGTGTCGTTTCCGTCGTTAGCGTCGTTGGGGTTCAGCCCGTGCTGGCGCTCCCAATCATCGGGCATGCCGTCGCCGTCGGTGTCCTTAGGGGCAGGCTTGCTTTTGAGCACGGGCCAGGGACCGCCCTCTATCTGCACATCGTTCTGGGTATTGATGATGCCTGGGTCGCAGCCTTCGCCCGTGAAGGAGGCCTTGCCCTCCCGGACATCACGAACGATGACGTTGTCCAATGCGTCGCGATGCAGGCTGGCACCGGCATGGGCTAAGACTAACTGATAAGCGTCTTCTGCCGTTTGTGTGGTGACAGGTTCGAAGGGCATGGGTTTTGCCAAACGGATGGTGTCCTTGGTGGCTGGCGTGTAGGTGCCGTCGTTGGCGTCGGGACTGATCTGGTTGTAAATGCCATACGTCCAATTGTCCTTCGTTACTTCAGGATATCTGCTGTTGACGTTGCCATTGACGTAATACTTGCCCCAGACGTGCCACATCCGGTCCCAGACGTTCGGACGGGGACTGTCGTGGTGGGTGTATTGCGAGGTCCGGATGTTGGGGGCTGCAATGCGCATACCTCTTAAATCTGTTGGAGTACCAGGTCCTGGCTTGTAGTAGTTGTTGACGATGTTTACCGTCATGCCCTCGCCACCATAGCAGCCGTTGGCTGTCCAGTTGTAGATGACATTGTTGCGCAGGTCCATGCGCTCGTCAGTCTGAGTGAACGGACTTGGACCCAGTCGGGGAGTGCGCGAAGTGTGATGGGCTATCAGGTTATGATGATACGAGGCCCCGCTGCCTCCCCAGTTGCCACCATAGCCGTGGGCACCCTTTTGGTGTCCGGCATTGTTGAGACTCTGGCTAACGATGCACCACTGGACGGTAAAGTCACGATTGCCATAGACGGACAGGCATTCATCGATGCTCCAGCTGATGGAGCAGTGGTCGATGATGATATCGTGACAGCGACTGCCTCCCAAACCGTCGCCCTCATGGTTGGCCACTTCTCTGTTGCCCAAGCGGAAACGCATGTAGCGGATGATGTTGTTAGAGCTGACCATGACGGGATAGTCGGCCAGACAGATGCCGTCGCCAGGGGCTGTCTGCCCGGCGACAGTCGTATGGGGTGTGAAGCGCAGGGGAGACTTCAGGAAGATGGTGCCTGACACATCGAAGACAATGGTCTTGGGGCCTTGTTGAGCATTGGCCCAGCGTAGCGTACCAGGCAGGTTGTTGTCTTCCAAGGTTGTCACATGATAGACCTTGCCACCTCGGCCACCAGTAGTGTGGCGTCCGAAGCCCTCTGCTCCGGGGAACGCTATAGGTCGCTGAACGTTGTCAGGCAGGGGTTGAAGTCCCTCCCAGCGTACATCCCACTTGCCGTCTTTAGGGAACCCCGGATTCTTCTCTTGACAGCCATCCCAGCCAGCACACATCATGGCGATGGCTGTCAGCAGACCGCCATTGCCAGGCAGATAGCAGCGCAGGCGCTGGTCCTGATAGTTATGTCCGTTGGGCAGGTAGGTGTTGGTGCGCTTGTCCATGAGCAGGGCACTGACGGCATTCTCGGGTACTCCCAGCCTGGTAGCGTTCATCGCCACCATCGGATAGTCCCAGCCCCAGGTGTGGTCCCAGTTCCAGTTATCCCATATCCACTCCTGGGTATGTTTCATCACCTGTGGTTCGACGAGGCGGCTCATGGGGAAGATGCCCACGGCACCCAGTACGGCCGGGTGGTCGCTGATGAGCCTGATGTCGCTGTAGGTTTCAATGTTCGACTCGGCAGCCAGATATCGGTTCTCGCTGTCCTTGGCTAAAGGCGAGAGTTTCCGGATGATGTCGTCCCACAGCGCTTCGCGTTCCAGTCCTCTGCGCTCGCGCCATTGCTGGGCAACCTGCAAAGCCCAGTGCCAGTAAGACAGCTCGAAGGGTGAATTGTATGTTTCTGATGCCTTCAGCGTCTCTTGTGCGGGAATCATGCCCTGTAAGATATAGCGGTCGTGCTCCTTCTGGTAGGTGGCGAAGTCGGCCATAAAGATAGCTGTCTCATCGATGAGGCGTCCATAACGCTTCAGCATTTTATCTCTTTCAGCCTTTGACTTTTCACTTCTATAGAGCAGTTCGGCTAGATAGATAAGGTGAGGCTGTTGCCAGATTAGGAAACTTCCCACCTTGGAGGGGGCTTCCTCGCCCGAGCGGTCGGTCATCTTCATCCAGCGGATGCCCTTGAAGCCTTGTCGCATGGCTATCTCGCGAGCCATAGGTTCTACCGTTTCATACCAGCGCAGGGTGCGATCCAGCAACTGGCCGTGCCCCCAGAGTGGCAGCCATGCCTGGTGCCACCAGATCATTTCCATATGGAATTTGCCGAACCAAGAGTTGTAGGTCAGTCCTGTCTCCTGAGGCGGTGTGCTAGCGGCGCACTGGATGGCCAGCAGCCACTGGCTCAGCACTACGCGACGCTCCAGTTCCTTGGCTCGCTTGTCCTTGCAGTGCGAGAAATCGACAACACCTCCTGTCTGCCAGAACTGTTGCCAATAAGCTGCCGACTTGTCGGCAACGGTAGCAAACGATTCTTTCGCCAATTCTTTCCCGCTTTCCAAGAACTCACAGCAAAACGTCAGTTGGCTGCCTTCGGACTCCAGCACCCAGTAGTTCTTCCGTTTCTCGCGGAGGGTTGCCGGTTCCTTCCACTGCAGCGATATGTAGTAGACAGTTTTGTCGATGATGCGCTCCAATACAGCCGAGTGGTCGCTCTGGGTCACCAGCTGCGTCCGGTGCTTGTCATCTGCCTGCCAGTTGCAGGCGTCATCGCTATGTCCACCCGTAGGGTAGGGGAAACGAAGGTTGACGGCCGCTCCCGGACCTTTTATCTGACTGCCTATCAGGTCGAGCGTCGGGTGGCATACGGTAGTGACACTATAGGGCGTGTTCTTGATCTTGAATGATGAATGGATTTTCCCCGTCCACATATCCAGTGTCTCGTGGGGTTTCTTGATGTCTGATGGCTTCAAACCCTCAATCTCCAGACCGATGCAGCCTAAGTGCAGACGGTGCGGATTGCTGCGATACCAGTCTGCCGCCCCCTTGGCACGTCCCGTTTTGGGCTGGGTGGCATATAGCTCGCGATGGCCGTGGCCGAAGTCATACATTTGGTATGACTCCTCAATGCGATATTGCTCTGGGTTGTCGAAACTGTGCCAGCCCCATTCGCTCTGTGTGCCCAAGGGAACACCGTTGCGATAGTGCTCCGGGAAAGTCTGCAGACCCGTGACGTCCGTAGTAAAGGCAAAACCGCCATTCCCCACACTCAGTGAGGCCAGGGTGTCGACAGAGGTCACGACGGGGTTGTTGCGCTTAATCAAAGCCTTACGGTCGATAGGTTTCTCGCCAGCTGTTGCCGTCAGTATGGAGGCTATCAGCAGAAGTAATATCGATACTTGTTTCATATAGTTATTAGGAATATTTGTTTAAGTAGTTTGTTTATACGTGCAAAGATACGGCTTTCTCATGAAATTTCCAAACTTTCACTTTGTTTTGTTCTTCCAAAGCCCGTAAAGGTTTACGTAGTGCGCTGTCGTTCGTTAATTATCATGCAAATTAGGTAAATTATTCAAAACATTGGATTTTTGCTTGGTTATTTCGTAGAAAAAGGTTAAATTTGCAGAAGTTTTTCGAAAAATAGGAGTTTTAGAACATGATGAACAAGAAAATTGTTGCTACTGTCATCGTGCTATTATTGGCAGGTATAGGCTGGCTGGCATGGAGTCTCTTGAAAGAGAAACAGGCCAATCGCGATATGCAGGAACTGGCTGCTTTGGACAAACAGGAGATGGAGAAGGAATACCAGAACTTTGCTGCCCAATACAGTGAGATGAAGACCTATATCAAGAACGACAGTATCATAGAACAACTAACGGCTGAGCAGGCGCGTACCCAAAAGTTGCTTGACGAACTGAAAAAGACGCACACCAACGATGTGGCTGAGATTACGCGACTGAAGAAAGAACTGGCTACAGTACGAGCTGTCATACGCTCCTATGTACTACAGATAGACTCGCTCAATCGGCTCAACGAGAGTCTTGTGGCAGAGAACGATCGCGTACGTTCCGAGTTGGAGCAGAGCAATCAGCAAAATCAGGCGCTGACCACTGAGAAGGCTTCCCTGTCAGAGAAAGTGGCTATTGCCGCACAGCTTGATGCTACCAATATCACGCTGACTCCGCTCAGCAAGAAAGGTAAGACGGAAAAGTACATGAAGAATGCCCGTTCGCTGGCAGTCAGTTTCACTGTCACCAAGAATGTCACAGCCAAGAACGGCATGCGTACCTTCTATGTCCGCGTGATGCCCCCTGAGGGTGAAGTGCTGGATGGCGGCGGGACTTTTGCCTATGCCGGTAAGCAACTGACATGGTCCATGAAGAAAGACGTGGAGTATACGGGCGAGGAAATCAGCCAGACACTTTACTGGACCGTGAATGAGTATTTGGGCGGTGGACAGTACAATGTCAGCATATTCTGCGACGGGCAGGCTATCGGACAACGCAATTTCACTTTTAATAAATAAAGGAATGAGAAACAGAATCATAGGCATTGGTATCATCCTATTGACTGCAGGAATTACTCAGGAAGCAGAAGCACAGCGACTGCTTACGCTTGACAGTTGCCGTGCAATGGCACTACGCAACAACAAGCAGATGAGTGTGGCCCGCGTCAAGCAGGAAGTTGCTGCCAATCTGCGCAAGTCGGCACGTACCAAATATTTGCCGCACATTAGTGCCCTTGGCGGCTACGAGTGGACGAGCAAGGAGATTTCGCTGCTGAGTGATGACCAGAAGTCGGCATTGCCCAACGTGGGTACTACACTGTCAACGGCTGCTGGCGGTCAGGCTAAGGAGGCCATGGGACAGATCCCACCGGCTACTTGGCAGTCTTTGGGCATGCTCGGCATCACTCCTGAGGCGTTACAACAGCAGTTGGGTAGTGTGATGGGACAATTGGGCAGTTTGGGCAATGGCTTCGGACAGAGAGTCGTAGATGCCCTTCATACTGATACACGAAACATGTTTGCCGGAGCAGTCATGCTGACACAACCCGTATTCATGGGTGGTGCCATTGTGGCTATGAACAAGATGGCAGACTTGGGCGAAGAGCTTGCTGCCAATTCTGCAGAAAGCAAGCGACAACTTACGTTGTACACCATTGACCAGGCTTACTGGCAGGTGGTTTCCTTGCGTCACAAACAGAAACTGGCAGAAGCCTACCTTGACCTGGTCCGGAAATTGGATAGCGACGTGCAGAAGATGATTCGTGAGGGTGTTGCCACGCGCTCAGAAGGCCTGAGTGTGGCAGTGAAGGTCAATGAGGCAGAGATGATGCTGACCAAGGTGAACGACGGTTTGGTGCTGTCGCGAATGCTCCTTTGCCAGCTCTGTGGTCTCCCTCTTGCCGAGCAGGTGACGCTGGCAGACGAAGAGAACAAAGAGTTGTCAGTGGACCAGGAAAAGCCCGTAGTCAATATGGAGCAGGTGAAGGAGAATCGTCCCGAACTGAAGCAGCTGCAGAACATGGTGGATATCAGTCATCAGGTCACGAACTTGCTGAAGGCAGGCAATCTGCCTCAGGTGTTGCTGACCGGCGGTTATGCCATGTCCAATCCGAATGTGTTCAACGGTTTCCAGCGTAAGCTCGCTGGTGTGTGGAATATCGGTGTGCTGGTACGCATACCCATATGGAACTGGGGTGATGTAGCTTATAAGGTGCGTGCATCGAAAGGCGCTACAGCCATAGCCCGCCTTGAGATGGACGAAGCTCGCGAGAAAATAGAACTGCAGGTGAACCAGAGCGCCTTCCGTGTGGATGAAGCCAACAAGAAACTTGCCTTGGCTCAGACCAGTACACAGAAGGCAGATGAGAACCTGCGTACGGCTAATCTTGGATTCCGTGAAGGTGTCATCTCGACAACCACTGTGATGGAAGCCCAGACTGCATGGCTGCAGGCACAGTCGCAGAAGATTGACGCTGAGATAGACGTCAAGTTGAGTCAGGTGAACCTGAAGAAGGCACTGGGCACCTTGAACTTTGAACATTGAACTTTGAACATTGACAATAATTATTGAAGATTAAGATATAAGCATTATGTCAGCAAAAACCCAACATAACAACATTCTGCTTGCAATCATCGGATTTGCAGCAGCAGTAGCCATTATGGCCTTGATAGGTTTCTTCGCCCTGGGTCGTGATCCTGAGATTATTCAGGGGCAGGTTGAAGTGAGTGAGTATCGTGTGTCGAGTAAGGTGCCAGGACGTATTCTTGAAATCCGGGTGAAAGAAGGCGACTATGTGAAGGTCGGCGACACGTTGGCAATTTTGGACGCCCCAGAGGTCCGTGCCAAGATGGAGCAGGCCCAAAGTGCCCAGAATGCAGCAGCTGCCTTGGAGCTGAAAGCCCAGAACGGTGCCCGTGAGGAACAGATTCGTGGTGCCTACAACCTGTTGCAACAGGCTAAGGCTGGTCTGGAAATTGCCGAGAAGTCGTATCAGCGCATCCAGCGACTTTTTGACGAAGGTGTCATCAGTGCTCAGAAGCGTGATGAAGTGTATGCCAACTACAAGGCCATGGAGGCTCAGTGCAAAGCAGCTGAAAGCCAGTATGACATGGCCCGCAACGGAGCCCGCCGTGAGGACAAAATGGCAGCAGCAGCCCAGGTGGGTCGTGCCAAAGGTGCCGTTCAGGAGGTTAATTCCTATATTCACGAGACGGTACAGATAGCCCAGATGGAAGGTGAGGTGACAGACGTCTTCCCCAAGGTCGGCGAACTGGTAGGCACGGGTTCACCCATCATGAGTGTAGCTGTCATGAACGACCTGTGGGGCACGTTCAATGTCCGTGAGGACCAATTGAACGGACTGGAGGTCGGCAAGACATTCAAAGCTTTTGTGCCTGCTTTCAATAAGGACATCGAGATGAAAGTCTACTATATGAAGGACATGGGTTCGTATGCTGTGTGGAAAGCAACCAAGGCCAATGGTCAGTATGACTTGAAGACCTTTGAGGTAAAAGCCCGTCCGACCGAGAAGTTTGAAGGTCTGCGCCCAGGAATGAGCCTGATAGTCAAATAAAAGGATAACGTTTGAACTTGAGGTCAGATGAATGAGTTGAGGGTAATCTACGAAATCATGATGCGAGAATTGAAGATTCTGCGCCAGAATCACATTTATCGCTTCTGCATGGTGTTGTTCCCTGTGCTGGTCATCTTTTTCTTTACTTCTATCATGGATGAAGGACTGCCTGCGGACATGCCTGTCGGTGTGGTCGATTTAGACAATACCTCGACCTCGCGTTCACTCACCAGACGACTGGATGGCTTCCAGATGTCGCGGGTGGTTGCCCGGTATCCGAGTGTGACGGAAGCCCGTCGGGCTGTTCAACGTAACGAAATCTATGGTTTCCTGTATATTCCCAAGGGCACCACAGAGAAGTTGCTGGCAAGCCGCCAACCCAAGATTTCATATTACTATACTTACACGACGTTGGTAGCGGGCTCGATGCTGATGAAGGACATGAAAACCATCTCGACCCTTGGCTCTGCTGCTGTGGGGCAGGGAACCATGAGAGCCCGTGGAATGACAGACAGGCAGATACAGGCTCTGCTGCAACCCATCAAGATTGACTTGCACCAGATTGCCAATCCCTGGTCGAGCTATAATATCTACCTGAGCACGGTCATGGTACCAGGTATTATCATGTTGTTCATCTTCCTCATCTCTACCTATTCGTTGGGAACGGAGTTGAAGTTCAATACCTCCAAGCAGTGGATAGAGCAGGCTGGTGGCAGAATCACACTGGCCATGCTGGGTAAGTTCCTGCCCCAGACCATCATTTGGCTGGCCATCGTCTTCGGTTACGAGTGGTATGTCTTCTGCCATCTCGGATTCCCGAGTCAGGGCAGTCCGTGGATGCTGGTGCTCTTGGGCCTGATGCAGGTGTTGGCATCACAGGGCTTTGGCATCTTTGCCTTCGGTCTGATGCCTTCGTTGCGCATGTCGATGAGTATTTCCTCGCTATGGGCAGTACTCAGCATCTCAATGGCTGGCTCTACCTTCCCCGTCATGGGAATGGATGGTGCCCTGCAGTCACTGTCGTGGCTGTTCCCCCTGCGCCACTACTGGATGATGTTCCAGATCTGTGTGTTCAATGGCTACCCGCTCATTGAGGCGTGGTTCCATTTTGCAGCTTTAGCAGCTTTTATGTTGTTGCCTTGGCTGGTTATCAAGAAGATTAAGAATGCAATGCTCACCTATGTCTATATTCCATAATATATATCAGGGACTGTTGGATGCCTGCTACATCCTGCGCAAGGAGTTGCAACTGCTGGTCAAGGATGAAGGAGTAATCATCTTCTTCATTCTGGTGCCGTTGGTGTACCCGCTGTTGTATTCGTGGATATATAATAATGAGGTGGTGCGCGATGTCCCAGTCTGTGTGGTCGACCAGTCTCACTCACATCTGTCGCGCCAGTTCATCCGTATGTGTGACGCCTCGCCCGATGTCCATGTGAAGTATTATGCGCAGGATCTGGACGAAGCCAAATCGCTGGTAAGCCGTCAGTTGGTAAAGGGTATCTATCTGATACCTTCTGACTTTGAGGGTGACACCTATGGTCTGAAGCAGGGCGTCATCAGTGTCTATTGCGACATGAGCCTGATGCTTACCTACAAGGCCATTTTCCAGACTGCCCAAGTTGTTTCCTTGGAGATGGGAAGCCAGCTGAAAAAGAAGTTGGGCGGACACTATACCCATCGCGAAGAAGTCGTCGCGGCCCGCCCCTTGGAGTACGAGGATGTACCTATCTTCAGCCCTTCAGGAGGCTATGGCTCTAGTGTGATCCCTGCTGTGCTGATGCTCATCCTGCAGCAGACCCTGGTGCTGGGTATTGGCTTGTCGGCTGGTACGGCACGTGATGAGAATCCCTACCGTATGCTGATACCTGCCGGTGACTCCCGTTATCAGGACACTCTCCCCATCGTTTTGGGTAAGTCGATGTGTTATCTGATGGTATTCATGGTGATGGGAGCTTGGCTGACTGCCGGTGTGCCGCGTCTGTTCCATTTCCCACAGTTGGCAACGTGGCAGTCGTTGGTCCAGTTGATGATTCCTTACACGCTGGCATGTATTTTCTACGGCATGTTGGTGTCGTGTATGGTAAAGTATCGCGAGAATGTCATGCTGCTTGTGGTATTCATTTCAGTTCCCCTGCTGTTCCTTTCAGGTGTATCGTGGCCCCAGAACAACATCCCGAGTTATTGGCAGGGTGTGTCGTGGCTCTTCCCCTCCACCTTTGGCATCCGTGCCTATATCCGGCTGAATACCATGGGTGCCGATTTCAACGATGTCTTGCCCGAATACCATATCCTGTGGATACACGCTATTGTCTATTTCGGTCTGACGCTTTGCGTCTATCGCTTCCAGATTTATCGGGCTCGTAAGTTTGCCTTGGAGCGTCTGCAGTTCCTGAAGCACAATCGCGAAGCCCGTCAAACAGACAAAGAAAAAGAGGCTATCACTGAATAGCCCCTTTTTCCTTATGGTCATTTTCTTTGTTTTACTTCACACCCACAATCTTTGTCTTGGGCAGTTCTGCATTGCGTCGGTTGACAACAGTTACCACGGCCTGGGCCAGATTGATGAATGCCAGACCTGTTGCCGTGTCGCTACTCGTTGCTGCAGGCTCTCCGGCATCGCCGCTCTCGCAGATGCTCTGCACTAACGGTATCTGGGCGAGCAGGGGAACCTGCATCTCCTGAGCCAGCTGCTTGCAACCCTCTTTACCGAAGATGTAGTAGCGGTTCTCGGGCAGTTCGGCAGGCGTAAACCATGCCATGTTCTCCACCAGTCCCAGGATGGGCACATTGACCTTCTCGTTGCGATACATGTCAATACCCTTGCGGGCATCAGCCAATGCCACCTGCTGGGGTGTAGAGACGATGACGGCTCCTGTGATGCTGAGTGTCTGCAGCAAGGTCAGATGGATGTCCGACGTTCCAGGAGGAGTGTCGAGGATAAAGTAGTCCAGTTCGCCCCAGTCGGCATCGGCAATCAACTGCTTCAGGGCATTTGTCGCCATGCCTCCTCGCCATAGTGTAGCGGTGTCGGGTGAGACAAAGAAACCTATCGACAACATCTTGACGCCATAGGCCTCAATAGGATTGATGAGGTCGCGTCCGTCCACATTGACAGCATAGGGGCGCTCGTCCTCCACATGGAACATCTTGGGCATGGAGGGCCCGAAGATGTCGCAGTCAAGCAGTCCCACTTTATAGCCCAGACGGGCCAGTGCGATGGCGAGATTGGCAGAAACGGTGGATTTGCCGACTCCACCCTTGCCGGAGCTGACGGCAATGATGTTCTTGACGCCAGGCAGCATCTTGCCCACCTCGGGCCGTGGCTTCGACTTGAACTCCGTTTGTATCTCCACCTCGACGTCCTTGCCGCAGTGGTACTTGATGGCAGCCTCGGCAGCCTTGACTGTCGATTTCAAGAAGGGATCCGTGTCGCGTGGGAACTCCAGCACCACCGTCACCTTGTTGCCGTTGATGGCAGGCTGGTCGGCCACCATCTCGCTCTCTACCAAATTCTTCTTCGTGCCGGCATACGTCACCGTTGCCAGCGCGTCCATAATCATCTTTGGATATAGTGTCATCATTCAATGCTCCAAGTTCTGTCTTGGGCTTCTGTCATTACATGATAGTCGTTGGAGTTAACGAACGCTCCTTGGTGGGAAGCTTCTGCCAGTCCTTGTTGGCACTGTAGAGTGACTTGCTGCCTACGGGAATCCAGAACGTGGCGGCTACGCCCTTGAAGGTGCTCTTGGAAATAGAGGGAGGATTGGGGCAGTTGAGCACGACCTCGCGGAGCATAGGACACTTCTGGAAGGCAGAACCGCCAATCTTCTTGAGGGCTGTCGATAATTCAACTCTGCTCAGCATGGCACACTCATAGAAAGCATCGCTGCCGATGGAGGTGACAGCTACCGGAATCTTGACTTCCGTCAGCGAGTTGCACTTCTCGAAAGCATCGTCGCCGATGGACAGCAGTGCGACGGGCAGGTCAATGCGCGACAGGGCGATACATCCCTGGAAGGCCTCGTTGCCAATCTTCTTTACCGTGGCGGGCAGGCTTACCGTCTGCAGGCTGCTGCAGTCTTTGAAGAGGTCAGCCTCTATCTCCTGAACGAAACCGTTGACCTGAGCAGTCGTCAGCTGGCTGCAGTTCTGGAATGCCGAGCCACCCAGACTCTTCACCAGGTTGGGAATGGCAATGGCGTTCAGCGATCTGCAATCCTCAAAAGCGTGGGCGCCAATCTTGGTTAGTGCTGCGGGCAACTCGATGGCGGTCAGTGAACTACAGCCACGGAAAGCCTCGCTACCGATGCTCTTCACACCTGCTGGCAGGCCGATGCTCTGCAGACTCTTACAGCCTTTGAAAGTATCATTGTTGATATCGTCAAGACCACCCTGCATCACCACGTTCTTCAGGTTTGAGCAGTCCTGGAATGCCGAGCTGCCCAGCTTGGAGATGCTCTCAAGACCAATCTCTTCCAGTGAAGAGCAGTCCTTGAAGCAGTTGCTGCCTATTTTCTGAACTCTCTGCAAAGCAATGCCCGAGAGACTCTTGCAGTCCTCGAATGCAGAACTGCCCAGCTCCTGGACAGTCTCAGGAATAGTGATGGTCTTCAAGGCCTTGCAACCATGGAAAGCATCGTTGGGAATCTCCTTGATGTTGCCCATGATGTTCACTGTTGTCAGCTGCTTGCAGCCCTGGAACACCTGCTTGCCAATCTCGCGTACATTTGCGGGAATATCAATCGTTGTCAGTGCACTGCAATCCTCAAAAGCCTCGCTGCCAATCTCCGTCACATAGGCGGGAATGCTCACGCTGGCCAGCTTCTCACAGTTCTGGAAAGCCTGGTTGTCAATGGTCGTCACACTCTCGGGGATGGCGATAGTCACCAGCTCCTTGCAGTCCATGAAGCAGTTCTTGCTGATGTTGACCACGTTTTGAGGCAGCAGTACCTTCATCAACTTGGCACCCTGGAACAGTCCGTTGGGCAGTTCGTTGGCCTTCGTCTTCATGCCGTCCTTGCCTTCAACGATGGTGGCACCTGAGAGGTCGACGCTGGTCACCAGACACTCGCCGTTCTTGGTCTTGGCCTTGGTGCGGTTGACAATCTCCTGCATGAGCTTGATGTCGGCACCGTTCATCGGACCGCTGATTTTCAACTCGGCAATCTTGAAACGATCAGCCTCTGCTATTTTCTCAGACAACTGTCCTGCAGCCTCCAGTGTTACGCTGGTCTGCGTCTGTGCCATTGCCATAAGCGGCAAGGCAAACAAAAGAATACTTACAAATCTTTTCATCGTGTTACGTTTTTAATTATAGTTACATATTTCATTCTCAAACATCACTGCAAAGGTACGAATAAGTGAGTAAAATGCCAAATTTATTTGAGCATTTTCGAACGAGAACGCCTTCACCAAAGGTGAAAGGTTGTGCAACCCTTCTTATCTTGCCTTGTCCTTGGAACTGCGCTTGTCGCGGTGGTAGGAACGGTAGTCGTCGAGTTCTATCTCAACGTCGGGCTCCTCTAACTGGCCTTTGTGGGGCAGGCGGAACTTCATGTACTTGATGTTCAAGCCACGGGCTATCCACATTGACTCGTAATAGGTCTGGATGGATAAGAGTTGAGAGGTGAGCGTTGAGAGTTGAGAGGTGTGGTAGAGGTCGTCGGTCTTCTCGAGCAAGGGCAGTTGGTTGTGCTCCACGAGACAGGTGGTGTAGGTGAAGAGGAAGTTTGAGTCGGTCTTCAGGTGTATGATGCCTCCGTCTACCAGGAAGTGACGGTAACGCTCCAGAAACCATGTGGAGGTGAGTCGCTTGCGAGGGTTCTTCATCTGGGGGTCACTGAAGGTGAGCCATATCTCCTGTACTTCGTCAGGGGCAAAGAAACGGTCGATAATCTCGATGTTGGTGCGCAGGAAGGCTACGTTCTTCAGTCCTTCGTTCAGGGCTTGTGTGGCGCCTGTCCACATGCGGGCTCCCTTGATGTCGACGCCGATGAAGTTGACGTCGGGGTATTGTTGGGCCAGTCCGATGGTGTACTCGCCCTTGCCACAGCCCAGTTCGAGCACGATGGGATGGTCATTGTGGAAATACTGTTCGTGCCAATAGCCTTTCATCTCAAAAGGAACATGTTCCATTACCGAATAGGGGTACTGGAACACGTTCTCATAAGTCTCCATGTCGGCGAATTTCGCCAATTTGCCTTTTCCCATTTACTCAATCACTACTGTTGTCCAGCCGTGCTTGTCCTCGATGTCGCCATACTGGATGCCACGCAGGGTGTCGTAGAGTTTCTTCGAGATGGGACCGGGCTTACCGTCCTTCGAGAAGGTGTAGCGCTTGCCGTTGTCCAGGTCGTCAATATAGGAGATGGGACTGATGACGGCTGCTGTACCACAAGCTCCTGCCTCTTCGAAAGTCTCCAGTTCCTCCTCGGGAATAGGACGGCGCTCAACCTTCATGCCCAGGTCCTCAGCCACCTGCATCAGACTCTTGTTGGTGATAGAGGGCAGGATAGAGGTCGACTTCGGTGTGATGTAGGTGTTGTCCTTGATACCGAAGAAGTTGGCAGCGCCGCACTCGTCGATGTACTTCTTCTCCTTGGCGTCCAGATAGAACTCGCAGGCATAACCCTTCTCGTGGGCCAGATTGTTGGCGAACAGCGATGCAGCATAGTTGCCGCCTACCTTGTACTTACCAGTGCCGAGAGGGGCAGAACGGTCGTAGTCGCGAACGATGACATAAGGATTGGTTGAGAAACCACCCTTGAAGTAAGGACCTACGGGGGTTACGAAAATGAGAAAACAATACTCCTTGGCGGGGTGAACACCTACCTGTGCGCTGGTACCGATAAGCAGCGGACGGATATAGAGTGTGGCGCCGCTCTCGTAAGTAGGAATCCACTCCTGGTTCAGACGAACGACTTTCTTCACCATTTCGGTGAACAACTCTGTTGACACCTCGGGCATCAGAATGCCACGGCAGGTAGACTGCAGACGGGCTGCATTCTCGTCTACACGGAAGACGCGAACCTTTCCGTCCTTGCAGCGATAGGCCTTCAAACCTTCGAAAGCCTCCTGTCCGTAGTGCAGGCAGGTTGCGGCCATGTGCAGGTTCAGGTACTCGTCAGAGCATACTTCAATTTCTCCCCACTTGCCGTCACGATAGTAACAGCGTACATTGTAGTCGGTCTTCATGTAACCGAACGACAGGTTTCCCCAGTCTAAGTTTTTCATAATCTATATTTCTTTAATAATGTTGATTCTCACTAAGTGCGTGCAAAAGTAATCAAATTCTTGCGCCTATGCAAGAATTTGGAGCAAAAAGTGCGGACCTTTTTGTTTTTTTACCCTTTTGCTTGTGCCAGTTCCTCTTCGGCCTGAATCTTTTGCAGTTCTTGTTCTGTATGGGTCAGTTTGTCCTTGCAGAACTTGATGAGCCGCTGTGCAGTTTTCAGCTGTGCAGCGATTTCGTCGATGTTCAGTTCGTTGGACTCCATTTTGCGGACAATGGACTCCAGTTGGGCCAAAGCCTCTTCGTATTTCATTTCGTCGTTCATTGTACGGTAGATTTTATTGTTCCTTTCTCAACTCTTGTTTCCAAGGTGTCTCCGGGCTTCAGCTGTTGTGGGTCGCGAACGGCGTGCCCGTCTTTTAGTGTGATGCTATAGCCGCGACTCAATAGTATCTGTGGGTCAAAGCTTTGCAGTTTTATACTAAGTTGCTCCAGCAGGTGCTTCTGGTTGGTGATGCGCCGCTCGATGGCTATTGGTATCCGGCTCTCCAGCAAGTCTATCCGATGATGGGCGTTGGCCACCGTCTGCAGGGCCAGGTTAGGGATGAGCACGGCTATGTTGGAGAGTCTGACTTGGTAGCTGGAGATGCGCTGATGGATATACATGGTCAGCCGGTTTTGTGCTTCTTCTATACGCCGGAGAGTCTGGGCAAGATGGTCTATGAGCAAGGTTGCTGCAGCTGTCGGAGTTTTGACGTGCGTGTTGGCTACCATGTCGAGAATGCTTTCGTCACGGTCGTGTCCTATGCCTGTGATGATGGGCAGGGGGAACTGGGCGACATTCTCAGCAAGAGCCAGTGTGTCGAAACCGCTGAGGTCGGCTGTTGCACCACCACCACGGATGATGACGACGACGTCATAAGGCTGTTCTCTCTTTGAGCGTGTGGCGTTGGTGGGGCCTTGGGCTGTCAGCTGCTGGCATTGTCTGTAGATTTCGTTCAAGGCGCTGATGACTGACGACTCCACGAGTTCTCCCTGCATGGTGGCGCTGAAAAGCTGTACAGAGAACCGGAAACCATATTCGTTGTCCTCCAGTTGCCGGCAGAAGTCGCCGTAGCCTGCTGCGTTGGATGCCGAGATGACGGCAATGCGCTTGGCAAACGGCGAGATGTGCAGTTCGCGTTGCAGGTCGAATACACCTTCCTCTTTCAGCTGGCGGATGATTTCCTGTCGGCGACGGGCCATGTCGCCTAAAGTGTAGGTGGGGTCGATGTCCGTGACTATCCATGAAAAGCCGTAAGCCTCGTGAAACTGGGCATAGACCTTTACTAAAACTTTCAGTCCGGCACGCAGAGGCTGGCCTGTGGTGCGCTCGAAGTTGGGCTGCATCATCTGCCAGGTCTGTCGCCAGCATTTGGCTGATGCACGGGCTACGGGCGTGTTGTTATTGTCGTCCTTCTCGACCAGTTCCATGTAGCAATGCCCTCCACGCTCACGGCATTCAGAAAGTTCTGCCTCTACCCAATATTCGTCAGGTAGTTGCATGGCTATGGCATCGTGCACCATGAGGTTTAGTTGGCGGAGGGTATAGTGGGAGAGGGTAGGCATGTCAGGGAATGTTAGTGGGTTTGTAGGAACCAATCTGGTAGGCGCGCCAGAAATTGGGGACGCCGTAGCCATAGATATTGTCCGGATGTTCGTAGTTGCTGCTAGTCTGACGGATGAGTGTAATCAGCTCCTCTGCCGTCATCTGTCGGAGTGCCTGCCACAGACAAGCCGTCAGGCCGCAGACGACAGGAGCCGCAAACGAGGTCCCCATGTCGTCCATGATGACTCCTCGTCCGTTGACAATCTTAGCTGGGGCACCGATGGCTACTACGTCAGGCTTGACCCGTTGGTCCTGGGTAGGACCTACGCTGCTGAACGGGGCAATCTTGTGAGGTTCGTCTGCCAGCATGGCGCCAACGGTCAGGATATGGTCTGCATCGGCGGGGACTGTAATCTTCTTCCAAGTGCCCATACCCGAATTGCCGGCAGAGTTGACCAGTATCATACCCTTGGCCGCCATCATTGAGGCTGAACGGCTGACAAACGAAGTCTGGCCGTCTAATTGCCACTGGCGGTAGGACATGGAACTATGGTCGTATTCGTTGTATCCTAATGACGAGTTGACGAGGTCGCAACCCACGCTGTCTGCAAATTCGGCAGCCATGGTCCAATAGTCTTCCTCCACTTCTTGCTCAGTCTGCTGGTCTTCGCTCCTTAACAGCCAGTAGCTGGCTTTCGGTGCTGTGCCCAAATAGTAAAAGGGTTCGTTGACGGCCATGGTAGAGAGCACTTTAGTACCATGATCCGTCTCGGCAAAGATGCTCGGTGAGGCAGGTGTGACAAAATCCTGATGGCCAATGATGTCAATGTGCTGGAAGGCAGGAATCTTGTCGACGTTCTTAAACCCTCCGTCAATGACGCCTATCATCATGTATTCTCCCCGCATGCCGATATCGTGAAGCCGTTGGCCCTTGAGGGTGGTGATTTGTTTGGAGGCTTGTCCATAGAGGTCACCGCAGACACTGTCGCGTTCTTCAAAATGCTCATGATACTTGGTCTTGATGGCCGTCGGAGAAACGCTGTCTGGCGCCTGCCACACCCTGCGGCATGATGTGACGCAAGCCAGTTTGCTGACGCGTTGTATCAGGGTGGTGTCCTTGACTCGGACGAGCAGTGTGTTCTGCCAGCGGCTTTGTCCTATTACGCAGATGTCCCTGCTTTCTATCAGCCGGCGATAGCGATAGGAGACGGGCAAGTCCGTAGAGTCAAGGCTCAGTCCTTGACGGCGTCGGCGATCGACGCTCCGGCGTGAGAGAAATCGGGTAGGGTGTTCAAGTGAGAAACCTGTTCCCTGTTTGTCTGCAAGAGATATGCGGTAGATGTAGGCCGGTCCGTCCTTGTAGCGGACGCGTTTGTTCGATTCCTGCTGCGATTCAGCAGAAATCGTCAGCATGCCAAAGATGGCTAATATGATGGTTAGTAGTCGTTTCATGGGGACAAAGGTAGTGCAAACCGAGCGAAAAACCAAAGGAAAACGCGTTTTTCTTTGATTTATCCAAGGTGCAGTCATCCTTGACCAAGGGTCAATGGCAGGAAATAATTATGAACTATGAGTTATGAACTATGAACTTTTTTTTGTACCTTTGCACCCAAAATACGCAAAAAGTGACTGATGGACAATAAACAATCGGCTTTGGAGCTGGGTCAGAAACCTGTGGGTGGACTGTTGGTGCAGTATGCCTTGCCAGCCATTGTGGCGATGACGGCAAGCAGTCTGTACAACATCATCGACCGGGCATTTATAGGTCAGATGGTGGGGCCTGAGGCTATTGCCGGCTTGGGCATTACGTTCCCGTTTATGAACCTCTCTGGTGCCTTTGGTGCTGCAGTGGGTGTAGGAGCGTCGACCTGTATCAGTGTCAAACTGGGACAGCGCGACTACAAGACCGCCGAGCATCTGCTGGGCAATACGGTGACGCTGAATCTGATTGTTGGTTTTCTGTTTATGGCGGTCTGTCTGATATTCCTGGACCCCATCCTGCGTTTCTTTGGTGCCAGTGATGTCACACTGCCCTATGCACGCGAGTTTATGACGGTCATCCTGTTGGGCAATATGGTAACGCACATGTACTTTGGCATGAATGCCGTCCTGCGGGCCGCAGGTAAACCCCGGTACGCCATGTATGCCACACTCTTCACAGTGGCCTGCAACATTGTGTTGGTCGTCTTGTTTGTGTGGTGGTTCCGCTGGGGAATCCGAGGAGCCGCGCTGGCTACCATTACCAGCCAGACACTGGCCTTGTGCTGGCAGATGCGGGTGTTCTCGGACAAGAAGGAACTGCTGCACCTGAAGCGGGGCATCTACCATCTGCAGGCCGATTTGGTTCGTAATATCATAGCCATCGGCATATCACCGTTCCTGATGAATGTTACGGCATGTATCATCGTTATTTTCATGAACAATCAGTTTGTGCGCTATGGCGGTGATATGGCTGTGGGTGCCTATTCTATATCCAACTCGGTAGCCATGGTGTTCTTTATGTTCGTCATGGGAATGAACCAGGGCATGCAGCCTATTGTGGGCTATAACTATGGTGCTGAACGCTATGACCGCATGTTCCGCTGTCTATGGATGACCATTGGGACGGCCACAACGATACTCCTGGCTGGGTGGGCATTGTCCATGCTCTTTCCGCGAGAGATAGCTCGCATCTTTACCACCGATGAGACGCTGCTAGACTTGTCGGCGCGTGGTATCCATGTAGTGATGATGGTGTTCTTTGTCGTGGGCTCGCAGGCGGTTATCACCAACTTCTTCCAATGTATCGGCAAGGTGAAGATAAGCATCTTCCTGTCCTTGACGCGACAACTGTTCATGCTGTTGCCGTTAGCCTATGCGCTACCGTTGTTTTGGGGACTTGACGGGGTGTGGTACTCGATGCCACTCAGCGATTTCGGTTCGTTCTCGATGACGCTGCCCCTGCTGTTTTGGTATATGAAACGATTAAAAGTAAACAATGAATAAGCATATCATTATCTGTGTAGGTCGCCAGCTGGGTTCTGGCGGACATGATATAGCCCGAATGCTAGCACTTGACTTTGGTGCCAAATACTACGACCAGGAACTGCTCAACCTGGCAGCCAAGGAGAGTGGATTCTCCGAAAAGTTCTTTGAGCAGAATGACGAGCAGCGTGGATTGTTCCGTTCGTTGTTCAACTTGCACTCCTCGCATGTGTCTGACAATAGCCTCTATCAAAACAACTTCTCGCAAGAGTCACTGTTCAAGTTTCAGAGCGATGCCATCTTGAAGGCTGCCGACGAAGGCTCGTGTGTCTTTGTGGGACGCTGTGCCGACTATGTGTTGCGCGAACGGAAGAACGTCGTCAGTGTGTTTGTCACAGCCTCTATAGATTTCCGCGTCCGGCAAATCATGGTCAAGCAGAACCTGGACCGTCCCCAAGCCCGTAAGTTCATCGAACAGCGCGAGGCCAAGCGTGCAGCCTACTATAACTACTATACAGGCAAGAAGTGGGGTGCTGCCGAGTCGTACGACCTTTGCATAGACACCTCCGTACTTGGCCTTCAGGCGACAGAGCAACTGATAGCCTGCTTCATCCGCAAACGCTTTGAACTATGAAAACGAATTGTAGATACATCCTTTTACTCCTTCTTGTTATAGTCGGATTTTCCACGGAGACAAGTGCAGACACGACGTATGTCCACCGCTTGGAGGCTGATGTAGTGCCTAGCGGTGTCATACAAAACAACAACTACCTGCGTGGCAACAACCCCCAAGGCGAGAACATCAATACATCCACCACGCTACGCTTGAAGTACACGTTACAACAGGCAGGCAATCCATCGGCCATAGGAGCCTATGCTGGCTTGGGTGTGGGAACCGTCCTGACCAGCAGTCAGCTCGGAACGCCTGTGTTGGCCTATATTGTTCAGGGAGCACCCATCATCAACTTTTCACGTCATGTGTCGCTCAACTACGAGTTGAACTTAGGTATAGCAGCAGGATGGAAAGCTTACGAGTCCGTCATCAACGAGACTAACCATGTAGTGGGCTCGCGAGTGATGTCTTACATCGGGGCAGATGTCTTCTTCCGCTTCATGCTGGGTCGCCACTGGGACTTGAACGTGGGCTATGGTTACGCACATTCGTCGAATGCCAACCTGCGTATGCCTAACGAAGGCTTCAATACCATGGGCGGGCGTGTGTCGATGGCATACTATTTCAATCGTCGTGAGAATATCTCGCGGGCATCGCTGTTCACGGCAGAGCCCGTCAGTCAGGGACACCACTGGGCTTGGGACATCGTGGCCTATGGAGGATGGAAGAAACGCAGCCTGGGGAATCCTACCACCTATACTGTTGCAGGACTGACCGTCAGCCCGACTTACAGACTGAACAGTGCCTTTGCACTTGGTCCGTCACTGGATGGTGTCTATGACGACAGTGTCAGTCCTACGATGTCATTGGGATTGCAGGCACGTGCCGAACTGACCATGCCCATATTCCGAGCCAGTGCAGGTGTTGGACGCTATGTGGTGGGCGGACTGGATTGCTTCTACGAGACGTTAGCCATGAAGATTGACCTCACGCGCCATTTCTTCCTGAACATCGGCTATTGCCTGTACAACTATAATTATACGAACAATCTGATGCTGGGCATCGGAGTAAGACTTGGAACATGAAGAAGATAGGAATAATCAGTGACACCCATTCGTATTGGGACGAGAAATACCTGCACTATTTCGAGCCGTGCGACGAAATATGGCATGCCGGCGACATCGGTTCGTTGGAGGTGGCTGAGAAACTGGCCGAGTTTCGTCCGTTACGGGCTGTCTGTGGCAATTGCGACGGTGGAGACCTGCGGCTGATGTACCCTGAGGTGCTGCGTTGGAAGTGTGAGGATGTCGAGGTACTGATGAAGCACATCGGCGGCTACCCTGGCAATTATGACTATAGCATTCGTGGGCAACTTTATGCCTCGCCGCCCCAGCTGTTTATTGCCGGTCACTCACATATATTAAAGGTAAAGTTCGACAAGACTCTGAACCTGTTGCACATCAACCCCGGTGCTGCAGGTTTGCAAGGTTGGCACAAGGAGCGAACGCTCATAAGACTGACTATTGAGGGCAATAAATTCACTGATTGCGAAGTTATAACATTAGGGAGATAAATACAACAAAATAGAATTATGACAAGAGATAAACTTTTCGCTTTTTTGGCAAAGGCCGCAGGGATGGTCGTGCTTGCCGCTATCGTTGATATTGTGTTTCAATATTTTACGAAACCAGAAATCAACTTTTATAGAACGGCTATTTTTGCCCTCGTGTTTGGACTTGGCAACTTTATTTATGATTGGAAGAAGAAAAAGAAATAATATTTAGAAATATGAAACGTACCGTTGTCATTACTGGTGGCGCAGGCTTTATAGGAAGCCATGTGGTGCGCCTGTTTGTGAACAAGTATCCCGATTACCACATTGTCAACCTCGACAAGTTGACGTATGCTGGCAATCTGGCTAACCTGAAAGACATCGAGAACAAGGCCAACTATGAGTTTGTGAAGATGGACATCTGCGACTTCGATGCTTTCTACAAATTAATGCAGGACAAAAAGGTGGATGGCATCATTCACCTGGCTGCTGAGAGCCATGTAGACCGCAGCATCAAGGATCCCTTCACCTTTGCCCAGACCAATGTCATGGGAACGCTATCGTTGCTCCAGGCTGCCAAATTGTATTGGGAATCATTGCCCGAGAAGTATGAGGGCAAACGCTTCTACCATATCTCCACCGATGAGGTATATGGTGCTCTGGAACTGACTCATCCGCAGGGCATCGAGCCTCCCTTTACCACAATGGCCTCGAGTGCTGAGCACCATCTGGCCTATGGTGACAAGTTCTTCCTGGAAACTACGAAGTACAATCCCCATTCACCTTATAGTGCATCAAAGGCATCTTCAGACCACTTTGTGCGCGCCTTCCATGATACCTATGGCATGCCTGTTGTCGTGACCAACTGTTCGAACAACTACGGACCCTATCAGTTCCCGGAGAAGCTGATACCTCTTTTTATTAATAACATCCGCCATCGTAAGCCGTTGCCTGTCTATGGCAAGGGTGAGAATGTGCGCGACTGGCTGTTTGTGGAGGATCATGCCCGTGCCATCGACCTCATATTCCACGAGGGCAAGATTGCTGACACCTACAACATCGGCGGCTTCAACGAGTGGAAGAACATTGACATCATCAAGGTGCTTATCAACACCGTTGATCGCCTGCTCGGCCGAAAGGAAGGCGAGGATATGGACCTCATCACCTTCGTCACCGACCGTGCCGGTCACGACTTGCGCTATGCCATCGATAGTTCTAAACTCCAGAAGGAACTCGGTTGGGAACCCTCTCTCCAATTTGAGGAGGGTATCGAGAAGACCGTCCGCTGGTATCTCGACAACCAGGAGTGGCTGGACAATGTAACCTCTGGCGACTACCAGAAGTATTACGATAACATGTACGCAAACCGATAAATAGAAATATGAAGAAGATATTGCTGTTAGGCTCAGGTGAACTGGGCAAAGAGTTCGTCATTGCCGCCATGCGTGCCGGCCAGTATGTAATTGCTTGCGATCGCTATGACAATGCGCCTGCCATGCAGGTGGCGGACGAGCGCGAAGTTTTTTCGATGCTTGATGGCGATGCCCTCGAGGCCGTCGTCAAGAAGCACCAGCCCGACATCATCGTGCCCGAGATTGAGGCTATCCGCACGGAGCGCCTATTCAAGTTCGAGGAGCAAGGCATACAGGTGGTACCCTCAGCCCGTGCCGTCAATTACACCATGAACCGGCGTGCCATCCGTGACTTGGCTTCTAAGGAACTGGGTTTACGCACTGCTAAGTACTTCTACGCCAAGACCTTCGACGAGTTCAAAAAGGCTGCAGACGAAATCGGATTCCCCTGTGTGGTGAAGCCCCTGATGTCGTCATCAGGCCACGGACAAAGCTATGTCCATAACGATGCTGAGCTGCAGGAGGCTTTTCGTGAGGCCATGGAGGAAGGACGTGGCGATGTGAAGGAAGTCATCATCGAAGAGTTCATCGACTTCGACTCAGAGTTCACCCTGCTCACCATTACGCAGCAACACGGCTGGCCTACACTGTTCTGTCCCCCGATAGGTCATGTGCAGAAAGGTGGCGACTATCGTGAGTCATGGCAGCCCTACAAGATTTCCGATGAGGCCCTGAAGCAGGCACAGCACATGGCTGACCAGGTGACCAAGGCCCTGACGGGTGCCGGCATCTGGGGTGTCGAGTTCTTCCTGACGAAGCAGGGAGAGGTCATCTTCTCCGAACTATCACCCCGTCCGCATGATACTGGTATGGTGACACTGGGACATACAACCAACCTCAGCGAGTTCGAACTGCACTTCCGTGCTGTCATGGGACTGCCTATTCCTGCCATTCATCTGGAACATGCAGGAGCCTCGGCTGTCATCTTGTCGCCAAAGGAGGCTTCCACACCTGTTGACCGCTCGTTGCTTGACTACAATTTTGTGGATGCCCTCAAGGAAGACCGCACTCGCATCCGCATCTTTGGTAAGCCCGAAGCTCACAAGGGCCGTCGCATGGGCGTGGTGCTCTGCTACGGTGAGGTGGGGGACGATGTGGACGCTCTGCGCGATAAGGCCAAGCGCCTGGCTAAGACCGTCCTTGGTACAGAACCTTATATGAAGAAGTAAAGTCTCTCCATGATAGCCACACTACAGTCGCTGCGCTTTGTCTTTGTGCTGCTGATATTCTTGTCGCATTTTGCCTATGGAAGTTTTCAGGCATTGGACGCTGGAGGGGATTGTGGTGTGGCTTTCTTTTTCCTGCTGAGTGGTTTCACTCTCTCATTAGGCTATGATGAATCGTTGCGTAACGGTTCATTTCGTTATAAGACATTCTTATGCCGTCGTCTTCGTAAAATCTATCCTTTGCATCTGCTCTGCCTGTTGTTCTTTCTGTTGGCTTCGGGTTGTACCCTCGATGGCAAGGTGGCGCTGAACGCCCTCTTGCTGCAAAGCTGGATACCCGATGCCAACTATTACTTCTCGTGCAACAGCGTGTCATGGTTTCTCTCCACACTCCTATTTTGCTATATCCTTTTTCCACTGGCCTGGCGCCATGCGTCAAATAAAGGGCTGGCTCTATTGTTGGCTGTCTACGCCGTTGTGTGCTGGCTGATTCCTTACGACCAAGTGAATGCCATCCTCTATGTTCATCCTATGGTGCGCTTTGTCGATTTCTATATGGGCATTGTACTATACCGCCTCTACGCGAAGCACGCAGGTACTGGCGGCATGCCATCGTGGGTAGAGTGGGGACTTGTCGTCTTGCTGTTGCTGTCGCTGGCTGTCTATCCCGTGGTGGATGCTAAGTTCCGTAATGCACCTATGTATTGGATAGTATTGGTGCCTTTTATCTGGGTATTCGCACAGGCCCGAGGTCCTGTTTCACACTTGTTGAGCACACGCCCCATTTTGTGGCTGGGATCGCTCAGCATGCCGGTGTTCCTGACCCATCAGATGTTGTTAGGCATTCTCATTCGCCGACTTCCTGCCATGCCTGTTCCCTTGATGCTTGGCATTTGTCTGATTACAGTGTTGACAGTAAGTTGGCTGGTAGAGATAATATTTTTGCGGCAGTTCCGTTAATAATAATATGAAGCAAGAGCAAGTAAGACTCATCGACCTTCCTAAGATAGTGGATCCAAGAGGTAATCTGACGGTAGCGGAGCAGATGAAGAATGTCCCCTTTGACATTGCCCGTGTCTACTGGACATACGACATCCCGTCAGGCGAACGGCGTGGTGGTCATGCCCATCGCACCTGTCAGGAGATTGTCATTGCCGTCAGCGGCTCGTTCGATGTGGTGGTGTCCGACGGCAAGGAACACCAGACCTTTCACCTTAATCATCCCTATCAGGGACTCTACATCGGCACCAATGTATGGCGTACGCTCGAAGATTTCTCCTCGGGTTCCGTCTGTCTTGTGCTGGCCTCTGAACTATTTGATGAGGATGAGTATATCTACGACTATGATGAGTTCCTGCAACTGACCCGATAAGATGTTTGATATTGTTCGATATACCCCAGAACACAAGACCGAGTGGAACCGTTTTGTGGCCCAGTCGAAGAACGGGACGTTCCTCTTCGACCGTAATTATATGGACTATCACAGCGACCGCTTTCTGGACTTTTCGCTGATGTTTTATCTAGAAGGCCGACTTTACGCCCTCATGCCTGCTAACAAGAAAGGCGACGTGTTTCAGTCTCATGCGGGACTTACCTATGGCGGCCTTGTAATGGATGCTAAGACAACGGCTGCTCTGACAGTGATGCTATTTCAGGAATTGAAAGACTATCTGCGTGCAAATGGCTTTCATGGCGTGCTCTATAAGTGCATCCCGTGGATGTACCACCAAATGGCTGCCGAGGAAGACCTTTATGCCATGGCTCGTACGTGTGATGCCCGGTTGCAGGAGCGAGACCTCGGCACCGTTATCATCCAACGCAATGCCATCCGCTGGGAGCGTGTACGCCGTCGCGCGTTGAAGCGAGCCTTAGAGGCAGGCATTACCGTGGAACGCAGTACCGACTTTGCAGGCTTTTGGCAGGTACTGAACGACAACTTGCGGATGAAGTACAATTCCAAACCCGTACATACGCTTGACGAGATATCGCTGCTTGCCTCGCGATTTCCAGATAATATTGTGCTTTATCTGGCCAAACTGCATGGCGATATTCTAGCAGGCATGGTTGTCTATGTCTCAACTCAGGTAGCCCGTGCACAGTATTCGTCAGCAACACCCCTCGGCAAACAGTTAGGAGCCATCGACGTCCTCTACGACCGCATTGTCTGCTACGATTACCATCATCTGCCATACTTTGAGTTCGGCACGTCG
The DNA here is from genome assembly GCA_900318795.1 of uncultured Prevotellaceae bacterium. Lineage (GTDB taxonomy): Bacteria > Bacteroidota > Bacteroidia > Bacteroidales > Bacteroidaceae > Prevotella. The sequence goes on along the minus strand of ONLU01000003.1, from coordinate 83,521 downwards.
GCTATGCCCGATTCCAATGCCATCAACGAGACACTGATATTTCAGAAGGAAGGTTTCGGTGGACGAGGCATTTGTTTCGACAGATACGAGTGGACGCTGTAAGATTATTGAGATTACGACTCACTCTCGACGAGATTATTCTGACTTAGGGTTAAAGCGTAGCGTTGCAATTGGTTCGTTAAAGTTGACTATGCCAGACGTTCGATGCAATCGATGCGTAGTTGAAGGGTTCCTGCAGGAACATGAACCAGGACAACGTCACCCACCTTCTTGTTCAGGAGAGCCTGGGCGATTGGTGACTTGATGGAAATCTTTCCTTCGCGGAGGTTGGCTTCGTGGGGACTGGCAATGGTATAACTCATGCTGTTGTTGTTGGCGACATTGGTCATGGTAACCTTGCAGAGTAGTTGGACGGTGTCGCTCCCGAGATGGGTGGTGTCGATGACGCGGGCATTGGCCAGCACGCGTTGTTTGAAGCGAATGCGCCCCAGCAGGCGTCCCTGCTCACGTTTGGCGGCATGGTATTCAAAGTTCTCGCTGAGGTCTCCCTTGTCGCGGGCCTCGGCAATGGCTTCCCGAACCTGGGGAAGTTCTATAAGCTCCATGTGACGGAGTTCGGCTACCAGTTTGTCGTAGCCTTCTTGGGACATGTATTCCATGATAGAATGAATGGGTAAAGTGTTAAATTTTATTGATGTCTACATAGCCGTGCATAACGGCGTATATGGTAAGGGCCGAAACGGACTTCATGCCGAGCTTGTCCATGATATTCTTGCGGTGGGTGACTACGGTGGACAAGCCGATGTTCAGGTGGTCTGCAATCTCCTTGTTGATAAATCCCTGTACGATGAGCGACATGACTTCAATCTCACGGTCGGTAAGAATCTTCTGTTGCAGCACTTGAGGCATAGGCGGCAGATTGCGTCCGCCACCATGGGCGTGCTGGGCCAACATTAGCAACTGTCGGATGAGTTGTGGTTCGGGCTGGTTGATGCAGAGGGAGTGGAAGTCGCTGAGCTGGCTGGTGTCGGTGAGTGACAGGGTGAGGACGATAGTCTTGTGGCGGTGATCGGTGAAGAAGGGACGATGGGTCAGCACAATGTCCATTGCCACGAAATAGTGGGCGTACTGCTCGGGCGTATTGGCTTGAAGCTCGGTAAAGCTGCCATAGGTGTCAACAGTCATGATAGGAACTACGTTCTGAAGGATTTGCTTCAGACCGAGTACAGCTAAGGTGTTGGCATCGATGATTGCTATTTTGGGCCTGTTCATTGGTGCATGAATGAGAGGCGGCTAGCCTGTTCGAGGACGAGGTCGGCAAGTTTCTCGTTTTCGGGACGCTTACCGTTGATGACATCGAAGAGCTGGGTGAGGCCGGGCTTTCCGTTGCCTGCCTTGAGCAATGAAACAATACAAAGATTCTGCAGTCCTACGTTCTCGGCCAAAATGTCGATATCCGTGCTGCCGAGTTGGATAAGTGCCAGCTGATAGGCATCGTCAAAGTTGTTGGCAATGAATTTCTCGATGTCTGCCAAAGTATGGAGACCCATGCGTCGTAACATAGGCAGATAGATGAGAAGGTTGGCATCGTGTAGTTCGGCCTGGGTGATGGCGGCTATCTTGCGATTGAGTTTGTCGAAAGGACCCAACTGGAGATAGCTACTGAAGGTGTCTCCGTCAATCTGGACTTCGTCCAACTTACCGCTTCGCACAAGGCTTAAGGCGCGACGACGATATTCGGCAACGGCAGCACGTATGCGGCTGAACTCGTTATCGGCAAGTTCAAGCATACCTGCCAGACGACTCAAGTTGCGATGGTACTCCAAAGGAGTTTCTATCTCGCTCTTGTAGCCAATGTCGTGCTGGATGGCTGACCAGACGTGCTGCAAAGCTGTGCGCATCTGAAGTTCGAAACGCATATGGTTGAGCTCCGGATGGTCTTTGTCGTAGTAGACGGACTTGGGTAACAGGCAGATGTAGTGCAGTGAATTGTAGCCGAAACTGTCAAACTCATGCTGTTTTCGCTTGTCGACAGAGTTTGGCCAGTCGATGTCGAAAAGTGTTTCGGCCAAGGAGGCAATACGGTCTACGTCCTCATTGTAGAACATAATGATGCGGATACCGAAGATGTCGGTAATGTCGGCCAACGACTGATATTTGTTGCCCTTGAGTTGCAGCTTGCCTGCCAACGATGGCTCGGCCTTGATGCGCGATTCCATGGAATTAACTTCAAGGCCAGTCTTCATAATACGTTTTTGCAGCAGGTCGGTAACAACCTTCTGTAAATGTTTATAGAGGGGTAACTTATTTCGATACTCCTCTAAGAGCATTTCGCAATGTAAATCGAGTCCGTAGTTCTCCATGGGAACAAACGGGTGCCGCTTAGCGAATCTCAAATAGGTTGTAGAAACCTGTCATCATGAACACTTTCTTTATCTCGTCATTAATGTTCTCAATGATTACCTTTCCGCCCTTGGCTGCTGCTTCCTTGCGAATAGTGAGGAAAAGACGGAGACCAGAACTACTGATGTACTCCAGATTGTTGCAGTCAAGCAGGATTTCTTTGTTGGCATTTTCAAGCAGGGGAACGATTTCCTGCTGTGCCTTGACAGCTGCGGGGGTGTCCAAACGGCCGTTTACGTTGACGACCATCTTTTCATTCTGTTCTTTGATTTCAAAAGTCATAACTATATGCGATTTTAAGTTGTTAATAATTTCTTTTTAAGTGTCAATACATTGAATCCGTCGATGCGTTCGTAACTAATGACATCCATAATCTGACGGACTAGATGTATACCCAATCCGCCTATGGCACGCTCCTCGACAGACAATGTAGTGTCGGCTTCAGCCTGTTTAGTAGGGTCGAAAGGAACTCCATGGTCACTGATGATGAAAGTGAGTTGTTCGCCATCGCTGCCCATCTCTATTTGCAAGGTTTCTTTGCTACCAGGAGGGTAGGCGTACTCCATAACGTTGACTACAGCTTCCTCAAGGGCCAGATTGAGACTCATTGTCAATGGCATGTCAAGACCAATCTCCTCAGCAACGGTATCGATAAATTCGTTCAATTGTGGAATAGTTTCGATGTCGTTAGGCAGGGAAATCTGTCGTTTTACCGTAGGATATGTCTGTATGTCAGCCATCTATTGTTGATTTGATGTTCCTTTGATGTGCAAAGGTAAGAAAAATAATTTTCATGAACAAGAAATGAGTCTTATTTTGTGTTAATAACATCAAAAAGCGTATCCTCCGATGGGAGAATACGCTTTCTTATAATATAATAAATGGTATTACAGCTTACTTAATAAGAGCTTTGCGGGCAGCAGCAATCTTTTCAGAAGCGCTGGCCAGCTGATTCTTCAGTTCGGCAACTGTAGTTGCGTTTAGTACGTCCAATGGGGCAATGGCGTCAACGATGGGCTTAATCTCGGGGTCATACTGTGCCAGACGGTCTACAGCATCGAGGATGAGCACGATACGGAACGAAACGTTAGCTGCGGCATCGTCGTCGAAGACGCTGAGGAACTTGTCAGCATTCTGGTTGGCAACATAGAGTTCCTCAACGAGTGCTGCTGAAGCGAGCTGCCAGAAATAGTTGATGCGGCCGTTCTCGTTCATGGCATCATACAGGGTAGATGAAGTCTCGTAGATGCCATTGGCGTTCTCGATACTCTTGAAGGATGGATCGTTGATGTCGGCAGCGAGTTTGGCAATTGCCTTCTCGTAGTCTTCGGTTGGCATCTCATACAGAGTGGCGATGTTCTTGTCAACGGTCAAAGCGCTCAGCATGCGATATTTTTCAGCCAGCGTGGTGGTCTCATCTGCAGTGTTGGGAGCTAACAGGTATTCTGGTTTTACCTGCTTCTCTTCCTTAGTGAGGGTTAAGCCGTTATTGCCTTCCTGTACGAAAGGCAGCTGGGGCAGCTTGCCGACCTCCGATGCGATGCTGTCGAAGTGCATTTTGATACTTGCCTCAATCTGCTGCTGTTCGAAACTCTTGAGCGTGTCAGCCTCTTCTGAAGCTTGTGTCTTTTTTCCTCCGCATGCTGCAAAGGCGATAGCTACAAAGGCGATAGCTAAAACTGATAATTTCTTCATTTTTGTTTTGAAATTTAAGTTATTAATAATGTGAATGATATATTTGTCGTTTTTATTGTTTCTCTTTCCGGATATAGCGTCCAGGACAATCTGTCAGGAGCATGATGGTGACGATGACCCCCATGATGAACATTGCAAACAAGTTAAACCACAAGGTCTTGATGTGCCAGTCGCCAACCACTTTCTCACTGCTATAGAAAGGCGCTCGGCCTGAACAGCTGAGTGGTGTCAGGAATATGATTCCCTTGCGTGGTACGATATATTTGTCGACTACCTCTACCATCAACGGCTGGTCAAGGCCGGTTACACAATCCTCGAGCTTGGTGTTGAAGTTGTCTCGCTTGAGCTCTATCAGCGATTCCTTGCCGTTCTGCCTGATGAAGTTGGCTATCTTTGCATCCTGCTTCAGGGTAATCTTGTTGCTACGTTGCTTGAGGATGTCTTCTGCCTGTAGCATGTACTTGCGGAGCGACTCATAGGAGTTGTCGCCCTGATAGGGTTGCATGTTGCAGTATGCCGTAATGACTGGCAGGTTGGTATGGATGACGTCCAAATACTTGTTCCCCGACTTTGCCTGGAGGCTGTCCTTGCTCTTCATGGTTTCAAGTTGTGACTGAAGTTCGTAGAGGAACGCCATGTTGTAATACTGGGTTTCATATTTCTCCTTGTCGCCGTCGAAGAAATTCTTTTCGTAGGGGTTGTCGGTAAACGACGTGACGGCGAGTGCTTCATAAGCCCACCTGGAGGGGATGAAGTCGCCCAACAGTGGTACATTTCCAGTAGTACTTTTAGGGCTGAGGTCTGTAAAGCTGACAACTAGTCCGCAGAGTAGTATCTGGGGTATCAGTAGAATAGGTATGCTAATGTAGATGGCCACCACAGAATTCAGACACTGAGAGAGCAAGAGACCTGTGAGGCTTGCAACAAGAGCCGTAGTGAAAAGGATGATCCACCAGGTGGTAAACAACCCGTGGAGGCCCATGATGGTGTTGCCGATAAGTATGAACAAGAGTGTCTGAATGAGAGAGACTCCAGCCATGTAGACAATCTTAGACCATATGTAGCTGGCGTAGGAAAGATTGAGGAACCGCTCGCGTTTTAATAATGTGCGGTCTCGGATAATCTCCTCTGCACTTCCGCTCATGCCAGTGAAGGTGGCAACGATAACAGCCATAAAAAAGTAACTGACCAGATTCTTATTGGTCATGACGGTGTAGCCCTCAGGGGGGGCAAAACGTGTCAGTAATGCACAAATGACAGCTAGTAAGGGGGCTACTAGCAACGTGATGCACAAATACTGTACGTTCGTGATCTTTGTCTTGATGTTGCGCTGCAGGAAGATAGCGAACTGCTTGAGGGCATTGGGCTTCTTCTGGTCTGAAGCAGGAATATTTTTGACGACAGGTGCGTCCATCTGGGGGCGCTTCTTAAGATATAGCTCATGCCAGTCCTGAGGATTCATCTTTCGCTCGTCAGAAGGCTCTCCTGTATTGCTAAGCGCTTTCTCGTCTATAATGTTAAGTACAATTTCCGGATTGACATTACCGCAAGTGGGGCAGGCACTGGTTTCTGCGTCAGCATAGTTGGCTGCTTCTTTAAAATAGGTAATGGCGTCAATGGGATTGCCGTCGAATACAGGGTATCCGCCCCGGTCGAGCAACCAAAGGCGGTCAAACAGTTTGTAGACATCGCTGGATGGCTGGTGGATGTTGACGATAATGAGCTTGCCCTTGAATGTCTGCTCTTTCAGCAGGTTAATAACTTTCTCCGTGTCGGCAGACGATAGACCTGACGTGGGCTCATCTAGGAAAAGTACCGATGGCTCACGGATGAGTTCGAGGGCTATGTTCAAACGTTTGCGCTGTCCTCCAGAGATGTATTTATTGATGGCAGAACCTACTTTCAAATGTTTGATGGCATCGAGCCCCAGGTCCTTGAGAGTTTTCATTACACGGAGATCCAGGTCTTTCTCTGACATACCTTCGAAGCATAGCCTTGCTGTGAACCAAAGGTTCTGGTAGACGGTGAGCTCCTCTATCAGCAGGTCATCCTGAGGGACGAATCCTATCAAATCTTTGGTTGCTGGCTCGGAAATGTCATGTCCGTTGATGGTAATGGTACCTTCCTGGGGCTTGATGCTGCCATTTAACAATGACAGCAGGGTGGTCTTACCTGTACCTGAACCGCCCATAATGGCAAGCAGTTCGCCGCTCTTTAAGGTAAAGCTTAAGTCGTGCATGCCATTGTCACTGTTGGGGAATCGGAAATTGATGTCACGTCCACAGAACTCGACACTCTCTTGCCTGTGCTCTCCCTTTTCCTTTGAATAAGCATCAATGATACTGGAGTAGTAGACAGGCTTGCCGGTAGCGTTTTTGAGTACACTGCTTTGAATCCATACTTGATAGGCTCCAGCCAGCACAGGAACGTCGTTGAGCAACACGGTGTCTTTGCCAAGATAGGTAAAAATGAGTAAGCCTGTTGTATTGTCAAGCAAAGTTTTGAGTGTTCCGTCAAAACCTTCTATGTGGTGTAGCTTAATGTGTTCTGTGGGCTTGTTGCTGACAAAATCGAGGAAGTCGTTATACTGTTCCTGAGGAATATGGAATTTCTCCGCCATAGTCTGGAACATGGTGAAATCCTTTAGCGCGTCCGAGGTGCAAAACTCCAATAGACGCAGCAGCAAGAGTGCCTCTTCTGTGGGACGGATTTTACCATGCAGAGTGGAGCAGATGGATGTGACCGTTTCCTGACTGTTCAAATCGTCCGTCATTTCATATGCCATACGCATATCACTATACAAATCGAGGTACAGGTCGATGTTGCGGATGCCGAAATGATGGCGTAAATAACTTACGAGCATTTCTTTTGCCCGTGACTCGTCTACATGCTCTTCCTTTCCGAAAAGAGCGAATAGGCTGATGAAGCTTGATAATATGACGTCTGTCATTTAAAAGATGTTTTAGGACTGCAAATTTATTAAAAATCTTAGACTACCATTCATGAAAGGATGTTAAAAAACATTAAATCGTCGTTTATGTCAGCTTTTTGATGAGTGTGAGCACGTTCTTTCCATCAATTCGCTCATAATTGATGGAATCCATCAGTTGCCGTACGAGGTAAATACCCAGACCTCCAATAGGACGGTCCTCGACCGACAGGGAAGTGTCAGCTTCAACTTGGCTGGTGGGGTCGAAAGGTATGCCCTGATCGATAATAGCGATAGTCAATTGTTGGTCAGTTACAAATAAATCAATAATGACATCGCCATGTGTGCTATGTGGGTATGCATAGCTCATGACGTTGGCAACGGCTTCCTCAATAGCAAGATTAAGGCTCATGGAGATGTCTGGGGGGAGTGAGGCTTCTTCTGCTGCCTGTTCAATGAAATCACTGAGTTCAGGGATTGTTTCAATATTGTTGGGCAGTGTTAAACTGCGTTTCAACTTGATGTCACGTTGCAGGCACAGGTATTGAATACTAAGCATAGTCAAGTCATCACTTTGTTCTGCGCTACCGACAAATTCCTTTACAGAATTCTCTATTTCGTGAAGAACCTCTTTGGGCGTTATGGAGGACTGTTTGTGTAACTGCTCGGCCACTTGAAGCATGCGCTCCTCACCATAGAGCGCTGGGGCGCTGTCTGTGGCTTCTGTTAATCCGTCAGTATAAGCAAAGATGATAGTATTTGTAGTAAGTTTTGTTTCTTGACTTTGAAACTTGAATTTGGGAATAATACCCAAGGGGACATTGGGAATTATAGGTAATAGTCCCATCTCCTTGCCAAATAGTATGGGAGGGCAATGGGCTGCATTACAGTAGTGCAAGCGTCCTGATGGGAGATCTAAGACGCCAAGAAAAAATGTGACAAACATTTCTGTTTCATTGCGTTGTGTGATGGCATCGTTGATGTTGGCGATAATCTTTGCAGGGTTACTCTCACGGGCAGAAAATGAACGGAAAAGTCCTCGTGTGACAGCCATTACAAGTGCAGCAGGTACACCTTTGCCCGAAACGTCGCCGATGCAGAAGAAGAGTTTCTCGTCACGAATGTAGAAGTCATAGAGATCTCCTCCTACTTCTTTTGCGGGTGTCAGCTGGGCAAAGACGTCAAGGTCGTTGCGCTCAGGGAATGGAGGAAATTGCTTTGGCAGCATGGACATTTGGATGGCCCGTGCCGTCTGTAGTTCGCCTTCCATGCGACCTTTCTCTTCATTGACAGCCTTAGTTTCCTCAATTTGTTTAACGAGAGATTGCTTCATTGATTCGAACGAATTGCGAAGACGGAACATTTCGTCCTTGCTCTTGACTTCCGGTAGTTCCGTCAGAAAGTTTCCTTTGGCTATTTCGTCGGCAGAATCAGCAAACATTCTAATGGGTTTCGTCACACTCTTGACTGTAGAGTAACAGACGAGTGCGATAATAGCCAAACCTATGAGAATGAGGATGCCAAAGAATGTAAAGAAAGAATTAAGAGGACCTAAGATGTCGGTGATAGGCAGAATGACAGCCATTACCCAGTTGGTACGCTCTAATGGGGTGTAGAATACGATGAATATCTTGTTGTCAGTGCCTTTAAAAAGCCCGAATTCACCATCTTTATTGTCAATTGAGAGTATGTCTTTTGCGATATCTCTTTTGGCATTTGGGGCAATGTCCTTAAAATAGTCTTTCAGCGTGGATTGGAAGGTTAAACTCTTGTCAGGATGGGCGACGAAGGAACCTTGGCGAGTGACGATAAAGCTATAGGCATGGCCTATGGAATTATCTTCCAATGTCATGTAATGGCTTGTGTTAAACACGCTGTCTGTTTTTGCTCTTACTTCTTCTATCCAGTCTAGTGACATGTCTGCTGTGTGAATGGCGAAGACTTCACCTTCGCTATTGAAAAGAGGTAAAGAATAGGTAATCATTGGAATGTCTCCGCCACCAGCGTCTATATAGGGCTCTGACCAAAAGTCTTTCTTGAATTTGACAGGTTTCTTATACCATTCTTTTTCGGGATAGTTATAACTACTTGAGTTTAGTTGCTTGAAGTGAATACCTGTGTTGTCACGATAGGCATAGGGCGCATAGAGTTCACCCTTCTTAGGTTCGCAGTCAGGATTGTAGGCTATCGCAGTTCCTATGATGTTGTCGTTCAGCCTTAAAAGGTTTTCTACGGCAAAATAGTGCAGGCTACTGTCTTTAATGTTCTGTTTAGCCTCTGGGACATTGTTCTTGACGGCTATTTCTACGTTGCAGAAAATATTGTTGATTTTTTCGTTTGTTACATTAATCGATGTGTCGTACAACCCGCCAAAGACAAAAGCTCCTACAAGATACACAATACCTAAGATAACCCCTAAAATAAGGATAAGGCTAATGATTGTAGCCAGTATGATTCGCCATGTAAAATGTGATACAATGGAGTGTGATGGCCTGAATATGTTGACTATACTCATGATGCTCTTAGTTTGATATTCTCGGCAAAGTTACGATTTTTTTTTGTTTTACGCCTTCTTTCTTTAATTTTATTTGTACCTTTGCAACTCAAAAATAAAAAAGAAGGTTTCTTCATCATGATTCGACTATATTTTTTATCAATTTCATTTGTGTTGTTTCTCGTAGCAGGAGCAAAGACACAAGATCATGTCCGCTTTGTTGATCTCCCCTTGAGTTATTCGCCGGAAGAAATGATACAGGAGTTGCAGGGTAGGGGACTTCATCTTATGATGGGAACCGGACTACCTAATACTTATAGGTTAACGGGGCATATTACGGGTTTGAATGTTTATTTGGATGTAAATTGTTCTAAAGACACGCTTAATGTCAATAATCTCCTGCTACAGACTCACCAGACGTCGCGCTCTGTGCGTGAGGATTATCATGAATTGATGAAATGGATGAAGAAACATTATGGTGAGCCTACGTGGGAAGCGACTGTGCGCAGCCATCCTTTTGCCCGTTGGTATGTTGATTTCGATAAAGACATCGTCATGATTGCTACAGCCAAGCAGACTGTGGAAGTGTATTTCTTTGACAACCATCAACAGCGCAATATAGATTACTATGCTATTTTAAAGTATTGTGAGCGCAACCCTGTTGATGCTGTACCTCATTTGTCTGCCCGTGCATGCGTGACGTGGCGGAGTGATTCCATGCCATCAGTAAAAAAGAAACCTTCTACACGCCAGTTGCGCAAGAAGGCTTCTAAGAGTCGTAGGAAAGTGAAGGCACGTAAATCGCAAAAGTCGAGAAAACGCCGTCGCTAAATAGCTATTATGACAGGAATCCCAGCAGGGCACCGGCAGCCACGGCAGAGCCAATGACACCGGCCACATTGGGTCCCATGGCGTGCATCAGCAGGAAGTTGTGGCGGTCGTATTCCAATCCGAGGTTGTTCGAGATACGAGCGGCCATAGGCACGGCGCTCACTCCAGCATTACCAATCAATGGATTCAGTTTCTTATCCTTTGGTAGGAAGACGTTCATTAACTTGACAAACAGAACACCGCTCATAGTGGCAATGATGAAAGCACCAGCACCGATGGCAAAGATATAGATGGTGTTCATGGTCAGAAATTCTGAAGCTTGCGTAGAGCAACCTACTGTAAGTCCCAGCAACATGACCACAATGTCGTTTAACGCAGCACCTGCAGTTTTAGCCAAACGAGTGGTTTTCCCACTCTCCTTGAGCAGGTTGCCAAAGAAGAGCATACCTAGCAAAGGTAAACCAGAAGGAACAATGAATGTGGTCAGCAAGAGTCCTACTATCGGGAATAGAATGCGCTCAGTCTGGCTGACTTGGCGGACAGGCTTCATCTTGATTGTACGTTCCTTCTTAGTAGTCAGCAGACGCATCAAAGGAGGCTGAATCAGCGGAACCAATGCCATGTATGAGTATGCACAGACGGCTATGGCGCCCATCAAGTTGGGTGAAAGTTTTGAACTCAGGAAAATGGCCGTTGGGCCGTCGGCACCACCGATGATGGCGATACCTGCAGCCTGATTGGGTTCAAATCCTAATGCTAGCGCAAACATATAGGCACCAAAAATGCCGAACTGGGCTGCAGCGCCGATTAGCATCAGTTTCGGATTAGCCAAGAGGGCAGAAAAGTCTGTCATGGCACCAATGCCAAGGAATATCAGTGGTGGATACCAACCTTGGCGTACGCCTTGATAGAAGATGTTCAGTACGGAGTTGTCCTCGTACAATCCAATTTCCAGTCCTGCATCGGCACGGAAAGGAATGTTGCCGAGGATAATACCCAGTCCAATAGGGACGAGCAATAGCGGCTCAAAGTCCTTCTTGATGGCAAGCCAGATGAAGAAGGCCCCTACGGCTATCATGATGAGGTTACCTGCCGTCACATTGGCAAAGCCGGTGTAGGTCAGGAACTCATTGAAGTTTTCGATAATGAATTGCCACATAATATTTTTCGTTATTTCGTTATAACGTTATTGTGATATTAACCAATAGTCAGCAACGTGGCACCTTCCATAACGGAGTCGCCAGGATTGATGGTGATGGAGGTAACGGTACCAGCATATTCTGCCTCGATGTTGTTCTGCATCTTCATGGCCTCGAGCACGATAACGACGTCGCCTACTGCAACGGTATCACCCACCTTGACATTGATGTTGGTAATAGTGCCAGGCAGTGGGGCCTTAACAGGGTTTCCGCTTCCGGAAGGTGCGGCAGGCTGAGCAGGAGTTGCAGCCGCAGGTGCTGTAGTAGCTACGGGTTTGGGAGCCTCCACCTTGGGCTTGACAATGTTGGGATGCTTGGCCGCATTGATGGGTTGTTGTAATTCTACTTCAAACGGAATACCGTTGACATTTACTTTGGCGATATTGCCTTCTACTTCCTCTATCTCTACTTCGTAGTCAACACCTTGTACTTTATATTGATATTTGTTCATATTGTTTTTACCTTTTTACTTTTTTACCTTTACTTCAGTTCTGGTCCTGTAGGAATTTGAGGAGCCTGATGAGTCGTCGGCAGAACAGGCTCGTGGAAGTGGGTCATTTGAGCGTACTCGTCATCCCAGTCTGTGGCTTTCGATTTAATGGTAATGATACCTGATTCCACATCGTGTACATCGTCTTCGTACTGTTTCAGTGCCATGCCGATGACAGCCATATACACCTCTCGGTCAATACCCTTCGAGTCGAAGCCATCCTTCAGTATGACACCAGTCTTGTGTCCTACCTCAATCGTCTTTTCCACGGTTTTGGTAATAGGCTTGATGGGTTGCTTGTTTGCTACCTTTTTGGCTGTCTCCATGTGACGCATCAACATGCCGAAGAGCGTAAAGACAATCCATAGCAAAGCCAGACAGAAGAAAACGATACCCATAGCCATCAGCGCCATGCCAAACCCATGCGGGTCTTCACGTTTGAACTTCTCAATCTTAGATTCGCTGACGGTGGTCACATTTGAGATGCCTGGTGTCACACGGTCGGCTGACTTCACTTCCCAGTCTGTTCTTGTGCCGTTGTTGGCAATGCGTGCATACGATTGATCGGCCTCAAGCAGGGGTACGGAAACAGAGTCAATAAGCTGAGTGGCATTGCCGTTATAGAGGGCTATCCAAAGAGGTTTCGTGGCATCCACGGGCACGGCAAGGTGCAAAGTTCCCAAATTGGGCTGGCTGCCAAGATAGAGTACAAAGTGCTGTCGTCCGCTCAGATTGGTGCGCTCATCGCCGTTAGGAATCTGGCTCATGCGCTTCTGGCGTTCGGGCACACTCATCTTGCGGTCAAGTACGGAGCGATCTGTCGTAACATACATTCCACGGATGTTGTAGGTAGAGTGAGAGATGTTCTCAATCTCAAGCCAAGCGTGGCGCATTCCGTATTCGTCCTGCAAACTGGAACTATTGCTGGTCATCACTTCGTTCAGCTTGATACTGGCATCCATTTGTGCGCTGATGTTCGAAGTGCCTGCCAGCAGTAGTACGCTCAACAGTAATCCGAATTTATTCATTATTATTTACGTGTATTATTTTATATTTATCTTATTATTTTGGTTATATTAGCTTTACAAGTTCCTACCCACAGAAGAACAGTACGATAATCTGTGCAGTGAAGATGCGCAAGAACATAGACAGCGGGTATACCGTTGAATATCCTACGGCAGGAGCTTCCTTGGAACAGATGCTGTTGGCATAAGCCAGCGCAGGGGGGTCAGTATAGGTACCGGCAATCATACCTGCAATGGTGAAGTAGTTGAACTTGAACTTCAGACGGGCTATAGGTCCGACAATCAGGATGGGGATAATGGTGATGAGGAAACCCGTCAGCACATAGAGTAGTCCGTCGCCTTCAACTACGGTCTCGAAGAAGTTGGCTCCTGCCTTGATACCCACTGAAGCTAAGAACAGCACCAGTCCGATTTCTCGCAGCATCATATTGGCTGACGTCGTTGTGTAGGTCACCAGATGAATCTTATAGCCGTAGCGTCCGATGAGGATGGCGATAATCAGCGGTCCGCCGGCAATACCCAACTTCATGGGAACGGGCATACCAGGGATGGCAAGGGGCAGTGAACCGAAGATGATACCAATGATGATGCCGACAAAGATGGTTGCAATGTTAGGCGCGTCCAGACGGCGGATGGAGTTACCCATCTTGTTGGCAACGCGGTCAACGGCATCCTCGGGACCTACCACCATAATTCTGTCGCCCACCTGCAACGGAAGGGTCGTTGAGGCAAAGAGGTCCATTCCGTGACGGGTCACGCGCGTCACATTGACGCCATAGACGCTGGAGAAGTGCATACCGCCCAGTGTCTTGCCGTTGATTTTCGGATTGGTAATAAGGATACGCTTTGACACCAATGGCTGGTCAGACTGCTCGAAGTCGATGTCTAGTTTGGGACCGATGAAAGCCATGATGGCCTCCTGGTCAGCCTCGGCACAGACAATCAGCATCTGGTCACCCATGTGGAAGACGGTATTGCGATTAGGAATTGACAATTCTCCCTCGTGGACTATGCGCGAAACGACGAAGTCGCGGTTCAGGAAGTCGTGTACCTGCAGCAGCGTCTTGCCCTCCAAGTATTTGTTAGTGACCTCTAGGTGCATCTTGTATGGCTTCTTGTTTGCTGCCGTTTCCTCCATGGATTTCAGTTGCTCTTCTTCTTTCTCTAATTGCACATTGCAAAGATACCTTATTAAAATAGTCGCTCCAATGATACCTAATACGCCAAGCGGATAGGCACAAGCGTAAGCAGAGGCAATCTGTGGTGCATTGTCACCGAATACCGTACTCAAGGCTTCATTGGCCGCACCAAGACCAGGTGTATTGGTAACAGCGCCATAGAGCGTACCAACCATCATAGGCAGGTTGCTGGCGTTTTTGGTATCAAAAAAGATGTAGTAGCAGGCAAACATCACAATGATGTTTAGCAGGATAGCTGTAGATGCCAGCCCGTTAAGCTTGACGCCCGCTTTGCCGAAACTCTCGAAGAAACCAGGACCGACCTGCATTCCTATCATAAATACAAACAGGATGAGTCCGAAGTCTTGTACAAACGTCAGGATGGGTAGAGGGGCTGTGAATCCGATATGACCAGCCACAATACCTGCAAACAAGACGAAGGTAACACCAAGCGAGATGCCTCCAATCTTGATTTTACCTAAATAGACTCCCATAGCAATGACTACAGCATACAGCAATGTGATATGTGCCACAGAGTCAGTAGCAGTAAACAAATTAATTAACCATTGAAGCGATTCCATAATAATATTTGTCGAAATTGGCTGCAAAATTACGAAATTCTTGCTCAATTCATGCATCTTTGTGCAACTATTTTCGCGCTTTTTATTTATTTCACACTTCTTAAGCCCATATCAGATGCATAAACATAAAATATTTATTAAAATCTTCGTCGGTTCAGAAATATTTGTTACCTTTGCAGGTTGTAACGCTAAAACATTACTTATATAATAATACAAACGTTTATTTTAATTTTATGGAAAACAAAGAGAAGCTCTTCAGCGAGTTCCAGGCTCCTACCACTCAAGAGTGGCTGGACAAAATTGAAGTGGACCTGAAAGGGGCCGACTTCCAGAAGCGACTCGTATGGAGAACCAACGAAGGGTTCAATGTGCAGCCTTTCTATCGTCGGGAAGACCTGGCGAATCTGAAGACACCTGACGCTTTGCCAGGTGAGTTTCCGTTCGTTCGTGGCAACAAGAAAGACTCGAATGAATGGTATGTGCGTCAGAATATCGTTGTGAACGACCCTGCAGAGGCCAACAAGAAGGCTCTTGACATCCTGAACAAGGGTGTGGACAGCATCGGATTCAAACTTGGTCATGCAGAACTTAGCGCCGAGTTTATCGAGACGCTGCTCAAAGACATTCGCCTCGACATCGTAGAGGTGAGTTATCGCGCGTGCCTGCGCCACGCCCTACAACTGGCCGACCTGCTGGTGGCCTACTTCGAGCAGAAGGGTTACGACAAGGAGAAGATTGTGGGTGGCATAGGCTTCGATCCCATCGAGCGTATGCTGATGAAGGGTAAGGACAGCACCTTCCTCCTGGCAGATATGCCTAAGCTTGTGGAAAAGTTGAAGGACTATCCTAACCTTCGTTGCGTGATGGTGCACAGCGATCTGTTGAATAACAGCGGCGCTTACATCGTACAGGAATTGGGTTACGCCCTTGCCTGGGGTAACGAGTACCTGCAGCAGCTCACCGATGCCGGCGTAGACGTTGACCTTGCCGCAAAGAAGATCAAGTTCTACATGGGCGTCAGCGAGAACTACTTTATGGAGATTGCGAAGTTCCGTGCCGCCCGTTTGCTGTGGGCACAGATTGTCAAGCAGTATGAACCGAAGTGCGACTGTGCCTGCAAGATGATTATCAACGCTTCGACATCGACCTATAACCAGACCGTATTCGATTCTTATGTCAACTTGCTGCGTTCTCAGACAGAGGCGATGAGTGCTGCCCTCGGAGGCGTTCACTCAATGGTTGTCACACCGTTTGATGCACCCTACGAGAAGCCGACAGACTTCAGCGAGCGTATCGCCCGCAATCAGCAGCTGCTGATTAAGGAGGAAGCACACTTTGACCGCATTGTTGATGCGTCTGCCGGTTCCTATTATATCGAGCACCTTACCGATGCTTTGGCACAGGAGGCTTGGAAGATATTCCTGAAGGTGGAAGAGGAAGGCGGATTCCTCGAGGCCGTGAAGAAAGGCACTGTACAAGAAGATATCAACGCCACGAACGTGAAGCGTCACGGCGACGCCGCCAAGCGCAAGGAGTTCCTGTTGGGTACCAACCAGTTCCCCAATTTCACCGAGAAGAGCGAGGGCAAGCAACCCTTGGCTTGCGACTGTTGTTGCGCTACACACACCGGCGATGCTGATGTGCCCGCACTGAAAGCCAGCAGACTGGCATCCGATTTCGAGACCCTTCGTCTGACTACAGAGAAAGCCGCCAAGGTGCCTACGGCATTTATGCTGACCATTGGCAATCTGGCTATGCGTCAGGCTCGTGCCCAGTTCTCTTGTAATTTCCTTGCCTGTGCTGGTTATAAGGTCGTCGACAATCTTGGCTTCAAGACAGTAGAGGAGGGTGTGGATGCTGCTTTGGAGGCCAAGGCCGACATCGTAGTCATCTGCTCAAGCGATGATGAGTATGCAGAATATGCTATTCCCGCCTTCAAGTATCTGAACGGACGTGCTATGTTCGTGGTTGCCGGTGCTCCTGCTTGCATGGAGGACCTGAAGGCTGCCGGCATCGAGAACTTCATCCATGTGAAGTGTAACGTTTTGGAAACCCTGAAAGAGTATAATCAAAAGTTAGGCATTTAAGCTATGAGAAAGAATTTTAAAGATATCGATATCTACGCCGGTATTCACCAGACTGATGGTGCTGCCTGGCTGAAGGAGAACAACATCGTGCCTAACTGGAAGACTCCTGAGCACATTGAAGTCCGTCCTGTATATACCAAAGAAGACCTGGAAGGCATGGAACACCTCGACTTTACGGCAGGTATTCCCCCTTACCTTCGTGGTCCGTACTCCATGATGTATCCGTTCCGTCCGTGGACTATCCGCCAGTATGCCGGATTCTCTACCGCTGAGGAGTCGAATGCATTCTATCGTCGTAACTTGGCATCAGGTCAGAAAGGACTGTCTGTAGCCTTTGACCTGCCGACACACCGTGGTTACGACCCCGACAATGCCCGTGTCGTGGGTGATGTGGGTAAAGCAGGTGTGTCTATCTGTAACGAAGAGAACATGAAAGTGCTGTTCTCAGGCATCCCCTTGAACAAGATGTCTGTCTCTATGACGATGAACGGTGCCGTACTGCCTATCCTGGCTTTCTACATCGTTGCCGGACTGGAGCAGGGTGCTCAGCTTGAGGAGATGGCAGGAACCATCCAGAACGATATTCTGAAGGAGTTCATGGTTCGAAACACCTATATCTATCCACCTGCATTTTCCATGAAGATTATTGCCGACATCTTCGAGTACACCTCACAGAAGATGCCTAAGTTCAACAGCATCTCTATCTCAGGCTACCACATGCAGGAGGCTGGTGCTACAGCTGACATTGAACTGGCCTACACCCTTGCCGACGGTATGGACTACTTGCGTACAGGTGTGAATGCCGGTATTGATGTCGATGCCTTTGCACCCCGTCTCTCATTCTTCTGGGCCATCGGTATGAACCACTTCATGGAGATTGCCAAGATGCGTGCAGGCCGACTGCTGTGGGCTAAGATTGTGAAGAGCTTTGGAGCCAAGAACCCCAAGTCACTCGCACTCCGTACCCACTCTCAGACCTCTGGCTGGTCGCTCACCGAGCAGGACCCCTTCAACAACGTAGGCCGTACCTGTATCGAGGCTATGGCTGCCGTACTCGGTCACACCCAGTCGCTGCACACCAATGCCCTTGACGAGGCTATTGCCCTGCCTACCGACTTCTCAGCCCGTATTGCCCGTAACACTCAGATCTATATCCAGAACGAGACCAAGGTCTGCAAGCAGATAGACCCTTGGGCAGGTTCTTACTATGTGGAGACCCTGACCAACGAATTGGTGCACAAGGCATGGGAGCACATCCAAGAGATTGAGAAGCTCGGCGGTATGGCCAAGGCCATCGAGACCGGTCTGCCCAAGATGCGTATCGAGGAGGCAGCAGCCCGTACCCAAGCTCGTATCGACTCTGGTGTACAGACCATCGTGGGTACTAACAAGTATCGTCTGGAACACGAGGATCCCATCGACATCCTCGAGGTCGACAACACCGCTGTACGCAAACAGCAGGAGGAGAGTCTGGCTCAAGTGCGTGCAACCCGTGACGAGGCCGCTTGTCAGGCAGCCCTCAAGGCTATCACCGAGTGTGTGCGCGACTTCAACGAGGGCCGCAAGTCAGAGAACAACCTGCTCGACTTGGCTGTCAAAGCCGCCCAGTTGCGTTGTACCCTTGGTGAGATTTCAGATGCCTGCGAGGAAATCGTAGGCCGTTATAAAGCAGTAATCAGAACAATTTCAGGTGTGTATAGTTCAGAATCAAAGAACGACAGCGAGTTTGAGTTGGCTTGCAAGCTGACAGACGAGTTCGCTAAGCAGGAAGGTCGCCGTCCCCGTATCTTCATAGCCAAGATGGGACAGGACGGTCACGACCGCGGTGCTAAGGTAGTGGCAACAGGCTATGCCGACTGTGGCTTTGACGTAGATATGGGACCGTTGTTCCAAACTCCTGCCGAGGCTGCCCGCGAGGCTGTTGAGAACGACGTTCACGTAGTTGGCGCTTCTTCGCTGGCTGCTGGTCACAAGACGCTGATACCTCAGCTCATTGAGGAACTCAAGAAGTTGGGTCGTGAAGACATCATGGTCATTGCCGGTGGTGTGATTCCTGCCCAGGACTACGACTTCCTCTACAAGGCAGGTGTGGCTGCTATCTTCGGTCCTGGCACGAGCGTTGCCAAGGCAGCCGTAGAGATGATGAAAATCTTGCTCAACAAGGAGTAATCCCCCGTTAGAAGATACCCTATTGATACCTCGCCTTTATTAACAAATAAGGGCGGGGCATTGTTTTGATAGGGTTGTTGTGCCCTTTGCAACCGAGTTGCAAGACAAATGATGTAACTTTGCACCCAGAAAACGAAACATTCAAATCAATAGACTATGGGACATCATTGTGAACATCATCATCATGGACATTGTGGTTGTGAGCATGAATACCACCAAGGGCACCATCATGAACACCATCACCATGAGGAGGGAGGCAAGAGTTTGCTGTGGAAGATTGGCGTGACCGTCGTATTGCTGGTGGCAGCAGTATGGGTGGAGCATCATTGGGAACTGCCAACATGGCAATTGCTGTTGGTTTACCTCGTACCTTATTTAATAATAGGTTATGATACCCTGAAGGAAGCGGTGGAGGGTATAGCAGAAGGAGAGCCCTTCAACGAGCATCTGCTGATGTCGGTGGCTACCATTGGAGCCTTGGCTATCGGCTTCCTGCCCGGAGCAGAGACGGAGTTCCCTGAGGCCGTGTTTGTCATGCTGTTTTTCCAGGTTGGCGAACTGTTCGAGGGCTATGCCGAGGGCAAGAGCCGTGAGAGCATTGCACACCTGATGGATATCCGTCCAGATGTGGCACACGTCGTGCAAGAGGGTAGTGAAGACACCTTGAAGGATGTCAGTCCCGAAACAGTGGCCATAGGTTCGTTTGTTGTCGTACGACCAGGCGAGAAAATTCCGTTGGACGGCGTGGTGGTAGAAGGCATCACGACGCTGAACACAGTTGCTCTGACAGGTGAGACGATGCCCCGGGAAGTACAGACGGGCGACGAGGTAGTGTCGGGTTGTATCAACCAGTCGGGAGTCATCCGGGTGCGTACCACGAAGTCTTTTGGCGAGAGCACGGTGTCGAAGATTATCAGTCTTGTGGAGCATGCCGGCGAGCATAAGTCGAAGAGCGAGACTTTTATTACCCGTTTTGCCCGTGTCTATACACCCATCGTGGTCTTTTCCGCCGTAGCCTTGGCTGTCGTTCCGTCCCTGTTCGTGTCACTTACCGCTCAAGCCACCTTCCTTGGCACTTTTCCGACCTGGCTTTATCGTGCCTTGCTTTTCTTGGTGGTGTCGTGTCCCTGTGCCTTGGTGCTCAGTGTGCCGCTGACCTTCTTCGGAGGCATAGGCGGAGCCTCGCGAAAGGGAATTCTTATCAAGGGAGCCAACTATATGGACGTGCTCTCTGGGGTGCAGACCTTGGTGTTTGACAAGACGGGAACGCTGACTCACGGGCAGTTTGCTGTAGAGGCGGTACATCCCGACGAGTTTGACGAGCACCAGTTGTTGCACTTGGCCGCTCATGTGGAACATTTCTCGACGCATCCCATCGGAGCCGCCCTGCGCGACGCTTTTCCCGACGAGGCTACTGACGGATGCCGTGTTTCGGACGTGGAGGAGGTGGCAGGACAGGGCGTCAAGGCCCGTGTCGGTCATCAGTTGGTGTGCGTCGGCAATACGAAGATGATGGATGCCGTCGGAGCTCGTTGGCACGATTGCCACCATGTGGGAACCATCATCCATGTGGCTATCGACGGTCGCTATGCCGGTCATATTGTCATCAGCGACAAGGTGAAGGAGGACAGCGCTGATGCCATCAGCCAGTTGGCTGCGTTGGGGGTGGAGCGTACGGTGATGCTGACAGGCGACCGTCAGGAGGTAGCTGCCCATGTTGCTGACCAACTGCATTTGGACGAGTATCACGCCGAACTGTTGCCTGCTGACAAGGTACGGTATATGGAAGAGTTTACGGCTCAGTCCGCCCATGTTGCTTTTGTGGGTGATGGTGTGAACGATGCACCCGTGTTGGCTCGTGCCGATGTGGGCATTGCCATGGGCGGCTTGGGCAGCGATGCCGCCATAGAGGCTGCTGACGTGGTGCTGATGGACGACAAACCGTCGAAGATAGCTGTCGCCATCCGTATAGCCCGCCGTACGCTGGGCATTGCCCGTCAGAACGTGTGGCTCGCCATTGGTGTCAAGGTGGCGGTACTGCTGTTGGCGGTTGCTGGATTGGCAACGATGTGGATGGCTGTGTTTGCCGATGTGGGTGTGACGGTGCTGGCCGTTCTGAACGCCATGAGAACCCTGAAGTGTTAATAGTTCATAACACATGGTCCAAAGTTCATAGATATTTTGTACTTTTGCAAGTAGTATATGATTTAACACTAAAAAGATACGAATATGAAACCGACATTATTTCTTTTAGCAGCAGGCATGGGTAGCCGTTATGGCGGCCTGAAGCAGCTTGACGGGCTGGGTCCCAACGGTGAGACCATTATGGATTATAGCATCTATGACGCCATCCAGGCAGGATTCGGCAAGATAGTATGGGTTATCCGTAAAGATTTCGAGGAGCAGTTCCGTACACAGATACTTGCCAAATATGAGGACAAGATACCCTGTGAACTGTGCTTCCAGGGGCTGGACGCACTCCCCGAGGGGTTCAAGGTTCCTGAGGGCCGTCAGAAGCCGTGGGGTACCAACCACGCCGTGCTGATGGGTAAGGACGTCATCAAGGAACCGTTCTGCGTCATCAACTGTGACGACTTCTACGGACGTGATGCTTTCATGCAGATAGGCAAATACCTGAGCAATCTGCCCGAGGGTACCAGGAACAAGTATGCCATGGTGGGATTCCGTGTGTGCAACACCCTGTCGGAGAATGGTTCTGTGGCCCGTGGTGTGTGCGCCTATAACGACAAGCGTCATCTGACAGACGTCGTAGAGTGTACTGAGATTCTCCGCATGGACGGTATCATCAAGTACAAGGACGAGCAGGGCGAGTGGCAGCCATTGGAGGAGAATGTGCCCGTTTCGATGAACATGTGGGGCTTCACACCCGACTATTTCGAGTATTCAGAAGCCTACTTCAAGGAGTTTCTCTCTGACCCGAAGAACATGGAGAATCTGAAGGCAGAGTTCTTCATTCCGCTGATGGTTAACAAGTTGATCAACGACGGTACAGCCACCTGCGAGGTGCTGGACACAACGTCTAAGTGGTTTGGCGTAACCTACGCTGCCGATCGTGAGGCTACGGTGGAGCGCATACAGAAACTGGTAGACGAGGGCGTTTATCCCAACAAGCTTTTTTAAGGTGAAAAAGGTAAAAAAGTAAAAAGGTAAAAGTTCCATGCTGGAAAATATCATGACAGATGGGGAGTGCACACAGTTGCGCTCCCTCATTGATAACGCAGAGACCATTGTGGTTGTGTGTCACACCAATCCAGACGGCGATGCCATCGGCTCGCTGTTAGGTTGGGGCGAGGTGTTGCGGCAATGTGGCAAGGAACCGTTGCTGGTGGCTCCCGACCAGTATCCCGACTACCTGCAATGGATGCCGAATACGGATAAGATAGTCCGCTACGACAAGCGCAAGGACTATGTGGACACGGTGCTGAAGATTGCCGATATGGTATTCTGTCTTGACTTCAACACATTGTCGCGTACTGGCGATATGGAGTCCCCGCTGGTTGAATCGCCAGCCCGGAAGGTACTTATAGACCACCACTTGGACCCTGATGTGGATGCCGTGCTGAGTTTCTCTCAGTCTCACATGTCGAGTACCTGTGAACTGGTGTTCCGCATAGTGTGGCAGTTGGGCCTGTTCGACCAGTTGGGCAAGCACTACGCTGTTCCTGTCTATACGGGTATGATGACTGACACGGGCGGGTTTACGTTTAATTCAAACGATCCCGACATCTTCTTCATCATCAGTCAACTACTGACCAAGCGCATCAATAAGGACAAAATCTTCAGAAACGTATACCATAACTATTCGGAGCACCGTCTACGAATGGTGGGACACGTGTTGTGCAACCGGCTTGTGGTCGATGAGAAACGCCATGCTGCCTACTACACGCTAACCCGGGCAGACCTGAAGCAGTTCCATTTCGTGAGGGGCGATTCCGAGGGGCTGGTCAACATGCCGTTGCAGATCAAGGGCTTGAAGCTGAGCATATCGTTGCGCGAAGATACCGAGCGCCCCAACCTCGTATGGGTGTCGTTACGTTCTGTTGACGACTTCCCTTGCAACGAGGTAGCAGCTCGCTTCTTCAATGGCGGCGGTCATCTGAACGCCTCTGGAGGACGCATCAACGGAACGATAGACGATGCTGTTAAAGCTGTGGAGAAGGCACTCGATGCTTTCGAGGGGCAGTTGGTGTAGGGCATAGCGGTACGGGAATAGTTAATTAATGTGTAGTGGGAGCAAATTCTTCACTCTACACATTTCACATTTCACTTAAAAATCGTACCTTTGCAGCCGATTTAAGACAAGATAGAAGATGAAGAAACTGATTTTTCCGCTATTGGTGTTGGCAACAGTATTGTTCGTGACCAGTTGTGAGAACTATGAGACCTATGGTGACAAGAAGGCCAAGGAACGTGCTGCCATCGACCAGTATATAGCAAAAGAAGAAATCAAGGTAATCAGCGAAGCCCAGTTCAAGGCACAAGGTGAAAAGACGGACGTCGATGCCAATGAGTATGTCAAACTCGAACGTACAGGTGTCTATATGCAGATTGTGCGCCAAGGCTGTGGCGACAAGCTGGAAGCCAACAAGGCAGTCAATATTCTCTGCCGTTTTGAGGAATACAACATTCTGGCAGACTCGCTGCTTGCAAGCAACAAGGCGTCCTTTTGGTTCTACAACTCAACGTTGCAGGGATGGGTCGACGGTTCACAGTATGTGGACAAGATGAATGTCACCCGTACCGGAACCACCATTACGGCCTCCTTTATGGAAGGCGTGATGCTGATGCGCCATCCCTCGTCTTCGTCCGTTCCTTCAGGCTGGTTGGTTCCGCTGAACTATGTCTATATAGGGCGCCCGGAGAACGAGAACGACGAAATAGCCCAGGTCCGACTTATCGTTCCACACTCTCAAGGTACGGCCGACGCCTCTTCCAGCGTTTACCCCTGCTACTATGAGATTACTTATATGAGAGAAAAATAATTTTAAGATAGATTATGACACTTATAAAATCAATCTCCGGCATCCGCGGTACCATCGGTGGACGCACGGGTGATACCTTGAATCCCCTGG
The DNA here is from genome assembly GCA_900318795.1 of uncultured Prevotellaceae bacterium. GTDB lineage: Bacteria > Bacteroidota > Bacteroidia > Bacteroidales > Bacteroidaceae > Prevotella. The sequence continues at coordinate 59,347 of ONLU01000003.1, read as the reverse complement.
ATATCGTCAAGTTCACAACGGCCTATGCCACTTTTATACCCCGCAAGTCGGGCAAGATTGTGGTAGGGCGCGACGGCCGTATTTCGGGGGCTATGGTACGTGACGTAGTGTGCGGAACACTCGTAGGCATGGGCTTCGACGTCATCGACATAGGCTATGCCACCACACCCACCACCGAACTGGCTGTCCGTATGAGCGGTGCCGATGGAGGCATCATCATCACGGCGTCTCATAATCCCCGCCAATGGAATGCCCTGAAGTTGCTGAACAGCGAAGGCGAGTTCCTGACAGCTGCCGACGGCAACAAAGTGCTTGAGATAGCTGAGAAAGAGGACTTCTGCTATGCTGAGGTCGACCATTTGGGTAAAGTCATTGCAGACTCCAGCTTCGACGACCGTCACGTCCAGTCCGTACTGGACCTGAATCTGGTCGATGCCGATGCAGTACGGCAAGCCCGCTTTACGGTCTGTGTTGACAGCATCAATAGTGTGGGCGGCATCATACTCCCCAAACTTCTGGAACGCCTCGGCGTAGGGTATAAGTTTCTCAATGGAGACGTGACGGGCGACTTTGCCCATAACCCCGAACCGTTGGAGAAGAACTTGAGCGGCATCATGAACGAGATGAAGACAGGCCACTACAATCTGGGCATTGTCGTTGATCCCGATGTAGACCGTCTGGCATTCATCTGTGAAGACGGCACAATGTTCGGCGAGGAGTACACGCTGGTCAGCGTTGCCGACTACGTGTTGTCGCAGACCACGGGTAACACCGTGTCTAACCTCAGTTCCACCCGAGCCCTGCGTGACGTTACTGAGAGCCGTGGAGGCCACTATTCAGCAGCAGCCGTAGGCGAGGTCAATGTCACCACCAAAATGAAAGAAGTCGGTGCCGTCATCGGCGGCGAAGGCAATGGCGGTGTCATCTATCCCGAGAGCCACTATGGGCGTGACGCCCTCGTGGGCATAGCCCTCTTCCTGACCTCCTTGGCCAAGAAGGGCTGCAAGGCCAGCGAACTGCGTAAGACCTTCCCCAGCTATCAGATTGCCAAGAACCGTATCGACCTGACTCCTGAGACCGATGTCGATGCCATACTGGTCAAGGTGAAGGAGATGTTTGCCCAGGACCCCACGGCACAAGTCAACGATATTGACGGTGTGAAGATAGACTTCCCCGACCGCTGGGTACACCTGCGCAAGTCGAATACCGAGCCCATCATCCGCGTCTACAGCGAGGCAGCCACGATGGAGGCTGCCGACGAGATAGGCAAGCGCCTGATGCAGGTGGTCTACGACATGCAGAAATAATCTTCATTGATTCTCGAAAACTTGAATAAACATAAAATCTCATGCGGTGAGTGATGTTCGATATGGGCCGAAATGTTAAATGTATTAACTAAAAAGCAGGATTATCGGCATCAGCCGGTGAAATCAACTGATGAAGAAAGTGGAGCAACCGAAAGGTGCTCCACTTTAAATATTCTCTTACCTCATGATTTTCCCGTCCAACGGGGTCGCTCCGCTTTGAATTCCTTGCTAATCATCCTCGGTCACAAAACAGGCCACAAGACCGTAGGTGATGGTCGGTCGAATCCAAATCTCCGTCATCAGATAGGGCTTCTCTTCACCCAGTGTCTCTATGAGGATGTCGTAGTTGTAGAGTGCTGCAATGGCGACATCGACGATGAAGATAAACCATAGATTGGCCTTGGAGTAGGTCTTCCAGTCCTTGCGGGCATAGAAGTAGGTGAACATGAGCAGGAGCCAGACGGAGAGCGTCAGGCAGGTCAGCTGGAGTGCGTAGGTGGCCAATGGTGGTTTGAAGAGTATGTCGCGCAACAGGATGGTGATGCCTATGCACAGCGAACTCCAGTAGTTGAACCGCTGGGTTTCGAGGCGGTTGAAGAAGTACATCCACATCATCACAAGACAGGCTATGTAAAACATGTTGAGGATGAGTTCGTCCCATGCCTTTACCAGCCCAAAATGGCCAACAGCATACAGCATAATACCGACGGAGAGCATTCCGGAGACGGCTGTCATGGCCACATTAAAGATATTGGCTTTCTTTTTAAATCTTGTTTGCATTTTGTATTTCGTTATTGATTTTGCAATTATACTTCTTCAGGAAGAGCAGGTGGCGGTTTACTCGTAGTGGGTGTCCAGATAGGTGACGTGGGTGACGAGGTATTCCTCGATGCCATGCTTGCCGTCGGCACCACCTATGCCACTCTTCTTCACACCGGCATGGAAGCCCTGCATGGCCTCGAAGTGCTCGCGGTTGATGTAGGTCTCGCCAAACTCCAGTTCACGGGCCACGCGGGCGGCTGTGTCAATATCTTTGGTGAAGACACTCGACGCCAGTCCGTACTCACAGTCGTTAGCCCATTCGATGGCCTGTTCAATACCTTCAAACTCAACCAGCGGAATCACGGGACCGAAGGTTTCCTCGTGGATGATATCCATCTGCTGGGTGCAGTTGTCCAGTACGGTAGCGGCATAGAAGTAGCCCTTGTCGCCCACACGATGACCGCCACAGAGCAGCTTGGCTCCCTGCTTGATGGCGCGTTCCACCTTCTCGGTGACGCTCTCCAGGGCACGGGCTTCTACCAGGGGACCCATGTCGACGGTATGGTCTTGGCAGACATCGCCTACGCGGACGGCCTCCATCTTCTTGACCAGAATGTCGGTAAACTCCTTCTTGACGGCCTTGTCGACGTAGACGCGCTCGGCGTTGTTGCATATCTGTCCGTTGTTGCCGATGCGACTGTCTACAATCCATTGGGCAGCCTTCTCCAGGTCGGCATCCTTGCAGACGATGGCAGGAGCCTTGCCACCCAGTTCGAGGCTCACCTTGGTGATATTCTTCGAAGCAGCGGCCATGATGCTCTCGCCGGCACCCACCGAACCCGTCACGCTGACGATGTCAATCTTGGGCGAGCCTGCCATCTCGTTGCCGATGACACTTCCTCTGCCTGTGACAATGTTGATGACGCCCTTGGGCAGTCCCACCTTGTCGACGACCTCGCCGAAGACAGTACAGTTCTCAGGAGTCAGCTGCGAGGGTTTGATGACGATGGTACAGCCGGCAATGAGGGCAGCGCCAGCCTTGCGGGCAATCAGGAAGAAGGGGAAGTTCCAGGGCAGGATGCCTGCAACCACACCGATGGGTTTCTTGGCGAGGAAGATGGTCTCGTTAGGACGGTCGCTGGGAATGATTTCACCCTCGATGTGACGGGCAAAAGACGCCATATAGTCAAAGTACTCTGCTGTGACGTCCACCTCGACGGTCGCCCAAGTGAGGGTCTTGCCCTGCTCGCGCATGATGATGTCGATAAACTCTTCACGGCGCTCACGGATTCCGTTGGCCAGTTTCTTCAGCCAGGCGGCACGCTCGATGGCGGGCGTCTTGGCCCATTGCTTCTGGGCCCGGCGGGCAGCGTCAAGTGCACGGTTAACGTCTTCGATGGTTCCTTCCGGCTGACGGGAGATGACTTCCTCGGTCGAGGGGTTCAGCACGTCAATCCACTGGCCGTTGCTGCTCTGGCAGAACTGGCCGTCAATGTACATTTGTAAGTCTTTCATACGTGATTGTTTTAGTCGTTTAGTGTATTATTGTTGTTTAGAATGAAAGTATCCCGAGTCCGTTTCCCGGGATACTTTGGAGTTTTATGCTGGTTAGAGCAGGTTGTCCTTCTCGATGTCCTTGAAGTACTTATACGTGGACACCTTCAGCTCGTCTGTGGCAGGTTCGTCGGCGACGATGATGCCGTGCTGGTGCATCTGCAGGGCCGAGATGGTCCACTCGTGGGTGACGGCACCTTCGATGGCAGCCTTCAGGGCGCGGGCCTTGTGGTGGCCGTTGACCAGAATCATCACCTCGCGGGCATCCATCACGGTACCTACGCCAACAGTCAGCGCCAGTTTGGGCACCTTGTTGACGTCGTTGTCGAAGAAGCGCGAGTTGGCTATGATGGTGTCTGTTGTCAAGGTCTTCACACGGGTGCGAGAGGTCAGCGAAGAGTAGGGCTCGTTGAAGGCGATGTGTCCGTCGGGCCCTATTCCTCCTATGAAGAGGTCGATGCCGCCTGCCTCACGAATCATCTCTTCGTAGTGAGCACACTCGGCAGCCAGGTCTTTGGCATTGCCGTTCAGGATGTGGATGTTCTCCTTGGGGCAGTCAATATGGTCGAACAGGTTGCGGGCCATGAACGAGTGGTATGACTCAGGATGCTCTTCCGGCAGATTGACATATTCGTCCATGTTGAATGTCAGCACGTTCTTGAATGATACCCGGCCTTCCTTGTTGGCCTTCACCAGACAGGCATACATTCCCTCGGGCGAAGAACCTGTGGGCAGACCCAGTACGAATGGTTTCTCGACTGTGGGCTTGAAGGCGTTAATGCGCTCAATGACATGTTCTGCAGCCCACTGGGACATCTTCTGATAGTCAGATTCAATAATTACTCTCATAAGTCAAAAAATAAAATAGTGAGTTCATTTTGCCCTGCAAAGATAGTGATTTTTTTTGAACATTGAACATCGAACTTTGAACTTTATGAGTAGAGGAAGTGTTAAATTTGCATAACGGACCACCATAAAGGTTTGAGATGAAAGCTTAAAGTTTAAAGTTTGTTGTACCTTTGCCCCATATTAATTCAAGGTATGAAAGAATTTGTTATCTCAGAAGTGAAGGCTGAGACTGCGGTACTGGTGGGACTCATCACGCAGCAGCAGGACGAGGCCAAGACAAAGGAATATTTGGACGAGCTGGAATTTCTGGCTGATACTGCCGGAGCAGTCACCATCAAGCGTTTCACGCAGAAGGTGCAGGGGCCCAGTCAGGTGACGTATGTCGGAAAAGGAAAGCTCGAGGAGATCAAGCAATACATCAAGCAACAGGAGGATGCCTACGACGAGTGGCGCGACAACGGTTCTCCCGAGCCCGAGGAGGGGGGCATGGTGCCCCAGCCTGTAGGTATGGTCATCTTCGACGATGAGCTGTCGGCCAAGCAGATACGCAATATCGAGGCCGAGTTGAAGCTCAAGATACTGGACCGCACGTCGCTCATTCTCGACATCTTTGCCATGCGTGCCCAGACCGCCGAGGCCAAGACACAGGTCGAACTGGCCCAGTATCGGTATATGCTGCCCCGTCTGCAGCGGTTGTGGACTCACCTGGAACGTCAGGGTGGCGGCTCTGGTTCGGGTGGCGGCAAGGGCTCCGTAGGACTGCGCGGACCTGGTGAAACCCAGTTGGAGATGGACCGCCGTATCATTCTGCACCGTATCACCCTGCTGAAACAGCGTCTGCAGGAGATTGACCAGCAGAAGACAACCCAGCGCAAGAATCGCGGACGTCTGATTCGTGTGGCTCTGGTGGGCTATACGAACGTTGGAAAGTCTACCATGATGAACCTGCTGGCCAAGAGTGATGTCTTTGCCGAGAACAAGCTCTTTGCCACCTTGGATACGACGGTGCGGAAGATGGTTATCGACAACTTGCCCTTCCTGCTGGCTGACACGGTAGGATTCATCCGTAAACTGCCTACTGACCTGGTAGATTCGTTCAAGTCGACCCTCGATGAGGTACGCGAAGCTGACCTGCTGGTGCACGTCGTTGACATTTCGCACCCGGACTTCGAGGAACAAATCAGCGTGGTCGAGAAGACCCTGGCTGACCTGGGGTGTGCCGACAAACCCTCCATGCTGGTGTTCAACAAGATAGATGCCTACACGTGGACTCCCCAGGACGAGGACGATCTGACGGAACCCACGAAGGAGAATATCTCGCTGGACGAGCTGCGTCGTACGTGGATGGCTAAGATGCAGGGCGACTGTCTGTTCATCTCGGCCAAGAACAAGGAGAATATCGACGAACTGCGCCAAGTGCTCTATCAGCGTGTCCGCGAGCTGCACGTGCAGAAGTATCCTTACAATGACTTCCTTTATAGCGTAGAAGAATAGTTACATCATCATACTAAACTTATGAGAGAATATAGACAATTGACACAAGAAGAAATCGGCGTGCTTGAGAATAACAGCTGCTGGGCCGAGAACTGGGAACATGTGCAGGTGGCCGAGGCATTCTCCCCCTACGGATTCCATCGTGTTGTGTTTTACGGCGACATCCGGTTAGGAGTTTTTGAGAAACAGGTGGAGGTGACCAACGGATTCACCAAGCATGCAGGCATCAACGATGCCACCCTGCGTAACGTCACCGTTGGCGACAACTGTCTCATAGAGAAGATAGGAAACTTCATCAACAATTATACGATAGGTGACGACTGTTACATCTCGAACATCTGCACCATGGAGACTACAGAAGGAGCCACCTTCGGTGAGGGCCATCTGGTCTCTGTACTGAACGAGATGGGCGACGGCAATGTCATGCTCTTCCACGACCTGAACTCCCAGTTGGCTGCTTTCATGGTCAAGCATTTCAAGGATAGACAGTTGAAAGACTGTATCATGCGACTCGTCAACGAGGAGATTCGCTTCACCCAGCCCGAGCAGGGAACCATCGGAAATGGCGTGAAGATTATCAATACGAAGGAAATCACCAATACCGTGGTGAAGGACGACTGCGAAATCAGCGGTGCCTCACGGTTGTCTGATTGCACCATCCTCTCATCCAAGGATGCCAGTGTGTACATTGGAACAGGTGTTATCTGTGAAAACTCCATCATCTCTAACGGATGCTCTATCACCAATAGCGTCAAGATGCAGGACTGCTTCGTAGGCGAGGCCTGTCAGATTACCAATGGCTTCACAGCCGAGGCCAGCGTGTTCTTTGCCAATTCCTATATGGCCAACGGCGAGGCCTGTGCTGCATTCTGCGGACCGTTCTCGGCTTCACATCATAAGAGTTCCCTGTTGATAGGTGGTGAGTTCTCGTTCTATAATGCCGGATCGAACACCAACTTCTCCAACCATGCCTACAAGATGGGCCCCATGCACTATGGAACTTTGGAGCGAGGTTCTAAGACCGCCTCTGGTGCCTATGTGCTGATGCCGGCAAATATCGGCGCCTTCTCGGTCTGCTTTGGCAAGCTGATGAATCACCCCGACATGCGTTGCCTGCCGTTTGCCTATCTGATGGCCTACGGAGAGACCATGTACATTGTCCCTGGGCGTAACATCACTACCGTAGGACTCTATCGTGACATCAAGAAATGGCCCAAGCGTGACAAACGGGCCGCTTCGTGCCGTAAGAGTGTCATCAACTTCGACTGGCTGTCACCGTTTACCGTGGGCGAGATTGTGGAAGGCAAGAAGATTCTGGAGTCGCTGCAGCGGGCCGGCGGCAAGAACGTGTCTTCGTACAATTTCCAGGAGTACATCATTAACGCCTCGTCGCTGAAGAAGGGCATCAAGTATTATGATATCGCCCTGCGCATCTATATGGGTGCCGTGCTGAAGCGGGCCGTGAAAGAGGGCTTCCTGGGCAAGCCGACCTCAGACACGGGACTTGGAAAATGGATAGACCTGTCAGGGCTCCTGCTCCCCGTAAGTGAGGAAGAGCGTCTCATTGAGGATATCAAGAATGGCAACGTAGAGAGCATCCGCGACGTGCTGAACCGTTTCTACGACATCAACGACCATTATCGGGAGTATCAATGGGCTTGGACCTATCAGCTGATGCTTGACTATTATGGACTGGACGAACTGACAGACCAGGCCATGCAGCGCATCCGCGAAGACTATGTCCGCGCCCGTCGTGCATGGATTGCTGAAATCCGTAAGGATGCCCAGAAGGAGTTTTCCATGGGCGATGTCGAGCAGGAAGTGTTTGACGACTTCATATCGAAACTCGACCACGAAGTAGATTACGAAGACTAAATAAATTAGGAAAACAATGAAATCTTTATTACTGACATGCCTGCTCGCGCTCGGGATGACCGCTCAGGCTAAAGACTACAAGTACGAGACCGTCCAGGGCGATCTGACGAAGACTCGCATCTACACGCTTGACAACGGATTGAAGGTGTATCTTTCTGTCAATAAGGACAAGCCGCGTATTCAGACCTACATCGCCGTGCGCACGGGCTCTAAGAACGACCCTGCCGAGACGACGGGCTTGGCCCACTACCTGGAGCATCTGATGTTCAAGGGAACCAAGTTGTTTGGTACCAACAATCCGACAGCAGAAGCGCCCTTGCTCGACGAGATAGAAAAGCGTTACGAGGCCTATCGTAAGCTGACAGATCCTGTAGCCCGCAAGCAGGCCTATCACGAGATTGACAGCGTGTCACAGGTTGCCGCCCAGTATTTCATTCCCAATGAGTACGACAAACTGATGGCTGCTATCGGTGCTCAGGGTACCAATGCCTTCACCTCTAACGACGTCACCTGCTATACGGAGGATATTCCTTCGAACGAGATAGAAAACTGGGCCAAGATTCAGGCCGACCGTTTCCAGCACATGGTGATTCGTGGTTTCCACACCGAGCTGGAGGCCGTTTATGAGGAGTATAACATGTACCTGACGGACGATGGTGACAAGATATGGAGTGCCCTGGGAAAGAAACTCACCCCTACACATCCCTATGGAACGCAGACCACCATCGGTACGCAGGAACACCTGAAGAATCCTTCTATTACGAATATCAAGAACTACTTCAACAAGTGGTATGTGCCCAACAATGTGGCAGTCTGCATGGCTGGCGACTTTGATCCCGACAAGACGGTGGCTGTCATAGACCGTTATTTCGGACAATGGAAGCCCGCTGCCGATGTGTCGCAGCCTGTATTCCCGAAGCAGCGTGTGCTGACTGCTCCTTCAGACACGACTATTATCGGTCAGCAGGCCGACCAGATCTGGATGGGATGGCAGGCTAAGAAGGCCAGCGACCTGCAATGCGACACGCTTGAAGTCATCGAAGACCTGCTGAGCAACGGCAAGGCAGGCATCTTTGACCTGAACCTCAACCAGCCCATGAAGGTGCAGGTGGCACAGGGTGGGCTGCAGACCATGCAGGACTATTCGACATTCGTCCTGGTGGGTATGCCTAAACCCGGACAGTCGCTGGAGGATGTCCGTGCTTTGATGCTGGCTGAGATTGACAACCTGAAGAAGGGCAACTTCTCAGACGATTTGCTGCCTTCGGTCATCAATAATAAGAAGTTGAACTATCAGCGTGCGCTCGACAATAACCAATGGCGGGTGCGCCAGCACATGAATGCCTTTATCAACGGTAAGTCCTGGCAACAGCAAACGGGGCTGATGGACCGTATCTCGAAGATGACCAAGCAGCAGGTGGTTGACTTTGCCAACCGCTTCTTCACCAACGGCTATGCCACCGTCTTCAAGAAGCAGGGCGTCGACTCGCTGCAGAAGAAGATAGACAAACCCGCCATTACGCCGATACCCACCAACCGCGACCAGGTGAGTCAGTTTGTGAAGGACGTCCAGAACGCCAAGGTGGAACCTATCCAGCCCCAGTTCCTGGACTACCAGCGCGACTTGACCGTTGGCGAGGTTAAGAAGGGCCTGCCCCTCCTGTATAAGCAAAACGTGGACAACCAGCTGTTCAATCTCGTGTTCCGCTATGACTTCGGTCTTCAGGACGACAACCGTTACGATATAGCCAGCGGCTACCTTGACTATGTAGGCACCGACAAGCTGACAGCTACCGACATCAAGCAGCAGTTCTATAAGCTGGCTTGTAACTACAGCGTCAATGTCAATGGTGACAATATGAATATCTCTTTGTCCGGTTTGAGCGAGAACATGCCCGCCGCCCTTCAGCTGTTGGAGGAAGTGCTGCATAACGCCAAGGCAGACAAACAGTCATATTCCCAGTTCGTAGACTTGATCTTGAAGGATCGCGACGATGCCAAGAAAGACCAGCGCACCTGCTTTAGCTATCTTTATCAGTATGGTGTCTATGGTCCTCACAACTCCAGTCGCGACGTCATGACCGAACAGCAGTTGCGTAGTGCTGATGCACAGCAGTTGCTGGACCTGCTGAAGAACCTCAGCGCAAAAAAACATACCATATTATATTATGGTCCGCTGTCTGAGAAGGAATTGACGGCTATGGTGACCAAGGTGCATAAGACACCCGGGCAGTTGCAGGATGTGCCTCATGGCGTGGCTTACAAGGAGGCTGAGACTCCTCAGAACGAGATATGGATTGCCCCCTATGATGCCAAGAACATCTACATGCGTATGTTCCATAACGAGGGACGTGCTTTCAATCCTGACGAGGCTGCTACCGTCACCCTTTTCAACGAATACTTTGGTGGAGGCATGAATGGTATCGTCTTCCAGGAGTTGCGCGAGGCCCGTGGCTTGGCCTATAATGCCTTTGCCTTATACAACCGCCCCAGCAAGGCGAATAAGCCTGAGAGTTTCTTTACCCACATCATTACCCAGAACGACAAGATGATGGATTGCGTACGCCAGTTCCACCAGATTCTCGACAGCATTCCACAGTCGGAGGCTGCTTTCCAGATTGCCAAGGATGCCGTTGTCAAGCAGTTGGCATCGCAACGCACGCAGAAGATGAATGTGCTCTACAGCTATCTTACGATGAAAAGGCTGGGACTTGACTACGACCTCAATGAGAAGTTGTATCGTGATGTCCAGAAGCTTACATTACAGGATATAATTAGCTTCGAACAACAGCAGATGGCTCGCAAGCCCTACCGTTACCTCATCCTTGGCGACGAGAAGGAGCTCGACATTCCCTCATTGGAAAAGATAGCTCCCATCCGTCGACTGACGCTCGAGGAAGTATTCGGATACTGATTACCTGTTCGGGGTATAATTCATACGGACGCGTTCCCAGCTTAGGGAGCCGTCCGTTTTTACATGCACTCTTACCAGATAGTTTCCAGGTTCGGGATTGTTTCTTTCGCTCATGGAGTCCAATGTCAGGTAGGTCACATCGCCGATGTGCTGTTCGTCCCATTGGTGTACATGTCCGCAGAACACGATGTCGGCGTCCCACTCGTCAAACTTGTTCAACAGATAGTACGTCTCCTCACGTGGGAATGTGGATGCCAGTTCGAAGGTGCCTACGCGGAAGATGTTGGTATGCCCGAAGACAAAGGTGTGGCGAACCTTGCCGTCGGGATTGACTTTGAACATGTCGTCCAGCGCACCGTCGTCCAGCAGGTCTATCTGCTCTCGTCCCAGCGTGCCGCTGGCTGTGTCCAGGAAGATGAGATGGTCGTAAATGGGATGTCCCTCTTCATCGCCGACGTAGATAAAGACGGTATAGAACGACGAGTTGAAGATGTTGGTCCATAGTGCCCATCCGTTATTGGTGAGGTCATGGTTGCCCACAACGGGGTAGAACGGCATTTTCAGCTGGTCCAAGGTGTACAGTTCGGTGCTGTGGGGTTCTCGGTAGAAGACGTGCTCTATGTCCTTGTCGTCTTTGACGACTACCTCGTGGTAGTTCTTCTTGATATACTTGTCGCGGGCTTTCTGCACCACGCTGTCCAGATTGATGTAATACTCTGCCTTGGTGTCTGCAATATCGCCCAGGTGGGCTATGAACAGGTCGTTGTTGTCTATGCCGTTGTCTAACATTTCCTTCATGCGTCCCGGGTCGTTCGTCATGTGGCTGTCGGCACCCACCAGAAAGGTATATTCTCCGTTCCTGCCCACCAGCACGTTATATTCACGTTTGTGTATCTGATAGTACTCGTGCGACATCTTTACACGGTCGTCCACGTCGGAACTTGCAATCAGCACACCTGTTGGGCTGACTTTGTCGCAGGCTGTCAGCATCAGCACAGTCAGCAGGATGATAGTGGTTATATAGTTCTTTTTCATCATGTCACCAAACATGTTTTAGTCCGATTTTAAATGAGTTCTCATACTTTGTGGCCAGCTGGCTCATGCTGCCTGCAGGGCGTATGTTGACTTCTCCAAACAGCCGGAGGTCCTTCTTCAGGTTGGCATAGAAGTTGACACCCCAGTTCAGGTTGTAGCCTTCATAATAGAAGTCGTCGTAGTTGCGGGCAAAGACTCCGATGTTCCATGAGTTCCATCGCGGACGGATGTTCACGCCGGCGCCAATGTTCATGGTCAGCGGTTCCCAATAGCCGAAGTCGAGCATGTGGAAGTAAATGTACGATGCGCCCAGGTGGACGTAGAAGTAAGGCATCTCCCAGGTGACTCCCAGGCTCATGTCCAGCTCGTTGGTGTGCCACCGCTGATAGTGGTTATACATCACCTTGCCTTTTACGTAGAAGTCCGACCATCCCCAGGGTAGCCGGTAGGCACCTTGTGTGGCTACCGAATAGAGCTTTTTGCCCAACTGCATCTGGGCATCGCCCTGCACGTACCAACGGTCGGACAGATGACGCTTGTAGGTCATCTCCATTCCGAAGAAAAAGTCGGTAATGACGTTGTCGCCAAGTGTCATGTACCCCCAAGTCTCGTTTTTGTGCTCCCCGTCGTATTTGTGTACGTCATTAATGACCTGTGCGTGCAACGTGCAGTATCCCAGCAAGATACTGCATAATGCCAGCAAGCGGATAAGCGTTTGTGCCATAGGAGAATGTTACTTTTGTAGTCTTGTATTTCGCCTACAAAAGTAACTAATTCTTCTTTAATATGCAAACGTAGAGTCGGAAAAATCGCAAAATACCTACTTTAGGCGATAGTCATCCACGTCTATGTATCCCCCCAATGTCTTGGTGGCATAGTTGAAGATGGCAAAGCGTGTACCCATGAAAAACCTCCTATAGTCAAACTGCATGCGGAAGTCGGAGCCCAGTTGCCGGAACGTCTTTCCGTCCGTGCTGTAATAGAAGGTGGCACGATCCTGATGGTTGGTGAAATCGGCTTCTATGCGGAGCCATATCGTCTTCTGACTCAGCGTGATACGTGCTTTCTCTTCGATGTCTACTTTCGTTACAGCCTTGTCGCTGTCGCGCAGATGGACAACTTGGCGGCTCATGCTGAGTTCGTAGCGCTTGCCTGTCCGAGCGATGTCCAGCACGCCCGAGTGTCCGTTGAAGGCGGCAAATCCGGCATGGTCTCCATCCTTCATGTGGCTGATGTCCATCTTGATGGTGGCGGTGCTCCGCGGTCCCGTCATGCGTTGTGACAGGGTGTTGAGAGCGGTGAAGAGGTTGTCAGCCCGCCGTGCAGTCCTGAGCCGCAGCCATCCCTTCCGGTCGGTGAGTGACCAGCCGTTGTCTATGGGGTTGTGGTTCCATTGCCATACGAGGTTCAGCCTGTCGCTGTCAAAATCGTCGGAAGCCACAATGCCTTTCTGCTGGTGTGCAGGGTAGGGGATGTCCATCTCTTTGTCTACATGTCCCTGCTCGTTGCCTAACATGGGCCAGCCGTCTACCCAACGGCAGGGCATCAGCACCGGCACACGTCCGATGGCACCACGGTCTTGGAAAATGACACCCCACCAGCGTCCGTCCGGTCCGTCGACAATGGTTCCCTGGCCCACACCGCCGTATGTGTCGAAGTTGTCTTCCAGAATCACTTTCTTTTCCCATGGGCCTTTGATGTTGTCGGCCCTGTAGCATACCTGACGGCGCACGTGTCCTCGGGGCCAGCTGATCATCAGCAGGTAGTATCGTCCGTCGTGCATCAGCGCCCGGCTGCCTTCCAACAGTCCGTTCTCTGTCGAGTCGCGTTCAAAGATGCGCATGTCCACACCGCCGGGTTCTACGTCGCTGAGGTCGTTCTTCAGCTGCGTCAGCTGTCCTGTGCCGTAGAAGACATATACGCGGTTGTTCACTTCGTCGAACAGCAGCGAGTTGTCGTGGAAGTGGCGGGGACGCGACACCAGACGCCAAGGCCCCTCGGCCCGTTCCGACTCATAGATGTACGAGCGCCACGGTTTGTCGTTGGGCGAGAAGAGTATGTAGAACTTCCCGTTGTGATAGCGTAGCGATGTGGCCCATTGTCCGCGGCCATAGGCAGAACATCCCTGCAGGTCGTAGTTGGGCGTGTCCGTCAGACGGTCAAACACATAGCTGGCAATTTCCCAGTTTACCAGGTCCTTCGACTTCATGACGGGGGCTCCCGGCATCAGGTGCATCGTTGTGCTGACCATGTAGAAGGTGTCGCCCACCCGGATGATGTCCGGGTCGGGTACGTCAGCGTTGATCACAGGGTTCTCAAACTTTGTTGCTCTTGCCCCGCTGGCGATGAACAGCAGAGAAAACAGCATTAAAAACAGTTTCTGGTTCATAGTGTTAACTTGATGTTGTCATTTGTGTTGCAAAGGTAAGAAAAAAACCACAAATGCCCTATGTCAGTTGTCGCATTTACTTTTCCTGATGTTGCATGTCGGTGCAAAGAATAAAAAAATCGGCTTCGTGTGCATGTTTTTTGCAATTATTTCGTACCTTTGTGCGCTGGAATTAGTAACGTTTATACAACTAAAAACAAATACAAATACGATTATGGCAAATGTAGTTGATTTCAAGTACGCCCCAATGTTCCAGTTGGGCGAAGACAAAACCGAATACCGTCTGCTCTCGAAAGAAGGCGTGACGACAGGTGAGTTTGAGGGTAAGCAGATTGTCAAGGTGTCGAAGGAGGCCCTGACGCTGCTGGCTCAGCAGGCTTTCCACGATGTGGAGTTCACGCTGCGTCGTGAGCACAACCTGCAGGTGGCTGCCATCCTGAACGACCCTGAGGCTTCTGAGAACGACAAGTATGTGGCTCTGCAGTTCCTGCGCAATGCCGAGGTGGCAGCCCGTGGCGTCCTGCCTTTCTGCCAGGACACCGGTACGGCTATCATCCATGGCGAGAAGGGCCAGCAGGTGTGGACAGGCTTCGAGGACGAGGAAGCGCTGAGCCGTGGCGTCTATAACACGTTCACCCAGGACAACCTGCGCTATTCGCAGAATGCTCCGCTGAACATGTACGACGAGGTGAACACACGTTGCAACCTGCCTGCACAGATTGACATCGAGGCCACCGAAGGTGCTGAGTACCGTTTCGTCATGGTGGCCAAGGGTGGTGGCTCTGCCAACAAGACCTACTTCTATCCCATGACCAAGGCAACCATCCAGAACGAAGGCACGCTGTTGCCCTTCCTGGTCGAGAAGATGAAGTCGCTGGGTACTGCCGCTTGTCCTCCCTATCATATTGCCTTCGTCATCGGCGGTACTTCTGCCGAGAAGAACCTGCTGACAGTCAAGCTGGCCAGCATCAAGTACTACGACTCGCTGCCCACCACGGGTGACGAGACGGGTCGTGCCTTCCGCGACGTCGACCTGGAGCAGAAGTTGCTCGACGAGGCTCACAAGATTGGCTTGGGCGCCCAGTTCGGCGGCAAGGCCCTGGCTCACGACATCCGCGTCATCCGTCTGCCCCGTCATGGTGCCTCTTGTCCTATCGGCATGGGCGTCAGCTGTTCGGCAGACCGCAACATCAAGGCCAAGATCAATGCTGACGGCATCTGGCTGGAGAAGATGGACACCAATCCTGCTGAACTGATTCCCGCTGAGTATGCCAAGGCCGGCGAGGGTGCCAACACCATCGAGATTGACTTGGACAAGGGCATCGACTCCGTACGTGCCGAGCTGACCAAGTATCCCGTCAGCACCCGTGTCAACCTGAAGGGCACCATCATCGTGGCACGCGACATTGCACATGCCAAGCTGAAGGCGCGTCTGGATGCTGGCGAGGGTATGCCCGACTACTTCAAGAAGTATCCCGTGCTCTATGCCGGTCCTGCCAAGACCCCCGAGGGCTATCCCTGCGGTTCTATGGGCCCGACCACGGCCAACCGTATGGACCCCTACGTGGACGAGTTCCAGGACCAGGGCGCCAGCCTCGTGATGATAGCCAAGGGCAACCGCAGCGACGTGGTGACCGAGGCTTGCAAGAAGCACGGCGGTTTCTATCTGGGTACCATCGGCGGTGTGGCTGCTGTACTGTCCCAGAGTTCTATCAAGAGCATTGAGTGTGTGGAATATCCCGAGTTGGGCATGGAGGCCATCTGGAAGATTACCGTCGAGGACTTCCCCGCCTTCATCCTCGTGGACGACAAGGGTAACGACTTCTTCAAGCAGTTGAAACCCTGGTGCCCGACAGGATGTAAGAAGTAAGATGTCTGACGTTAGATGTAAGATATCGCTCGTTCTTCTGCTGCTGTGTGTCTCGCTGACTACGGCAGCAGAAGACTTTCTTATGCGCGGCTGTCGCGTGGGGACCCCAAGGCCGGAGGGCATGGCGCTACGTCGTGGTGCTACCAGCGGCCAGACCAAGCAGACTGGCGGTGACTTCTATCATGGTGAGCGTCATCAACTGACGGTCATGGTGGAGTTCAACGACCGGCCCTTCAAGGGCAACGAGGAAGCTACCTTGGCACAATGGAATAAAATCTTCAATACGAAGAACCTGTCCGAGGCACCCTTCAAGGGCTCTGTTCACGACTATTTCTATGCGCAAAGCTATGGCAACTTCGACCTGACCTTCGACTTGGTTTATGTCAAGGTGAAAGGCGATGCCGTGAAGTATGCCAGCACGAATGCTAACGATGAGAACTCGCAGTATCTGGTGCAGGACATCATGGAGGTGCTCAGTACCCGCCATATCGACTGGAGCCTCTACGACTGGAACGGCGACGGATTCGTCAACCAGCTGCTCATTGTCTATGCCGGCCACGGTATGAACGACAGCTCTGGCTCCAATCTGATTTGGCCGCACCAGGGGTGGATGAGCGAACACCTGAAAGATGGTAAGAATGGTGTCTACTGCGACCCCGTCCCCGTCACCTACGAAGGCAAGGAGTACAAGGTAGACTGCTACTGTGCCTTGGCCGAACTGACCAAAAATAATGACTACGGCTCTTTCGGCACCATCTGTCACGAATACACCCATTGTTTCGGATTCCCCGACTTTTATCAAAGTAGCAAGTCTTACGTTTGGCGCTGGGATATCATGGACTATGGCAATTATAACGGCGACGGCTATTGTCCTGCAGGCTATTCTGCCCACGAGCGCTGGCTCATGGGCTGGCTCACACCTACTGAGTTGAAGGAAGCGACAACCATTACCAATATGCCTGCTCTGAGTGATGGCCCTCAGGCTTACCTCATCCGCAACGATGGTTTTCAAAACGAGTATTACATCGTGGAGAACCGACAGCAGAAAGGATGGGATGAAAGTCTGCCCGGCCGGGGCATCTTGGTCTTCCATGTTGACTTTGATCCTGTCCTTTGGGTCAGCGTGACGACTTATGTCAACACATCTTCTCGTCAGCACTACCTCATCTTCCCTGCCAACAATTTAAACATTACAAGTGCGAGTTTTTCCAAGGACTGGGCTTATCCTTATCAAAAGAGCGAATTATTGACCAACTCATTGACCAACTCATTGACCAATACGTCTACCCCTGCCGCCAAGCTGTGGAATGCCAATTCGGACGGCACCCTGTTCATGAACAAACCCATCACCAACATGGACGTGCAGGACGGCAAGGCTTCCTTCGACTTCATGAAGTCAGCGACAGCCATTGGCATTCAGACCGTTACCGGCGTCGCGCAGGTGCTCTGTGAATATGGTCCGATACGCATTGTCCGCACAGCCGATGGAACCGTCAAGAAGGTCATGAAGCGTTGACCAGACCCTGTTCCTCTGGGGTGAAATAGACTATGACTCGTGCATTTTCTGATAGTGGGCGGGTGTCATGCCTTCGTACTCCTTGAAGATGCGGTGGAAGTACTCGCGGCTGTTGAAACCGCAGTAGTCGGCCACGGCCTCGGCGCTCCAGTCCGAATGCTCAAGCAGCACGCGCTTGGCGTCTTCTATGCGCAGGGTCGTCATCCATCGGCTAAACGACTCGTAGGCATTTGCCTTGACCCATGCCGTCAGCTGATAGCGCGGGATGCCTATCTCTGCTGCCGCCACCGGACTGGTGATGCCTGCCCTGCGATATCTGCCCTTGGCTATCCATTGCTCCACGGCCTTGTCCGTCGCTTCCGTCACTTCTGGTGCCGCATGTTTCTCCTGTTCTTCTTCCACCACGCTCGACTCTGCCTCCTGCATCGTGGCCTGGGCGTTGCTGGTCAGGTGGTAGCAGAAACTGTCCACCATATAGAATATAAAGAAGAAAATGGCAATAGCTATCAGGAACAACAGCCAGCTGGCCGTGGCAAAGATGGCAAAAGGCACCATCAGCGCCAGTAGCATCAGCCCCACTATGCTCAGCTGCATCCATACCAGCATGCTGACCGTCTCGCGGTCATAGTAGTCCTGCAGGGCGCGGTGCATGGCTTGCAGGGCCACGCTGTGGCGCCAGGTGTAGTAGGTCTGCATCAGCAGGTAGCACAGCGCACCTGCCATCTCGGCCCATTGCCGTTGGGGGGTGTCGCTCAGCAGCGGTTGCCCGTCTGCTATGTTTGCCGCTATGAGCAGTATCATGATTACGCCCCATGCCAGCGGTCCTGCCCAGCGGTCCCAGAGGCTCAATTGCCCATGCTTTTGCAGCGATAGCACGGCACGGGCGAAGAGGTAGGAGGCTGGGACGAGCATCGTCAGGTTGAGCATGACAGACTGCGTGACTCCCATTGCCCTGAGTCCCAGCGTCAGTTGCAGCAGGAAGTGTACGGCCAGTATCATGGTGGCTGCTGCCATCTGCCAGCGGGCCGTTGTGGCCACGCTGTTCTCCTGGCTCCTCTTGTGGGAGACCAGCAACTTGAAGGTGAGTAGCGTCATCAGCACCACCGCCGTAAACTGCATCGTTCCTAAACTCAGTCCGTTCATATCTGTTGGCGAAATTACAAATAATTATCCTTTTTTCCAAAAGAAAGGGTGTAAAAATGTATAAATTCGTCGAATTTACACACCTGACTGCCAAAATTTACACACTTTTGTGCGAAATTTTACACTTTGCTTCATGAAAAAAACGTACCTTTGCAACCAGAAAAAAAGAAGACAAATTAATCAAACATAAACATTAACCATTAAAAATAGGAAACCAACATAAAAAAACAAATAAATATCTTTGGCACAATGTGACAAAAAAAGGCTGACCGCAAATGATGGCCAGCCCTTTTTGTTTTTTTTGTGTGAGTTGCTTGATGATTTAGTTGCGGAACACCAGTCCGTCTCCGAACTCGTCGATGATGATCGGCTTCTCGCGGTCTACCTGGTCGGACAGAATCTTCCGGGACAGGTCGTTCAGCACCAGTTGCTGGATGGCTCGCTTGACGGGACGGGCACCGAAGTCGGGGTCGTAGCCCTCTTGTGCCAGATACCGGATGGCGGCATCGGTGGTCTCCAGGTGGATGCCCTGCGGCTCCAGCATGTCGCTCACGCGCTTCATCTGCAGGCGTACCACGTCGGCTATCTGCTCCTGCGTCAGCTGCTGGAAGGTGATGATCTCGTCTATACGGTTCAGGAACTCCGGGCGCATGGTCGCGCGCAGCTGCTCACGGGTGGCGTTCGAGGTCATGATGATGATGGTGTTCTTGAAGTTGGCGGTGCGGCCCTTGTTGTCCGTCAGCCGTCCGTCGTCCAATACCTGCAGCAGGATGTTGAACACGTCGGGGTGGGCCTTCTCTATCTCGTCGAACAGCAGCACCGAGTAGGGCTTGCGGCGTACGGCCTCCGTCAGCTGGCCACCCTCGTCGTAGCCCACGTAGCCCGGAGGTGCACCAATCAGTCGGCTGACGGTGTGCTTCTCCTGATACTCCGACATGTCGATACGCGTCATCATCTGCTCGTCGTTGAACAGGTATTCTGCCAGCGCCTTCGCCAGCTCGGTCTTGCCGACACCCGTGGTGCCCAGGAAGATGAACGAGGCTATAGGGCGCTTCGGGTCTTGCAGTCCGGCACGCGAGCGGCGTACGGCATCAGAGACGGCTGTGATGGCTTCGTCCTGTCCGATGACGCGCTTGTGCAGTTCCTCTTCCAGGTTGAGCAGCTTCTCGCGCTCGCTTTGCAGCATGCGGGTGACGGGAATGCCCGTCCAGCGGCTCACTACCTCGGCAATATCGTCGGCGGTGACTGCTACTCCGCCTAACCGTCCCGAAGCATCCAGCTGCTTTTGCATCGTGTTCAGTTCGTCTTGCAGCTGCTGAGTCAGCCCGTAGCGGATTTCTGCCACCCGACCGTAGTTGCCCTCGCGTTCGGCTTTCTCGGCCTCGAAGTTCAGCTGCTCCAGCTGTTCCTTCTTCTGCTGGAACTTTTCCGACAGTCCCTTCTCGCTTTCCCATTGGGCACGCATCTGGGTCTCCTGTTCGCGCAAATCGGCTATCTGCTGGTCAAGTTGCTGGAGCTTGCTGGAGGGGCTGTTGGGACTGCTTGAACTTGGCTGTTCGCGCTTGATGCTCTCGCGCTCTATTTCGAGCTGGGCGCGGCGGCGGGTAATCTCGTCCAACTCCTCGGGCACCGAGTCGCGCTCCATGCGCAGCTTGGCGGCGGCCTCGTCCATCAGGTCGATGGCCTTGTCGGGCAGGAACCGGTCGGAGATGTAGCGCTCCGACAGTTGGACGGCGGCGATGCAGGCGTCGTCCTGTATGCGCACCTTATGGTGGTTCTCGTAGCGCTCCTTCAGACCTCGCAGTATCGAGATGGCCGACAGCTCGTCGGGCTCGTCCACCATGACCGTCTGGAATCGGCGCTCCAGGGCCTTGTCCTTTTCGAAGTATTTCTGGTATTCGTTCAGCGTCGTGGCACCGATGGCACGCAGCTCGCCACGCGCCAGGGCGGGCTTCAGGATGTTGGCGGCATCCATGGCGCCCTCGCCGCCGCCGGCACCTACCAGCGTGTGTATCTCGTCGATGAAGAGGATGATGCGCCCGTCGGCCTTCGTCACCTCGTTGATGACGGATTTCAGTCGCTCCTCAAACTCACCCTTGTACTTCGCGCCAGCCACCAGGGCACCCATGTCCAGCGAGTAGAGCTGCTTGTCTTTCAGGTTCTCGGGCACGTCGCCACGCCCTATGCGCTGTGCCAGCCCCTCGGCAATGGCCGTCTTGCCCGTGCCCGGCTCACCTATCAGTATGGGGTTGTTCTTCGTGCGGCGCGAGAGTATCTGCAGCACGCGGCGTATCTCGTCGTCACGTCCGATGACGGGGTCCAGCTTGCCCTGACGCGCCAGGTTCACCAGGTTCTTGGCATACTTCTCCAGGCTCTGGTAGTTGTCGTCAGCCGACTGCGACTGCACCTTCTGCCCCTGGCGCAGAGCCTGGATGGCTGCCCGCAGGTCCTTCTCCGTACAGCCCGCATCCTTCAGGATACGGCTGGCCGTTGAGTTGACCGTGAGCAGGGCCAGCAGCAGCGGCTCTACGCTGACAAACTCGTCGCCCTCCTTCTGCGCCAGTTCGGTGGCTTTCACCAATACCTGGTTGGCATCGTTCGACAGATACGGCTGTCCGCCCTGCACCTTCGGCAGGTGCTTGATTTCCTGTTCTGCCAGCAACTCTATCTGCTGCGCGTTCACGCCCAGTTTCTGGAACAGGAAGTTGGTCACGTCCTTCGCCTTCTCCGTCACACCTTTTAATATATGTACAGGCTCTATCACCTGCTGACCGTTCATCTGCGCCGTGTTGACAGCCTGCTGAACAGCCTCCTGTGCTTTGATGGTAAACTTGTCTAATGTCATACGTTTGTCCTCCTAATTTTTTTTTAAATTGTTTCTGCTGATAGGCGGACAAACTGCGTGCCGAAGTACTGAAAAACGACAAAATGGCGGATTTTCGTGTCATTTTGTCGGTAGCAAAAAGAGGGCCGGCAGCACCCCGTTGTCTGCCAGCCCCCCTTGCTTCTACTCGTCCGAGTTGGTGCCTCCGTCCTGATCGTGGTCGCCACCGCTGGTGTTGTCACCCGTCGAGCCACCGCCGGTGTTAGAGCCCGTACCTCCGGTGTTGGAGCCCGTGCCTCCGGTGTTAGAGCCCGTGTTGCTGGTGCCTCCTGCGTTGCCGGTGTTGGCGGAGGTCTCGCCCTTGGCTGCTGCTATCTCCGCCTTGGTCTTGTCCGTCCAGCTCAGTTTGACGTCCTTCTTCAGCTCGTCGCGGGTGAAGTCGCCAGTCGACTGAGCCAGCAGCTTGATGGCCTTCACGGCGGCACCGGTCTTGTCGCCCTCCTTCAGCGTGCCCATTGTGGCCGAAGCCACCTTGTCGCTCTGGGCATCGTAGAGCACCTCCAAACCGTTCGACTCCACGGTGGCCTTGAAGATAGCCAGGTTGCCCACCTTCACCGTATTGCCGTTGAGCACCATCTCGCGCGTACACTTCACGAAGTCGGTCAGCACACCCACTATCAAGCCCTCCGAGAAGGCCGTGTTGTGTTCAGCCATGTGGTGGGCCATGTCGTGCAGGTCCATCGACTGTTTGTAACTCACTCGGGCATACAACTTACCCGCAGTCTCGGTTTCCGAACTCTCGGTCACCTTGCTCAAATAAAGTTCAATCATACCTTTTATAAATGTTTTTCATGGTATTGGAAACTATGCAGCTGAATCCATCGGCCAGCTGCCTACCGCCTTTTGCAGTTCACTCTTGAACTATACTACAAAGGTACGAAAAATCTGCGAAACTACCAAATATTTCCGCAACTTTTTTCAAAGAAATAGCAACCCTCGCCCTGCATCATCAACATGAAAAACCTTATTGCTCAATAAGGGCATGTTATTGGGCAATAAGGGTATGTTATTTCACAATAAGGGCATGTTATTGCAAAAATGAGGGTGTTTGCAGCCTGTTTTTTTGCCAAAAGTGGTGGAGATGGTGAAGTTGATTCCTTAGGGGATTAGAAAATAAATCCATAAATCCATTTGTTAATGCACATTAACACTTGTTAATCGGGATTTATTTTTTGTATTCTATAGAAATCATCTCCACCATCTCCACCACTTTTTGCGATTTTAGAAAATTTCTGGGATAAAATCTCTTGTTTCCAGCTTGTTTTCGCGGCTATGCTGATCGTAGTCAATTTTTGTGACCAGATATTTATTAGATCCTCGAATCACTCGCTTTTCGAATCCGAGCCGTTTCATGGTTTTGCCTATGGCTATGGAATTATATTCGCGTCCGCGAAATCCGTGGATATTTAATTCGTGCATGATGTCGCCGGCAGACATGGCTTCAGTGTTGTCCAGGGTGTCGGGTACTTTCAGGAACGTGCGGATGGCCTCTTCGCAGTCGTTGGGTTCCTCGAACCGCCTGTTGTGGTCGGTGATGAGCTGGCTCTCCTCATGGGTGGGTTGCGGGTTGAAACCGTGGTCGAGCAGGTATAGCGCCTGTGCATAGGCACCTTCGTAGGGCAGCGGGAAGTTTTCAAGATCTACGGTGCCCTTGAGGTCGATGACCAGATAGCGGCGCGTGCCCTCCGTGTTGCGGATGAAGTTGTCCTCGTTGGTGGTGGCAATGAGCGAGGCACGTCGCTCACGCAGTTCGCGGAATCGGGCATAGGAGTCGCGTACGTTCGAGCGGCTGGAGGTGACGATGTACTTGAAGGCTTCGCTTTTCTGGTTGCTGCCAAAGGAGATTTCGTCGAAGAGGATGAGCGGTGTCTCGGAGAGCGAGATGATGAAGTCCTTGTCGATGCGTTCAGAGGGCCCGACCTCCAGTCGGTAGTCACGGAGTTCGGGAGGCAGGATGTGGCGCACGAAGTAGGTCTTGCCGATGTGCTGCAAGCCCTTGAAGATGGGCATCTGCGGATTCTCGCTGATACGTCCCAGCATCAGTGCCACCATGCCCACGTGCCATTTCTTCAGCATCTGGTCGTAGAAGTCCTCACTCTCAGGGTCATTGAACTCCAGGTGGCCTATGTAGAAGTCGCGCAGATAGTCGGGGTCGGTGTCCGGATTCCACGGCTTGAGGCTGTTGAGCCACGAGCTGAAGGCATCGTAGTCCTGGCAGAAATCGCGGCTGAAGATGAGCGACTTGACGTCCTGGCTGCTGACATTCAGCCCCTGTTCCTTCAGCCGGCAGTAGTAGGTGTCGAGGTCGCGGTCCTGGACGGGTCGCCACGGCTGTCCTGGCTCGCAGACCTCAGGGCGCTGGCGCCATGTGTTGTAGCGCCACTGGGCCTGTGCGGTCAGTGCCTCACGCATCAGTCTGATGCGGTTCTCCTGCTCCTTCTTCTTCTGTTGAGCAGACTTCTGTCGGCGACCACGGGGCAGCGACACATCGATGCCGTGGTCTTTTGCCAGCTGTATGAGTGAGGCCAGCCGCACGTCGCCTCGTCCTGTGCGCAGACAGTTGTCAAACTTTTCGTCACACTCCTCGCGCCGATATCCCGAATACTGGCTACAGATGGTGTGATAGGCCGCACGGGCTGTTTCACCCACAGAGGCACAGGCTAAGGTGACGGTGATCCAGTCCTTATGCTGGGTGGTGATGTCGATGCCACGCTCGGCAATTCGACTGGCTACGAGCTCCAGATGCTCGATTTCCGAATAAGAATTGTTGTTTTTCATTTTTGAAGATATTTGGTATTCATAAAACAGTCTGGGTCATAGGGTAGGAAGCAGGCACGGCTGACGTCTGAGCCGGAGGTGTCCGGGTCGATGCCGTGATGGAAACAGGTGTAGTCGCGCATGGCTTCAAACTTTTTCCTGAACGTCATCCCGTCGGTCCACGAGGGCAGGGTAACGACCCATTTCACGCCCAGGCCTTTCGGCGAGATGAAGCACAGCTCGGTTTCGATGTTCGGATCGTGCGAAAGCCGCTCCCTTACTTCTGCGGCTTGCTCCGTGGAGTCTAGTCCGTCGATGTCCAGCACCATGTAGGACGTTGGCGTGATAAGCCCCCGTACATTCCTATAGGAGAATGTACCCGCGAAGAGCGCTATCTCAAAGTTCAGCTTCTTATAGTCGGCAATCTCGTCCTTGGAGGCATTGCCCACCATCTGCCGCAGTGTCGCTGTAGCCTGGCTGGCGCACCACTTGCCGGTGATGTACTGATGGACCCACGGGATGGTTTGGTTCTGCTGTGGTCTGGTGGCTAGTACCGCCTTGCCTTCACGGTTGACATAGCCTTGCGGAAATATGGAGAACATATTGTTGTATGTATTTTCCATGATGATGCTTTGATTATTAAATTAAACAAAATAAATATAAATATCACCCGTGGAAATGGTCGCAATTTGGAAGTTCATGCAAAAAACGCTAATTTTGCAACACTTTAAAGCCATTCCACGATGGTTTTAAAAAAGAGACCGGCCTCTCGTAAGCCGCTAAACTGACAGAGACCAGTCCCCCGTGTGCGCCCCGCTTCATCATTTTTCTTATCCTTGTTTTTGGTTTGACGTTGTTTCATGAAATACACCAGACCTTGAAGGTCGTTGTCAAGAGAGGGCTGGCGAATGAGGTCGAACATGATGTTGCCGTCCTCGTAGTTGTATCCCAGCGTGTCGAACATCACTTTGGTGGGTACATAGTAGTATCCACTCGAAACTCTTATCTCAAAGGCATCCTCACTACGCTCACTATTTATAATAAGGTATAAGGAACCGTTTTCGTCGTCTTGTGCAAACCTTGCAAATTTTCCGGACTCTAAACCGAGAGCCGTGGCGGTATCGGCAGTAAACCCAAGCCTTCCTGAAGCCTGGATGGTCGCTTTCAATTTTGTTGCGAATTGCTTTGCGCTTAATATGGTAATTGCCATGTTGTATAAATTTTCTGCAAAGATAGTAATAAATATCTTTCCTGCCAATAATTTGCGTCCGAAAATAGTGTTAAAAACTGCTAACACACGCTTTTCCGTCTCCCGGCAAATGCAAAAGAAAAGCAAAACAAAACGCAAAGAGAATGAAAATAATCCTTAAAATGCTTGCATATCTCGCTATTTTGCTGTCTGACGCTCCGTGTGCCAACGTTATCCTGCTATTTCTCGCCCCGTTGCACAGAACGCGAAAACTATGCATGTTCTCATGGCGTGAGATAGACCAATCGCCACCTTTAACTTTTCTTTATTTTTTGTATGACACGTACCAGGTACCTGTCATACCTCAAAAGTTTTCTTCCTGATTGATTATGCTTATATTATTCTGGCTTGCCTTCTTCTATCTGCAGCCCCAGATGATAATAGTTTGAGATACGTATTAAATCTTCTTTTTTCGTTCCGTTGCTGATGTTCGAGTAGACGTACCAGCCATCACATTCGTGCTGCCAGATTCGACCAGGAACGGTGGGACGCTTGTCCCTGCTCACAAGGTTATAGCCATTACCATGCTCGATACCTACAGCAGGGATGCGCTCCAAACCAATCTTACGTAGAGCATCAATGAAGGTGTCGATAGCTTGACGATGCCAGATGACTGTACCATCAGGGAAGGTGACCCGCATACCCTTCGTGGTGTTCTCTATGTGCTTTGTGGGCTCATGAGCTTCCACTTCCGTTGGTTGCTCTTCGCTCTTTACAGGCGTACTGCTACGAGGTGTCAGCGTCTTGGCGCCCATAATCTCACTAATCTTTGTCTTACGGCTTAATGCCACGCTAATAGGCTCACCAGGATGATACTCCACTACAAGCACCAAGTCGCGCTTGATGGGTTCCAAGCGTGGTGCAATATCATTGCCCAATGCAGGCAATATCTCTTCCTTGATGATACCCTCCTCCAGTTCCTCCACTTGCTGAAGAACATCCTTGCTCAGCTTCACTCCCACTTCGCGAGAGTTTTCTATGATGCTGTAAAGTTTTTCAAGTTTTGTCATACTCAGTTTTTGAATAATGAAATAAAAAGTGATACGAGTGCAATCAAAAGACTAATCCAGGATTTGATATTTGCCCAGCGAATAGTCATATCAGACTTATACTCATTTAATAAATAGAGAATTGCAGACAATTGACTATGACGAAATTGATAACGCTCATCATTACTGGCATTTGTTTTAAGGTGAGCAAGTTCGCCATCAAGATTAATCGTATCTACAAGTTTCGCAAAGTATTGAGCAGACAGTTCTTTATCACCTTTTTTATGCCAGTAATCAGATAGCCAGCCCATAACTGTGTTACGGTAATTTAAGAACTGCCTTTCTGTAAAGTCCATTTTTAACGAATTCCCCCAATGAATAAAGCTATTGATGGTTCGTGAATCTTTATTAATCCAATCAAATATCAAAAAATACATTTATATTAAAAAATTAATCGTTGGACAAATCATTTTTTTCAATAAAGTGTTTTCCCCAAAGGAGGGTAATCAGATTGTTGTAGGCCATATATTCCAAATACAAGATTATCAACATCAGTCTGAATATTTATTAATTGTTTCTCTCTCTCATCTGAGGAAATTTCCTGATTAAAGAATGCCTTTTGAACTTTAACTGCATCATCAAACAACTTTTTACTCTCTATTAACTGTTCTTCTGATGGAACAATTACTGGTAACATTCGAAGGTCATTAACTTGTACATTTACTGTGTTGTTCAGGAACATGCGATAGAAGTATCCACACAAAGAACTATTTATCATGGTTACAAGGTAGTAGGCTGGAACTTTAGAAGTAAGTTCAAATAATGACATAGATGCTACATCATGAATACCAGCCTTTTTCTCTTTACACTTTATATTGAAATATCTTTCGTTCAGGTTATTGTTCCAGCAAAAGCCTTCCCTAAAATAGAAAGTGTATCCCTGATAACGAGACTTTGGAGAAGTTTTTAAGTAATGGACATTCTCTTTAGACCAATCTATTAAATAAGGATTTTCAATATACCACTTATTTCCTTCCTTATCTCCCTTGTCGTATGGGACAAAAGTCCGGTTGTCTGATATTCCTTGTTCCTTTTCCTGATTCGTCAAAGATGTAATGTCAGCCAATAATTGATCGGGAACAATGCGATAAACATAGCCTTGACCAAAAATTTTATTGCCAAATTGAGCTTTCAGTCTATCAAACAATTTCCATATTTCCATTTCATCTTGTGGAAGTACTTGATTAAGATGATATTTGCGATTTACCTCGGAAAGTTTTTGAGGACGACTTTCTATGATACTGGCTGCCTGTTTCGTTCCTGCTTTAACTCCAACAAATTTACCGTTATCACCGGTTGCCATTCCTTGACCACCATCAGTAACTAAACCAATAAGAGTAACATCTCCTGATTTTAAGGATGCTCTATACTTATTTAGTTCTGATTCGTTGTTTGCAATCTTTTTACTTGTCTCGATTTTAGACCACCAATTGTTCATTAATAAGTTATGTTTATCGGCAAGAATTGAATTAATTCCTATACATAATGGGGTTGGCACATAAAAACTGCCATTTATAGACCTTGAGTATTCCTTTTGATCTATTTCATATTTTGTGCCATCCCAAATGGTCTTTTTGCCTTTTACATCGTAAAATGTAATAATGGTGTCTTCTTTGCAACATTTCTGACAGAAAAAGGTAGCGGTTGAAACAAGCGCATCTTCAAAAATATCATGCCCCCAATGAACTATCTGTAACATCGAATATGACAAGAATTTCTTCCTCAATGCGGCCTTTGTTAGTGTTGTAAAATATGTATCGGACGTAATCATTGATTGAATTCCTCTATCTTTCATGATGTTAAATCCATGTATTATGAAATGATGGTACAAGTCATCAACAAAACCGAAAGCTCTATCAAGATTTCTTTTCTCCTCATCAGTTCTACCTTTGGTGGAAACATATGGCGGGTTTCCTATCACAATATCAAAGCCTCCTTGGGAGAATACATCATAGAACCAAGTATGCCAAAGCATGAATTGGTTGTTACCTGAAAGGTCGAGGTCTCCAAAGTCAATATTGATGCTTTGTTCTTTAAGTTGCTGCTTTACATTATTTATTATGTCTTGCTTCAGGATTGCTTTGCGCTTATGGTCTGTGCAGTTGTAGTATTCGTCAAGTTTCTTTCGCAAGTCGAGACGTAATACATCTATCATGTCATCAAACATCGTGGTTTGATAAGCTCCGACCTTGTCTTGCTTCAACTCTGTGATATTAGACAAATCAACACCTTTGTATTGCTCCAACAACGAGTTGCCCTGCATTATCTTGAAGTCAAGGTTGGGCAATGCCTGTGGGGTCTCTTCATCGACGATGAGGGAGAGCCAGAAACGGAGGCGGGCAATGTCAACGGCACCACGCTCAATATCTACACCATAAATATTCTGTTGGATGATGTGCTTCTTGATTTCGGCGGCTTTACTTTGTGTAATGCCTTCGAGGGCTGTGCGGCATTGGAAGAGTTCTTTCAGCAAGCCCATAGGGAAGGCTCCTGAGCCAATGGCTGGGTCGCAGATTTTGACATTACGAAGAGCCTCATCTACTTGCTGACGGAATTTGTCGTTAGTGCCAAGAACGTTGATATCATGAGTCGTCACGAACTGACGAATGGCTTCCTTGGTGGCTTCGTCCTCTATATTTGTTTGGAGATAGGCAATGAGGCTTTCGCGGCACATATAACTGACGATTTCCTTTGGCGTGTAGAAGGCACCTTTATCTTTGTTGTCTTCCAGCAGGTTCTCGAAGATGCGACCTAACATCTCTGGGTCAACACCTACCTCTGCATCGTCAGGATCGTTCTCATCGATGGTGAAGTTATACGAGGCAAAGAAGTCGAGTAGACTCTGCATGTATTTGGCAGGTAGAGGGAACTCTGTTTCGTCTGTGGCATCACGCTCGAACAATCCTCCGTTGAGATAAGGAATAAGCCTCCACCTGCCCCCTCCCAAAGAGGGGGTTGCCAAATCACCTTTACGTTCCGTGTTGAGGTCATTGAATAGGACTTCGAGGACATTGTCTATGAAGTGGTCTTTGTCTGCTGTCTGAGCAAAGAGGTTTTGGATGAACTCTCTGTCGCCAGTACCCCAAGGCTCACCAACAGGCACACCTAACCAGCCTTTCTTCTGTAGGAACTGGAGGAACACAAGACGGCCCATTAGTTTCTTTACATAGTCACGGACGGCTTTCTCAGGGTTGGGGAAGTGGGCAAACTCCTGCATGATTTCCTCGCAGGGATCGTTTTTGATTTGTTCTTCCCACTTGTTGGCCACCTTCACCATTCGCTTACCTGTGATGTACTGGATGATGTCCTCATACTGCTTTTTGTAGCCATCGAAGAACATATCGCTAACCGCATCTACGGAGAACGCTTTGGTCAGGTCTTTCAGCGTAAGACTACTGTCACGCAGTTTCTCGAACTGCTGAATGGCGGTGCGGCTACGATGACCTTCACCCAGCAGATAGGTGAAGCGTTTGGCATCAGTCGATTCTTTCTGATAGCTACCATCATCGGCAAACGTCCAAGCCTCGCTAACGTAGGAGAATCGGAGTACACTCTCGTTCTTGCGATAGCAGAACATAAAGGCACCTGCATTACCATTGTTGCGCCAATCGGTCAGCAGCATATCGCGGATGCCCCTGCGGTTGCGCTCAATATCTACGCTATCAGAGAGTTCAACTTCGTAGATGCTGATGGTCTGGTTATCGCTCAATGTGATAGTACCCAGCCAAAGTGCCTGTTTGGCAAACTGGCTACTGGTAGGAATCGTTGATGGCGTATTCCAGAATTTTATCTTATTGCCAAAAATGTCGTGTAACAGCAACTGCCAGTTCTGGCGATTGTATCTTGATTCAATGACTTCTTTATAGTTCATAGGGCTTAATTATTTTGAAAACTCTCCGATAATATGATGACAGCAGCAGATTCCTCTTCTGCATGCTGACTCTCGCGATAATAAGTATTGTATTTGTTTGCCATATCAAGCACTTGTTTTAGTGCATCCTCAAAGGTCAGTTTTGCTTTGCTGCCACCTTGACGCTGCAAGTCCTTTTGGATACGTTGCAGGCGCTTGGCAATATAGGTGATGGTGCCTCTCTCAGTCAACTCTTTCAGTTGAATAATCTTCATACGGGTATCTCCATCATCTATATGGGGCAGCATGCTGTTTAACAAGCTGATAGCCGTCGTGACCTGGGCACCAAGATTGCTGCGCTGGCTTTGATTCGATTCTTCCTCGTGCAGTTCCTGTTCTTTGGTTTTATTGAATTCCTTCAGGGCTTTGTCAACATGCTCATGATGCTGAGGAATACGAGGCACGGCTTTTTCTTCCGGCTTGGCCTTGAAATAGTTGAGCGCATCGAGCACTGACAATTCGCGTGTCTGCTGGTCGTTCACCAGATAGAACAACTTGCGGAAATTGGTCTTGAGGAACACCAATGAATCACCTGACAAAGTAACTCCTTCTAACTCGCGAGGTTCACGGCCTGTGCGGCTTCTCAGCGATAGCCTTTCAATGCGTTTATATTCCTTGCGGTTCTGCTGATAGAGTGCTCGCAATTCTTCATAGAAAGGCAGTTCCAGATTGCGGTCTTCCTGTTCGCGCTTGATGCTTTCCTTGAAGAGTGTTGAATATATCTGATTATCTTCGCCAAACGTAGTGTGGAAAGTCTGAATCTTACTCAACGCTATCTGGTTGAGCTTGATTTCCTTATTACCCTGACGCGACGGATAGAATACGTAGTTGTAGATGATACCTGCCGTTGAGCCAATACGATTCACACGTCCTATACGCTGCATCAGACGGGTAGCATTCCAAGGCGTGTCGTAGTTGATGATGATGTTTGAGCGATGCAGGTTGACACCTTCTGCCAACACATCTGTTGTCAGGATGATGTTATAGTCATCCTTTCTCTGTTTCCAGTTGGCATCAAAGTTCTCGCGGATGGTCTTGAACAGTTGACTGCGGTTTTGGGAAGAAATCACCAATACGTCTGGGCGATTGATGCGACGCTGCAGGTATTCTACCGTATCAACAGATTCTGAGAATACCACTATCTTTCCTTCCGGGTTGTGCTCTTTCTTGAACAGCTCATGCTTCAGCAGGTCTTCGAACTTGGCAAACTTCGAGTCATCATCGTCATCGATATATTCCCACTCCAGCCACATATCGTCAAGCAACGCTTGATCATGTCTCAGTTGCTCGATGTATTCCTCATCGAAGTGTTCGCGCTTGAAGGAGGCATTCTTGGGATTCACCTCTGCCTTCTCGTTCATCTTCTGCTCAATCTCTTCCTCGCTGCAGCCTGCCTCTATCAGTGCATTGATATCTAAGTCGGGAGCAATGAAAATCTTGTCATTCTCCCACATGTCTATCATATTTTCGTTAGCCTGACGGAAGGCTTTCAGCGACTTGCAGAAGGCATAGAAACTGCTTTCCAGACGCTTTACCAAGCCGTTTTTGCGGATGCCTGCCAAACTGCGGCTGATAACCTCCGCATTGTCGTAAAGTCCTGGGGCAGCATCGGGCTTCAGATAGGCGATGGCCTGATAGCGGGCATAGGTCAGTTCTTTGTCGAGGATGTGCATCGCCTTCTCAAAGAGGTTGGCCAAGTGATCGTTCAATTCATATTCCTTCTTGATAGGTTTTTCCACTTTGGGGAATCCTTTCACATCTTTATTATATCGCGCGATGTTCTCAATATCGGTTCTGGTGCGGCGAACAGTCAGAGGCTTGATGACCCTGTCGCGTACTTTCTCAGCCAGCTTCTTAAACTCCTTCAGGTCGAAGTTCTCCTGCTTGCGGAACTTACGGAACTCCACCACCAAAGGCGAGAAGAAGGCTGTCAGGTTGGGCACACCATCGATGGTGCAATGGCGCGGATCTTGGAACATTAGTATCTGGTAGTAGATATCCGCAGGCGTGTTGTTCATAGGCGTTGCTGAAATCAGCATCACCTTTTTCTTATAGCCCGGAATATAGCCTGTTTCAAGACGAGGCATCTTGCAGATTTCCTGCAACTGATTGAAGGCACCAGTGGTGTGATTGCGGAACTTGTGGGCTTCGTCAACCAGTACCAAGTCATATTCGTCAGCATTCCAGTAGTCATAGTTTTCTTCGTCGA
Source organism: uncultured Prevotellaceae bacterium (assembly GCA_900318795.1). Classification (GTDB taxonomy): domain Bacteria; phylum Bacteroidota; class Bacteroidia; order Bacteroidales; family Bacteroidaceae; genus Prevotella. The sequence goes on along the minus strand of ONLU01000003.1, from coordinate 26,581 downwards.
GCACCTTAGCGAGACTGCCGTTACTGACAAAACGAGTATATTTGTCGATACCAAAATCCTTAAACGTAGTCTTCCAGTTTTGTTCAACGGCTGGTGGATAAACCACGAGAATCTTGGTGTGCTCCGGGCCGTTCTCTATCAGGAACTTCTTGGCAATCATCGTCGCAATCACCGTCTTGCCAAGACCTACTACATCAGCCAAGAAGAAACCATCATAGCGTATCAGTTTCTGGTAGCCTTCTATCACAGCATCCGCCTGATAGTCAAACTTGCTATAGCCGTCAGGCATGTCGAAGGGGTCTTCCTGGTCGATGGCAAGAACGCGGTCGCTGAAGTATTCCATCAGCATCTTGATATACAGCTCGTAGGGAGTGACATCGCCTTTCAGGTAGGTCTTGTCGAGTGTTTCCTGATAGTCCTCAGCATTGATAGGTACATTCTTCGCCTCTTCCCACAACAGTTCAAACTCGTTTTTGGCAAACTGCACATCGTCGAACTGCGTCAGTTTGACGTTGAACTCATATTGTTTCTCTTCACCAATACCCAAGCCGTTGCCACTCAGGTTGCTACTGCCAGTAATGGCAGCACCAAAGCAATGCTGGTTGTAATTGTCGGGATAGAGGATGTAAAGCTTGGCGTGAATTTTCTTCGAGGGATGCGCACGCAGTTCCAGTTTACCGTCAATCAAGTCCTGCACCATCTGGAGCATACCGTCTTCTACCTTTTTGGTATAGTGCGACTGCTCAATGTCTTCTTTTAGCAGACGCAGGCATTCCTCTTTCACTTCCTCTTCTGCACCAAAGAAGAGTTCTCCCTTTTGGTTGGCTTTGGCGATATACTTATCTACATCAATACCAATCAGGATGCGCACCTTATTAATATTATCAAGGAAGGGGCGCAAAGAGAAATAGCCTGATGCCCGGAGGAAGCCCACAACGGCATCAAGGTTCTTCACTTGAGGGTTGTTTGTCAGAATGCCCTCAAACTCTTTCATCAATGTATTCCCATCTCGGTTAGTAAAGAAATGAGAATTAATAGGTATGTCCGCCATATCTACGCTATAGTCTTAGGAGCGAAAGGACTAATTATTCGAATGGTAATGGGTCTATGCGATAAGACCTCAGGACATGAAAAAGCGTGAAACCGCTCTTATCAATGTCCCAAGGTCCTTGCAAAACCCATTGTAAAGATAAGTCCAGTCCACGCTATCGCGCAGACGCTGGTACTTATTCGATTTACAATGTCTATTGAAATTGCAAGGTTCAGGGACATTTCGAATATAGCACTAACGCTATAATTATTATCCACGAAAATCATACCGCCACCCTGCACTCAGAGAATCAGCCTTGGCCTATACCGTTTACGGCACGTCGGCGATACTTGTTGCAAAAGTACAAAAAGATTTCGATAATGATTATCTTTTTTCTGTTTTTCTTTGAAAAAAACAAAAACAGTCTATAATTACAAGTTTTATGACTACCTTTGCACTTAATATGAAACCGACTATCATCGAAGACGAAATATTTGAATTCGAACCGTTTGAAGAAGATGGCTCTGAGCTGATGGCAGCCGAGGCCTCATGGAGAGGTATGGCTGAAGAATTGCAAGAGTTGCATTATCTAAAGGGCGCCCGATTTATTAAGCAACTGAAGTTGATTGTCTATTATGGTGAATTTCGTCTTGTAGAGGGTGAAACTGATATTTATAGTGCGATTAGCGAACAAAGTGATGATTTCGACAATCTGATTAATGCGGCACGCAAGGCTGTAGAGCATGGCTATCGTGTCTATATATTGCCTAATCCGAAAGGAATTAGGACAGCAGATTTCATTTTCGAGCGAAAAGGTGTTTATAAAATGTTTGACCTTAAAACCATTATTGGGAAGAATTCTGTTGACAATCGTTTGTCAGAATCAATAGGTCAAACCAACCGTGTGCTTCTGCACATGACAGCTGATTACAATCCAGGGACATTGGCTCGAAGCATCAAACGGTTTTTTGAACTGAATCCCTATGCACGAGAAGTGCTTGTATATAAGGGGAAAAAAGAGATATCCGTTATGAGAAAGAGCTTGGATGATGTTAATTTCTTCCGCACCTTTATCCGCCGCTATATTAAATAACAAAAGAGCCACATGAAGTGACTCTTTGTTTGTAAATGGAGTAGTGTCGATCAAGTCTTGCTCCCACGCGGAAACTTACCGGATAGCCAAAACTAATGTTCTGACGATGCAAAGATAGGGATTTTTCGGTTATCTTCCAAACTTTTTCTCACTTTTTTCTGTTTTGACGTTAAAAATACAATATTAGGTATGACACGTACCAGGTGCCTGTCATATGGGATTCTTTGACCTGTTCCCCCCAAAGCTAAAAATAGAGAAACGGAAGTCAGTCACGGCTTCCGTTTCTTTGTGTCTTGGTTTTGTCGGCCGCTTTACAATGCAGCCACTTTCTTCAGTTCGTTCGTGATAGCCCGATTGATGAAATCGTTGATAGTGATGCCTGTTGAAGCGACAAAGGCTGCTACTCGGGAATGCAACTCCGACGGCATCCGCAGGTTCAGTTTGCCACTATAGGGTTTTGCGGGTTCTATGCCTTCCGCCTTACAATAATCCAGATAGCTTTCAATGCCCTCCTCAAAATCCTTGCGCAACTCGTCAAGTGTCTGACCTTCATATGAGATCAGTTCCTTGCTCAAACCCTGAACGATTCATTCTTGAATCGCACAACGGGATTTCCGCTGTGCACTTAAGATGAGAATGCCACAAGGCACAAACAAACCAAAACGGCATGCTTAAACATAATCCAACTCATTACGTTTGATAAGAAGCGGATAGCGTTCAGGATGGCGAAGACTGTCTATTTCAAGGTCAACGTCAAGGTCGGGCCATTCGATAGCCTCCGGTCCTGACATCCGGACGTTAAGCACACTACGGATGGGGGCGTCCTGCATCCAGGGAATGCGGTTATAAGATAGGAAGTAGTCATGACCCTGAACAGAGATCATGATACCCTGAGCATTAATCATCAATACGCTTACCAACGTGTTGACGGAACTGTTCTTTAAATCTGTCTGCATACTTCTCTACCAGTTTTTTGATTTTATTCAACTCATGTTCTGAGAATCCCGTATTCTTTGCTAACTCCACCTCGGGTTCTAGCCAATATTTGGCTTCACACCTTTCGTGAGTAACATGAATATGTAATCGCTCTTCCTCATTGGAGTATATCTTGAACGTATATTCACTCTCTCTTCGAAATACTGGACTCATAGTACATTTTTGTTTCTTCGTCTGCAAAGATAGTAATTAATTCCTGAACGGCAAAGAAATGCCCGGAATATTTGCTTTTCTCCCGATTTTATGTATCTTTGCGCATCATATGAAACCTGCTATCATTGAAGATATATTGCTTCAGACGCCAAGACAGTCAGCGTGTCAGCGCCGGCTTCAAGGGAATAGTCATCCACAATGGCAAAAAGGTTGTGAAGAGGTAAAAAGCAGAAAAGCAGCATAAGAAAAAGGAGCACCTGAAATTCAGATGCTCCTTTTTTTGGTGTGCGCGGGCAGGCAATCAAGCCTTTACTCGTATTGTAGGCGACACCTTTCAGACGCGAATGCTGTTGGGGCTGGTCCTGGGGTGTGACCTTGTCGAGTGTCAGACTGTTTACATCGTGACCTCTACCACATGCTTGCCAGCGGCGTAGGGGATGACGGTGCCATCGACCTTCTGGCCGTCGAGGGTGATCTGCTTGACACCCTTCTGCTGGCCGTTCGGATGGATGGTAATCTCGTACTGGGCGTCGCGGAACTTGCGCTGGACGGTGTAGTCGCCGGCTGTCTCGGGCAGACAGGGGTCGATGCGGATGCCGTCGTAGTCAGGCTTGATGCCCAGGATGAACTCTGACACGGTGTACCACATCCAGGCTGCTGTACCGGTAAGCCACGAGTTCTTGCCCTCGCCGGGACGGAAGGCATCCTTGCCGGCTACCATCTGGCAGTTGACGTAGGGCTCCACCTTGTGCAGCGTCTGGTATTTCTCCTCGACATAAGAGGGCAGAATCTTGGCATAGTGGCTCCAGGCGTCGTTGCCCCGTCCTGCCAGACATTCGCCGATGATGACCCATGGGTTGTTGTGGCAGAAGATGCCTGCGTTCTCTTTATAACCCTCTGGATATGAGGATATTTCTCCGTATTCGTAAATGTATTTCGTGAAGGCAGGATTGTTGAGCACCATACCGTGTTCGCACTCCAAATACTTCTTGCAGGAGTCGAGCGACTTGGCGACCATACCGTCCTCGGCACCAATCTCGGCCATGGTGCACCAGCCCTGCGACTCGATGAATATCTTGGCCTCGTCGCACTCGTTGGAGCCAATCTTGCGACCGTAGAAGTCGTAAGCGCGCAGATACCACTCGCCGTCCCAGCCGTGCTTCTTGACGGCGTCAATCATGGCGTCGACGGCCTGCTGCATGCGGGCGGCTTCGTCGGTCTTGCCAATCTTCTGGCAGAGCGCCACGTAGTCCTTGCCAGTCACCACGAAGAGACCGGCAATCATGAGGCTCTCGGCCTTGGTACCCTCGCTGACGTTCTCGGTGGTCTGGAATGACTCGTTGGGGTCCCACGAGAAGCAGTTGAGGTTCAGGCAGTCGTTCCAGTCGGCACGGCCAATGAGCGGCAGCATGTGCGGACCGAGGTTGTTGATGACGTGGTCCATGGACACCTTCAGGTGCTCGAAGAGCGTCACCTCGGAGCCCGGCTGGTTGTCGAAGGGCACCATCTCGTCGAGGATGGAGAAGTCGCCCGTCTCCTTGATATAGGCCACGGTGCCGAAGATGAGCCAGCAGGGGTCGTCGTTGAATCCGCCGCCGATATCATTGTTGCCGCGCTTGGTCAGGGGCTGGTATTGGTGGTAGCAGCCTCCGTCGGGGAACTGTGTGGAGGCGATATCGATGATGCGCTGGCGGGCACGCGAGGGAATCTGGTGTACGAAGCCCACCAGGTCCTGGTTGGAGTCGCGGAAGCCCATGCCTCGGCCGATGCCGCTCTCGAAGAACGATGCCGAGCGTGAGAAGTTGAACGTGACCATGCATTGGTACTGGTTCCAGATATTGACCATGCGGTCGAGCTTCGGGTTGCCCGTATTCACCTTGTAGATGTTCAGCAGGGCATCCCAATACTGGCAGAGTTCCTGGAAAGCCTTGTCCACCTTCTCGGTGGTGTCGAGCTCAGCGATGAGGGCATGCGCCTTCTGCTTGTTGATGACCTGTGGGGCCTGGAATTTCTCGTCCTGAGCATTCTCGATGTAACCCAGCAGGAAGATGAAGTCCTTGCTCTCGCCCGGTTGCAGGGTGACCTCAATATAGTGGGAGGCTATGGGGCTCCATCCGTGGGCGTGCGAGTTGCGGGGCTTGCCCTCCATGACAGCATCGGGATTGGCAAACTCGTTGTACAGTCCTACGAAGGTCTCGCGGTCGGTATCGTAGCCTTGAATCTCCGTGTTGACATGATAGAAGGCATAGTGGTTGCGGCGCTCGCGGTATTCGGTCTTGTGGTAGATGGTCGAACCCTCAATCTCCACCTCGCCCGTTGAGAAATTACGCTGGAAATTCTCCATATCGGTAGCCGCATTCCACAGACACCACTCCTCGAAGGAGAAGAGCTTCAGCTGCTTCACCTCCTTGCTCTGGTTGGTCAGCGTGAGTTTCTGAACCTCCGCCCATTTCTTCAGCGGCACGAAGAAGAGCACACTGGCCTCGACACCGTTCTTGCGGCCCGTAATGCGGGTGTAGCTCATGCCGTGACGGCACTCGTAGAAGTCGAGCGGTGTCTTGCAGGGTTTCCAGCCCGGATTCCACACCGTGCCGCCATCGTTGATGTAGAAATAACGGCCTCCGTTGTCCATCGGCACGTTGTTGTAGCGATAGCGGGTGATGCGGCGGAACTTGGCGTCCTTGTAGAAAGAATAGCCTCCGGCTGTGTTGGAGATGAGAGAGAAGAAGTCTTCGTTGCCCAGGTAGTTGATCCAGGGCCAAGGTGTTTTTGGGTCGGTAATCACATACTCACGGTTTTCGTCGTCAAAGTGACCGTAGCGTTTCTGTTCCATAGTTTTGATATTTGTATATTGTTTTACTTTCTTACTTTTCAATCAGTATGCGGGCGTCGACGGCTACGACCTCCTTGTCGTCGGCCAGCAGCGGGTTGATGTCCATCTCCTTGATCTCGGTGGCAAAGCGCAAGAGGGTTGACAGACGGACAATGATTTCAGCATACTTCTGCTCGTTGATGCCGGCTTGTCCGCGTGTGCCCTTGATGATTTTGTAGCCGCGCAACGAGTGAATCATGGAGTAGGCCTCGCCGTAGGACAGGGGAGCCAGGCCAGACTGGACGTCTTTCAGTACCTCGACGAAGATGCCGCCCAGGCCACAGAGCACCACGTGACCGAAGCGCTGTTCGTACTTGGCACCGATGAACAGTTCTGTGCCTCGCAGCATCTTTTGTACCATCACACCCGTGGCATCCTGTATCTGCATCATCCGGTCGAACTCCAAAGCCAGGTGCTCCGGGGTGCGGATGTTCAGCGTCACGCCGCCCACATCGCTCTTGTGTACGGGGCCTACGACCTTGGCTACTACGGGGAATCCCACCTGCTGGGCAAAGCTGATGAGCTCGTCCTTTGACGAAGACACCATTTCCGGAACGATGGGAATGCCGGCGCAGGAAAGAATCTCGCGGACGGTATCCGGCGGCAGGTAGCCGTTTTCCTTGATATCCATGATGGTCGTGTTCAGCCGCGGAATGTCAATGCCGTACAGTTGAACCTCGGGTGGGGCAGGGGCTGGCGTGCTCATGATATGGCTGAGAGCGGTGGCCAGCGTCACCTCGTCTGAGAAGTTGACATGTCCCTTGGCCAGGAACTCTGCCACCTCGGGCCCTGCCGTGTGCAGGCTGGGCAGGATGGGGAAGATGGGCTTGCGGCACTCTTGTATCTTCTGGTGCAGCACCTCGTAAGCCTCGTAGAGCGTGGTTAGTCCCGGGGTGCCGTAGATGACGGCAATGGCGTCGATATTGTCAAACTGATGCTCGCAGTATTCGATGACGGTACCCAGTTGCTCAGGTGTACCTGTTGCCAGGATGTCGATGGGGTTGGCTACGCTGGAACCCGGGAACAATTTGCCCTTCAGTTCCTCGGCGGCCTCGCCTTCCAGTTTGGGAACTTCCAAGCCACCTTTTGAGAGGGCATCGGTAAGCATGACACCCGGACCACCAGCATGGGTGACAATGGCAAAACGCTTGCCCGTCAGCGGTGGCAATGTCATGATGCAGCCTACGGTGGTCAGCTCTTCGCGGCTGTGGCAGCGCACGATGCCGGCCTTGCGGAACAAGGCTTCGACAGCCGAATCGCTGCTGGCTATGGCTCCTGTATGCGACGATGCCGCACGGCTGCCACTCTCGCTGCTGCCAGCTTTGATGGCGGCAATGCGACAGCCTTTGCGAATAAGGCTGGAGGCATGGAACAGCAGCTTGTCAGGGTTGGCGATGTTCTCGATATAGAGCAGTTTCACCCGTGAGTCATGCTGGGCGTCGAAGGTCTCGTCCATGTACTGCAGCACGTCCTCGATGCCAATCTGCTTGCCGTTGCCGATGGACCAGACGCTGTTGAACTGCAGTCCCTTGATGACGGCACTCTCCAGGATGAAAACCGCTGTGGCACCCGACCCCGACACGAAGTCCACGCCTTGCGGGCTCAACTTGGGAATAGGCTGCGTGAACACGCTGTGGTGTTGCCGGTTCAGCAGTCCGATGCAGTTGGGCCCGATGAGGGAGGCTCCGTATTGCTTGCAGGTGTCCAGGATGCGTTGTTCCATGAGGGCTCCGGCATGAGTCTCCTCGCCGAAGCCTGCCGAGATGATGATGAACGCCTTGGTGCCCTTGTCGCGGGCCAACAACTCTACGGTGTCTGGGCACAGCTTGGCGGGTATCACTAGTACGGCGAGCTCTGTAGGTGGCAATTCGCGGGCATCGTGGAAGACCTTGATGCCCTGCACCTCGTCTTCCTTGGGGTTGACGATGCGCAGTATGCCTTGATAGCCGCCTTGAATAATATTGCGCACGATGGCTCCCCCGGGCTTGTGCACGTTGTTTGAGCCGCCAATGACGACTATGGACCGGGGATCGAGCAATTCTCGATTGATCATACTAATACGATGCTTTTGACCGGATGTGAGGCTATCCTGCAATGGGGGAAACAATAGCCCAGTTTCAGCACAAAGCGGATAGAAGCACCCTGACGAACCTCGGTACCATCTTGTTCGACGTCCAACGTCGGGTCGAACGTCTGACCTACAGCAGCACGGATGTAGTCGCCAAAGGAGGTGCCGTCATCGCTGATGGTGCTGATGCAAGCATTGATGAAAGGCAGCTGAGTAACCAGGAATTTCTGAATGTCATCGGCGAGTTTGTTGATACGCTCGTCGGCACTCACGGTCTTAGGCTTCTCACCGTCGGTAGCCAGCCATTGTATCAGCGGTTGCAGCTCCTTGTGGGCATCGCGCAGCTGGTAGATGCGCTCGTTCAGCGACAGGAAAGCCCTGACGGCTTCGTTATAAACCATTTCCTGGTCAGCAGTAAGCTGACAATGAATCTCGGATTTCTCTGCTTCTTCGCGTTGTCTGCGTCGTTTCTGGCGTATTTTGACGACTGCGGTGGCTCCCGCAGCAACAGCTCCTATACCCAGTGTGGCCAAAGCGGCCCAAGTAGACTTGTTGTTCTTCAGTTCCATAATTTATTCGGTAAGTTTTCGGCAAAGTTAAGTAAAAAAAGTGAAACGACAAAAGATATGCCTTTTTTTTCATGAAAAACTTTGTACCTTTGTGGCCGTTATGGATATGTACAATACTCAAATTCTCAAGTTGGCCCTGCCGGCTATCGTGACCAATGTCACCGTTCCCCTGCTGGGATTGGTGGATACTGCCATCGTGGGACATATGGGTGAGGCGGCCTATATGGCGGCCATTGCTGTAGGGTCGATGATTTTCAATTTGGTGTACTGGGTGTTTGGCTTCCTGCGCATGGGTACCAGCGGCTTGACGGCCCAGGCCTGGGGAAGGCATGATAGGGTTGAGGTGATGAGACTGTTAGCCCGCTCGGCCTTGGTTTCGCTGGCCGTTGCCTTGCTGATTCTGCTGTTGCAGGTACCGCTCTGCGAACTGATGATGTGGTTTATAGGTCCTACGCACGATGTACGTCCGCTGGCTGTCACTTACTATCATATCGTAGTTTGGGGTGCTCCGGCAGTATTGGGACTGTATGGGCTGAACGGCTGGTTTATCGGTATGCAGAATACCCGTCTGCCGATGGTGGTCAGCATCCTGCAGAACGTGGTCAACATCGTGGCCTCGTTGATATTGGTCTATGGGCTGGGCATGAAGGTAGAGGGCGTTGCCCTGGGAACCGTCATAGCCCAATACGTGGGATTAATGGTTGGAATCGCTCTTTTGTGTGTATATTATAAAAAGTTGATAATCAGATGGAAAGATTTGTTTCGTTCGTTGAATACTAAAACATTGGGTGAAGGGCGTTTGGCTCCTTTCGCCGCTTTCCTGCGTGTCAACCGGGACATCTTTTTGCGTACCCTTTTCCTGGTGGCTGTCAACCTTTACTTTACCTCAGTCGGGGCACGGCAGGGAGCAACCATCCTGGCCGTCAATACGTTGTTGCTGCAACTCTATCTGCTCTTCTCCTATATGATGGACGGTTTTGCCTTTGCCGGTGAGGCATTGGGCGGACGCTACTGGGGAGCAGCCAACTACGATGCATTCCATGCTGTGGTTCGCAGGCTCTTCGCCTGGGGGCTGGGGATGACGGTGCTCTTCACGGCTGTCTATGTGTTGGGTGGTATGCCCTTCCTGCGACTGCTGACCGACGAACCAGGTGTGGTCAATGCGTCCCGCCAGTACGTGTGGTGGGCCTATCTGGTACCTGCTGCGGGAGTGGCCGCTTTCGTGTGGGACGGAGTTTTCATCGGCATTACCCAGACGCGCGGTATGCTCTGGTCGTCGTGCATAGCAGCCCTGTTGTTTTTTGCTGTTATACTCCTGCTGGTGCCCCAAATGGGCAACCACGGGCTTTGGCTTGCCATGGTGCTCTATCTGCTGGCACGCGGTTTGGTGCAGAGCGTTATCTATTGGCAAAGATATTTAATAATTGATAATAGATGACTGATATTTGACCATTTTTGGTTACCTTTGTACCTATTATTATGATTAATCGCGTATGACACGTAAATGGATGGTATTGATGGCAGCATTGCTGCTCATATCTATGGGAATCACAGCTCAGACATATCAACAATGGTGGAAGCAGGTGGAGGAGGCCCGGCAGAAAGACCTTCCCCAGACGGCTATCCAGCACTTGAAGAAGATAGAGGCAAAGGCGCAGAAAGAACGTGCCTACGGTCAACTGCTGAAGTCAACCCTGTTGCATGCACGCCTGCAGGCCGAGGTGGCTCCAGACTCTCTGCGACCAGCCGTCAGCAGACTGGAAAACCAGTTCCAGTCGGTGAAAGACCCCGTTCTGGCAGCTGTCTATGCTACCGTACTGACTAAGGTCTACGATGACAATCCTCAGTTGGGTGACGACACAGATGTCCAGGCACAGCGCTATCGCCAGCAGGCGAAAGCGCATCCGGAGATGCTGGCAGGGCAGAAGGCCGTTGGCTTCTCCCCCTTCGTGGTGACGGGGAAAGACAGTCAGGCTTTTGGTGACGACCTGCTGAGTGTGGTTGGTAGCGAGTTGGGTGAGTGGCAATGGCTCAAGGACTATTACACCCGGAAGGGCTATCGGCGTGCCCTCTGCCATTTGGCGTTACGGACAGCTAACACTATTGAAGAATTCGATTCGCTGGCAGCGCTGTATGGCGACCTGCCCGAGGCTGGTGTGATAGCCAAGAAACGTCAGAATCTATGGATGGGCATGACCTATCCCACGTATCAGATGCACCTGTCGCAGCGGGTGGCTATGCCTGGCGAAGCACAGATGGTGAAACTCTTCAATCTGAGAAACATCACCACGCTGACCCTGCATGTCTACCGTACCACGCTGAAAGGTGATACTGAACTGAATATCAATGAGTCTGGAGATTTAGCCCGCATCAAGGCTGGCATGACCGAAGTGACCAGCCATTCGCGTACTTTGACCTTCAGCAAGCATCCTGAACAGGAGGAGTTCAAAGATTCCTTCCTGCTTGAAGGATTGACTCCTGGCGTCTATCTGCTGGAGTGTGTCAGTCCGGGAATGGATACCGCACGGGCCTTGTATTTTGTTTCCGGTGTGCGTGTGATGACTCAGGCCATGCCCCAAGACCAGATGCGCTACGTCGTGGTCGATGCCCGTACGGGTCAGCCCCTTCCTAATGCCGTTCTGAAGTTGACTTATCGCTCAGGCTGGAATCAGCCAAAGCGTACTGAGGAACAGGCTTGCAACCTGCAGGGCGAGGCTATTCTGAAAGAGGGAAAGACACGTCCGTCAGCCGTATTTGCCTATACGCCGACAGACAACTATTGCCCGTCAATGGATAGCTATGGACGCTATACCTATTACGACCGTCAGAACAATACGGAGCATATAAACCTGTTTACCGACCGCAGCATCTACCGTCCCGGCCAGATTGTCCATGTGGCAGCTATTGTCTGGAAAGAACAGTCGGCCATCGACAATGTGGCAGTCAGCAATAAGCAGGTCAAATTGGAACTGCGTGATGCCAACTACAAACTGTTGGCCGAGAAGCAGCTGACGACCGATGCCTTCGGCAAGTGTGCTACTGAGTTTACCTTGCCCACAGGACTGCTGAACGGCCGTTTTACTATTCGTGCCAGTGGTGCCAGCACCAGTTTCAGCGTAGAGGAATACAAGCGCCCTACGTTCCAGGTGGAGTTTCCGGAATACAACAAGCCATATCAAAGTGGTGATACGGTACGAGCACAGGCTAAAGTCCTGAGTTATGCCGGTGTGCCCGTACAGGGTGCCAAAGTGCATTATACCGTCAAGCGCCGTGTAGCCTACTGGTGGATGTCCTACTCCCTCTATTGGCAGGGAGGCTACATGGGTCGAGGCCTGCAGGAAGAAGTGATGAACGAAGCAGAGACCACAACGGGCGATGACGGTACATTTGCCGTTGAGATGCCCATGTTGTTGCCAGACGACCAGGGCAACCAGACTATGTTCTATCACTTTGTGGTTGAGGCCGATGTGACCGATATGGCAGGCGAGAGCCATAGCGGTACCATGATGCTGCCTTTAGGCACTAAACCTACCGCTTTGACCTGTGACCTGCCCCAACAAGTGCGCAAGGACCAACTGCCGGAGGTGACCTTCAGCCGTCGCAATGCTGCCGGCAAGGAGATTTCCGGTACGGTAAAATATCGTATAGACAATGGTAAGTGGAAGGAGTGTGCAGCCAATGCCCGCCTCTCACTTTTCAACACTCGTCTCTCCAGTGGAGAGCACCGCTTGGAAGCTGTTTGTGAGCAGGACACCATAGACCTGAAGTTTGTGGTGTTCGGCTTGGACGACCAGGTGCCAGCCTACCAGACGCATGACTGGTTCTACTTATCACACATGCAGTTCCCCCACGACGGCAGTCCCGTGACCTTGCAGGTGGGATCGTCAGACCCAGACCTACACATCGTCTATGGCATCTATGCCGGCGACAAGGTCTTGGAGAGCGGAGCGGTGAAGCTCAATGCCAGTCTGCTGAATCGTAAGTTCACCTACAAGGAGGAATACGGCAACGGTTTGTTGCTGACCTATGCCTGGGTCAAGGACGGCAAGTGCTACAGGTATCATCATACCATCATGCGTCCCATGCCGGACAAGAAGTTGAAGATGACGTGGGAGACCTTCCGCGACCGCCTGACACCAGGACAGCAGGAAGAGTGGCGGCTGAAGATACAGATGCCTGACGGCAAGCCCGCCCAGGCTTCACTCCTGGCGGTGCTCTACGACAAGAGCCTCGACCAGATTCGCGAGCATCAATGGGGCTTCGTCCCTTCCACTTATCAGCCTATGCCTTCTACCAGTTGGCAGTGGCGTTCGTGGGGCAGTCTGGGACTCTCTGGCTACAAGCCTTTCAAGATGCTGGACGTTCCCGCCTTCGACTATAGCCATTTCGACAGTAGCGTCTATCCCTATTACCACTATCCCATTCGTATACGTGGTGCGATGATGTACGCCAAGGCTTCCAAGGTGTCGGCAATGGCTGAAAGCCAGACTGCCGTTGGTTCGTTCGACGAGGCGGTTAGTGACGAGGCAGCGACGGCAGATCTTGAACTCGTTAGTAAAAACAATAGTGTCCAGACCTCAGAAGAGCCTCAGCAGAAAGAACAGGTGGCGCTACGCGAAAATCTGAATGAGACAGCATTCTTCTATCCCCAGTTGGAGACTGACCACGAGGGTGGGGTGACGCTGAAGTTTACGCTGCCGGAGAGCCTGACCACATGGCGATTGATGGGTGTGGCCCATACGGCCGATATGCTGTATGGCTACATTGATGCAGAAACCGTGGCCCAGAAAGAACTGATGGTTCAGCCCAATATGCCGCGATTCCTGCGTGAAGGCGATGAGGCTACCATCACCATGCGCATCGTCAACACAGGTGAGCATATCCTGAAAAACGGTACGGCTTTGCTCCGGCTCTACGACATGGAGTCAGAGGTGCTGTCGCTCTCGGAACCCTTCGTGGTGGAGGCAGGAAAGACTGTTGCAGTCAGTTTCCGGATTCCTGCTTCCGTACTGAAGCCAACGTTGTTTACCTGTAAGGTGTCTGCCTTGGCAATGACTGATGGCCGGGAAGGCTTTAGCGATGGGGAACAGCACTATCTGCCCGTACTCTCCAATCGAGAGTATGTCACCAAGACAGTACCTTTCACCCAGCATGAGCCCGGTGTGAAGACAGTCGATTTGACCACCCTCTTCCCGCAGGGAACTACTCAACAGAAACTGACGGTGGAGTACACCAATAATCCTGTCTGGCTGATGGTTCAGGCATTGCCAGTCATCGGACAGCCTCATGAAGAGAGCGCTATTGACCAAGCCGCTTCCTACTATTCAAACCTTCTGGCCAAGACGCTGCTGGCACAGAGCCCGCAGGTGAAGACTGTCTTCGAACAGTGGAAGCGCGAAAACTCACAACTCTCAACCCTCAACTCTCAACTGTCAAAGAATCAGGAACTGAAGGACCTGGTGCTTAACGAGACGCCCTGGGTGGCTGCTGCCGACCGTGAGACAGAGCAGAAACAGCGTCTGGCCGACTTCTTCGACGAGAATATCATCAGCAACCGGCTCTCTACGGCTTTGGAAAAACTCAGGAAGTTGCAGAATCCGGATGGTTCCTTCTCCTGGTATCCTGGTATGCAGGGCAGCACCTATATCACCGTAGCCATTGAGGAAATGCTGGTACGACTGAACCAGATGGCAGGACAACAGCAGGGTACGAAGGCGTTGTACGACAAGGCCTTTGGTTATATGGGGCGTGAGATGGTAGACGTAGTGAGTGAATTGAAAAAGCAGGAGAAGAAAGGCTACAAGCCCTCATTCCCCTCGTTTACGGCTCTTCGATGGTTGTATCTCTGTGCGCTCGATGGACGTCAGTTGACAAATGCTGTTAAGTCAGCCAACGACTATCTGGTTCGTCTGCTGAAGAAGGACATCAAGCGACAGACCATGTACGAGAAGGCCCTGACAGCTATCGTGCTGGCTAAGAACGGAGAACAGAAACTCGCCAAGGAGTATGTACAAAGTTTGAAGGAGTACACCGTCTATACAGAGGAGATGGGACGTTATTACGATACACCACGGGCTTCCTATTCGTGGTACGACTACAAGATTCCCACAGAGGTGGCAGCCATAGAGGCGATACAGGCTGTGACTCCCCAAGACCAGCAGACGGTCGACGAGATGCACCGCTGGCTGCTCCAAGAGAAACGTACCCAGGCATGGGACACACCCATCAACAGCGTGAATGCCATCTGGTCGTTCCTGAGTTCTCCGAGTCATCAGCGTCTTTTGAGCAATCAGCATCAACAGGCTGTGCTGGCCATCGACCAGCAACCCTTGGACCTGCCTCAAGCTACGGCTGGCCTGGGTTATGTCAAGGCTACCGTCAATGCTCCACAAGGACACTCCTTTACTGCCACAAAGACCAGCGAAGGAACATCCTGGGGGGCTGTCTATGCACAGTTCCTGCAGAAAACCTCTGACGTGTCAGCATCGCAAAGCGGCATCACCATCAAGCGTGAAGTCTTGTCACAGCGCCCTCTGAGTGTTGGCAACCGTGTGAAGGTGCGCATAACGATAGAGTCTGCCCGCGACCTGGACTTCGTACAGGTGGTTGATCGTCGGGCTGCTTGCATGGAACCCGTCCGCCAGTTGTCGGGCTATCAGCAGGGAGCCTATGTATCGCCCAAGGACCATGCCACCCATTACTTCTATTCAGGGTTGGCCAAGGGCAAGCATGTGATAGAGACAGAATACTATATAGACCGTGCCGGACAATACGAGAGCGGTACTTGTACCGTGGGCTGTGCCTACGCTCCGGAGTATCGTGCAACGGCACCCTCGTTAACCCTTAATGTTAATAAATAAAGAAAGAAATATGGCAAACCGTAATTTATTATTGTACCTTTTGGCCTTTTTGCCTTTGAGTGTAAGTGCCCAGAAACTGACAATCGCCAAGTCGACCGTCGACGTAGGACGAACCGGCTGGAAACAGCCTGTCACAGCGGTATTTGAATTGAAAGCCAAAGGCAAGGTCAGCATTGAGGCTGTCCAGCCCGACTGCAATTGTACCGTCGTAGACTATCCGAAGGGGACGCTTACTGACAAGTTCCAGATACGGATGACGTACGATGCCAAGCAATTGGGCCACTTTGACAAGCAGGCGGCCATCAAGACCAATGCCTCGTCGAAACCTTTCTACATCCGCATGAAAGGACAGGTGTTAGAGGATTATATTGACCTCTCTGCTGACTATCCTGTAGAGATGGGAGGGCTGCGTATTGACAAGAACTATCTGGAATTTGCTGATGCCAACAAGGGTGACCAGTTGACACAGGTGTTGAAGATCTACAACAACGGAACAAAGACCTGTCATCCTATACTGATGCACCTGCCGTCTTATCTGACGGCAACAGTAACACCAGAAGAACTTCGACCAGGCAAGACGGGTAAGATTACGGTTCATTTGAACAGTTCCAAGTTGCATGACTTCGGTCTCACGCAGAGTTCGGTCTATTTGGGCAGTAATCCAGGCGACAAGGTACGGCAAGATCATGAGATTGGACTCTCTGTGGTGTTGCTGCCTCCTTTTGCCGGCCCAGTACAGAATCCGCCAGTCATCCGGTTGTCCAAGGAAAAGGTGGACATCTACTTCGAAGGAAAGAAAAAGAAGACCGAAGTCATAGATATAACCAATTCTGGCCTTTCGGAGTTGAAGATTACTTCGATGCAGATGTTTACACGCGGGCTGAGAGTGTCGTTAGGTAAGAGCCGTTTGCAGCCGGGTGAGTCTACGAAGTTGAAGGTGACTGCCATACGTGACGAACTGAAGAGGGTACGTACCCGTCCGCGTATTCTCATGATTACCAACGACTCCGAAAAGGCTAAAGTAACCATCGAAATTAATGCTCAATAACTTATTATATATATTATGGAACATCCAGAGAACAGTTCAGAATATGCAGGCTTGCAGGTCAACAGCGGCGTAGAACAACCTGCCATCATTAATCCTTACATGAAGCGTAACCGCTTCCGTCGGCGTGAACTCAGCGCAGCAGAGATGGTGGAAGGCATTGTCAAAGGCGATGTCACCATCTTGTCGCAAGCCGTGACGCTGGTTGAAAGCGTCAATCCCGACCACCAGGCCAAGGCTCAGGAGGTCATCAACAAGTGCCTGCCCTACAGCGGTAATAGCATCCGGGTGGGTATCAGCGGTGTTCCAGGCGCTGGCAAGTCTACCAGCATTGATGCCTTTGGCATACATGTGCTGAACGAGAAGGGTGGTAAGTTGGCGGTATTGGCCATAGACCCGTCGTCGGAACGCTCGAAGGGTAGTATTCTGGGTGATAAGACACGTATGGAGAAGCTCTCCGTACATCCCGATTCTTTCATTCGTCCTAGTCCTACAGCCGGTTCTCTGGGTGGTGTGGCTCGTAAGACGCGTGAGACGATTATTCTTTGTGAGGCTGCGGGCTTTGACAAGATATTCGTTGAGACGGTTGGAGTGGGGCAGAGCGAGACGGCCTGTCATTCCATGGTCGACTTCTTCCTGCTCATTCAGCTGGCAGGAACCGGTGATGAACTGCAGGGCATCAAGCGTGGTATCATGGAGATTTCCGATGGCATCGTCATCAACAAGTGCGACGGTGAGAATGTAGACAAGTGTCAGATGGCAGCCACCAATTTCCGTAACGCACTCCATTTCTTTCCCATGCCCGAGAGCGGATGGCTACCCAAGGTGCTGTGCTATAGTGGCTTCTTCGGACTTGGCATCAAGGAGGTGTGGGACATGATCTATCAGTATATTGACTTTGTCAAGCAGAATGGCTATTTCAACTATCGACGCAACGAACAGGCCAAGTACTGGATGTATGAAACCATCAATGAACAGTTGCGGCTCAGCTTTTATAATGACGCTTTGATACAGCAGCGGCTGCAGCAGGCCGAGCGTTCTGTACTCGAAGGTGACCAGACCAGTTTCATGGCTGCCCAGCAGTTGCTGGACACTTATTTTGACCAATTATGCTCCAAATCGAAATAGACAATGGCAGCGGCTTCTGTTTCGGGGTGACCACCGCCATCCAGAAAGCCGAGGAAGAACTGGGCAAGGGCGAGACGCTCTATTGTTTGGGTGACATTGTGCACAACGGAATGGAGTGCGAACGGTTGCGGAGCATGGGATTGGTGACCATCGATCACGACCAGATGCGACAGCTCCATCATGTCAAGGTGTTGTTGCGGGCCCACGGAGAACCGCCTGAGACCTATGAACTGGCTCGTAGCAATAACATCGAGATTATCGATGCAACTTGCCCCGTGGTGCTTCAGTTGCAGAAGCGCATCAAGAAACAGTTTGAAGCAGGAGATGGTCAGATTGTCATCTTTGGCAAGAAAGGACATGCTGAGGTGTTGGGACTGGTGGGACAAACCCAGTCAAAGGCCATTGTCATTGAGAACTTTGACGAAGTGACGAAACTTGACTTTACGCGTGACATCTATTTGTATTCGCAGACAACAAAGTCGTTGGACGAGTTTCACCGTATCATCGAATATATTCAAGGTCATATGGCTGCGGGAGCCACTTTCAAAAGCTTTGACACCATCTGCCGCTCCGTAGCAAACCGGATGCCAAACATTTCGCAGTTTGCCACCCGCCACGATTTGATACTCTTTGTCTGCGGACGTAAAAGTTCAAACGGCAAAGTACTCTTCAACGAGTGCAAGCGTGTGAATCCGAACACCCACCTCATTGAAGGACCGGAAGAAATAGACCCTACTTGGCTTGACGGCATTCAGACCGTTGGCATTTGTGGGGCTACGTCCACGCCTAAGTGGCTCATGGAGCAATGCCGCGATGCCATACAGGATAAGTAAAACTTATTGTGCAACGGTTTCGTTGAATCGTTCCATCAGCCATTGCTTCTGTTCGGCAATGGTCATATTCGAGTTGTCCAGCAGGATGGCATCATCAGCTTGGCGCAGGGGGGACACTTCGCGGTGAGAGTCTATATAGTCCCGTTCCTGAACGTTCTTCAGGATGTCAGCATAGTCCGCAGGCATACCCTTCTGCTTCAACTCATCGTAGCGGCGCTGAGCACGTACCTCAGCCGAGGCCGTGACAAAGATTTTCAGTTCTGCATGAGGGAAGACAACGGTGCCGATGTCACGACCGTCCATCACGATGCCTCCTTCCTGTCCCATGCGTTGTTGCTGTGCCACCAGGGCCTTGCGGACAAAGGCCAGTGTGGCAATGGGACTGACATGGCTTGATACCTCCAATGTCCGGATGTCGCGCTCTACGTCTTCTCCGTTCAGGAATGTCACGGTCTTGCCATCCACCAGTCGCTGGTCGATGCGGATATCTTTCATTTGGGCTTCCAGCTCGGCCTCCTTGATACTTCCGTCACTATTGAACAGCCCGTTGCGCAGGGCATAGAGTGTGACGCTACGGTACATGGCGCCCGTATCAACATATACATAGCCCACCTCGCGGGCCAGGTCCTTGGCCATTGTGCTCTTGCCGCACGACGAATGGCCGTCAATAGCTATCGTAATCTTCTTCATAATGAATAACTGACATTTATTAACAATGAATTGGCTGATACATGGTATTTGGCGTATGCTACTTGTAGTTTGAAACGCTCCAGCTGCAGTCCGCCACCCACGGAGAATCCTGCTCCATGGTTACTCTCACTTTCCTTGTCGCTGACCTTCATTTCGTCGGATCTCCGGAAGTTGTATCCGGCTGCCACATAGATGTTCTCGCCAAGCAGCAAATCTGCCCCTACGGCCAGATGCTTGATGAAGCCCTGGTCCCAGTTGTTCAGTCGCGAAAAGGTGGCAGACACCCGCAAAGGTGAACCGATGAGGCGTTTCGTCACACCCAACTGCAGGTCAAGGGGAATGCGCTCAAAGTCTTCGTCGTAGGCCTTGATTTGCCCACCCAGGTTCTTGGCAACAGCAGACAGCGACCATCCCCGTTCTTCGTCCATGTAGTTGAGTCCCAGGTCAACGGCCACGGCTGCCGATGAATAGCTGGCAATATGAGACGAGATGAATCGGGCCGTGATGCCACCGCTGAGGCTATTAGTCAACATGTAGGCAAACGAACCTGCCAGAGCAATGTCACGTGCAGAGAAATCACCGGTCTGTATGTTCTCAATGGTGGTCTCCTTCATCGATCCATAGTCCATATACTGAGCAGATGCCCCCCAGGTGGCTCGTTCCTTATAAGCCTTAATGAACGATGCTGACGCTGTCTTTGCACCTTCCATGTAAGTCATGAAGTTCAGGTTGATGCTCTTGTCAGATACACCGTTGATGAGTGCCGGATTATGGAAGAGAAGGGTAGGGTCGTCGTCGCTCAGCGTGATGTTGTCACCGCCTAAGGCTGCCACATGGGCGCTTACGGGCAGTCGCAGGAAACTATATACTTCCTGACTCTCCTGAGCCTTTAAACTAAGCGGTAAAACGGCAAAAAGGAAAACAGGCAGCAGGCATGAAGGCAATACCTTCGCCCACTTCGATTGCTTGTTGATGATAGCTCCCATTCTTGACCTTTTAACTTTTTTACCTTAATTTATTTATAAATCAACGGCAAAGGTACAAAAAATATTGTAACCGCCGGCAGTTAATTCTTATTTTATTTGTAACTTTGCAGCCGTGATAGAACAAAAAAAGACACCAAGGGCTGATATAGAACAGCGGCGCACTACGGGATTTCTCCTGGGACTGGCACTGGTGTTGGCTTTGCTCTACGTGTCATTGGAGTGGAATTCTACTTCTGATGAAACGGCCTTCAATCCCATTGATTTCGATGAACTGGTACACGAGAGCGAGCTTGTTCCCATGTCCAACGAACAGATAGTCACCGAGCTACAGGAGAAACAGCAGTCTCAGCCCTCGGAACAGTTGCGCATTGTCGATGATGACATCGAACTGCAACAGCCAGAACCTCAGCACGAAGGGCAAGATGGCGATGATGACGAGTCGCTGCTCAAAGAGTTGGAAGAGTCGTTGGATGACGACAATGCGCTTGCGTCTATGGGTGTAGACCCCAACAATCCTCTCAACTTCCATATTGTCGA
Organism: uncultured Prevotellaceae bacterium; assembly: GCA_900318795.1. GTDB lineage: Bacteria > Bacteroidota > Bacteroidia > Bacteroidales > Bacteroidaceae > Prevotella. The sequence continues at coordinate 5,721 of ONLU01000003.1, read as the reverse complement.
GGACTTGCCGCAATTTCCGGGTGGTGCTGTCGAGTTCATGAAGTGGCTCACCAAGAACCTTCACTATCCCTCCCGCGCCCGTCGGATGAATATTCAGGGGCAGGTGGTGGCCGTGTTCTATATCGAGAAGGACGGCAAGGTGACCGGCATTAAGGTGACCAAGTCCCTATCTGCCGACTGTGACCGCGAAGCGTTGCGTGTGCTCCGCATGATGCCCGACTGGAAACCGGGCATTCAGAACGATCAGCCTTGTCGCACCAAGGTGTGTATTCCTATTGTCTTTAAACTTTGATTAATATATGAAACAGTTATCTTCTGACCAAATTCTCCAGCGTGTCAACGACTTTCTTGCCAGTCTGCCTTACAACCGTCGTCCCGCTTCGCTCTACGAGCCCGTACAGTATGTTCTCTCTCTGGGGGGGAAGCGCATCCGGCCTGTATTGATGCTACTGGGCTACCAACTGTGGCGCGAAAATCCCGAGGACATCCTCATGCCTGCCATCGGACTCGAAACCTATCATAACTATACTCTGTTGCACGACGACTTGATGGACAATGCCGATATGCGTCGTGGACATGAAACCGTACATCGTCGCTGGAATGCCAACAAGGCCATCCTCTCTGGCGACTCCATGCTGGTGCTTGCCTACCAGCGGGTAGCACAAGTGCCTGTCGACAAACTGCAGCAGGTGCTCGACCTTTTTACTGTAACGGCTCTCGAGATTGGCGAAGGACAGGAGTACGATATGGATTTCGAGACGCGCAACGATGTGACAGAAGACGAGTATATCGAAATGATTCGCCTGAAGACCTCTGTATTGCTGGCTTGTGCCCTGAAGATGGGTGCTATTCTGGCTGGCGCTCCTGACGAGGATGCTGACCGTCTCTATCGTGTTGGTGAACAGATGGGACTGGCCTTCCAGTTACAGGATGACCTGCTCGACGTCTATGGTGACCCCAAAGTGTTCGGCAAGGCTATAGGCGGCGACATCGCCAGCAACAAGAAAACGTATATGCTGATCAATGCTTTCAATCGTGCAAACACCAAGCAGCGGGCAGAACTGTCACGGTGGATTAATGCCAAGACCTTTAATCGCGAGGTTAAGGTGGCTGAGGTGACGCGCCTATATGACGAGATTGGCATCCGGCAGTTGTGCGAAGAGAAAATCAACTATTATTTTGAACAAGCTCGTCAGACCCTTGCCGAGGTCAACGTCCCTCAAGAGTGCAAGCAAGCTCTCTGTCACTACATGGACGAAATGCTCCATCGCAATAAGTAAATCGTAAAATCTCTGGCTTGATGGTCAGAGCGTGGTGTTACAATCTATGAACTACATCGATACCCATTGCCATCTTGATGGCGAGGAGTTTGCTGAAGACCGCGATGCTGTCGTGCAGCGGGCTCGAGAGGCTGGCTGTACTCAGGTGTTCCTGCCTGCCATTGACTTGAAGTCGTGTCAAAGCGTACTCGATACCTGTGCCCGTTATCCCGACTTTTGCCGTCCCATGCTGGGGCTGCATCCTGAAGAGGTGCGTGCTGACTGGCGTGAACAGTTGGCTGCAATCAAGGAACTTCTTACATCGGCCATCAGCCATCAGCCATCAGTCCTCGCCATCGGTGAGGTTGGCCTCGACTATTATTGGAGTCGTGAATCCGAACAAGAGCAGTTGTTGGCTTTTGAGGAACAAGTACGCTGGTCGGTAGAAACCCGCTTGCCGCTGATGATACATTGTCGCAAGGCACAGAACGAGATGGTGGCTATCCTGAAGAAGTATGCCGACCGTCTTCCGGGCGGTGTGTTCCATTGTTTTACCGGCAACGAGCAAGAAGCACTTCAGTTGTTAGAGTTTCCCCGCTTTGTGTTGGGCATCGGTGGTGTGCTGACGTTCAAAAAGTCCCATCTGCCAGAGACTCTCCCCGCAGTTGTTCCCTTAGACCGCATCGTTCTTGAGACCGATGCCCCCTATATGGCACCCGTTCCCATGCGGGGACAGCGCAACGAGTCTGCATTCATCCGTCATGTCATCATCCGTCTGGCTGACGCATATGGTGTCAGCGAAGAAGAAATCTGCCGTTACACCAACGAGAATGTGGCCCGAGTCTTCGATATATAGTTAACAAATCATAAAGTTCAAAGTTTAAAGTTCAAAGTTCAAAGAAAAGATTGTACTTTTGCATTCGCTTACAAAAAGGAGAGGTGCTCGAGTGGTTGAAGAGGCACGCCTGGAAAGCGTGTAACCGGCAAAACCGGTTCGCAGGTTCGAATCCTGTTCTCTCCGCTTCCAAAGATTTGAAACCCACTGAAAATCAGAGGGTTTTATTGTTTCTGCCAATTGAGGGTACCCCCAAAGGGTACCCCGTAAGATTTAAGTTTTTTTAATGTCTGTCAGGGCGGAAATCTAAACCATAAGGCATTTATACTTCTTTATAATAAAACGATACACGCATTTTGTATACTACACACAATGGTTTAACTTGTGTATGTAAGCAACTCTTCTTCTATGCCAGCGAAAAATAATCTCTTATCATTGTTTATTTGTTGTATATACTTGTTTTTCAGTGTTTTATAAGAAATCTCAGAGAAATACAAACGCTATAACGGAGTAGCGTATGAATTTAAACGCCCAGTTTTTTATGTTGGGCGTTCTGTTCAGCTGAAAGCCTTGTTGAGGTATTTCTATTGTAGTACCTTTGCACCGTGAAACTTAAAAGAACGAAAAATGAATAGTAACAGCAAACCAATTTTCAGCTTGACAGTCGATGAGTTCATTGAAGCTCTTCGTGAAGGTCTGGGCTTCTCTGACAGCAGTTCAGCAGACGAGAACGCTCTTACATATCCAGAAGTAAAGAAACACTATGTCTACGGACTCAAAGGACTGTGTTCTCTTCTTGGATGTTCTATTTCTACGGCAGCAAGAATTAAACAAAGCGGAGCTATTGATGCTGCGGTGTCTCAACGGGGTAAAATTATCGTGATTGATGCCGACCTCGTGTTGGAACGCAGATGATGGATGCTATAGCAAAAGGTAAACCATTCGAACTGTTTGTATCGGATCGTAGCAAGCCTTATTCTTTGGATCCGCAGGATGTGTACCTCATAGACCTCGAAATGCAGTATGCCAAACTGAGTGAGCGCAACGGAAAGCATGGATATGTATTTGAGAACATTTATCGCTCCACTTGCCAGACTTATTCAATTGACTCGTATCTTAAGCAGTGTCGTGAACTCGTGCACAGTTTGACAAAACCAGCAACGGTTTTTGTAGACAATATCACTCGTTTTACATCAGACATTACACAACCAACGATAGCAAAGAAGCTCTATGATGGCATTAAGGATATAAGAGACGAGGCTAAGAAACGTGGCATAGACATCACCTTCGTCTTGGTTGCGCACACTTCAAACGATTGGTCTAAGCATAAGCCCATTAACATTAGTAGCATAGCTGTAGCAGACACTTTAACCACTGGTATGGACAGCATTTGGGCAATTGGGCCAACACGTTATCGCGACCAAAAGCTCTTTAAGATAGTTACTGGGAGAAATATTCCTGAACCTGATGAAGTATTAATATTAGAGCGTACTGACGAGCCATTCTTGTGTTTTAAGATTGTTGGCACAGCTACCGAGGATGACGTTTTGCCGACTAGGAAGAGTGCCTCGGATAGTGGCGATAAGGGAAACAGGTTTAAGGGGAACAAGAAGGATGTAAATGGTGATGTAAAATTTCCTGGTGGCTTTAGTCTTTCCGATATGGAAAAGATTATTGAAGAGTACAAATCTGGTTCTTCTCTAAGGGATCTTCAAGAAGATTGGAAAAAGTCAACAACAACCATTAATAAAGCTATCAAAAAATACGAAGAATATTTGGCGCAAACAAACTCCAACAAGTCTAATTCAGAGACGCCGCTTGATGATTATATAGATTACGAAGAGGTTGAATAGATGATGTATTGTGATCCTGTCAAGGTGGGAGTGAGCCAATGTGGTTGCACTCTCATTTTTTTTATTCAGCATAATCATGCTTGACATGTTTTTGATATGCTAATCTTTCAGCCCCACTAGCAAGATAAATAATGCCACAATAGGAGAAACCATGCTTTGATATGTTGTGTTGCATGATTTTATTGTCTCTATGGGTGTCAATGCGGATGTTTGGATTATGGGAGAAACAAAAGTCCATGATGCTGCTGAATATACTGTGAACTTCTGGATAACTGGCTATCCTATGGACTACATGATATGGCATAGTATCGTCAAGCCACTTCCCTTCATAGATCCTGGTATAAGTGGGTTCGGGGGATGGTAGGAAAGCAAAGTAGCCAACAACCTTACCGTCATCTTCAATAACAAAGCCTCCGTTTTTCTCCATATCAGCAGTAATGACAGCTTCGGACGGGTAGCCTTCTCCCCACTGGTGCAAATTACCAGACTGCCGCATAATTCCTTTTGCAGCATCCATGACTGTCATTATATCAGCCATATCCTTCGGTTGGGCTTCTCTGATAATCCTACTCATATTAACTAATCAAAAAGCTTTTTCCAAATCCACAATACCGTAATCGCTCCTACTACACAGAACACAAAATTGGTGAGATAACCTTTCCCCAACAGTTCTATGTTGAGCAGGTGGCTTATGAAAGTACCAACATAACTGCCAATGATGCCGATGATAAGGTTCATGCAACAGCCTTTACCTTCGCCACTCATAATACGATTGGCAATGTAACCTACTAAGATGCCTGTGAGAATAGGCCAGGCTTTGTTCTTCAAGGAACTCTGCTGCATCGGCTACACAGTCAGGACACTCACGCAATACTACCTTTGTACCGATACCTTTCAGTAGTTTGCATTGTGTGGCTCCGTTTCTCTCTTGGAACTTGGTCATTATCTGGCGCATCTGTTTCATGGACTTTACTTTGTCTTTGTTGACCAGTCCCAAAACGAGACCTGATCCAACGAGTGCTCCACACGTTCCTTCCATGTTTCCCATACCACCACCGAAAGCTCCGGCAATGTTCATGGCATCATCTTCACTTATCCCTGCTACGTCCGCATAGGTATGAAGAATAGCCTGGGCGCAGTTGTGACTATTGCACCGTTTCTTTTCTGCTGCTATGTGTTTTCTTGTTTCCATATTCTTCTATTCCATTCGTTGCCATTTCATTTCTTCACCTTGTTTGTCATACTGCTTACGCTTACCTGTTGGCGGTTCTGTCAAGGTTATCTTCACAACAGCCGTTCTCTCCAGACTGCGCTCTATCGCAGCAGCGAAAGCATCCATGTGTTGAGGGAGGAAACGCTGACAGATAATTCTTAGAGCTTCTATTTTCTCTGCTTTATCAGTAACAACCTCGGCGATACCTACAGCCATTGCTGATTTATACTGGAGGGTAAAGCTGCCATCTTTGGGACCAACAGTAGGAGTGCATCGGGTCACAGCTGATAATGCCACTTTGGGATTGTATGCTATACAGTCCATCTTATCACCCTCCAAAGCTCCATGAAAATAGAAGGTCTTTTCATCTTTACGTGCCAATGACAAAGGAACACCATAGGGGCTACCGTCTGACTTGGTGAAACTGACGGTGATATATGGAGCTTTGTCTAATACCTCCATTGCGAAGGCCGAATCCATTTCTCTGCTTGCTTTCCTCATATTAGTTTATTTTATCGGGTCTGAACAATACTCTCTACGGCCACATTCCTTGCAGAACTT
>ONLU01000028.1 GCA_900318795.1 uncultured Prevotellaceae bacterium | reverse complement strand
GTAGTCAATTCAAATCGTCACCGTCAATTTTCTGCTCTAAAACTCTATATTTAAGTAATTTACAAACATCTCCGCTATTTTTTAGTGGACACTAGTGAAGTAACAATTAAAAAAAATACAACAAAATGATGAAGAAAACAATTCTCTTTATGCTTGTCCTGATGATGACGATGGACATGCAGGCTCAAGAAACAATCAGTCTACCACAACCCGAAGTGAGCAAACTCTCAATGACGCTGGGCAACGCGCTGGCACAACGCCGCTCAGAGCGCAAGTTTTCTGACAAGGAAATCAGTATGCAAACGCTCTCTACCCTGCTGTGGGCAGCCTGTGGCGTCAGCGACCCTAAGTCGGGCAAGATTACAGCCCCTTCAGCTGTCAACATGCAGGACGTGAAAGTATACGTCTGCTCGAAGAGTGGTGCTTGTCTATATAATGCCAAGGCGAACACACTGACAAAGGTGTCAGACAAGAACCTTCTGGACGCGATTGCCGGGCGTCAAGCTTTCGCCAAGGAGGCACCTATCTCGCTCGTACTAGTTAGTACCAAGGACAGTGACCGCTCGCCCAACGACCGCTGGGGAGCTATGGATACAGGCTACGTGTCGCAGAACATCTATCTGGCTTGTACTGCCCTTGGGCTGAAGACGGTAGCTCGCGGTACGATGGATTACGACACGCTGAAACGTGAATTGAAACTCGCAGATACCAGTTATCTGGAACTGAACCACCCTATCGGTTACTAAAATATTGATTAAGTTAATGGAAAAGATTATTGAACAAGCCAATCAAACAAGGTCGGACTTTCCTTTTGTTCCAGCATCGGAACAGATTCACCGACATGCCATCGAACAACCAGAGAAGACGGCAGTCATTGTTTCAGGACGTAAGATCAGTTATGCTGAACTGGATAAGAAATCAAACTGCGTAGCCAATGTACTGCTATCACGCCACCTAGACAAGGATACCCTCGTGGGAGTGTTGCTGGAACGGTCGGAATATGCTTACTATGCCGAGCAAGGCATTCTGAAAGCACATGCTGCTTTTCTCCCCTTCATCACGTCCTATCCAGACGACCGCATCAGTTTCTGCATGGAAGATGGTGACGTGCCAGTCTTGCTGACCAGCCGTAAAGTATTGACAGAACATGACGAACTTTCCGACAAGGGATTTGAAATCATCTGCATGGAGGACATCCCTGGCATCTGCAGCACGTATGACGAGTCTTTGACGGCTTACCCATCGTCAGACGACATCGGCAAGAACGACCTGGCATACTGCATCTACACCTCAGGTTCTACAGGAAGACCCAAAGGAGTACTCATCGAACAGGGAAACCTTGCCAACTACGTTCAAAGAGACGAGAAGTCCATAGAAATCATGCACTATGCGTCACCTGGCATGGTATCGCTGGCTATGGCAGCCTTCTCTTTCGATGTTTCCATTGTGGAACAGTTTGTTCCTTTATGTAATGGTAATACGGTCTGTATGGCCACGGATGAGGAGATTCACAATCCGCTGCTGTTGGCAAAGGCCATTACAGACAGCGGAGTGACGGGCATTACATGTACCCCGACCTTTCTGGTGAATATTGTGGATATGGACATCTGTCGGGAAGCACTGCGGCAAATCCGATTCTACGACATCGGTGCCGAGGCATTTCCCAGCGGACTGTACAGCAGGCTGCGCGAGATACGCGAAGACAGTATCATCCTGAATGTATATGGTCCTACTGAGTGCACTATGGGCTGTTCGTCTGCAGTGATGGAGAACGATGGCGATATTACCATTGGCGGTCCGATGGTGAATACCTGTTTCTATGTCATGAACGACAAGGGCGAGGAACTGAACGTAGGTGAAAAAGGAGAACTGATTATCTGTGGTGACTGTGTAGGCCGTGGGTATGTAAAGCTTCCTGAGAAGACGGCAAAAGCCTTCTTCACGTATCAGGGTATGCGTGCCTACCATAGCGGCGACCTCGCTTCATGGACATCAGACGGGCGTATCCAGATATGGGGACGCATTGACAACCAAATTAAACTTCGCGGATTCCGCATTGAGTTAGACGAGATAGAACAGGTGATGAGCACCTATCCCACCGTCAAGGGAAGTGCCGTCAAACTCTGTCATGGGAAGTCCGACTACTTGGCAGGCTATCTGACTGCCTCCGCACCACTGGACATGGACGAGGTGCGCACCTTCCTGCGCCAACAGTTGCCTGAATATATGATACCTGCTGTCATCACACAATTGGACACGCTGCCCGAGACCGTCAATGGCAAAGTGGATCGAAAAGCCTTGCCCGACGTAGAACCAACAGCCTCTGTTCACGAGATGAAGGCTCCGCACAACGACATGGAGCGACAACTGCGAGACGCTTTTGCAGAAGTGCTACACATGGATCAAGAAGAAATCAGCATCACGGACGACTTCTTTGAACTGGGAGGTGATTCACTGAAGAGCATGATGCTACTGTCACGTTTGCAGCCACTTAACATCATGAGTTCCGACATTTTCTCACTGCGCACCATAGAACGAATAGCCGCCATGCTACAAGAGAAAAAGCAGGGGAAATCGCTTGACGAGATAGAGGAGCAGGAACGCAAGAGGCCTCACAGGCTGAGCATGATGCAGACCAAAATGGTCGATTTCCAGTTTGTCAATGTCGATTCTACCATGTGGAACAACATGTACTACCTGTTCCGCTTTAACCGAAAGACAGATGCCAAGCGACTGTGCCAGGCAGTCAATGACGCCATCCGTAATCATCCGGCGCTCTCCATGAGGATATCCTTTGACGACGAAGGCCATCTCGTACAAACCTACCATCCGGAGCTGACTCCAGAGGTGATATTGGAGCCCATGACTGACATAGAAGTGGTCAGCATGGCCGACTCACTGGTGGAGCCCTTCAGCATATTCAACTCACCACTGCTGCGGGTACGCATGTTCCAGACAGACCGTTATGCCTACCTCTTCTTCGACGTCCACCACTTGCTTATGGACGGCTCGTCGCTGAGCATTGTGCTGGCCGACGTGGTACGAGCCTACAAGGGTGAGCCGTTGCCGAAAGACTATTACTGCACCTATCTGGCCACAGAGGAGCGTCTTCACAAGTCTCAACAATATCAGGAAGATAAAGCCTACTTCCAGTCACAATATGGAGGGTACGATTGGTGCACAGTTCCAGCCCCTGTCAAGGAAGGGATGCGCAAACTAAAGGCAGGAAGGCGCGTAGTTCGACTGCCATTTGACGCAGAGGACCTTGAGGCCGCCGAGTCTCGTCTGAATTCCTCGAGAAGCGTCATTGCCATCACAGCCGGTCTGTTGGCACTACACAAGATGACAGGTAATAACGACGTGATGACCAACTGGATATTCAACAACCGACTGGGCAGCTTCGCCACAGATTCAGTGGGAATGCTCATCAAGAATCTTCCCGTAGGTCTGCACATGGACCAGATACACAGTGTCGAAGAAGCACTTGCCGAGGTGAAGAAACAGGTGACAGACGGCATTACCCACTGCAGCTATGACTTTTTTGCCAACAGCGACTCTCCTTTCTACAGCGACCCCATGGAAGTCAACTACCAGCTGAACATCAATGCTGACGAGTTGGACGAGCTCTACCCCTTCCAATTGGAACTCAGCAACACACACCAGGCTCCCGGTGCCCGGTTGGAACTGGAGTTCCTGGAGAATGACGACAACTCCGGCCGCTTCGACTCCGAGATGGAGTGGGCCGCCAACTGTTTCCAGACAACCGATATGATTAATTTCCACCAACTCTACATCCACTATTTTGAAAGTATAGTTTTAGGGTAACATCTACCAGTATGAAAGAGATTAATCTGTCTGACCATTTTACATACCAAAAGCTGTTGCTTTTTGCAATGCCTACCATTGGTATGATTTTGATTTCCATCACATATGATGTGGTGGATGGCTATTTCACGTCTAATTACATCGGTAAGACCGCCTTCTCAGCCGTCAACATTGTCTATCCTTTCCAATTGCTGCTCTCCATGGTGGGCTACATGTTCGGCACAGGAGGCAGTGCCCTGATAGCCAGCCAATTGGGAAACGGCAACACGGAAAAGGCGAACCAGTATTTCACCATGATTATCCGAGTTGCCATAGCGGTTGGTTTGCTACTGGCCGTGCTGGGCATGATTTTCCTGCCTTGGGTCGCCTCGCTAATCGGAGCCACTCCTGAAATCCTGAAATATGGCGTACCCTACGGACGTACTCTCTTTGTGTTCCTGCCCATCATGATTGTGGGCTATGCTTTCCAAAGCCTGTTGATAACGGCCGAGAAACCCCAGTTCGGTTTCTATCTGTCCATTGCCAACCTGCTGAGCAATATTGTTTTCGACTATCTGTTCATCGTCCATTTCGGATGGGGAATGATAGGTGCTGCGGCAGCTACCGGCATAGGAGCCTGCCTCAATGGCATCGTGCCACTGATATATTTCATGCGTCCCAACTCCAGCAGGCTTCGTTTCATCAGATGCAAGACCGAACTGAAGCCCCTGCTGAAAGCCTGCAGCAATGGAGCCTCCGAGATGGTCAACGACATGGCGACATCATTCATTTTCGTACTCTACAACTATCAGTTGTTGCGCATGATTGGCGAGGATGGTGTAGCAGCCTATGGCGTCATCATCTTCGTGGAAGGCATCTTTGCCTCCTTCTTCTACGGATTTGCACTGGAGGCTACGACAGTGGTGGGCTATAACTTTGGAGCCAAGAACTACACCGAACTGAAGAGCCTGCTCAAGAAAGGCAATGCCCTGAACTTCGGATTCGGCATAGTCATGACCATACTCTGCATAGTCTGTGCACCCATGGTGGCAAAGATTTATGTGGGCTACGACGAGGAGGTATACCGCTTGTCGATACATGCGATGCAACTATATGCGCTGGCATTTCTCTTTCAAGGGTTCAACGAGTTCTCTTCTGCCTATTTCACCGGTCTGAACAATGGCAAGGTATCGGCCATCATCGCCTTCAGCAAGACCTTCATCATTCAGACTGCATCCATTATGCTGCTACCCATGTTCTTGGGCATTGAAGGCCTGTGGCTGGCACAGGCAGTCGCAGAATTCACAGCCTGTCTCGTAGGATTGTATTTCTACATCACTCACAAGCATGAATATACTGGAAGCTAAAAAAAGATAGTGATAAAGACCAAATTATTACTGTAAAATGATTATCTTTGCATCAGCATTTAAAGGAAACAACTAAAAACAACTATGAGAAAAGGACTATTCGCTGCAGCAATGCTTTGTCTGGCACCTATCACGATGCAGGCAGAGCAGGTGGTTGTGGAAACCAAGAACACCACACTGGTACTGGATGTAGAGAAGGGGCAACAGCCCAAGTATGTGTATTATGGTCAGAAGCTGAACGCCCAGGAACTGCAGCATCTGCAGAAACCTGCCGTCTTCGGACGCATGGAGGCCTACCCAGCCCATGGTCTGAACACACCCGCTGAAGCCGCACTGGCCATGACCCATTCGGACGGCAATATGTCGACAGCCCTGGTAGCAGAATACTTTGAGCAGGGCGAGGTGGTGGACGAAGGCAACTTCGTGACATGCATCACACTGAAAGACCCCGCCTACCCTATCACAGTGACACTGAACTACAAAGCGTACGTTCAAGAAGACATGATTGAGGCATGGACGGAAATCACGAACAACGAGAAGCAGGCAGTGACACTGACCGCTTTTGCCTCGGCCATGCTGCCCATCCGTCGCGGCAACGTATGGATGAGCCACTTCTACGGCTCGTGGGCCAACGAGACCCAGTTGTGCGAGGAGCCTCTGACACCTGGCCAGAAGGTCATTGTCAACAGAGACGGCACCCGCAACTCGCATACAGACCATGGTGAGGTAATGTTCTCGCTGGACGGCAAAGGCCAGGAGAACAAGGGCGATGTCATTGGTGCAGCTATCTGCTACTCAGGCAACTATCGTCTGAAGGTCATCACGGACGACACGGACTACCACTACTTCTTTGCCGGCATTGACGAAACAAACTCAGCATACCACCTGAAGAAGGGCGAGACCTTCAAGACTCCGGCATTGGCACTGACCTACTCTGCTGCCGGTCTCTCGGGCGTATCGCGCAACTTCCACAAGTGGGGCCGCAAATACAAGCTGATGCATGGCAACAAAGAGCGCAAGATACTGCTGAACTCCTGGGAAGGCGTATACTTCGACATCAACCAGCAGGGCATGGACCAGATGATGAAGGACATAGCCTCGATGGGTGGCGAGCTATTCGTGATGGACGACGGATGGTTTGGCGAAAAGTATCCGCGTAAGACCGACAACTCGAGTCTTGGTGACTGGGTGGTAGACAAGCAGAAACTGCCCGATGGTATTGAGGGACTGCTGCGCGATGCCAAGAAGAACGGTGTCAAGTTCGGCATCTGGATAGAACCCGAAATGGCCAATACCACCAGCGAGTTGTACGAGAAGCATCCCGACTGGATAGTCAAGGCCCCCAAACGCGATGCCGTGCTTGGACGTGGCGGCACACAGGTGGTGCTCGACCTGAGCAATCCCAAGGTGCAGGACTTCGTGTTCAGCATCGTCGACAACCTGATGACGAAATATCCCGAGATAGACTATATCAAATGGGATGCCAACATGCCTATTCTGAACCATGGTTCACAATACCTGACCATGCAGAACCAAAGCCACCTGTATATCGAATATCATCGTGGTTTTGAGAAGGTTTGCCAGCGCATCCGCAACAAGTATCCTGACGTCACCATACAGGCCTGCGCCTCTGGTGGTGGACGAGCCAACTGGGGTGTACTGCCTTGGTTTGACGAGTTCTGGGTATCAGACAATACAGACGCCTTGCAGCGCATCTACATGCAGTGGGGTACCAGCTACTTCTTTCCCGCCATCGCTATGGCCTCACACATCTCGGCAACCCCCAACCACACCGTGTTCCGCACAACAGCCCTGAAGTATCGCATCGATGTAGCCATGAGCGGGCGCCTGGGTATGGAGATTCAGCCGAAGAACATGACAGACGACGAGAAAGAACTCTGCCGCAAGGCCATCGCCGAATACAAGCAGATACGTCCCATCGTGCAGTTCGGCAACATCTATCGCCTGGTATCGCCCTACGACAAGCAAGGGCTTGCCTCTATGATGTATGTCAACGACGAACAATCGAAGGCCGTCTGGTACTGGTGGAAGACAGAGTCGTTCCAGAACGAGCACCTGCCACGCGTCAAGATGGCAGGTCTGAACCCCACCCGTATGTATAAGGTACACGAGTTGAACCGCATTGACCTGAAGCCGTTGGATTTCGAGGGTCAGTCTTTCAGTGGCGCTTATCTGATGTCACATGGTCTGGACGTGCCTTATCGCAACGAACCAGAATGGAATAAGAAGAGTGACTGGTCAAGTCGCGTATTATTGCTGGAAGCAGAATGAAATAAGAGGTGAAAGGCGAGAAGAAAGATCTGCTAGCCTACATCCGCGAAGGACGCGAGATGACCCAAGGCGAGAAACTCAGGCTGATTGTCAGCCTGAGTATTCCGTCCATATTAGCACAGATTTCTGCTACCGTCATGTTCTTCATCGATGCCTCGATGGTAGGCCACCTGGGAGCTAAGGCTTCAGCTGCCATCGGCATAGTAGAGACCACGGGATGGCTGCTGGGCGGACTGGCCTCCGCAGCCAACATGGGCTTTTCAGTACAAGTGGCCCATGCCATCGGTGCCAACGACTTTGAACGGGCGCGCAGGGTATTGCGCCAGTCGTTGGTGTGCTGTCTGTTGTGGGCTATAAGCATGTCGCTGATAGCTGTTGCTGTCAGTGGTCCCCTCCCCTATTGGATGGGCGGTTCTGAGGAGATAGCCCACGATGCCTCACTCTATTTTGCGCTGATTGGCGTTTTCGGCATTTTCTTCCAAATGGAAGGACTGGCAGGTTCGATGCTGAAATGCTCTGGAAACATGAAGATTCCTTCCATCCTGAACATACTGATGTGCGTGATGGATGTCTGCTTCAACTACGTCTTTATATACATCCTCGACATGGGTGTCATGGGTGCTGCCATGGGCACTGGTGTTGCCGAATTGATAACGGCCGGACTGATGCTCTACTTCCTGCTGGTGCGCTCGGACATGCTTCATCTGAAAGGCCGTCCAGGGTCGTTCCGTCCCAAGAGCGACGTGGTGGGCAATGCGTTCAATATTGGTGCCCCCATGGGTCTTCAGCACATGCTGATGGGCGGAGCACAGATTGTAAGTACGCTGATTGTCGCTCCACTGGGTACGGTGGCTATTGCCGCCCACTCGCTGGGCATCACCGTCGAAAGCCTGTGCTATATGCCCGGCTATGGCATTGCCGAGGCAGCCACCACACTGGTGGGACAGAGTTTTGGCGCCGGCCAGCGTCTGCTTACGCGTTCTTTTGCCCGAATGTCAGTAGTACTGGGCATGGGTGTGATGACGATGATGGGTATGCTGATGTGGGTGTTTGCGCCTGAGCTGATGTCGCTGATGACGCCTGTGGACGAGATTATCCAGACGGGCACCTCCTGTCTGCGCATCGAGGCCTTTGCCGAACCGATGTTTGCAGCAGCCATCGTCTGCAATGGTGTGTTCATAGGTGCTGGCGACACATTGCGTCCTGCCATCATGAGTCTGGCTTCCATGTGGGGTGTGCGCCTAACATTGGCTGCTTTGTTAGCCTCCACCTACGGACTGCCTGGTGTATGGACGGCGATGGCTATTGAGCTGACCTTCAGAGGACTGCTGTTCCTGACCCGACTCATACATGGTGGCTGGATGAAGAAAATAGGTTAAGTGATTGAAAAAAAGAATGAGATGCAGCACTCGGGTTCCCCCCGTGGGCTGCATCTCAAACTATCAATAACTAAAAACCTATTCTTATGAAAAAAAGTGCGTCTCACGACGTCGTTGTGTTTTTCCTGAAAACTTTTACCTTATTACTAACTTTCTCTCTTGAAGACGATGCAAAGGTACGATGATTTTTGAGAAATTGTACCAACACACCCCTCTTTTCGCAAAAAAACGAGGTTATTCTTGATGTACATCAATCAATTGTGTGCGAACACACTCATTTTGTGTCCGAACACACCACTATTTTTCAACTTTCCCGTCCTGACTGGACAACAGCTTTTCCACCAGATTGGTCAACTCCACAAACTGGGGAATGGTCAGCTGCTCAGGGCGCAATGTCATGAAGGGATGATCGGAAACTGAGGACAGATCGTTCACCAGCTGCTTCAAGGATACACGCAGCATCTTGCGACGCTGGTTGAACACCGTCTTTACCACACGTTTGAAGAGTTGTTCGTCGCAACCCAGCTGCTGGGTCTGATTGCGCGTCATACGGATGACAGCACTCTTGACCTTAGGAGGCGGATTGAAAACCGTCTCATCGACCATGAACAGATACTCCACGTCGTACCATGCCTGAATGAGCACAGACAGGATGCCATACGCTTTGTTACCTGGCTGCGAGGCGATGCGCTGTGCCACCTCATGCTGAATCATGCCCGTACAACAGGGTATAAGCTGGCGATTATCAATCATCTTGAAGAATATCTGTGACGAAATGTCGTAGGGGTAGTTGCCTGTGAGGACAAATTGTGCTCCGTCGAAGACCTTCGACAAGTCCATACGCAGGAAGTCACCCTCGATAATCGGAGATTCGTCCCCCTTAAACAATGTTCCCTTCAGGTACTCCACACTCTCGCGATCAATCTCCACCACCTTGAACGGACGAGGTTTCTCCACCAGATACTGTGTCATCACACCCATGCCAGGTCCCACCTCAAGGACGGGCAGGTCGGGACATGCATCCACGGTATCGGCAATGCGTCTGGCTATCGAGAGGTCAGTCAGGAAGTGCTGACCCAGGTTCTTCTTTGGTCTTACTTGCTTCATGGGTGCAAAATTAAACAAAAAACCGCAGACTACAAAGTCTGCGGCCCGGATTATTTACATTCTTCTTACTTATTCTCAAGAATAATCTTGTTGTTTACGTACATTGACTCAGCAACAACGATGACAGCCACGGCCAATGAGAAAGACTGGCAACAATGGTGATTTTTCAGCCTTTTCTTTGACCTGTATCAAAAATTATTTGTACCTTTGCAAAAGTTATGAAGATAAGCAACATCATATTGAAGATACTGATGCCCTTGGCGCTGGGCGGTGCCATCCTTTACTGGATGTACAGAGGCGAAGACTGGCAGACCATCGTCCATGTTGCCACCGACGAGATGAACTGGACTTGGATGTTGCTGTCGTTCCCCTTTGGCATCTTGGCACAGGCCTTCCGCGGATGGCGCTGGCGCCAGACACTGGAGCCTGTAGGCGAGAAGCCCCGTCAGTCAGTCAGCGTACACAGCATCTTCCTGAGCTATGCCGTATCGCTGCTCATACCCCGTGTGGGTGAGTTCACACGCTGTGGCGTCCTGAAGCGCTACGACAACATCTCGTTCCCCAAAGCCCTGGGAACGGTGGTGACAGAACGTGCCATCGACTCCTTGCTGGTAATGGGCATCACCATGATGGTGCTGTTGTTGGAGATGAGCACCTTTGGCACTTTCTTTCAGAAGACAGGTACCAGCATCCAGGGCATTCTGCAGAAATTCTCCTTGACGGGCTATCTGGTGGTAGCCGTCTGCCTGGCAGCAATTCTCATCCTGCTACACTTCCTGTTGCGAAAATTGTCAATATATAATAAGGTACGCGCGACATTGCGCGGCATTTGGCAGGGCGTCATCTCGCTGAAGGATGTGCGCAACATTCCGCTGTTCGTCTTCTTCACCTTAGGCATTTGGCTGAGCTACTTCCTGCACTACTACCTCACCTTCTTCTGCTTCGACTTCACGGCAGACCTGGGTCTGGGTTGTGCTCTGGTCACGTTCATCGTAGGCTCTATAGCCGTCATCGTACCCACGCCCAACGGTGCTGGTCCCTGGCACTTTGCAGTCAAGACCATGCTCATTCTCTATGGTGTAGCCGACGAGCAAGCCCTCTACTTTGTGCTCATCGTCCATACCATACAGACCATGCTCGTCGTGCTGCTGGGCGTCTATGCCTGGCTGGCACTGAACTTCACGAAGATCAAATAAACAATATCATACAAAAAAAACAAAAAACTATGAACGAAATTCTGAACCTGAATCCGAAGTGCATCTGGAAAAACTTCTATGCACTCACACAAGTACCACGTCCCAGCGGACATCTGGAGAAAATACAGCAATTCCTGCTCGACTTCGGCAAGCAAGCCGGTGTAGAGGTCTTCAAGGACCCCGCAGGCAACATAGTGATGCGCAAGGCCGCCTCTGCAGGCATGGAGAACCGCAAGGGTGTCATCCTGCAGGCCCACATGGACATGGTGCCCCAGAAGACGCCCGAGTCACAGCATCATTTCGAGACAGACCCCATTGAGCCTTGGATAGACGGCGAATGGGTAAAGGCCAAGGGCACCACACTGGGCGCCGACAACGGTCTGGGCGTTGCTGCCATCATGTCAGTCATGGAGGACAAGACCCTGAAGCATGGTCCCATTGACGCCCTCATCACCCGCGATGAAGAGACAGGCATGTTTGGAGCCAACGAGCTGCCTGAAGGCGAGCTGCAGGGCGATATCCTGATGAACCTGGACTCTGAGCACTGGGGTAAGTTTGTCATAGGCAGTGCTGGCGGCATTGACGTAACTGCCACACTGGACTATCAGGAGGCAGACACCGACGCAGAGGATGCTGCCGTACGCGTAACGGTAAAGAACCTGCGCGGCGGACACAGCGGCTTGGAGATCAACGAGGGCCGTGGCAATGCCAACAAGTTGTTGGTACAGATAGTCCGCGAGGCTATCAGCGAGACGGAAGCCCGACTGGCCTCCTGGAACGGTGGCAACATGCGCAATGCCATTCCCTTCAAGGCCGAGGCTGTGCTGACACTGCCTAAGGAGAACATTGCCGCCCTGAAAGAGATGGCAGCAGACTGGCAGGAGACCTTCAACGACGAGTTCAAGCTGATTGAGCCACAGGGCATCGAAGTCCTCGTAGAGGATGTAGCAACGCCTGCCAAGGAAGTGCCCGTTGAGATTCAGGACAACCTGGTGGATGCCATCTTCGCCTGCCACGACGGAGTCATCCGCTTCATACCAGCCTATCCCAGCGTGGTAGAGACCTCGTCGAACCTGGCCATTATCAACATCGAAGGCGGACACGCTTCTATCAAGATTCTGGCTCGCTCGAGCCGTGAGGACATGAAGGACTACGTAGCCACCATGCTGCAGAGCTGTTTCTCAATGGCAGGCATGAAGGTAGAGACCAGCGGTTCCTACGGAGGCTGGGACCCCAATCCCGACTCAGAGATTCTGCACCTGCTGCTGAAGGAGTATAAGGAGCTGTTCGGACAGGACGGCATCATCCAGGTAGACCATGCCGGACTGGAGTGCTCAGTCATCCTGGGCAAGTATCCGCATCTGGACGTTGTCAGCCTCGGTCCCACGATGAAGTCTCCGCACACCACCACAGAGCGCGCCCTCATCGAGACCGTCGCTCCCTTCTGGGAGTTGTTGAAGAAGACACTCGAGGACATTCCTGTGAAATAAAGAGACAAGAATGGTTTCTGACCGATGTCAGCAACGTGTGGCGTTCTCGCTTTGAGCGTGTAGCGTCGCAATGCCATAAAAAGGGTAAAAAAGCGAAAAAGGAGTTTCCTGCTTTACTTTTTTACCTTTTTGCTTTTTTTCTTTTAAAATATTTCGTATCTTTGCAGCCGTATAACCAAAATATTAATAAAAAAAATGGACGACTACCCGGCGGATAATTACAATTCGTAAAGGCGGGGGAGAGTGGCAAGGCTGCTAATCCCTTTGCCGCTAAAACCATTTCATCAAACGAAAAAGGATTAGCACAATGAAGACTTACTGGAACACCCAAGGCGGGCTGAGCCAAATAGACGAATGGCAGCCCAACTGCTGGATACAGATGACGTGTCCAACAGAAGAAGATCAGCAGATACTGGAAGAAGAGTACAAGATTCCCGACTACTTCCTTTCCGACGTCAGCGATACCGACGAGCGTGCACGCTACGAGTACGACGACGGCTGGATGCTCATCATCCTCCGCATCCCTTATGTCAAGGAGGTACGCTCGCGCACGCCCTATACCACCGTGCCTCTTGGCATCATCCACAAGCGCGACGTCACCATCACCGTCTGCTACTATGAGACCAACATGATGATAGACTTCGTCTCGTACCAGCAGAAGCGCGGAGTGGGCTTCACCGACTATGTCGACATGATATTCCGCCTGTTCCTCTCGTCAGCCGTCTGGTACCTGAAGCGCCTGAAGCAGATATCGATGCTCATCGAGAAAGCCAAGCGCAACCTGGACCGCGAGGTGAACAACGAGTCGCTCATCGGACTGTCCCGCCTACAGGACTCGCTGACCTACTTCAACACCTCCATCCGAGGCAACGAGAACCTGCTGCAGAAGCTGAAGTTCAAGCTGCAGATAGACGAGCTGGACGCCGACCTCATCGAGGATGTCAACATCGAGATGACGCAGGCCCGCGAGACCACCAGCATCTACTCCAACATCCTGGAGTCGACGATGGACACCTACCAGTCTATTATCAACAACAACATGAACACCATCATGCGTACGCTGACCTCGGCTACCATCATCCTCATGTTGCCCACGCTGGTAGCCTCGTTCTTCGGTATGAACCTCATCAACGGCATGGAGAACAACCCTGTAGGTTTCATCATTGCCATAGTCCTTTCGGTAGGCATTTCTGTCATCTGCCTGTTCATTTTCAGGCATAAACGGCTGATATAATTCATTTTTTCAGAAAAAAATTAGGCAGTTTCAGAATTTTTCACTAATTTTGAAGCCCAATTTGTATGTACTAACCCCTATCATTCACTAAATCGATTAAGATGATGGACTCTCAAGTAAACACTCCCATCGAGGAGCAGAATGCAATCCTCTCTCCGGCAACAGACACGGAGAATGTAGAACAAAACGTACTTCCCGCCGAAGAGGCAAGTGCGGCAAGCAATGTGGAAACCGAACGCAAGCAGTACGACTCGAAGAAAGCCGTGCTGGATCGTGTGCGCGAAATAGCCCATAACGAAGAGGCTCCACAGAAGGAAGAGGTCGACTACCTGAAGACCTGCTTCTACAAGTTGCACATTGCCGAGCGTGAAGCCAAGCTGAAGGAATACATTGACGGAGGAGGCGACCCCGAACAATATCAGATTACGCCCGACCCTGACGAGGAGGCCTTCAAGGCAGAAATGCTGCTCATCAAGGAGAAGCGCCAGCAGTTGTTCAAGGAACTTGAGCAGGAGAAGCAGGACAACCTGCAGAAGAAACTGGACATCATCGAGAAGATCAAGGCTATGGTCACCTCGCCCGAGGAGGCCAACAAGTCATACAAGGAGTTCAAGGCCCTGCAGGACGAATGGCGCGACATCAAGAACGTGCCCGCCGAGCGTGCCAACGAACTGTGGCGTAACTACCAGCTCTACGTAGAGCAGTTCTACGACCTGCTGAAGCTGAACATCGAAGCCCGCGAGTACGACTTCAAGAAGAACCTGGAGGCCAAGACTCACCTGTGCGAGGCCGCCGAGAAGCTGGCTGAGGAGGATGACGTCATCAGCGCTTTCCACCAGTTGCAGAAGCTGCATCAGGAATATCGCGAGACAGGTCCCGTCTCCAAAGAGCTCCGCGAGGAGATATGGAACCGCTTCAAGGCAGCGTCAACCGTTGTCAACAAGCGTTTCCAGCAGCACTACGACAATCTGCGCGCCAAGGAAGAGGAGAACCTGGCCAAGAAGACAGCCCTCTGCGAGAAAGTCGAAGCCATCGTAGCCGAGGAAAACAAGGGCAGCGCAGACTGGGAGCGTCGCACCAAGGAGATTATCGAACTGCAGACAGAGTGGAAGACCATCGGCTTTGCCCCCCAGAAGATGAACGTCAAGATATTCGAGCGCTTCCGTGCAGCCTGTGACGACTTCTTCGGTCGCAAGGCGGAGTTCTTCAAGAACCTCAAGGAGCAGTTCAAGGTGAATGCCGACAAGAAGCGTGCCCTCATCGAGAAGGCAAAGGCCCTGCAGGACTCTACCGACTGGAAGTCCACCAGCGACAAGCTCATCAACCTGCAGAAGGAGTGGAAGACCATCGGCATGGTGCCCAAGAAGCTGGGCGACCAGCTGTGGGACGAGTTCCTCGGAACCTGCAACAAGTTCTTCGAGGCCCGCAATGCAGCAGGTGCCGGCACCCGTTCGGAAGAGCGCGAAAACCTGGAGAAGAAGCGCGACGTCATAGAGCGTCTGAAGGTCGCAGCCCAAGAAGCTGGCGACGGACTGCAGGAGCGCGTCCAGAAACTGGTAGAGGAGTATCAGTCCATCGGGCACGTACCCTATAAGGAGAAAGACAAGCTCTACGAAGAGTATCACGCCGTGCTGGACAAGCTATACAAAGACCTGAACATCACCGTTGCCAAGCGTCGTCTCAGCAAGTTCAAGGACAGCCTCAAGCAGGTGGCAGAGCGTGGCGAGAACGCCCTGGACAACGAGCGTGCCCGTCTGATGCGCCAGTACGAGCAGCTGAAGAGCGAGGTTCAGACCTACGAGAACAACCTCGGTTTCCTGAACGCCTCGTCCAAGAAGGGCAACTCGCTCATCGACGAGATGAACCGCAAGGTGCAGAAGCTCAAGGACGAAGTGCAGCTGGTGCGCGACAAGATCAAGGCCATCGACGCGCAGAACGCCGCCAAGTAATAAGGCCGGCAGAAAGCAAGAACATAAGAAACCGGCGGCTTCCACTGAAGGTGAGGCTGCAGGTGCAAGAATATCTCTCAAGCCACGTGGCTTGAGAGATACTTTTGTGTTTTGAGATACTTTCCCGTGGCTTCCGCTGGCGATTTATACAAAAAAAAAAGAGGCTTCCTTGTGTGGAAACCTCTCTTTTGAGTGGTTGGGGTACCCGGATTCGAACCAGGAAAGGCAGGACCAGAATCTGCAGTGTTACCATTACACCATACCCCAAACTGAAATCCTTTGCAGGAGCAAATCTCTCATTTGCGGGTGCAAAGGTAGCGCTTTTTTCTGAAACAACAAAAAAAATCGAAGGTTTTTTATAAAAAATCGCAAAAAAAGTACATTTTAAGCCGTTTTGTCAATAATAAGGTGTATCTTTGCATTCCATATTTATATTACGTAAAGACATTCAATGGAGCAAACAACAAGTTTAGTAGAGACGATTACCAAAGGAATACAAGAGAAGAAAGGACAGCGCATCGTGGTGGCAGACCTGAGCAGCATCGAGGGGGCCATCTGCCGCTATTTCGTGATATGCCAGGGCAACTCGCCCTCGCAGGTAGAGGCCATCACTGAGTCCATCGGCGACTTTGCACGCAAGGAGATGGGCGAGAAGCCCTCGACGGTGGCAGGACTGGAGAACGCCCAGTGGGTGGCCATGGACTACGGCGACGTGCTGGTGCACGTCTTTCTGCCCGACGTGCGCGAATACTACGACCTGGAACATCTGTGGGACGACGCTGAGCTGACACAGATTCCCGACGTGGACTAAGGTAAATGAAGGTAAATGAAGGTAAAGAACAAAAAACAAAAAGCAAGAACGTGCAACAGAATCAAAATAACAAGCCACAGATGAACATGCCCCGATTCAACATGAATTGGATCTACGGACTGGTGCTCCTGGCACTGGTGCTGCTCTACTTCACCCAGGGCAGCGAGCAGTCGAGCGTCAGGACGGAAACGTCGTACTCGGACTTCAAGACGATGGTCATGAAGGGCTATGCCGACAAGATAGTAGTGAACAAGCATTCGAACTCGCTGGAGATGTATGTCAAGCCCGAGCACATTCGCGACGTATTCCACCAGGGCGTGCAGCAAACTGGCAAGAGCCCCACGGTGACGGTAGCCATCGGCGATGTAGGCCAGGTGGAGCAGTTTGTCAACCAAGCCCGACAGGAGCAGAAGTTCACCGGCAAGTTCTCGTACGACAACTCCAAGGACAACGAGTTCTTCAGCTCACTGCTGATGAACGTGCTGTTCTTTGCCGGCATCATCTTCGTGTGGATGTTCATCATGCGCCGCATGGGCGGTGGAGGAGCAGGCATGGGAGGAGCAGGCATCTTCAACGTAGGCAAGTCCAAGGCACAGATGTACGAGAAAGGCGGCGACTTGGGCATCACCTTCAAGGACGTGGCAGGACAGGCTGGCGCCAAACAGGAGATGCAGGAAATCGTGGACTTCCTGAAAAATCCGCAGAAATACACCGAGCTGGGCGGCAAGATACCCAAGGGTGCCCTGCTGGTAGGTCCTCCGGGAACTGGTAAGACGCTGCTGGCCAAGGCTGTGGCAGGAGAGGCCGGCGTACCCTTCTTCTCGATGTCGGGCTCCGACTTCGTCGAGATGTTTGTAGGCGTAGGCGCCTCACGCGTGCGCGACCTATTTGAAAAAGCTAAGCAGAAGGCTCCCTGCATCATCTTCATCGACGAGATTGACGCCGTAGGCCGTGCACGAAGCAAGAACCCCGCCATGGGCGGCAACGACGAGCGCGAGAACACGCTGAACGCCCTGCTGACCGAGATGGACGGATTCGGCACCAACAGCGGCATCATCACACTGGCAGCCACCAACCGCGCCGACATGCTGGACTCAGCACTGATGCGAGCAGGACGCTTTGACCGCCAGATACACGTCGAGCTGCCCGACCTGAACGAGCGCAGGGAGATATTCGTAGTACACCTGAAGCCCCTGAAGCTGGACGAGAACCTCGACATCGACTTCCTGGCTCGCCAGACACCAGGATTCTCGGGTGCCGACATTGCCAACGTCTGCAACGAGGCAGCACTCATAGCCGCACGCCATAACAGCGAGAAGGTGGGCAAACAGGACTTCCTGGACGCCGTGGACCGCATCATCGGCGGACTGGAGAAGAAGACGAAGGTGATGACCGAGGCCGAGAAGAAGTCGATAGCCATCCATGAGGCCGGACACGCCACCATCTCCTGGTTCACCGAGTTTGCCAACCCCCTGGTCAAGGTCACCATCGTACCGCGAGGACGCGCCCTGGGAGCCGCTTGGTATCTGCCCGAGGAGCGCGTCATGCAAACCAAGCGCGCCATGCTCGACGAGATGTGCTCGCTGCTGGGAGGCCGCGCTGCCGAGGAACTGTTTATCGGAGACATATCAACAGGTGCCATGAACGACCTGGAGCGCACCACCAAGATGGCCTTCAGCATGGTGACCTATGCCGGCATGTCGGAACAGCTGCCGAACCTCAACTTCTACAACAACAGCGAATACAGCTTCCAGCGTCCCTACTCGGAAAGCACAGCCAGGCAGATAGACGAGGAAGTGAAGAAAATGATAGGCGAGCAGTACGAACGCGCCAAGCAGATACTGAGCGAGCACAAGGAAGGACACGCCCAACTGGCACAACTGCTGGCTGAACGCGAAGTCATCTTTGCCGACGACGTAGAAAGAATCTTCGGCAAGCGTCCCTGGACAAGCCGTGCCGAAGAGCTGCTGGAAGCCCAGCAGCGAGCCGAGGCCGAGGCCATGGCAGAACGCCGCGCCAAGGAACTGGGATTACAGACGAAGGACACTGAGCCCTCAGGAGAACCCGGAGAACCCAGAGAACCCGAAAACCCCGGCACACCCCCCGAGAATAACTAAAACCCAACAGGATATGAAGAACCTTATTATCCGCACCATTACAGGCGTCATCTTCGTGGCAGCCATCGTGGCGTCCTTCTTGCGACCAGAGGCGATGGTGCTGCTGTTCAGCATCGTCACAGGAATGACCATCTGGGAGTATGCCGGACTCGTCAACGAACGACCCGGCGTCACCATCAACCGATTCATCTGCACCGTGGCCGGCGTCTATTTCTTCTACGCCATGACCTACTTCTGCAGCGACCTCTATGGCGGAGCAGCCAAGTCGGTGGTGTTCATCCCCTACCTGGTAACAGTGGTCTATCTGCTCGTCTCCGAGCTCTACGCCAAGCAGGAAGACCCCATCAACAACTGGGCATACACCATGCTCTCGCAGATGTACATCGCCCTACCCTTCTCGCTGCTCAACGTGCTGGCCTTCACGGCAACACCCAACGGACACATCAGCTTCAACACCCTGCTGCCCCTGTCCGTCTTCGTGTTCCTGTGGGTGAACGACACGGGAGCCTACTGTGTCGGCTCGCTGCTGGGGCGCCACAAACTCTTCCCACGCATCTCACCAGGCAAATCGTGGGAAGGCTGCATCGGAGGAGCCGTCTTCGTACTGGCAGCTGCCTACCTCATCGGCGAATACATCGACATGGGCATACTCAACACGCTGCAGTGGCTGGGACTGGGACTCGTCGTGGTGGTCTTCGGCACATGGGGCGACCTGGTAGAAAGCCTCTTCAAGCGCACCCTGGGCATCAAGGACAGTGGCAACATCCTGCCCGGACACGGTGGCATGCTGGACCGCTTCGACTCATCGCTGCTCGCCATACCGGCAGCAGTGGTCTACCTATACACACTGTCACTCTTTTAACTTCAATCATATGAAAAAGCTATTAACTACAATCCTTTGTCTATGCGTTCTGAACGCAGTAGCCCAAGAACCCGTCAAGCAGTACGGACAGTTGCAAGTGAAAGGCGCCCAGCTGTGCGACCAGCAAGGACACCCAGTTATTCTCCGTGGTGTCAGCCTGGGATGGCACAACCTCTGGCCACGATTCTACAACAAGAAAATCGTGCAGACCCTGAAGCAGGACTGGCACGCCTCAGTGGTACGTGCCGCCATGGGCATCATGATAGAAGACAACTATCTGGAGAACCCGACCTTCGCCCTGCAGTGCATGACACCCGTCATCGAGTCTGCCATCAAGCAGAACGTGTATGTCATCATCGACTGGCACTCGCACGTGCTGAAGACACAGGAGGCAAAAGCCTTCTTCGGACAGATGGCACAGAAGTACGGCAAGTATCCGCACGTCATCTATGAAATCTTCAACGAACCCGTGGAAGACAGCTGGGCAGACCTGAAGAAATACGCCTCCGAGGTCATCGGCGAAATACGCAAGTACGACCCCGACAACGTAGTGCTGGTAGGCTGTCCACACTGGGACCAGGACATCCACCTGGTAGCCGAGAGTCCCCTGCAGGGCTTCGACAACATCATGTACACCGTCCACTTCTATGCTGCCACCCACGGCGACTATCTGCGCCAGCGCACGGAAGAGGCCGTCAAAAAGGGCATCCCCGTATTCATCTCTGAAAGCGGAGCCACAGAAGCCTCCGGCGACGGCAAGATAGACCCCGAGAGCGAGGAACAGTGGATACAGATGTGTGAGCGCCTGGGCATCAGCTGGGTATGCTGGAGCATCAGCGACAAGAACGAGAGCTGCTCGATGCTGCTTCCTCGTGCAACTGCTACAGGTCCTTGGACAGACGACGTCATCAAGGAATACGGAAAACTAGTGAAACGACTCTTATTAAAGTACAACAAATGACCGAACGCGACAAACTTATCACCGCCAATATGGGCTATGTGGTGACCCTGGCCCGGCAGTACAAAAGCGACATCCTGAGCATTGACGACCTGGTCAGCGAGGGCAGCATCGGACTGATGAAGGCCGCTGACAAGTACGACCCCTCACGCGGGAAACCATTCGTCACCTTTGCTGCACCTTACATCCGGCACAGCATAGAGTCTGCCATCAGCCGGCTGAAGACCAACACCGACGTACGTTCTACGGACGAGTCACTACCCGTGGGCAGTCGCAACAACTACACACTGCTCAACGTGCTGGAAGACAAAGACGCCCACAAGGCAGACCTGGTGGCTGAGGAAAACACGCTGACCGACGACCTGCTGCGCGTGATGAACGTCCTCAGCGAGCGCGAGCAACGGGTGCTGAACCTCTACTACGGCAACGGATACGAGCGTCAGACCATGGCTGAGATTGGCGAGGTCATGGAACTGAAGCGCGAGCGCGTTCGACAGATACGCGACCAAGCCCTGCGCAAGCTGCACAAGGCTGCACGCACCATTGCCGTCGTGCTATGCCTGCTGATGTGCTCACTGCCCATCGACGCCAAACTGGTCAAAGTACTGGCTATCGGCAACAGCTTCTCGGAAGATGCCGTAGAGCAGAACCTCTACGAACTGGCTGCAGCACAAGGCGACTCGCTGGTCATCGGCAATGCCTACATCCCAGCCTGCACCATCGATATGCATCTGGACAACCTGAAGAACTCGAGGAAGAAATATGCCTATCGCAAGGTGGTAGGCGGCGAGAAGAAAGAAGAGAAGAACGTCACGTTGCAGCGCATCATCCTGGACGAGCCGTGGGACATCATCACCCTGCAACAGGCCAGTCTGGTCTCAGGACTTGCAGACACCTACAAGAACCTGCCAGCACTGAAGCGCCAGGTTAAGCTGCTGGCTACCAATCAGAAAGTGGACATCTGGTGGCACATGACCTGGGCCTACGCCAAAAGCTTCAAGAGTGCCAACTTCGAAGTCTATGGCAACGACCAGCTGCGCATGTTCAACAGCATTGTCGACTGCCTGCGCAAGGAGGTCCCCAAGGCCAGCATCAACACCATCATCCCCTCAGGAACAGCCATCCGTCTGATGCGTTACCACAAGGGCGACACACTGAATCGCGACGGCCAGCACCTGTCGATGACCCTCGGGCGCTATACTGTAGCGTCTGTCTGGTGCGAAATGCTGACAGGGCGCAACATAGACAGCAACACCTATCGTCCCCAAACCATCAACGCAGAAGACGCCCACTTGTGTCGCATGATAGCCCACGAGGCCATCTTCATGCAGAAGCTACGCCAGTACGACATCATCTTCTGACGGCAGACACGGGAAGAAAAAGAACAAAGGAGGCACAGGCCTCCTTTTTTTATTCTTTTCCGCTTTGCCAACCCCTTAGAAGGTCCACTTGGCGGCAATCGTAGGAATGGCATAGAACTTGTGGTTGTTGCCATCGTCGTTGAACACGAAGTTGTTGCTGATTTCCACCTCAGTACCCACACTGACGTTGATGCCCTCCATGCCTTTCAGGGCATTGAAGTTGAACCAGAACTGAGGCTCAGACAGCAGAATCAGCTTGCCACAGACATCCTTGTCGTACCATACATCCAAGAAGCCAGAGAAGGTGCAGAGTCCCTTTGCAAAGGTGTCGCCCCAAACGGCAGTCGCCTGGAATCCGTTGAAAGCCCCACGACCATAGCCCTTGAAGTAGTACTTGTACATAGCCTGCAGCGAGAAGGTCTTGGAGAAATCCTTCGAAGCCCAGTTCCACGCTCCACCAGCCAGGAAGGCATGCTGGAAGCGATTGCCAATACCCGTACGCTCGATGGTTGTCGCACCGCCGTCGTACTCCACATGAACGGCCCACTGCTTGTTGGCTGTCACGTTGAACTCACGCGCAATCTCCCAGTAGGCACCAGCAGCACCGTCGCTGAAGTAGTCGATATCAGTAAACAAGAAAGTGGAGCCCCACTTGTCGGGCTTGAACATCTCAACAGTGGTGGTCACATTGGGACGAGTCCTCAAATCACTGTAGAACGAATGTCCCAGGTCATAGTGCAACTGAATGTTCTGTGCACTGGCCGTCATGGCTATTGCCATGCAAACCAACGAAAAGAAAATCTTTTTCATGTCATATTGGAATTAAATGATAACTAATGATTCAATTTTTCTATCATGATATCAGCAGCACGCTCTGGTGCATGGCTATCGCCTAAACGGCGAAACACTTCATCGTAATCAGCCAGCATCTGCTCACGTTTGTGGCCTCCCGGCAACAGGGCCTCCAGTTCACGACGGATGTTGTCTACGCTGAACGTCTCTGCCACCAGCTCGGGCACTACTTCCCTGTCAGCAATCAGATTGACCAGCGACACCCAACGGACCTTGATGAAGTGACGCTTCAGGAAGCCGATAAGCTGTGGGAGAGGTGTCTCATAGCACACCACTTGAGGCACACGGAACATGCAAGTCTCCAAGGTGGCCGTTCCACTGGTGACGAGTGCTGCCGTAGCAGACGCCAACAACGCATAGGTCTGGTTGACCACCAAACGAACCTTTGTTCCCTCTATGAACTGTTCATAGTAAGCCGGCTCTATAGAGGGTGCCCCAGCCAGCACAATATCGTATTGCCCGGAAAGATGTTCTGTTGCAGCAATCATCGCCGGAAGGTTGTCCTTGATTTCCTGCTTTCGCGAGCCTGCCAACAGGGCAATGACGGGGGTAGAAGGAACGGAATGACCACTGGAACTATTCTCATGTTCCCTCAAGAACTCCCTGACTTCCTGGGCAGTGGGGTTACCCACATAGTGGATGGGATAGTGATGCTTGCCCTCAAAGAAGTCCACCTCGAAGGGCAATATGGAGAACAGCTCGTCGACGTCGCGCTTGATGTTCTTGATGCGATACTCTTTCCAAGCCCATATCTTGGGGGATATATAGTAGTAGACAGGACATATCCCTTTGGTTTTCACATATTTGGCAATATCAAGATTGAAGCCTGGATAGTCTACCAGTATCACAACGTCAGGCTGCCAGGAAAGAATGTCCTGCTTACAGTACTTCATGTTGTTCAGTATCGTGCGCAGGTGCAACAGCACAGGCACGAAACCCATGTAGGCCAGTTCCCGATAGTGCTTGACGCGCGTACCACCCACTTCCGACATCAGGTCACCACCGAAGAAGCGGAACTGAGCCTCTGCATCGCGCTCTTTCAACATACGCATCAAGTGCGAGGCGTGCAAGTCGCCAGAGGCTTCTCCAACTATCAAATAATACTTCATCCGCTTGACCCTTTCCCCTTTTTAGCTTCCAAATATATTACTGGTTCCAGTCCTTCATGCATTGCAGAGCCTCATAGGCCGTGACGTCAAAAGTAGTAGGTGTGATGGCTACAAAGCCATGATCCAACGCCCAGCGGTCTGTGTCCTGAGCCTCGGGCTCGTCGTTGTGATAATGACCTACCATCCACCAGTAGTCATAGCCTCGCGGATGATGGCACTGGGTGACTTCGTTCTGCCACGAGCCTCGCGACATGCGACACACACGCACACCCTGATAGGCACTGCCGTCCTTAACCCAGCGAGCTTCCGTCTTGGGGAAGTTCACATTCAGACAGACTCCTGTAGGCAATCCCTCAGACAGCACACGCTGGGTCATCTGCCTGACATAAGGTTCCAGGGGAGTGAAATCAGCCTGCTCGTCGTGG
Organism: uncultured Prevotellaceae bacterium; assembly: GCA_900318795.1. Taxonomy (GTDB): domain Bacteria; phylum Bacteroidota; class Bacteroidia; order Bacteroidales; family Bacteroidaceae; genus Prevotella. The sequence continues at coordinate 9,422 of ONLU01000028.1, read as the reverse complement.
TCGCACAACGAATAGGCTACACTGGGAATATACTTCATGCAGCCTTCCATCGTCACGCCCATCGTACCCGAATAGTGGGTATTGACAGAGGCATTATCACCGTGATTGATACCACCAATGACCAAGTCAGGCTTTCGTGCACACAGGTTGGCCAATGCCATCTTCACACAGTCTACAGGGGTTCCGTTGCACGACCAGACCTCAAGTCCCGGCTCCTTACGTCTCAGCGTCAGGGTAAGGGGAATGGTCGCCGAGAATGCACACGACATACCGCTTCGGGCTCCATCAGGAGCACACACCAGCACGTCGCCATAGTCGCGAACCATCCTGACTAGCTCGTTGATGCCCTTGGCTTGATAGCCGTCGTCATTGGAAATTAATATCAGTGGTCTCATCCTTTTCTACAATTGTGGTGCAAAAGTACAAAAAGAAAACGGACTAGCCAAATTGTATGCTTACTTTTTGTGGGAAGGTCTCCGAAACATCTCCGAAAGGTTTCGGAAAGAACTCGGAGTATTCTTTCTAATGATAGAGGAAATTTAGGGAATTGTTATAGACTTCTTGTAGATTATTCCGTCATTTTCCAGTCTTTTTTCGACCAATATCGAAGATTCTTCCTCAAAAGTTTGGTTGCTTCAAGAATTTTAACGTACCTTTGCAGCCGTGAAACGACTGGCAGGCTTCTTTTTCGGGCTGCTGTTGGTGCTGATGGGATGCACCACGGCTGGCGAGCGGGCTCTGATGCGGGCCGGCCTTGACAGCATCAATATACGCAACCACAACGACCAGCCCTTTACCGCCCAAGACGTAGAACCCTACGTCCGTTTCTTCGACGACCACGGCACGCCTAACGACCAGCTGCTGGCCCACTACCTGCTGGGCCGCGCCTACCACGAGCACGGCGAGGCCCCCATGGCTCTGCAGTGCTATCACGAAGCCCTCGACTGTGCCGACACCACCGCCCAAGACTGCGACTTCGCACAGTTGAGTAGAGTGTATGGTCAAATGGCATTAATTTTCTATCAACAAGGTCTGTATAGACAAATGTTAACCTATGAACAATATTCTGAGAAGTATGCGTGGAAAGGACAGGACACCCTCGCAGCATTGATGAGTTATGAACAGGAGAGTCAGGCACACCGTAATCTAAACATACCAGACTCATTATTATATATATGTGAGCACGTCTCTCAACTTTATCGTAAATATGGCTACCTCCACTATTCTGCAAGTGCATTATTTCACACCATAAGGATACTTATTATTCGCAAACAATTCGACAAGGCAAGAAATAACATGCAAATATATGAGTCAGAATCTGGATACTTTGATACTATCGGCAACATACAAAAGGGACGTGAAATCTATTATCGTATAAAGGGATTATACTTCCTTCATACAAACATCTTGGATTCTGCGGAACACTATTTTCGTAAAGAGCTTCGTGACGGAAAGGACTTTAACAACCAGCATTCAGGTTCTTTAGGTCTGGCAGAACTCTATCAAATCCGACAGCAAACAGACTCTACAGCAAAATACTACAAATATGCCTATGATATGAGCGACTCTTTGTATGCCCAACGGAAAACAAAGGACATTGAGCGCATTCAGGCCATGTACAACTATACCCGTCATCAGGCGATTGCACTTAAAGAATCACAAAGTGCAACGCGAGCAAACATTAGGTTTTTAATCAGCATCGTTATTTTACTCTTTGTCCTTCTTACTGCATCGTGGTTATACATCGCCAGAAGAAAAGTAATCGAGAGTTTAGAGCAAACGGCATCAGAACTTAATGAGATTAGGGAAGAGAACAATGCATTGAAACACGATACTATTGCCAATCAACAGCAGATTATCGAGAATGAAAAAAGAATCAAGCACTTGGAGAAGAAGCTAGGCAAATACGGGAAAATAGTGTTCTTTGGTTCGGAAAGGATGGACAACAACTTGAAACAGTCGCCCAACTATCAGCAAATAGAAGAGCTTGCCTATAAAGGTCTGAAACTATCTGAGGACGATTGGGATACTGTTTGCAATTTGGCAAGTGAATATTATCCAGGATTCTACGACTTTCTCTTGTCCCGTTTGCAACTTGATTCCATAGATTATCACATATGCCTTCTGTTACGTCTGCATTTCAAGACGGGCGAAATTGCGAATATGCTGGGGGTAACACCACCATATATTTCCAAAACCAGCACGGATATCTTGGGATGTCTTTTTGGGAAAAAAGGTAGTTCAAAGGAATTATCCAAGGAATTGAGAAAAATAGATTGATAGGCATGGGTGAAATTTTGGTTAATTTTTGGGGGTATCTTGTTGATAGCCAGATGGATAGTTTTGGTTAATTTTTAGTTAATTCTTAAAAACCATTTTTATTGCAAGAGTAATTTTCTTCTCATAATTTTGCAGAGACAAATTCTTAAAATCGCAAAATTATGAAGAAATTACTAATGTTTTTATTTGGTGCTTTCATGTTAAGCACAAGTGTGTCTGCTAAGGTGTTGGTTCCATTAGCATTAACCGTCATTATTGAAGAGGACGATCTACCTGGTGGCAATGGCCAACCCAAGTCTCCCATTGAACCTCCGACGGTCTACATTGAGGAATACACGCTGACGTTCGAGAACTATCATCCTGACTATATCCTTAATATTAAGGATGAGTACGGCAACGTTGTCTATACCACTATGGTATTCTCTACGCAGACGCAGGTCGTACTGCCCTCTACGCTCTTCGGCGACTATGAGATAGAACTCCTGATGGGTAACTGGAAGTTCACGGGCTGGATTGGACTATAAAGTATAGGGTATGAAAAATACATTGCATCTATATTTGCTTTGCATTGCGAAGCCAAAGAAACTGATTCTTTTCCATTTTCTGCTCTTCATAGTAGGAAAAGGGTTTCCACAATCCAGCTTCAATTATGAGATTAATCGTCCAAGTATTAATTCCGAGCAGTTCAATATCGGAGCATCCATAGAGACTGCCCTCAGCAAGGGTCAGCCTTCAATCACCATCCCTTTATTTGAACTTCAAGGTAAAGGTTACAACCTTCCCATTTCATTGGTATTCTATGGCGGAGATGTGAATTGTGAGACGGAAGCCTCAACTGTCGGACTTGGATGGTCATTGATGGCAGGTGGCTGTATCACGACAACCATTAGGGGCACGGAAGACTCTTTCATCCAAACCGACAGCGATGCCCCTTGGCAGTTTCAGGAAGATTATCTTAGTTCTATGTTCCAGAATCCTACTGAAAGAGATGTTTTTGTTGAGAATATGTATTCTGATTTAATGCCTGATGAATACCATTACTCTATCCCAGGACATCAGGGAACCCTTGAGATGGTTTCCAATAGTCAACATCAGTACTATCAGAAACTGTTTCCAGACGAGTCCTATAAACTGAACAAGACTGCCAATGGCTATACAATCATTGCCGATGATGGTACTAAGTTCATTTTTGAGGACAAAGAAAAAAAGCAAAGCTATAGTAATAATATGCCTATTTTATCCACTGCATGGTTTCTGACGAGGATAGAAACGGCTAAGGGAGGTACTTTCCAATTCACCTATGCAGATGAGGAAATGATAGACCTGCATGATGAAATTGATTATGATCGGTATGGATATCATCAGTCCAAGCGAATTGTTTCCGTTTCCTCAGAGTTCGGATCAATAGTCTTTACATCCAGTTTGTCACGTGCAGACCGGAGCATACATGATATAAATGGAGGGCCTTTTTCCACATATTCTGGAAAAATAACTAAAATAGAACTGAAAGACGAGACTGGAACCTTGGTCAATGGTTACGAATTGTATAACAACAGTTACTTTACCAATTCCATGCAGGATACACGCAGTAATATGGGATGGACCAACTACAGAATGCGACTTGACAGTATAGTAGAATACGATGCGTCAGGAAATTGGTTACCTCCCTATGTTTTCACTTATTCCTATAGCTTCTATCGGGCAAAAACCTGCTACAATCAATATACGGGCGAGAGCGGGTTTAATGGAAAGAGAGGATCTTGGACGGAAACTCCCAATTTTCAGGCGATAGTTGATCTAAACACATCAGGATTGCCGGCATGTTTATTGCAATATCCCCACACCCCTAATGAAAGACTGAATGGATTCAGTTTTGTGAGTGATTATAATGATGGAACTGTAGATGACTATTTTTGTCTTAGCAGTATCAAATATCCGACAGGAGCACTCGATACTTTTGAGTATGAACCTCATGCATTCTCCCAAATTGACAATAATGACATGCAACCATCAATCAATATGAAAATAGAAGGGAAACGACTGAAAAGAAAGGTCAGCGAATACGTAAACGGGAATGAGAGAACTACCTCCATTACGGAATACAAATACCAAATGCACGATTCCAACTTTTCCCTGATAGGAGTAAGCAGCGGTGTCCTTACTACCCCGGCATTCCACAATGCCACTCTCTATACATGGGGAAGAATACCAAGTGGTGATATGGGATATGTCGCTAACCGCATAACCAGCAATAGACCATTAAACGCTTATCAAGGGCAGCCCGTATACTATAAAGAAGTAGAGGAAGTCATCAAGAACAATTCCGGTGGTGTACAGAAGCGTATCATTCATTATATGCTTGACAATCTTATAGTAACTCCGATGAATTATATTTATATAAGATATCATAATGGTTTGGGACAAGATCATTTTACACCCATACCCAATATCATTTATGGTAAAAAAATTGGATATGAACCAAATATAAGCGACTACAGCAACCAGAATTTCGCATACATATCCTACCCCCTTGGCGAATTTCACCTGTACTCACAGGATGGAGGACGCCCTCACAAGGAAATCATAATTGATAGTAACGGAACCCTATTGGCTAAGAAGGAGTACGCATATTCTTCAAGTTTTCATAATGTCAGATACGGGTATATATTCATTAAAAATGACTTTACAGATGAACACGGTCAATCCTATATGTCAACATACAACATCAGCAGGTCAAGCCATTATTCATCAAGAAGTCAATTATACCGCATGTCAGAAACAACATATAACTACCGAAACGGGCATCGTGACTCAGTTGTAACTGAAACATTATATGAATACAGTCTGGGCAGAATTGGTACAATCAGCACAAGCAGGCAATTAGAAACTGTCCAAATGAATAACTATTACCCAGACTATCTCAATGTGGGCACAGGTACAGGTTTGTCTTCAGAAGCACAGGCGATAGCAGCACTCCAGCAGAAGAACATCATTGGAATACCCATACAAACGGTCAAGCGTTATAATAATATCGCTGTTGAAGGTAACTACAGAGACTTCATGGTACTCTCTGGCGGCATGGTAGTACCCAAATCATTCTATAACCTTTCTTTGAATAATTCTTATGTCGCTGGTCCGTCTATGTCTGGTGGAGCGATTATAAAAGACAGTGGATTCTATTTGCAGGAAGAAGCCTTGGCCTATGATGCGAACTTCAATCCCATCCATGTAAGTTTACGTACTTCTCCTGACAAGGTCTATGTATGGGGCTATGGCGGACGGTATCCTGTTGCTGTCATTGAAAATTATTCTAATGAGGAACTGAATGCCAACATCCCATTGCGCAGTATGCTTTCCCAATTAGAGAATTTTAGGAAGGTAAGTAACCAGACAACAAGTACCGCACTAAAAAGTCTGAATCAGAATATCCGCAATGCCCTCCCAGAGGGTGTCCTTGTAAAGACATATACTTACGACCCCTATTATGGTCTTACTTCTGAGTTTGACTATTCCGGTGTAGGCACAATCTACTCCTATGACGGATTTGGAAGACTGTCTGCGCAGTATGATGACAATTTCAATCTCCTTGAGAATTACATCTATCATTACGGGCATTGATTTCAATAATTAACAGAAACCGTTAATCTTAGAAGAAAAAGCAAAATGGCAAATTTAATAAATCACAAAAGCATCCTTTTACTTGTTTTGATGACACTGGATGTCTGTTTCTGCAAAGCACAAGTCACCCATGGGCAGAATATGTATCAAGTTAACGATTTGGTAGAACGTCAGCAGGTGAATCGCACAAGTATCAGGGAATACCCAGACATATTGGCTGACTTGCAGAACATAGAAGTCATCGGCGGCAATAATGTGGAGAACATGGAATGGGGGACGGACTCTCTCATAGCCATAGACAATGCAGGGATGAATAAGTACTGGCTGAAAGGCGATTCTCTCTTGCTGGTAGGTACGGAAAGCAGACTGATGCATATTGACTATACACACCCCGAAGTGTGGTTGCGTTTTCCCTTGAGTCTTGGAGACAGTATCAAGGGGTTCTTCGAGGGGAAAGGCCAGTATTGCGAACGCTTGTTCCTTCGTAAGATAGGAAGATATACCACCAAGGCAGATGCTTGGGGGGCCTTGATTATGGAGAATTCCGACACTCTTCATAATGTACTGCGAATCCAGACGGAGCGCATTACCACTACACTTGCACAGCCTCTTGACAATATACTTGCCACATACGGGACATTAGACAGCATTCCACTCCTTGGAAACGACAGTATAATTAGACTTATGGGCAGTGATGGCAGGACTGTCCGTACCATAACCCAGCGATACTATGCCCCAGGATGCCGGTACCCCGTCTTGGAAACCTGTGAGACCAGTATTGTAGGGGGTGGAAATTCTGCCGCTCAGACTGCGGCATTCTACAGTTCCCCCTATTCCCAGGAGAGTCTTGCTTCTGCCAATCGCGGCGCCTCGTCAAAGTCAAACGACAGGCAGAATAATGCATCTTCGGCGGACAATCCCGATAAATCCTTTTCCTACTCACTGGATATCGACACCTCGGGCAAAACCCTAACCGTAAACTGTACTGTTAGTGGAACCACTGAAGGTCCTGTTCCTGTAAACTTACTGCTTTGCAACCAGCAGGGAATCCTCTACCGGCAGACATCCGGCTATCTTCACCAAGGGAATAGTGAGCGATTGTCACTCAGCTATGCGGGTCTTCACTATGGATCTTATGTGCTCTATATTGAAGCAGGCGGTCAACAATATTCTGAGAAGTTCAACGTTAATTAAAAAAGAAAGTCATGAGAATCTATCAAGAAATGAAAGGACGAAGACATATCATACTTCTACTGCTTTGCCTCTTCACTGGTCTGACAGGTGCGCTTGCCCAGCCCAATGCCAACTACGTGAAGACTGTCAGGATGCTCGACAGCCTCCAGAACAACAGCATCACCACCTACCAGTTCTACGACGGCTGGGGGCGTCCCTCACTCTCCGCCACGGACGGTCTGGGCATGAGCGGCAACTATGCCTATACCCTCCAGTCCTACGATGCAGCGGGGAACGTCAGCCGACAGTGGCTGCCCGTCACAGGCACATCCTCCATACAGCTCCCGACCACAAGCAATGTGTCTTCCATGTCATCGTCTCAATACGGCGACAACTGCGGCTACAGCTGTTTCGGTTACGACGCACTCGGAAGGCAGACGGAATCCACCATGCCTGGAGACGCTTGGCATACAGGAAACAAGAAGAAGACGGTTTCCTACATCACCAACACGTCTGCCGACAACACCTCCTATTCCTATGGCCTGCTGACCGGCGAAACGGCTACCGACGAGGACGGGCATTCGCTTACCACCTTCTACAACCTGCTGGGGCAAAAGGTGCAGGAGAACAGGGGAACGGAAAACCGCACCCGTTACATATACAACACGCTCGGACAGCTGACCGATGTCCTGATGCCCGGACATAACCCTGCCGATCCCAACCACACTTCCTACGGGTACGAATACGATGCCATGGGGCGCGTCGTCAAAAAACGCTATCCCGGAGCCGAGTACATCCAGTACTGGTACGACCATGCCGACCGCGTAGCCTTCATGCAGGACGGCATGCTCCGCCAGAAAGGCCGCTACCGCTTCATGCTCTACGATGCCTTCGGACGGCTTGCCGTGCAGGGTACATGCAGCGGAGCCGGTGTGGCGGCAATAGCCTCCACAGTACCCACGGCCACGTTCACCCAAAACTCTGGCGGATTCCTCTCCACAGACTATGTCGTCAGCAACGGCGTCAGCATGACGGATCCCACACTGGAGATTGTCAACTACTACGACAGCTATGCTTTCCTCTATGGCAGTCTGTCCAGCATGTTCTCGCCGGTGGCCGCCCAAAGCGGCACCTGCATGAAGGGACTGACCACGGGCAGCGTTACGGCCGTCTCCAACGGTGGATTCATATACTCGCTGAACCTATACGATGATAAAGGGCGGATGGTGGAAACCCGCAACACCATGCCGGATGCATCACTCACGGAGCGCCTTACGACGACATATTCCTTCACGGGCAACCTTTTGTCGGAAGAATACCTGCTCAGCCGCACGGGTCAGGGCGCGGCATTCATCGCCCACACCGACAACACCTACTATCCGGCCAACGACCGCCTTCATACCGCCAGCCTGCAGGTAGGGCTCAACAGCAGTCAGCCTACGTCATCACGCACCATACAGACCATCACCTATGACAACTTGGGGCAGGAGTCTTCTATAGCCCGTCCCGGCAGTGCGGGAACGGTCAGCTACGGGTACGACCTGCACGGTTGGATTACCGCTATCAACTCGCCGAGCTTCAAGGAGGAACTCTATTATGCCTCCGACGGAGGATGCTCGGGCACTCCCTGCTACAACGGCAACGTCAGCGTACAGAAGTGGAGCAACAACAACTATGCACAGAAGCGCGGCTACAAGTTCGCATACGACGCACTGAACCGGCTTACAGAAGGCATCTACGGGGAGCGTGACGGACTCAACAACCACCAGAACTACTTCAACGAGCAGATACTGGAGTACGCCAAGAGCGGGGCCGTGAAACGACTGCAGCGGCGCGGCAGGAAGAACGACGGGCATAGCGGAAAGATAGACAACCTGCACATCACACTCAAGGGGAACCGTCTGCACTATGTCAGCGACGATGCCGACAAGCTGCAGTACGACGGAGCCTTCGACTTCAACGGCGACGCATCGAACAGCAGCGCGTTCCAGTACAACGCCAACGGCTCGCTGATTACCGACACGGGCAAGGGGATTATGTTTATTGAGTACGACGACAACGGCATGCCCCGCCGCATCCAGTTTGCCGACGGCAATGTGACGGAGTATGTCTATACAGCCACGGGCCGTAAGCTGCGTGCCGTCTATTACACCGCCGTCCCTGGCATCACCGTGGGGAGCGGCGAGACACACCAGCTGACGGCCAGTGAGATACTGTCAAAGGACTCCATCGACTATCTGGGCAGCCTCGTCATGGAGAACGGCGTACCTGCGCAATACCTGTTCGCGGGCGGATACTGCTCGCTGAACGACGTCAACGCAAGCGGCGGCATAGGCTGGCACTACTACAAC
>ONLU01000001.1 GCA_900318795.1 uncultured Prevotellaceae bacterium | reverse complement strand
AGCAGCCAAAGCACCACGTTTATGGAAAAGTCCTTCCTTGATTTCTGCCTCAAGCGTATAGTCCGGACCTCCTACACCAAGCATCTTTCCAGCAGGTGCGCCCTTAGAATCAGGATCGCCACCCTGAATCATAAAGTCCTTTATCACTCGATGGAACAGAGTGCCGTCATAATAACCCTCCTTTGCCAGTTTAAGGAAGTTGTCACGATGGATGGGAGTCTCATCATAAAGGCGGACTACAATGTCGCCAAGCATTGTTTGAATCTTTACTTTCATTTTTCAGCCTTAATTCATAAAGTATCGTAATAGTGAGTGCAAAAATACAAAAAAGTGGGGAATTATCCGTACCTTTGCCAATAGTTTTAATATGTTTTGTGAAATGACCCTACAAGAAGCAATAGAAGCCCGTCATAGTTTCATACCTAGACACCACAGTTTTGTATCATTTTGGAACAAAAGAAGTTCAAATCTTCGATAGTCACGAACAAAATGACTACCTTTGCGCTATGGTTAGAAAAAGGATAGAAGAACTGCTCACAGAATTGAGCGTGGGGATATACGAGAAAGAGAGTGAATTGTCACTTTCCTGCTATTCAGAACACGTTGCTGACAGTCATCAATGAGAAATTATTCCGTAATGGGGACAAAGAGATTTCACTGCCACTGAAGTTGCTCATCGCAGCCAGCAATGAACTTCCGACACAAGGTGAAGGACTTGAAGCGTTATGGGATCGTTTCATCATCAGAATCGAATGTTCGAACATCAAGCAGGAGCGGAACTTCTTCGCAATGTTGACAGACAACAACTCTGTAAAGTACGGCAGGCAGTCCTTGCATACCAAGGATGCGACGCAGAATATGGTCTTCGATACGTGTCAGAGCAAAGATCTTCGCTCAGCTATTATTACGATCAGTTTTTTCCTTTGTTAATAATGTATATGCCAAGAGCCCGCCAGTCCTCCTGCAAAAGCGTATTTCAAGTGGAACGTTTCGCCAAGACACAGACACGAGGTGATCGCTCCGACGACGGGTATCAGTGAATTGTAGATGGCAACCCGTCCCACAGGATTGCAACTGAGCAGTTTATTGTAAAGGGCGAATCCGACAGCAGAGATGGCGATGAGTAACATCAGACAAACCATGCCAAGTAGGTTTATATTAGGCAATGTTCCACCAAAAGCTAGTCCGGGCAGAATGAGTAGCAAGCCTCCGATGGTGAGACTATAGCCCGTTCCCACGAAGACATCTATCCGGCGGCTCAGTCCACGAGTCATCAAGTTCGAGAGTGCCGAACAGACAGCATTGAGGATGATCATTCCGTCGCCCAGCCAAGTAAACTGCCCACTTTCAGCCCCTCCAAGATTCAATGCAAGGATTCCGCTGAACCCTATAGCACAACCGAGAATCTTCCGTGAGGTCAGCTTATCGCTCTTGAAACAAGCACAAGCCAGCAGGACTACGAGGAAAGTGCTCAGCGAGTTGAGAATAGCCGCCCGCGACCCTTCGCTATGCGACATGCCGATATAGAAGAAGAAATAGTGAAACGTGGTGTTCATTAGCGCAAAGGCAAGAAGGAACCACCAGTCGCTTGTCTTGCCCGTCTTGAACGAACGCCCATTGCTACGAGCAACGGACAAGACAATCAGACCAGCCGCAGCAAAGCGAATGCCGGCAAAGAGCATTTTGCTGCCCGTCATGTCCGCCGTGATAGCAAAGGCACTAAAGCCCACCTTGATAAGCGGGAATGCCCATCCCCAAGCTATTGCTGCTGTCAGGGCAAATACAACCACCCACATGGGGCGCTGGAATATGGACGTTTTCGGCATAAACTTTTCTAAAAGTTGGTGCAAAAATAGCGATAATTCAGCGATTATCACTATATTTGTGCCCAGATTTAATAGTATTTGTGATTACTGACAAAAAAAGACAAAATATGAACTGTAATGTAGAGATACGCAAGGCAGAACGCCAAGATGTACCGTTGTTGCTGAAGTTCATAAGGGGCATTGCCCGATATGCACAGATGGAGGACGAGGTGATTGCCTCGCCGGATGTTCTGGAGCGAGAAATGTTCGACGAGCACAGGGCAGAGGCAGTTTTCGCTGTCGTGGACGGGCGAGAGGTCGGCTTCGCGCTCTACTTCTACAACTTCTCAACATTCATCGGACATTCAGGACTGTATCTGGAGGACTTGTTTGTTTGGCCAGAAGAACGTGGTAAAGGCTATGGAAAGACCTTACTGCTGCATCTGGTAAAGACTGCCCATGAGCACCATTGCGGAAGAATGGAGTGGATGAGTCTCGACTGGAATAAGCCCAGCAATGACTTCTATCGCTCACTCGGTGCCGTTCCTATAGACGATTGTACGGTGTATCGACTGGATGTTACTGCATTAGAACGATTATCGAAATGAGTATGATTCAAAAGCATTGTTATGAGTGTGGAACAGCACTGACAGAACGAGAATTAGAGGGTGAGGGTATAGTGCCTTACTGTCCTCAGTGCCAACAATACCGTTTTCAGATGTACAATGTGGCTGTGAGTATGGTGGTCATCAATGAGCAGACGGGACAGATTCTGCTTATCCGCCAGTATGGGAAACCGCATTTCATCCTTGTGGCTGGCTATGTCAATCGTGGCGAACAATTGGAACATGCGGTTTGCCGTGAAGTGAAGGAAGAGACAGGAATGACTGTCACCCACCTGAGATTTAATCGCACCAGCTTTTTTGAGCCGTCAAACACATTGATGTGCAACTTCACTGCATTCGTTGCAGATGCCAGCGAGTTCAACCCAAATAGTGAAATCGACTCTTACCAGTGGTTCAACCTAGAAAATCCGCGCAACTTATTGCCAAACAATTAGTTACGCGGATTTATCAGCGGAGAGAGAGGGATTCGAACCCCCGGTACCTCTCGGTACGGTAGTTTTCAAGACTACTGTAATCGACCACTCTACCATCTCTCCAGTGCCCTAATGTCTTGAAATAGGCTGCAAAGGTAAGGGTATTTTTTGAATCTTGCAAATTTTTAGCCCACTTTTTTGCAAAAGAGAGGTAAAAATTGTACCTTTGCAGCATGATTTATCCTAAGAACTTTGAATCGAAGATAGGATTCGACGAAATACGACGGCTGCTGAAGGGGCTATGTCTTTCAACGCTGGGACAGGAGAAGGTGGACGAAATAGCCTTCTCGGACGAGGCTTCGGTGATTAACGAGCATCTGGAACAGATACGCGAATTCCGCCGCATGCTGCAAAACACGGAGAAGCCGGAATTCAACTTCTTCTTTGACGTCCGCGAGTCGGTGGCTCGTATCCGTCTGGAGAACACACATCTGGAGGAAGAAGAACTGTGGGACCTGCGCCGTTCGCTGGAGACCATAGGGAAGATAGTAGTTTTCCTGAATCACACGGAGGATTCGGAGAGAGAGGGAGTCGAACCTCGATACACCTACCCCGCCCTACACAGACTGGCAGAGAACGTGCTGACATTCCCTGCCATGATACGCCGCATAGACTCTATACTGGACAAGTTCGGACACATCAAGGACTCTGCATCGATGGTACTGGCAGGTATCCGTCACGATATGGAACAGACAGCAGGCAGCATTTCGCGCACGCTATACACCATACTCCATGCTGCCCAGCGTGAAGGACTAGTAGCTCAGGACGTGGCTCCAACGCTGCGTGACGGGCGACTGATGATTCCGGTAGCACCAGGTCTGAAACGCAAAATCAATGGTATTGTACACGACGAGTCAGCCACGGGCAAGACGGTTTTCATCGAACCTGCCGAGGTAGTGGAAGCCAACAACAAGGTTCGTGAACTGGAGGCTGCCGAGCGTCGCGAAATAGTGCGCATACTGACTGTGTTCTCTGACGAGCTGCGCCCTCATGTGCAAGAGGTATTGGACTCGTATCGCTTTCTGGCACAGATAGACCTGATACAGGCCAAAGCCAACATGGCAGAGCAGATGCAGGCCTTCGAGCCCGAGACCAAGGACGAGCCGATGATGGACTGGATTCGTGCCATCCATCCCTTATTGCAGCGCTCACTTGCAAAGCAGGAGAAGAAAGTGGTGCCTCTGGACATCAGATTAGAAAAAACGAATGACACGGAAATAAAGGGAGCAACAAACGCTGGCAGCGACAAGGACAAGAAAAATATTGGCCGGTTGCTGATTATCTCGGGTCCAAATGCGGGAGGCAAGTCGGTATGCCTGAAGACGGTGGGTCTGCTGCAATATATGTTGCAATGCGGACTCAGCATCCCCATTGGTGACCGTTCGACAACGGGCATTTTCCACGACATCATGATAGACATCGGCGACGAACAGTCAATAGCCGACGACCTCTCTACCTACTCAAGCCACCTGTTGAACATGAAGAACATGATGCGACAGGCGAACGAGAGGACCCTATTGCTGATAGACGAGTTCGGAGGGGGTACGGAACCAACCATAGGAGGTGCCATCGCCGAAGCCGTGCTAAAGCAGTTCTGGAAGAAAGAAGCCTTCGGAGTCATCACCACCCACTACCAGAACCTGAAGCACTTTGCCGAAGGCCATCCGGGCGTGGTGAACGGAGCGATGCTCTACGACCGACATCAGATGCAGGCGTTGTTCCAGTTGTCTATAGGTCAGCCAGGCTCGTCTTTTGCCATTGAGATAGCCCGTAAGACAGGAATTCCCGACGAGGTCATCAATGACGCCTCTGAGATTGTGGGTTCTGAATATATCCAAAGTGACAAATACCTGCAGGACATTGTTCGCGACAAGCGCTACTGGGAGGGCAAGCGTCAGACCATCCACCAGCACGAGAAGTCGCTCGAAGGACACATCCAACGCTACGAAACCAATCTGGAAGAGATAGAACGCGAGCGCAAGCAGATTCTGAAGCGTGCCCAGCAACAGGCTGACGAACTGCTGAAGGAGGCCAACCGGAAGATAGAGAATGCCATTCGCGAAATCAAGGAGGCTCAGGCCGAGAAGGAACAAACACGCCTGATTCGTGAAGAACTGCAACAATTCCGTGAGCAGGTGACCAGCGACGACCAGCAAGGGCTGATGAGCGAAGAGGACTTTGCCAAGAAGTTGCAGCAGATGCAGGAGCGCAAGGCTCGCAAAGAGCAGCGCAAGGCGAAGAAGGGCGAGGAACAGAAGGCCGTCAGCGAAAAGCTGGCCGAACGTGCCAAAGCCAGTCTGAACAATGCTAACCGTCCGTTAGAGAAAGGCGACAGCGTCCGCATCAAAGGCACCAGCAGCGTTGGTGAGATAGAATCGATACAAGGCAAGCAAGCCACCGTCATCTTCGGTGGACTGCGCAGCAAGGTGAAGTTGGAACAGTTGGAGAGAAGCGAAAAGTCCAAAGCTGACAGCGGGAAAACGGCTACTGCCATAGACAAGCACGCCCATCTGGCTATCCAGACCAGCCACATGACGCGAGCCACGATGGAAGACCGCAAGCAGAACTTCCATCAGGATATTGACGTCCGCGGTATGCGCGGTGACGAGGCGATAGACACGGTGATGCACTTCATCGACGATGCTATTCTGATAGGACTGAGTCGCGTGCGTATCCTGCATGGAACGGGTTCAGGCATCCTGCGCCAGCTCATCCGCCAATACCTGCACACCGTCCCCAACGTCAAGAGTGCCAAGGACGAGCACGTACAGTTCGGAGGAGCAGGCATTACGGTGGTGGACTTGGATTAAACGATAACGAAAAAAACTATAAACATCAGACCTATGAACACAAAGACAATTACGAGCATGGTTCTAGCCGCAGCTTGCGGCACGCTACTCACCGCTTGCAGCCACCAGCCAGAGGCAACGGTTCAAGCCAGTTTGAAGACCGTAGGCAATCCTTACCTGCCCCTTTGGGAGCACATTCCCGACGGTGAGCCCTATGTCTTCGAAGACCCTGACCAGCCCGGCAAGCAGCGTGTCTACATCTATGGTTCACACGACACCCGCATCACCGACTACTGCGGAAGGGAACAGGTAGTATGGTCCGCCTCGGTAGACTCGCTGAATCTATGGCGCTACGACGGCGAAATACTGCGTGTGGACAAGAATGCCAAAGGCGAGCCTTTCGATACTGCCCAGACTGCCGATGTACTGTTTGCACCTGACGTAACGATGGTGCAGGGTGCTGACGGCAAGAAGACCTATTATCTGTATCCCAATGACCAGACGGGCTATCGCAACGGACTGATAGCCAAGAGTTCACGCCCGGACGGTCCTTTCGAGGTATGCAACTGGCAAAAAGACAATCCCAATCAGGTAGACGGTGTGTTAGGTTTTGACCCTGCTGTTTTTGTAGACGATGACGGACGCGTCTATGGCTACTGGGGCTTCGGTGAGTCTAACGGTGCCGAACTTGATCCCGCCACAATGGCAACTGTCAAGCCGGGTACGCAAGTGGTCAGCCACATGATATCCGGATTCAAGGAGCCTGGTGTGTTCCGTTTCTTCGAGGCTTCCAGCATCCGCAAGATCAAGGACAAGTACGTGTTCATCTACAGTCGTTTTACGGAAGAGGGCGAATTCGGGTTACCCACAACCAACTATACGCTGGCCTATGCTTACGGCGACCATCCCTTGGGTCCATGGACCTATGGCGGTACTATCATTGACGGACGTGCCCGTGACATTGACGCCAAGGGTGACACCATTGCCTCGGCCAATGTTTCCGGCAATACGCACGGTAGCATCTGCGAAATCAACGGTCAGTGGTATGTGTTCTATCATCGTCAGTCGGGTCTCAACGAGTTTGCCCGTCAGGCTATGGTGGCTCCCATTACCGTCAAGGTGGAAGAAGGCGCAGGTGGCAAGGTCGAGATATCCGAGGGAGAATACACCTCCGAGGGCTTCGCGCTGAACGGACTTGATCCGCTGGAGCGTCATTCGGCTGGTATTGCCTGCTGGTATACCGGTCCCAAGGTAGCCATCCACGAATGGCCCAACAACACCTTCTATGGCTCATACATTGAAGCCGGCTACGGTACTGACGACAAGTTTGCCGACCCCTACAACATACGCAACAACACCAATGCCGTTGTCAATAACACCGACGGTTCCATTGTAGGCTACAAATACTTCAACTTTGACCAGACCAAGGGACGCAATGACGTAGAGTTAGTGTTACGACTGACGCCCGAGGGACTAGATGGCACTATCCAGGTGATGATAGACCGTCCGTGGACGTCGCAAGGCGGACAGTTGCTGGGAACCATCGAACTGACTTCGAAGATGCCCAAGACCACTACCGAGCTGACTGTCAAGTTGCCCGAGTTAAGCACGTTCGCCGGCAAGCATGCACTGTTCTTTGTCTTCTCGTCGCCGACAAAGGAGAAGTCGCTGTGTACACTACATGACTTGCTGTTCCGCTAAAGGTGGAGACTAAAGTTCAATGACCTGTCCGTCGTAGGCCAGTTGGATGTCTGAAGGCAGCTGCGCGTTGACCTCTGCATGTCGGCCTATGTCGTGACTGGAATGGATAAGCCAAGTCTGAGAAGCACCAACAAGATGTGCAAAGTCAACAGCCTCACTAACAGTCTGGTGGCTGTGGTGAGGTTTCTGACGAAGAGCATTGACCACCAACATTCGCGTTCCGCTCAGATAGTCGAGTTCTGCAGGATCGATGGTCTTCATATCCGTAATATAGGTCAGGTCTGCATCATCAGAAGTCAGCCTGTAGCCCAAGATAGGCAGGTCGTGATGCATCACCTGGAAGGGCATGATATGAATGTCGCCAATCCGAAACGGTTCATGGGGACGGATTTCGTGTAGCTGGATGGCTGGTACTCCTGGATAGCGATGCTCTGCAAAGCAGTAGGGCAGCATCTGAAGCATACCTTGACAGGCCAGAGGGTCTGCATAGACATTGATTTCGCCAAACTGGCAATAAGGGCGTATGTCGTCCATTCCCCCCATGTGGTCATAGTGGGCATGAGTTATCAAAATGCCGTCAATACGACGGAAAGGCTGATTCATGATTTGTTGGCGGAAGTCAGGACCACAATCAATGAGCAGTCGTGTCTCAGCTGTTTCCACCAAGGCCGAACAACGCAACCGTTTGTCGTGCGGATCCGTGCTGGTGCAGGTATAGCAGCGGCAGCCAATGGTGGGTACCCCACAAGATGTTCCAGTACCGAGGAAAGTCAATCGCATCGCTCTACTTGTTTGTTATAAACGTTGGTGACCGTATTCAGATAATGTTGACTTCAGGATGAATCAAAATGCCGAAACGCTGTTGGACATCGTGCTGAATAGCCTGACAAAGTCGGACGACATCAGTTCCGGTAGCCCCTCCGCGATTGACGAGTACAAGTGCCTGCCGATCATGTACCCCTGCAGGTCCCAAGGAGCGTCCTTTCCAGCCACACTGGTCAATCATCCAGCCTGCAGGAATCTTCTCGTGGTCTTCGTCCACCGTATAGTGCGGCATTCCGGGATACTGAGCAGCCAGCGTGTCGTACTGCTGACGAGGCACCACAGGATTCATAAAGAAACTGCCGGCATTGCCCAATTCCTGAGGGTCAGGAAGCTTGGTGCGACGAATGTCGATAATGACCTGACGCAACTGTTGTGCGGTAGGCTGGCTGATGCCCTGACGCTCAAGTTCGCTACGGATATTGCCATAGTCAAGACGAGGCTGGAACACAGGTTCAAACTCATAGACAACCATCGTGATGAGGAAACGGTTCTTCCAGTCGTTCTTGAAGCGGCTCTGGCGATAGCCATACTGACAGTCCTCACAAGAAATCAGGCACAGACGCCCTGTAGCAATCTCCACGGCATGAACCTCAGCAATCAGGTCTTTGACCTCCACCCCGTAAGCACCAATATTCTGTACAGCGCTGGCTCCCACATCGCCCGGTATCAGGGACAGGTTCTCAGCACCATAGAGTCCATTGCGCAGGCTGACATCCACGATGTCGTCCCAAGTCTCACCGCTTCCACAAGCCATACGACATCCGGCGATATCCCATCCCTTCATGGCAGAATGGACCACAATACCAGGAAAATCGCGAGTAAGCAGCAGATTGCTGCCTCCTCCAATAATGACATAGGGCTGTCCGGACTCACGCAACAGCTGGGCTACCTGCTGGGCTTCCTGAGTGTTTTCGTACTCCAGGAAACGGCTGCACTTGGCATCAATACCAAAAGTATTATGCGCCAACAGGCTATAATCGCGCAGATCTTTCATCCTTTACAACAATTTATCAGGTGTTCAGCTTAGTCAACTTCCAGGTGTCGTTTTTCCGCACGAAGGTCATCTCGACTTCCATACCGTTGGCAATGCCACGCAGCACGAAGACCTTCCGATTACCCTCTGGACGTGGCTGACCGTAGATGATGTTATAGATCATCTTTTGGGGCAGTTCCGGAGCAAAGGCTTCCCAGGTATCAGGAGTAATCACACCCTCCATACGGGCAAAATCGTCATCGGGATCGGGTCCTTCAAACTGGATGGTCTCGCTGAGACTTTCCTCCTGGAACTCTTTATCTGTAGAAAAGTGGGAATAGAATTCCAAGAAAGAAGCATTGTTTGAGCCACTAATGGGAATGGTGTTGATAGAAGTCAGCATCCATGCGCCTCGCAGACGGTCAAAGATATGCTGAACAACGGCACCAGTGTTGAAGTATATCATCTCTACCACCGCATGATTGACGCTGGTATCCTTGACCACCTCCATGTGTTTCTCGCTGTCGAAGAGCAACGTGTAGTACTGCTGACGCATAAAATAGCGCTCCATGCGCCAATGGTCACGGTCTATCTTTTCCACCTTGTTGCCATTGACTTTCTTCAGCGGAAACATGACACGTTCCATCTGTAGTTTGCGACTGGCAGCAAAATTATAGAGGAAATCGTCAAACAGTTCATCAGCCGCCTTTGGCAGGGGCAAGTTAGCCAACGGGTCGTTAGCAGCCTCATCAGCAGCTATCGAGTCAGCGGCACTCATGGTAGTATCAGCGGGGATTTCTTCCTCGGTGGTGTTTGTCTTGTTGCCTCCACAAGCGACCAACAATGTCAAACAAAAAAATGCTACCCAGTACCGTTTCATTGATGCTTTCTCAATTTGCGGCACAAAGGTAGCAATTTTTATTTAAATCTACAACCTTTTCTTAAAAAATCTTTAGAAGCTGTAACTGAGTGTGCAGAGCAGCTGATGGCGATTGTCCTTCACGCTGACAGCAGAAGCCTGATTGGCGAGTGTTACTTCCTTGCCAGTTTCATCACTCACATACTGGGCTGAAACGCCATTCATGTACGGATAGAAATCGCCGCTACGCATGGAGTACTGATAAGCCAGGTCTATCTTGAACTGGTCGAACGAGAAGCCCACACCTGCCGTCAGACGATTGGTAGCCTTCCAGTTGGTAT
Organism: uncultured Prevotellaceae bacterium; assembly: GCA_900318795.1. GTDB lineage: Bacteria > Bacteroidota > Bacteroidia > Bacteroidales > Bacteroidaceae > Prevotella. The sequence continues at coordinate 220,459 of ONLU01000001.1, read as the reverse complement.
AGTCGGTGGTAGAGGCCATATAGGTACCCGAGGACAGTAATGTCTGGTCACGCACACCCGATTCCTTATACATAGGCGACACATAGTTGTAACCAACACGTACCGAAATCATAGGGTCCACCTTATATTCTGCACCCACTTTCAGCGTAGAGACACCTCTCAGAGTACGCTCTGTATGGCGCTTCATCGTCGTTTCCGTAGAACTCTTCTCGTAGTAGTAGCCATCCCAGTCATATCCGGAACCCGAAATAGTGCGCATGTCGCAGGTAGAGTAATCAGCATACTCATAGCTGGCACCCAGGGCGAGATAGTTGCCGACGGTATGTCCGGCAGACAGTCCGAACTTCCAAGGAGTGTTGAAGCGGAAGTCTGCGTCAGAGCGCACTTCTTTTAGCATACCATATTCGTCGTGAATAGAAGACACGTTGCTGGTAGTCAACTTGTAGAAGGTGGGGGTTGACACGCTGACACCCAAACGGAAAGGTGACTCCTCAACAGGACGGACAATGGCACCTACCTTCACCTCGAAACCGTGACCGGTTATCTTATGGTCGTCACGCATGCCTACATAGGTAATGTCGTCTATCAGAGGTTTCAGCACCTCGCTGTATTCTGTATAACTATTGTAGTGTACATCTTTCACACCGACGGTAACACCCAGATAGACGCGGTTGTTGATGTTGCCGGAGAGGTTGAAGTCATACTCACCGATGTAGCCCGTCTGGGCACGGTCGAATTGATAGCTTTCCGAATCATAGGTATACATGACACCATCCTTGACAATCATCTTGTCATAGAGGTTGTCCACCTGGCTCTCACCATAGCGGGTATCCAAGTCGCCACGAATGCCCTTGATACAGGTCTGCCGGTTCTGCGACGAGCCATCAATGGAGCGGGCTGCTGCCGACAGTACATGATTGAAATTACGACTCTTATGGAAGTTGACACCAAAGTTCACATAACTATGCATGCCTGTGCGGGTGGAGAATACTGCACCCAGTTGGTCGAACGAAGCATTGGTCTTCGAACCATCCTGAAAGGACTTGCCTTCGCTCTGCGATACCAGTCCAAAGGAGCCGGCTACTTGCGCACGCCGGAAGAGACCGATACCTGCAGGGTTGGTACTCATGGTAGAGAGGTCGGCTCCTAAAGCCTCCATAGCACCGCCCATACCCACGTAACGAGCTGTTCCGTTCAGGTCCTCAGTAGCAAGCTGTGCACCCACATAGGTGTCGAGAATGACGTTCTGTGCCTGAAGCTGTGCAGCCATCATGGCCACAGCAGCCAATAAATATACTTTCTTCATGATTTATCAACTACTTTATTATCAATTATCAAACTATCAATTGTCTCATCGACCTTGGGGCGCTTATCACCTTCAGGTCCAAAGAGCTATCTCCGTCCTCCGAACGATCGTCCGCCAGATGCCGAGCGTCCGCCACCGCCTCCGAAGCTGCCACCGCCTCCGAAGCCACCTCCACTGCGGCCACCGCCAAACGAAGAGCCAAACGAGCGAGAGGAGCCAAACGATCTGCTATTACTGTAGGTGGTACGACTACTGCCAAACGTGCGTCCGCTCTGGTAGGTTGTGCGGCGAATGGGGCGTGAGACATAGCGGTAGGTTCTTCCATACCAACGCGGTCCGTAATAGCCATAGTAACGGTAATGCCAGGGACGATAGTAACCATAGTAGCCATAATACCCATAGCGATAAGGCCAAGGCGAGTACCATCCGGAGTAATACCAGGAATCATTCCAGTACCAGGGGTCGTACCAGGAATAATAGCCGGCATAGTACCAAGGTGACGACCATCTGCCATCCCGGAAGCCGTCCCAATAAGCCTGAGAGGGCGTGTAGTCGTCAAAACGGGTCATGCGACGTGTGTACTTATAGTCTTCCGTCCCCTCCTTGTAGGTAGAATCGGGGTAGACGCCACGAACAGCTGAGAAGTCAATGATGTCGTTACCCGTAGAGTCAATGGGGGTTACGCTGCTCCTGATGTAATGATTATAATCGTCAACGGAGCGAGAGCTACCCGAATAGTAGGTGTTGGAAGGCATGCCGTAGTCGAGAGCCTCCTTAGCCTGGTTCTCCTTCGTAGGAACGAAGTACATGTCATCGTCCTGAGCTGCCAACGTGAAGGGCAGCGCTCCCAAGAGGAGCAGGGACATCATCAGTCTTTTCATCTTCATTTCTCCTATGATTTAATGATTCACGATGCAAAATTAGCATAAATTTCGATGCAAAATTAGGGAAAAACCCTAAGAAGCGATAGGTTTTTCCCTATTTTTTGTAAATTTGCACCCAAATTTAACATTCAACGATGAAGTACTACGAAGTAACATTCACCCTCACCCCATGTACGCAAGATGCCCAGGACTTGCTGTCAGCGCTGGCTGGCGAGGCAGAATTCGAGACTTTTGAAGAGACTGCCGACGGTCTGAAAGGCTATGTGCAGCAAACACTTTTCGACTCGCAGGCATTGGACGATATCCTGCATGACTTCCCACTCGATGGAATCCAAATCAGTTATCATGTTCGCGAGGCGGAGGACCGTGACTGGAACGAGCAATGGGAGCAGGAGGGCTTTGAGCCTATAGAAGTAAGGTGTGTGACGGATAACGTAACATGTAGCGATGAACAATTGCTTGTGATACACGACGGACGCCATCTGCCATCAGACATTGACCATCAGCCATCAGCCATCATGATTGAAATCGATGCTCATCTGGCCTTTGGCACAGGAACGCACGAGACGACACGCATGATTTGTGCGACGCTACTGGGCACTCCGCTGAAGGGCAAGCGCGTACTGGACTGTGGCTGCGGGACGGGAATCCTGGGCATCTGTGCCCTCAAGCTCGGTGCTGCACAATGTACAGCCTATGACATTGACGAATGGAGTGTGGACAACACCCGGCACAACAGCATCATCAATCAGGTAGACAGCCTGCTGACCGTGATGCACGGCGATGCTTCCCTACTCGACTCCCAGCAAGTATCCTTCGACTTGGTCATGGCCAATATCAACCGTAACATCCTGCTTCAGGACATGAGCCGTTTTGTCAGCGTCATGGCACCAGGTTCCACCCTGTTGCTGAGCGGATTCTACGAGGAGGACTGCGAGATGCTGACCCATGCTGCACAAGCCTGCGGTCTGACACTAAAAGGAAAGAAACAGGACGATGCCTGGGCTATGCTCATATTTACACGGCCATGATGAGAAGACTCTTGACACTTCTGCTGCTGACTGTTACCTTAGGAGTCCACGCAGCCAACCGCATCTACGTCCCTCATGTGCGTTCACTCACCAGCATGGTGAACGGCGACTGGCAGAACCGGCCCGTCATGGAGCTGGGTAGTTCTGACAAGCTGCAGATAGGATTTGACGAACTGTCACACAACTATCATCGCTTTGTCTATCGACTTGAACATTGCGAATACGACTGGACGACGAGCGAGGGGCTGTTCGAGAGCGACTGGCTGGTAGGATTCAACGGCAATCCCATTAATGACTACCGGAACAGTATCAATACCACTGTGCTCTACACCCACTACTCGTTGACCATTCCCAACGATTTATGCCGGTTGAAGATGAGCGGCAACTACCGCCTGACGGTCTACGACGAGGACCAGGGCGACGAGCGAGTGCTGGAAGTGGAATTCTATGTAGTGGAACCGCTGGCTACAATCGGTCTGGAGGTGACTACCAATACGGACATCGACCACAACCTGAGCCACCAGCAACTGTCCATGAGTGTCAGCTACAACTCCCTGAGCGTCACTGACCGTGACCGCCAGCTGCACACCGTTGTGATGCAGAACTGGCGTGAAGACCAGACCCGCATGGACGTCACGCCCAACTATATCAACATGAACGGACTGGTCTGGGAGCACAACCGCCAGCTCATCTTCGATGCAGGCAACGAGTTTCACAAGTACGAGATTCTGGACGTCAGCCACCCAACCATGGGCATCGAGCACATCCAATGGGACGGCACCCACTATCAGGTATGGCCTTTCGCTTCTTTCGTGCGTAAGAACTATCTGACGGATGTCGATGCCGACGGTGCCTTTGTCATCCGCAACAGCGATTACCGCGAGGTGGACTACACCTGCGACTACGTTTGGGTGAACTATGTGTTAGAGGCCCCCTACGAAGGCGAATTATACCTGAGTGGACATTGGACGACGGACTACGACCGCGAGACTTACAAGATGCGCTACGACGGTGCCAAGGGTTGCTATTACACACAGCTGATGCAGAAACAGGGATATTACTCCTATCAATATATCACCCCTCAAGGTAATACCCCACCCTCCGAAGGCAGTTTCTATCAGACGGAGAACCGCTATCAGGCCCTGGTCTACTACCAAGGCATCGGCGAGCGTACCTGGCGTCTGGTGGGCTATCGGGCATTGATCTTCCGATAAGCCTCTGGTGTCTGACGATATTGGTGATAGAAACTGGCTATAAAATAGTTGGGGGTGACAAACTTCAGCTCATGGGCAATATCCCCTATGTCCCGGTCACTCTCCAGCAGCATCTGTGCAGCCTGTTGCAGTCGCAGGCTTAGCGCCAGTTTACGTGGACTTTTATACAGATTAGCCGATAGCACCTCTATCAGTTTCTCTTCTTCTATATGTGCCATGGCAGCCAACTGGTGCATTCTGACAAGCTCGTTAGGATGCTGGCGCAAGTAAGGGACGATGACCAGCATGGCATTTTCGAACACCTTTCCGCTGTCACCTATCTTATCCTCATTTTCGTCGATTCCTGATGTCACAGGAGCCAGCACCTCACCCGTCATACTATCAGAACGGTCGGCAAAGTTCTTGATGCGTCTGAGCAAATCATCCTCCTGGTGGTTCAGCTGGAACTTGAGTCGTGTATTGCGATAGAAGTACACGACATTAGCCAGCAGACAGATGATGATAATCAGTCCCAGCAGCAGGTAGATACCTGTCGAGCGCCACCAGGGCTGCTGGACATTAACTACCCACGTAAGAGGCTCTACAGGCCAGTTGTCAGGATCCATCGAAGCTTGCAACTCAATCAAATATTTTCCTGGATTCAGGCCTGTCAACGGCAGATGCAGCATGCCGCGCTTGTCCACGAGCCCGCTTGTACTGGAATACGACAAGATACGCCATTCATTATAGACTCCCGTCACGCGTACCCTATAATAAGTCTGACTGGGTCGCATATAGTTCAACCCGGAGAAAGTCAGCGACAGCGAGTTCTGATTGTAGTTGACCGTTATCTCTCGCGCCCGGGTCACAGCCCGGTCCACAATTCTTCTGCCATCCAGTCGGGTACCAGCCTTGACGAGATGACCATTTACCAACAGGCGGACAAGTTTTGGATACAGGTGATAACCGGCTATCTCCCGCTCGTAGAAATTGCTGGGATGGAAAGCCAGCACATGGTCCAGCGACTGCATCACGATGGTTCCATCGTCCAGCTTCATGGCCCTGCCATTCACAAACGACTCACCGGGCACGTTGTCTGCATGGGTATAAGTCTCTATCTTGTGCACACTGTCGTTCTGGATATAAAGGTGGGAAATGCCAAAGCTGGTAGCTATCCACATGTCATGATTGTTGTCTTCCATGACGCTACGCACCATTTCGTTCAGCATTCCATCCTGATGGGTAAACACCTTTTTCTGCGAAGAACCCGGTCTCTGGAGTTCCAGCCCCGTATAGGTACCTGTCCACAACCATCCACGACTGTCACGATACTTGCAGTTGACATGTCGAGGCAGGGGGGCAGAAGGCGGCAACTGGTCCATCAGCCTTGCATACTCCTTAGCCTCCGGGGTATCCCAGGAATAAGACACGAACGGGATCTTGAATGGGCGCGAATACAGCAGGCCGCGCTTCTCCGTACCCAGCCACATGCCTCCCTGGCGGTCAAAGCAGATATCGTTAATATCGGTTGACAGCCGTCGTCCCTTGGTCAGTATCAATTCTTCCACATGGTCTGCAATCTTGGTTTCTGGACTGTATGACCAGTAGCCATATTCCGAAGCGATATAAAGCCGTCCACGAAACATCGTCATGTTGTTCAGGTGATAGGGAGTTTTTAAAAGCGTCTCCCATTGGCGGGTATTCACGTCAAAGCGCAACAGGATGGCATCCTTCTCGCCATTGCGTATCTGGTAGTAGACATTACTGTCGGGATAGATGACTGATGACGCTGCATAGTGATTGTCTTCTGCCGTCTCAAATGCTGCAGCATCATACTCATGGCGACCTGTCTCGATGTTATAGGCAGACACTACGCCATTGGAAAAGAACTGCAACAACGTTTTGTTGTCATAGACATCAACATCCTGCAACTCCGCCTTCGAACGGACGGGTATCGTCTTCTTGGCATTAACACCGTAGAGCTGATTTCCAGACAGTATCCACAGATGGCTGTTGACGTCTCCAAACAAGTCGTCCACCTGACGCTTCACACCCAGGCTCTTGAACACGCTGTCTACATCGCTGACAAACTGCTCTTGCATCAGGTCCAGACATGTCACCGTTTTCTTGTCCTTCAGCCACAGATGATGGAAACGGTCGAAATAAATGTGGTAGTGTCCGTTGTACTTGGGCAAGGGAAACAAATCGTCAGACCTTGGGTCTATATGGGTGAAACTGTCACCATCGTAGAAGTTGATGTGTCCTATGGTTGAAATCACCATACGACCGGTCTTGGTACACTTGATGGTCTGGGCACTATTGTCTGCCAAACCGTTTGAGGCATCGAAAGAGTAGAAAACGCGAAAGAGTTTTGGACCTGCCAAAGCAGTTACCGTCGTCAACAACATGCAGACGAACAGTACACACAACTTAATGGTCAGGAGTCTTCTCATCTGGTTTTAGCATTTAAGCATTTAGTTTTGCAAAGATACACTTTTTTCACGTCTATACGAACTATCGGTCCATTATTTAGCATTTATTAGTAAAAACAATGGCACTATTGATTGGAAAATGACTACTTTTGCATCGGAAACCCAAACAACTGACAACGATGAATCTAAAACACTTTTCGATGACCATGCTGGCTTGCATGGTGCTCAGCATGTCTCAAGCACAAGCCAAGGACTACACCATTACGTCGCCCGACGGACAGTTACAAGTGACCATACACACCGACAGCGAGCGGCTGACCTGGGAAATACAGCACGGCAAGACACAGGTGCTGATGCCCTCGGAAATCGGCCTCAACGGAACATCCGGCTACTACAAGCCCAAAGGCCGGGCAACAACCAACAGCATCACGCTGGGCAAGGGCCTGACTCAGGTTGAGTTTCGTGCCGACAACGATGCTGCCGCCTACCGCATCAAGTTGAGCGGCAAAGGTTCAAGGGTGATTACCGACGAGAAAGCTGAGTTCAACTTTGCCGGCGACTATCAGGCCTTTATTCCTTATGTCAACGACAACCGCGGTGGCGAGCGCTACTGTTTCAGCTTCGAGTCCTACTACGACGAACAGCCACTCTCCAAGATGTTCCGCGACTCGCTGGCCATCAATCCCCTAGCCGTACGGCTGCCTGATGGCAAACTGGCCGTCATTGCCGACATGGGAGCCATAGACTATCCGGGCATGTTCCTCGTCAAACACGGCGACCACGGTCTGAAAGCCATCTTTGCCCCTTACCCTTCAAACGAAGAAATTGGCGGCTACGACCGTCTGAACCTCGTACCGACTGAACGGGCTCCATATATTGCCAGGGATGTGCGCGGAGCCCTGCCTTGGCGCATCGTCATGGTCACCACCGAGGACAAGCAATTGTTGACAGCCCGACTGCCTCAGCGCTTCGGTCCCCCATGCCAGATAGCAGACACCAGCTGGATACGTCCGGGCAAGGTAGCCTGGGACTGGTGGAACGCTACCATGCTGACTGGCGTTCCCTTCCGTGCTGGCATGAACACCGACACCTATCGCTACTACATCGACTTTGCCGCTGCCAACCGTCTGGAATACATCATCATCGACGAAGGCTGGAGCGGCAAGGAGTCCTTGCGCGACGAACTGAACCCCGACATCGACCTGCCAACCCTCCTGGCTTACGGCAAGCAGAAGGGGGTGGACATCATCCTGTGGTCGTCGTGGCGCAATGCCATCAAGAATACCGAGGCCGACTTCAAGCACTATGCCGACATGGGAGTCAAGGGTTTCAAGGTAGACTTCTTCGACCGCGACGACCAGGTGGTCATGCGTTCAGCATGGGCACTGGCGGAATGTGCCGCCCGGCACCATCTGTTGCTCGACCTGCACGGCTATCGTCCCACGGGCATCCAGGTAGCCTGGCCCAACATCGTCAACTTCGAGGGTGTCAAGGGCTTGGAGAACTCCAAGTGGGAGCCGCGTGTGGATGACGGACCGCTGCACGACCAGCCTCGCTACGACGTTACCATTCCCTATCTGCGCCAGCTCGTAGGCCCGCTGGACTACACACCGGGAGCCATGAGCAACGCTACACGTGCCCAGTTCTTCGGCAACAATGACCACCCCATGTCGCAAGGCACCCGTGCCCACCAGGTGGCTATGTATACCCTCTTCGACGCACCTTTGCAGATGCTGGCTGACTCGCCTTCCAAGTACATGAAGGAACAGGCTACCACCGACTTCATCAGTCAGATACCTACCGTATGGGACGAGACTATCGCCCTCGACGGTCAGATAGGCGAATATGTCGTGATGGCACGCCGCAAGGGCACCACATGGTACATTGCAGCCATGACCAACTGGCAACCGCGCCAGCTCGACATCCGGCTCGACATGCTCAGCATGGGCACTCATCAGATGGAGATGCTGGCTGACGGTGTGAATGCCGACCGCGAAGCCACCGACTACCTGAAGCAGAACCGACAGGTTACCAAGGGCGATGTGCTGCACGTCAACCTGATGCCTGGAGGCGGCTGGAGTGCCATCATCAAGTAGCAACACGCAAAAACATAGTGGACAGAAAACCAGTACGTTCACACAAAAAAGGGCATTGCTTTTTACCTCTTCACAACCTTTTTGCCATTGTGGATGACTATTCCCTTGAAGCCGGCGCTGACACGCTGACCTGCCAGGTTGTAGTAGCCGTCGTCAGTCTTGGCGTCAGAAGCCAGAACGGTCTTGATGCCTGTAGTAACGCCCTTGACGGTGAGCGCATCAGGCAGGTTGGTGGCTCCATAGGTTGGTACGAAACAGCCGCGGAACGACTGGTAGGCAGGGTTGGTGCTCTTCTCAAACTTCGTACCGTCGGCATTGAGCATATAGGCTTGCTCATAGGCGGGTTTCGACGTGATGCCAATAAACTTGAAGTTGAGGGCTGTGGCTGCATCGGTGTAATTACTCCAGATTTTCTGGTTAGTACCCGTGAAGGTATACTCCTTGGCAGCATCCACCTTCAGCAGACAAGGTTCAAACGCCGACAGCTTGCTGACCTGCTTGAAGGTCACCTCGCTACCATCCTCAGAAACGAACTCATAGGCGGTGAGTCCCTCAGGAATCGTAGCGATATCGAAGGGTAGCACCAGGGTGGTCCATCCTGCCTGGAACGAGCGCTTGTAGCTGATGGTCTGGGCTGTGAAGTCATAAGGCACACAGAAGTTGTATCCATCCTGCAGCGTGACTGTCGAGGGCTGACTGTAGGTGATGATGTTCTTGCCGTCGAGTCCTGTGGCGGTCATCCCCTCGCCCAGATAATAGAGTGTGTTGGGATTGTCGTTGGGGGTTACCGTCACCTTGTCGTTGACCAGGTTTTCCATCAGCATGGCAGTGGCATTGGCTGGTGTAACGATGGTGCCAGAGGTGTACTTGGTGGGAATCAGTTTGCCATTGGCATCAATCACGGTGTACGACTCACAGGTATTGATATAGCGGCTGTCTGCAACGACATTATTGCAGCGCATGTCCAGGCGATATTGACCAAAACCTTCTGCTATCTTCCAGCCGTTGATTTTGAGGCTTTCATTAGGCTTCAGCGTGACAGGCTTCTGTAATGACCAATTTTGCAATTCCTTCCAGGTCTCTCCTTCTTTCTTATATATAAAGAACTGTACCGAAGCATTATTAATGTCAGCAGCAGAAGCATTGGCGATAGTGAATACCTCGGGCATAATAGAAGCAGCAAAGAGTTCCTGCACGATTTCGCCAGTTGTCTGGACAGTTGTTGACTGCAGGCCTTGGGGGACAAATTGCTTAATAGCCAAGCCATTGACCGTGTGGGGATTGGCAGCAACCGTGAAATCCGCCTGAGCCACCACCTCCTTGCCCTTTTCGTCCTTGGTAACCCAGATGTAGTAAGTGCCTGGCGAAGCGGGGGTGAATGGCGTCACCTCGACATGAGTAGCACCCTTCAGGGCTGTGATGCCGGCAAAACCATCTTCCTTCAAATCCTTTTCTGAGGTATTGTCGAAATATTTGGGATCGGTCTTGATCCAAAAGTAGAGGGATAATTGTTGCTCATCGCCCGTGTTGGTGATGGTAGTCTTGATGGTCTGCGTGCTGCCGGCATATTTATTTCCTTCCACGCTGATGCTCGTAGTAAGCTTCTCCTTAGGATAGAGGGTAAGTGTCAGATTGCCGTCGGCATCGTAGGAGGCCAGGGCATATTCCAGCACGGGATTGGAAATAGGCAGCCACTCGGTAGTGCCCTTCACGCGGCTGACGGGATAAATCATCATTTTTTTGTTGGCAGACGGTTTGTAGGGAGACGTAAAATTGTACGTATATGGTTTGTAATAACCATTTCCCATTTCCCAAGTACTAATATCTTTTTCACCATCTATGTAGTCTATTTTTCCCGTTTCCAGGTCTTTAACTGCCAAGCAGACTTCAAAAGTGTTCTTTACACCCGTTTGGTTGATGAGAGCAAACTCTATAGTGTAACCATCTACATAAGATTTAAAGAACGACAAACACTCAGCGGTCTGGGCTGTGCCGCCATATTCGGCATTGATGACAGCATTCTGAAAAGCGGCAAATTCCGCCGTTGACTCACGGGCTCCTATGGGGAAATCTTTTTCGGAATTAAGCACAGACAGGGCAACGTAGCTGTTGAAATTGCCCTTCCATCCCCAGTTGACGTGGAACATCTCGTTGCCGTTGTAACCATCCACTACGAAATGGTGACCGCCACCTGTTCCGCTGCCACCATAGAGCACGGGACGTCCGTTCTTAAGCTCGTTGTATATCAGGTCATTCCATTGCTGCTCGGTGTACGACATGCGATATACCAAGCGTGTGGCACGACTGAAGCCAAAATAATTGATAAGCATAGGAGCAATACTTGTAAATTCAGCCAGCGACACGCTGCTCTTGTAATCCATCAAGACAGCAGCACCACAGAAGTACATCAGCTTGGCAATGTTATCTTTCTGGGCTTTGGTGGGCGTCACGCCTTCCGCTGTGTAGTCGTCTATCAGCTCGTTCCAGTCGATGGTATAATGGGAGGCTTTCAGGGCAGGAACGATAATGCCGCGATTGCCCTTGTAGGCCTTCGTGTCCTGCAACGGCGTGGAGGGTATATCCGCTTTTCTCACCTTTTTGTGGTAGTTGAGCACCTGAGCAATGGCGGTAGCCACACAGCCCGTCAGCGCACGGTTTGTACCATCCAGGGGACAGAGGTCGTTATAGGGACTGCCCTGAGTCCACAGGCTGGATAGCATGACCTTGATTTCGGGCTTCACGTCCGAGGCAGCACGACGGTTGTCGACAGCCTGCGGCTGGTAGCCGGCATCTATGAGCAGCTGCATGTCGGCACAGAGACCCTCCAGCCAGTAGCGCATGTTGGCAGGCATGTCGGCAAGGTCCAGCGAGCCGCTGTTGCTGTAGGCCAGCACCTGGCGCATGCGGTCGTCACCACTGACAATGACATAGCCGTCACCACCATTGTTGACGGCATACATCAGCGGATTGCCCTGACGGTCGGTCTGGAAGGGTTGTACACTCATTTGGGCGGCAGCACGACGGGGTGCTCCACTCTTGGCGAGATAGTTTGCTGCTATCTCCAGCGCCTGCTTGCTGCTGACGGGTTCACCCATGGCAAGCACACACGCAAATAGGCTTAACGCAGAGAGTAATAATTTCTTCATATACTTCGTTTAGTTTATTGTTAAACATCTATCTTAATAGGTTTTCATCGCCACAAAGATATGAAAAGTCTTTCAACCATGCAACTTTTCCCACGTTTTATTTCCCCGCATTTCCAAATTTTTCGACAGAAAAAATATCCTACCATCCTTGCAGACGATCGCTGCTACGACTTCTATTTGTTTCATTCGCTGCTCTCACTCTTTTTGTCAAAAGAACAGAAATGGTTTGGAGAGCTTGCGTTTTTGCGCCATTTCCTCCTTCATGCGAGTAATTGCTGTCTTGAAAAAGAAAGCAACAAGGTGCTCGTCGGTGCCTTTTGAGTGGATTTGCTTTAGCGCAGAAATGTAAGCAGAGCGATCTTCAAGACGAATAATGAGTAAGGGGTGCTCTGCTCTAAGAAGAATGAAGTTTGAGAGCAGACGCCCCGTTCTGCCATTCCCATCACGGAAAGGATGCAGGTATTCGTAATAGCCATGCCATTTGGCAGCAACAACCATAGGATGCAAACCTGCATCGAGTGCCTTTTGAGTGGACTCCATCAAGTGTGGCACCTGTGCTATCAACGTCTCATGGTCACCAAAGACGGTATCACCAGCAGCCATATCCTCTGTAGTATATTCGCCAGCGACAGCTCCTTGAGCCCGGTAGCTGAGCGTATGCTCTGTGACCAAACGGTTTATCTCTTTTAACAAGCTCTCGTCAAAAGGACCATCCAAACGGCTGACCAGATAGTCGAAAGCGCGGAAATGGTCTGCCATCTCTGTACATTCCAACAGGGAGCGACCCACAGGAACCATTGCCATCCCCTGTTCACGAAGGATGCGTGTATCGTCAACAGTGAACGAGTTGCCCTCAATGGCACAGGAGTGGGCAGAGAACAGAATCTCATTATATTCCATCCACTGCTGTCGCCCCATTTTGTCTGCTATCTCTCGCTGATAGTCTTTACGGACGGCCTCGTACTCTTCTATTTCATTGTCGAACATGTGTGCAAAGATACGATATGTTTTCGAAACAACCAAACACTGAGTCTAAAAACTTCGTATGTGCAATTTCCTAAACTTTTTTAATATTTGCTGCGAATTGGACGGATTTACGGCAAAATGAGTATATTTGCAAAAATTCTTTGTTCGCAAAAACTATACGGATATGAGAAAACTGATTGTGAGCCTCGTGGCAATGATGGGAGTGCTGACCCTTTCGGCACAGACAAGATGAGCGACGTCGAGGCAGACATCAAAGAGACTCTCGCCCAAACGGCAAGAGTCTCTCAATAGCTGAATTTGATGTGTCGGGCGAATTACTTTTTGATGACCTTGCGCCCGTTGAGAATGTAGACACCAGGGGTGGCCTGGTTCCACCATGAGCCATCCTCCACCTGTTCACGCGTAGCCACCTTGCGGCCCATCAGGTCGTAGATGCATCCGTCACCCACCATCTCCATCGTACCATTAGGATTCATCTCCTTTTGTTCCTCCTCGTCATCGAAGATGACAGGCACGAACTCCGGCGCCCTCTGCTGGAGAGCAGGAGCACCTGGTGTAGCCCCAGCCCGGTAGTAAATCTTGTTGTGCAGCACGTAGCGGTTGTTGCGCGTCCATCTTGCCTGCTTATCACTATGTTCCTTGTTAGGATTTGCATTGATATAGAATCCTACACCATTATTAGCCTGATGAGACAGTGGGGACTCTATGTCACCTGCAATTTCAGGAGTATTATCTTTATGTACATCACTATCGAATGGAAGTCCAAGGGTATATACATCATGGTCTGCATCAACAGCCAGTAACTGTTCCAGATATTCACCCTTAAAGACGCATGGAAGTGCTGTTGAGGTTGTGGTGTTTGGTAGCGTTAGCTTCACGGTGCCAGTCTCATCATTAGTACGAATAATTACAGGTGTACCAGCTGGCACAAACTTACCTTCAGCATAGGTGCTGACTGCAGGAACTGGAACTGGGTTGACACCCTCGTTATGCCACTTCTTGCAGGTGTATGCATAATAAGTCTTGTCATCATCATCATCATCATCTGGCAGAAGGACATCGTATGGCAAATACAATGTAGCATAGTAATACCCGTCGCCACCGTTGTTGGTCTTTATATTCAGTCCCATAGTGTTTGCTGGTTCTACACACCATTTCAATTGGTCTATATGGAAATCAGCAGATTGATATTTCAAATCATATTTTTTTGAAGATTGGTCGTAGGTGAGATAAGTTGTCGTTTTAGGTTCACCCAGCTCCGTGTAAAGGAGCACCACGCCTCCACCGATATCCATCATTTTATATTGGGATGCCGCATCTATTCCCATCTTGTTTTCTATGACGTTAAGTCCTTGCGTACTCATAGTTACATTACTGATGGTTCTGTTACTTGTCAAACTACCATCAATATAGAATATCGTTGAAGGATCTTTCTCCGTGGGAGCTATGGGGATATCACCTCGCGTTGCAGCAGTTTCCGTAAATCCGCTCTCCAAACCTTCTGTACCGCCAAAGATGGTGCTAACACCTTGTCTGCTATAGAAGTGCATAGGAATACCGCCACTCACTGCAGTCTTCTCAATGTCGTGCAGATAACCGCTGGCATAGCGTACCGGACTAACGCCAGTTACACCAGGCTGTGAGTGCAGACGATAGTAGCCAGGAGTAAAGTGAACGATATAGTCATCGTTATATACTATAGCCTGTATATCGGTTATCTTATAGTTTCCTTCTCCCTTATCTATTTCTGTCTTATATAAAGCCTTACCTGCGGCGTTCAGTCCGCCCACATTGCCGGCACCAAGATAGTATGGCTGCAACATTGCAATATCCAGTCTGTATGTCCAGTCTTGTGGTGTAGTGCTAAGTATCAAAGAGCTGCCTTCTTTCTTGATATAAACCTGTGTCTGTTCTTTTGTATTGGCTACAGGGTGCACACGGAAGTAACCGGCAATGTCACCGGAAATCAGCTCATAGATTTCGTTGCCAGCAGGATAGGTTGCTGAAGGTTCGGCAACAGTAACTGACGTATTATTGGTTAGTGCAGTAGTAGTCATCACCTTATCTTTATCTGTATCCCCTGTACCATTCTTCAGCGTATATCTATTATACATCTTGAAGCCATAAACATCGCCTAAAGGAGTAAAGAGATAGTCGTTAGTGTAGTGAGTCTCGCGTCCTGCTGCAGCTTTCAGACCTTGTGTCTTAGTATAACGAACCAACTGAGGTACTGAAGCCTCTTGTGTTTCGAAGGTGTACCACAGATTCTGATCCACGCTCCTCACAAAGTCCATACCACTATTCGTGGCCAAATCTTTATTGAATGAATAGACGATATTCACAATCACCGTCTTGTCGATAAGTGCAGCATCGGACATCAGGTTCTTCAACTTCAATCCCTTATACTTATTATTTAAGTCTGTCTGAACGGTTGTTTTATCTGAACCATATATATCCTGTATATAGAAATCAAAAGTACAGTTCGGACGATAGAATACACTTGGCACCTCCAGTACATCTCCAACGCTGACTGTACCAGCATCGTAGCTGTAGATGTGGCTTGCTCCTCCCCATGGCAGAGTCTCCCCCAATTGATATTTGCTACCTTCTGGATTCGAATCGAGGTCGTCTTTTTTGGATGTCAAGTCACGCTGAGTGGAACCAATAATATCTTTGGTGTCAGATTCTGACCAAGTATCACTTGTCTGATACGTTGATTCATCACCTTCACGATAAGGGATCTTCACTTTTTTATTGGTTTCTGCAATAATCAAACGATAAATCAAATCATGCACTGACAGACCGAAGATGATGAACTTCGTTGGATCGCCAGTATTTAAATACCATGTGTTGGGCGTTGATTCATTACTATCATGATCTCCAAAAGTAATTCTTTTGTTACCACCAGTCACCTGCAGAATACCATTATAGCCCGTTTTCTTCAGCAGCATGAAAGGAGTATAACTGGTTGGATCAAGAGCACAAGTAGAACCATCAGAACTATAGATGTAATTACCTGTTTTCTTATGCTCAATCTTGAGGTTATATGGGTCATTACCCGTAAAATACCAGACATATTTTGCATCACCGTCAAGCTTATGGTCATGTGCTCCAGCGTCCTTTATTGCTGTAGCATCTTCAGTTTCAGTTGACATCATGTTGTCACTCTCCCAGATGATGTTATAAGGCAGTTTACCCTCTATGTTCATGGCAGCATCGTGAGAGTCAGAATGTCTTGCTACAGGACTTGATTCACTTCGCTTATTTGGTACCTTAAAGGGTGTATTGTCCATGTCGTATTCTTTGTAGCGAACATAAACGATGTCATCATAAAGACCATGCAGCGTGAAGAGTTTAGTCTGAGTGGCAACGGTATAAGTATCATCGCTTGGGTCAACATTTCCCTTATCATCTTTTGTTGCACTACCATAATACAAGTAGTCTCCCTCATACTCATCATCCTTATTTCTCAGCAATGGTGTTTGAGCAGCCTCTGGCAGGTATGGTGCAAAGTCATTTGATGATGCTGCTGCGTTGTCCTGTGTAGCAGTGACAGCAAGAGAACCAGGATTTGCAATAGCGTATTCCCCACTACCATTGTTAATAACGCGATATTCGTAGTTATGCATTACGTCATTATTTAAGACAAGTTGTGTGCCTGGACTGAGCACACCAGATTTGATGGTGAAGTGATATGCATTGTTCCACTCTTCTTCTGAGCTGGCTTCCCCTACCTCAGGAGAAGGTGTATGATTAGTTACTGAGAATTTCTTATATGACACATTTTTATTGTTGTCATATATCCTAAAGTAATAATCTCCATCTGGTAACCCTGAAAAATACGTTGCAGGATCTAAAGTTTCATAGTTACCTTTAGTTCTTTGGTAATTGACCTCAGTCGCTGTCGTAGCACCCACACTGGTTGTCATGCCTGCTCCATTAAGGAAGTCATAAGTATAATTGTAACTCAATTCAGTTCCCAAACCATTCACAGCAAGTGCATAGCCACCGCTTGGGTGTCTCAGCAGTGAGAAGCGGTCTTTACCATTTACCTTGATAGGGATTCTCATTTTACTTGTTGACGGATCTATACTGGTGTCCTTATTCGCATCACGGTTGAAAATCTGTATAGCGTATGGGTCTGGAGAAATATGCAAATCAGATGTAGGATCAATAGGAGCGACCAGGAATTTCCATTGCCAAGTCTTGTCGTCCTCATCGACCGTAGCAGGTTTACTGGTGCCTGTAAAGAGTGACACGCCAGTACCATCAGAATTGATAGTTCCGCTACTCTGCAAATTCTTACCAGCCAAATCGACAGTAAACCACTTACCTTGCAGAATCTTATCAGCATCTTTGTCGGCACTCTCGTTGTAACTATAACGTACAAACACTTCGCATTCGTCGCTGTCAAAATCAAATTCAGCAAGAGCTTTTCCGGTAATCTCCTTGTCTGAGACATCTCTCTTAGCAGCTACATCAGCCAGGAAATTACTCTTTCCACTTTTAACAACGACCTTCTTGTAAATGTAAGTACTTTTAGCATCTTTTACATATGGTCCTATCTTATAGAAGTGAGTACCCTTTACAGTAAGACTGTCAACAGCAGTTTCCAATGCTTCCAATGATGCTACTGTAGGACAGGACTGAACCACTGCATTAGTCCAGTCTGTCTCTGTACAATCAGCAGTGGTGTATGTTGCATCTGCTTTAGGACTTGCAACATAGGCTTTTGTTACAGTAACCTTCTTGTAATCATACGTATTTATCTTATAATAGTAAGTGCCTTCTTCTGTAAGTGCATCCGCCTTTGATTTCATGTCTGCATCGTCTGTAGCGGTTAAATCATCAGTATAATCTTTTGCATTAACTACTTCTGTTGTATAGACTGCATTGGTTGATGGAGCAACATAGCCTGATGTAACTATAACTTTAACATACTTATAACTGTCTGAAGTGATTTTGAAGTAATAATCACCCAAAACCGTAAGTTGTTTGGCTGTGGTTTCCATTGCCTTAGCGCTTGCCGCTGTCTTCTTGAAGTAACCTGTTGTTGCCGCAGCATCGTATGCCGCCTTACTGCTTACGGATGCTGTATATGCCGCATGGTCATAGTAGAACTTAAAGTCTGTAGCCAAAGGACTCATAAAGTGCTCGGTGATGGTTGGATAGTAATCACCTGCTCTCTTGTAGCGCAGAGCCTCATTACCATCATTATCAATTATGCGATATACAAAGCGCTGCGGACGGACAAAGAACGTCGTCTGCGGTCCCATTTTCGAGTTATCATCGACTTTGGCTTCGCCGTTGTAATCTACAGGATCTTCCAAAGTTGTAGGCCATGGATCGTTGTTAGGCGCTGTAGTCGGAACGTTGATACGCTTGGTATGGTCGAAACGAGGCATTAACTGCATATTACCATTAGCATCGGATACCGCCATGAAGGTCTGGTTGGTCATCGCGATATTGGTGTGGTCATAGCCCTCACTGCCTGTGCTTACCGTCGCGTCAGCAGGATATGAGGTATATTCAGTTTCCAGAGTCATTCTTGTATTACCACTTGTATAGTCACCCAACATAACACCATCTCTAAGAGTGGTCTTAGTCATGTGGGAAGTCAAGAACTTGCTTTCACCGATATTCTTCAACTGAATGTTATATGGATCGAAGCCTCCCTTGCCTGTTTCAAAATAGTTTTTCTTCGTTTCATATTCAGTCCAAGGCTCTCCTGTGGCTCCTGCTTCCGCAGCATATTTTATACCCATCTCCTTGTCGATATCCAGATTCGGTCCGACATACCATAGACAATTGTTTGAGATTTTTCCATCTGTTACAATTTGTACATCATTTCCATGCGGATTAACAATCAAATCATACACATTACCGCCTTCAGGATTGGTATATTCAAAGATAGGCTTGGAGATATAGCTTTCTCTATCGTTGCTGTTTTTGTTTTTATAGAAGCGACCGTTTTGCACCATGAGGAACTTTGAGGCTGTTCCTGATTCGGTAAAAACACCATCTCCGTGATCCACAAAGTTGTAGGTGTAGCTATCCTCATACTCATCCTTGACAGTGTATGTCACATATTGATCTTGAAGGACACCGTCAATATTTACACCTGTTGCTTCGATGGGAGGAAGGATGCCTAACGAAGTAGAAGTATAATGTTTGCCTCCTACTTTAATCTGGTCGCGCTCCGCTCCGTTTTGCATTCTCAGTGAATACTTATGGCAACCAGTAGCTTTTGTTGCATTAGAGTAGAACTTATACTCCTTCACCATCGGACTATCGTATGCCATCAATGCAGCCAATTCGTCATCACCATCAGGATAAGTAGAGATATTAGGCAGTGGCTTACGCATAATCTCCCAACCATGTCGGTCGATTAGAATGAGCACAGGAGGAATGTCAGCACTCTCTATATCGAAAGTACCGTCGCCCATTTCGAAGGTCTGGAACCAGTGTTCCAGTCTTTCTACGACCTTCTTTTCATGGCCATCAGTCTTGTCATTATATCCGTTCCATCGTGTGGCATTGGCATAGGCATCGTAGCTGTGCCATTGTCCACTACCAATATGTAGGTTTCCTAGATTGGTCTGTAATGTTTCTCTAAGTGCATCAGGCACAACCCATGTTGATTCGTCATTGCTGAATTTGTCCTTGTAATTATCATCAGTTTTAGGATTAATTTCCAACACATGAAGTTTTATCATGTTATAAGTCTTCCAGTACTGCTCCAAAGACGTTACATCTTGGCGTGCTCCTTCAATGAGGTTGGTCGTCCTGAGTTTGAACTGTCCATCGG
The DNA here is from genome assembly GCA_900318795.1 of uncultured Prevotellaceae bacterium. Taxonomy (GTDB): domain Bacteria; phylum Bacteroidota; class Bacteroidia; order Bacteroidales; family Bacteroidaceae; genus Prevotella. Next base: position 200,576 of record ONLU01000001.1, on the reverse strand, counting down.
TTCCCAATACCATGTATTCTGTAGGTGTCTCTGATGCAATAGTCGGCAGAGTACCACCTGTAACAATGTGTTTGGGGCTAGCATCTCCATCCTGTTTGAATTTAACTGCATATGTCTGTAGATAAGTGGGGTGACTGACACTATTGTAGGATATTGTGCTTTTAGAGTGTATCATTACATGATACGGGTCACTATTCTCGCTCTCGAAGAACCACACCCAACGGGGACGAGTGTTGGCACCACCGGTCATCTGCTCCTTATTCATCGCCTCACTGTAGATGTATAGATTGCCATCACCATTCGTATATGGATAAACAGCCTGAACCTTGCCTTTTTTAAGATCGGAGTCAACGTACGGAATCAGTTTGTCACTACCATCCTCGAGATAGTATCCATCAGCATAAGGATTGAGGAACTTCAGCAGATAAGGACTGGCATTATCATTGTATTTCACGCGGTCGTTAGCCTTATAGGTGACATAGATATTCAGTCCACGGAAAGCTTGGCTGACAGTGACTTTTTTATAGGAATAAGATGACTCTTCCCCTATCCGGAAGTAGTAATCCTTTGCTTCTGTTAGTCGCTTTGCCTGCTTTTCCATGTCAGTTGGGTCGGTAGCTGTTTTCTGATTGTCACCTGCATTACCCCATTCTGTGGCATCACTATCATAAGTAGTGAATTTTGCATCAAGGTCTGTAAGGGCAGACAATTGGCCTTTACCGTTCGGTGTATATTCATGAGGGGTTTTCGATTCGTCAATCGTCATCTGGTTTTCTGCATAGTAACTGTATGCTTCCACTAACGGACTTTGATACTCAGCAGGGAGCACAAGGTCTGCACTCTGGCTGGTCAACTCCAACAACTCGTGATGTGCCATATCTATCAAATGATAAACATAGTCTTCTGACTGTTGCAACTGGAACCTTAGCATGGTGTTGCCGTGAGCATAGGTCGTATTATTATAGATCTTAATATCTTCGGATGATGTACGACCTATGTCGTAATACTCTGGCGATTCTCCGCCTGCATCAATACCATCACCTGCTGCAACCATCACCTCATAAACACCGCCCTGAAGAGCGGCTTTAGCAATAAACTGCTGGGCGTTAGCTCTGGTTGTCGTGAAAGCAAGTGCTGTTCCTTCGCTTGTTGTAGGCAAATCTGCACCGTTTAACCAAACCCATGCACCTTTTTGTCTATTCGGTTGCACGTAACTAAGATTACTAGATTCACGTCCCTCATCATCAACAGAAACACCATTATCATTGTAAACTGTAACAGGCTCTGTCTGATCTGCAACACCAAGGGATGTTCTTGCCCCTACGTTGTCGATGAGCATATTATATGGGTCACGGTTACGGAGTTTCCAGAGGAAGTTTTTATTTTGCAGTTCTGCAGGTTCAGGAGTTGTTTTACTCATTATGGAGCCACCATCACTACTGTTGTAGTAGATATACTGTCCGTTCAGCACCACGTTGAACTCCTGGTCTTCACTCAGTTTGATAGGTTTACTATCAAGACTGGACGTGGTATAGGTCACGAAAATATCGTGATTTACATTAGGCGTTTCTGTAATAGTATGAGTTAAGTTTTCACGCCCAGATTTATCCGTATAGGAATCATCGTAGAAAGTCACTGTCTCACCCTGCAAGAAGGGGCTGACGATAATACTTGGGATGCTTGCCAACGTCAGTGACGAGAAGATGGTTTGGTCTATTGATGCCTTCACAGCAATGCGCCCAAACTTATCCACAATCTTATAGGTGTAGGTTCGCGTTGGAAGCGTGAGCACCTTCACTCGGGTAGCCGTGGTGTTGTATTGCACATTGCCACCGGCATAAGCAGTCGTTCCCTGGGTGATAGTGACAGCAGTAGCCGTACCTACTGTTGAGCCACCTTCGTTTTTCTCTGTAATGGTCAATGTAAATGTCTTATCTGTGCTTGAGTTAGCAGCAATCGCAACAGTGATAGTAGCAGTTCTGTTTGATAAGATATCTCCGACAGTAATTGTACCTACCTGAGTTGTAGCTCCACTAGTTGCTTCTACAATAAGGTGGTTACCATACGTAGTTTCCAGATTGCTGACATTCAGCGTGATGTTCTGAGCATTGCTGGTCAATGGAGTGGCCACAGTTACGGTTGTGCCGGTATATGGAACATCTACACTTGCATTTCCTGTATCCCAGCTCCAGTAGCCCGTGCCACTATTATTGGTACTGAATATTCTAAGATTGAAACTACCTGCCGTAGCATCCTGAGGCATCTCCCAAATATAACCAGCAGAGGCAGTCGTACTTGCAGTAAATGGAGTTGTAGCTGTTGGCGTGCCAGTAGCACCGACATAAGATGGTGTACCACCAGAGGTTTGACTGCGGCTTATGACTCGCAACTCGTATGGGTCGCCAATGAAGGCGTATTCACTGGTCTTCTCGTATGTTCCGCTGGCACCATTATTCTTGAACTTATAATTTACACCATCCTGATAGACTTGCAATTTCTTACCATTAGCCTCAGTGCTTCCATCATCTGTCAGTTCGTACCAAGAAGCATTGGTGAAATCATCAGCGGTATAAGTAGATTTTGGTGTGATAGCCTTGAAAGGTATGGAGGCATCCACACTATAGTCCACATAGACATCATATTCTTTTGTTGATGAATTGTATGCATCTGCATACTTGGTGATTATCGTTCCTGCGCTATTACGGAATGTCGTAAAGGTACAGTATTTACGTCTCAGTTCGTCGGGAATGAAACTTGCGTCAATATCGCCGTTGTCAATAGTGTATTGACTCAGCTTAGCAGCGGCAGTAACTATATGGTCTTCCTTATCTTCTTCGTCCGCAAGTTCATAGAACGGAGTCTTTACCTTGAAGTTGACATCTCTGATGGGGTATATCTTTTTGTCTGTGGAATATGCGCTTGCTCCCGCCAGTGTCAATGATCCAAATCTAAGGTTATTGTTATTTTTCCCGCTCTCTGTGTACTGCATCAAAAAGTTAAACTTAGAATCTGATGCAGTGATCTCGCCACTACCATTGACACTGTTGCTGACCATGAATACATAGCCGTTTTTGTCAGAGTTGTTGAGCAGGGCAAATGAGTTCCATATAAGGTTACCTTTCATGGTATGGAAGTAACCATGCTTCGACTCATCAGGTTCTAGATAGGTGGGATTTTCAGTATCTGTTTTTTTCCATTGTTGCGTGTACTGCTTGTGGTCATCACTTGCGATAAAGAGGTTGTCACCAGAGTTCTTTCCGAATAGATGGCTACCTTTATACCACTTATAAATATCGGTTTCGCCACCATGTGTTTCTATGTATGTGTTAGACTGATCATAAGCATTAGCAATGATGATGTTATAAGGGTCTTTACCCTCAAATTTGAACAGAAGGTTGAACCTGCTCTCAACGAGAGCTTTCGGGTTCTTATTACCTGATGCCCAGTAGGTCGTTATATTTGTTCCGCTAACATCAATTTTGTGGAAGTCGTTCTTTGCCAAATGCTCTGCGCTGACGGTTCTCAGACTTTGGGGTATGGTTGCAGGACGGTTGTTACGACCCATGTTTAATGCAAGGAAACAACCGTTCATCGTGATGTTGTATAATGTATTACCACTAAGATCGGCAATGGTATTTTTATCGTCGTATTCATAGGTGACGTAGATGTGAACGTCTTGTTTTGATGTGATTGCAGTTTTTTCTGTAACATTGGCAGATTCGTTTGTAATCGAAAAATATTTAGCCTTGGTTGCAGTGTTGGTGTTATATTTTTGAGTAGCTGCACTCTTGACAATGTTGTCACCATCATAATAATACTTGAAGTTTGTTGCCAATGGGCTCTTATAAGCATCTGGCAACTCCACGGTTTGGGCATTATTAACGGTAATACAAACTGCCTCCAAACGCTTGCCTTCAAAGCCAGACTCCAATTTGTAGTCGTAACGGAAGTTGACGTCCGCTGTTTGATGAATCGGCAACGTCAGGATATGATAGTACGCTTTTATAGCCCATGCCTTATTCCCCGCACCGCAGAGGAGCAGGAGGGTCAGTAGGAATGTGAAGACTCGGGTATGTCTGAACTGTATTTTCATTGTGCTGTTGATTTTCTGTATCATCTTGATTTCCATTCGGATATATTTCGTTCGTCAGTACTGAATGCTATTCCTATCCTGGTGACGGGACGTCCGTCGAGGGAGTATTTGTCGACATAGCCCTTGGCGTCAATCTGTGCGAGGGCGGTGTCGGCAGTATCGTTGTATTTCAGTTCCATGATGTAGATGCCTTTGGGCATGAGCAGCACGAGGTCGCTCTGGCCCTTGGCGGTAGGCTCTTCTGCTCGCACGTCAGCACCGAAGGCGGTGAGGAGGGTGTAGAGCAGTGAGTGATAATAATGTTCATTACGGTTGTCTTTCTCCCATGAGTAGGGCAGGCTGGCAAAGAAAGCCTTGAGTGCCTCGATGAAGGCGGGCAGATTGCTGTCTCGACGGAATTTGTCGTATGCTTGATAGAACACACCCCTGCTGAGGTCATTGCCTTTACCTACTATGTGCTTATAGAGGCATTCTGCAAAGCCGCGACGCACTTCGTTATTGGGCACGCCCAACTGATAACCGTCAATGCTGCGATCATATCCTTTGATGGTGAGGTATCCGCTCTGGTAAAGGATAGGCAATGGGTCGTCAAAACTCTCGAAAGGCAAATCGAACATGGTGCTCGGATAGATGCTGCTTTCTATGCTGGCGACATCAACAGACGGCATTTGCGCCAACATTTCAATGAGGGCGCTGCTGGTACCTCGGTCAAACCAATAACTGCCGACGTCTTCTAACTGAAGGGCATTCATCAGACTGAAGGGATTGTACAGGTCGGTCATTCTGCGACTGAAGTGATAGCCGTCATACATGTTTTTCAGCTCTGCCATTTGCTCGTCATAGCTGAGACCGTTGGTCTGAGCCAACACTTCAATATCCGGACGAAGCTGTGTGGCAAGTTCTTCTTCCGAAATGCCGCAAAGGCTGTCATAAGCAGTCTGCATGGAGATGTTCATCAGGTTGTTGAGTCTGCTGAAGATACCCATCTGTGAGAATTTCGAGATTCCTGTAAGCAAGACGAACTGCAGGTAGTCATCCATAGCCTTGAGAAGTCCGAAGGTGCCAAGAACACATTCGCGGATTGCTCTTTCCCTTGCCATGTCTCCCAGATTATGGAGCATCACGGTATCATATTCATCCACCAGTACCACGACGCGTTTGCCTGTCTGTTGATGGGCAGCCAGGATGATATGTTCGAGGCGAATGCTATTATCGTCTATCTCTGCTTTGACACCGTATTTTGCCTCGTATTGGCTCAGAGTATTGCGTATCTGGTCCTTCAATCCTTCAAGGGTGTACTCCACGCATTTGCTGAAGTCGAAGCGCAGCACGGGATGCTTTTCCCATTTCCAGTCGGTTTGGGCGATATAGAGCTGGGGCTGCTGGATGCCCTGCTCGGTGGTGAAGGCTTCGAACAGGTCGCGGCGACCTTCGAAGACCGCCTGCAGCGTAGAGATCAGCAGCGACTTACCGAACCTGCGGGGACGGCTGAGGAAATAGGGACAACCCTCCGTTATCATCTTGTAGATAAGCGGAGTCTTGTCGATATAGAGATACCCGTCTTTGCGAAGTTTCTCAAAGCTCTGTATTCCTACCGGATATTTTCTCTTCATTGCCATTACTTTTCACTTAACCTTTACTAATCACACACTCGTGCGTCTTGGTTTCGCGGTTGTAGTTGATGCCTACCAGCAGGAGGCGGTCAGCATATTGCGCCACCTTGGCGGGATACTGCTTGCGGCGGATCTGGTCGATAGCGGCATCGGCATCCTTGTTGTATTTCAGTTCCACGACGATGGCGGGGCTATCGACATTTTTGCGCGGTATGAGCACAATATCGGCAAAGCCTTTACCCGTAGCCAGTTCGCGGTGGACGATGTAGTCGTTCTTGGCATAGTAGTATGCCAGGCTCAGCACGCACGCCAGCGAATTTTCGTTGTTATACGACAGGATGCTGATGTTCTCATCGTGAACGGCCTCGATGGCACGAGCCACAGCATCGGTATCGCCTGCCAGCGTGTCAGCCAACAGCTGTTCTGACTGCTGGAGGGCATTCACTACCGGGCTCCAGTTGTTGTTTTCTACGGCATTCGCCATTTCGCTTCCCACCTCTTTGTTGGGGATGTAGCATTCGTCCTTGCGCCAGTCATAGCCCAGATAACCCAAGTGAATGAGTACCGTCAAAGCATCATCTTTGCTACGTATGACGGACATGTCGTTCTGGAATTTGGTGGGATTAACCTTGCTGCGTCCGCCTGCCAGCATATAGATGATGTCGTCCTTCAGTCCCTCAAAATTCATATTGATGTAGTTAGTCACTGCATCAATGGCACCTGTGGTAGCCCAATAGCTGCGGCAGCGACGACTGCGTATTGCCTGCATCACACTGTTGGGGTTGAACATCGACTGTTCATCGCCAATCTGGTAACCGTCATACCACTTCACCAGTTCGTCGAAGTCCATCTGGTGCTTCTCGGCAAGGGCTTTGACTTCGTCCTTGGTAAATCCGAAGAACTGTGCCATATCCACCGGCTCCACCATCGAATACTCGATGAAGTTGTTTAGGGCAGACTCGGTTTTATATTTCTTGACAGGCAGGATACCTGTCATATAGGTGCCGGCAAATACTCTTGCCGACATTCCTGCTTTGAACATGCGTCGCAGCCAGTTGACATAGGTATCCATGGCTGTGGTTCCCGGGGTGAACTCGCGGCAGATGGCATCCCATTCGTCGATGATGAAGATGAACGGCTCGTTGGTCTTGGCATTGATGCGAATGAGCAGTGCCATCAAGTCGTCATCGTCCTTCACGGGAACGTCGGGATAGGCCTCATGGATGTCAGCCTTCATCTCTTCGTTGATGTGCTGCATGATGGTTTCATCCTTGAAGCGCGTGACGAAGTCACTTACATCCAGATAGATAACGGGATATTTGTTCAGGTGCTTCTCAAACTGCGGGTCATCAGCTATCTGCAGGTCGGCAAACAACGAGCGTGAGTCGCACGACTGGTCGTAGTAGGCGCACAGCATCTTGGCTGCCATCGACTTACCGAAGCGGCGGCAACGCGTGATGCAACTAAACCGACGCTCCGTGAACAGCGTGGAGTTGACAACGCTGATCAGCCCGGACTTGTCGATATACTCGCTATTACGAGCTGATTGAAATCCTAAATTTCCTGTATTGATATATATTCCCATCTTTCTAATTTCTCATCCTTCTTACATCATCCATCATCCATCATCCATCTTACATCATCACCATTGCTCCGTGAACTTTGCAACATTCACAATCAGGTCGTCAGGTGATATATTGAAGGTGTAGGTATAGCTGTAGCCTGGCTGCCAGTTGGTTGGCACGGTGGTAGTAAGGCTGGGATAGTTCTTCTTTTTGCCCCAGTATAGGCAGTCGGCATTGACAACAATCTCTCCTGCCCAGTCCTGTGGAATCATGATGTAGTAGTCTCCAATTGGTGTTTCGCTTGCAGGGTTGTCATCAAAAATGGCTGCATCGCCTGTGAGTGACAAGACGAAGTCTGTAGCGTCGCCAAAGGGTACCCAGGTCGAAGTTGATGCACTATTGTTATAAGTGAAGTTACCATTGTTCTTGATGCTTCTGAACTTGATGCTATAGATGGTGACGTTTGGGTGTGATGCTGCCAGCTGTAGTTTTATGCGGGCAAAGGGGTGTTGGAAAGTTAGAGGAACACCAGAACCGGCATTGACTTCATTCTTTCCTAATGCCATTCCGAACATAAACTCCTTGAGGCTGCTACCTTGTTCTGTGTTTGTCACTGGCAGACTGGAGCAGGTGAAGGTCACGTTGTGGTCAGCAGTATATGTAAGGGCAGGGTCTGCGGCAATGTAAGAAGGTTTTGTTGCTGGCATATATCCAAAGAAATCAAGGTTTCCACTGGCGGGCCAATAGTAATGGTCATTTCCACTGTTGAATCCCCATCGAGATGATCCATCAATCCAATCCACCGTCGTTGTGGGGATATATGCCACCAACGGATTGCTGTTAGCCTCGTATGCCGTGCAGGTGAAATGCGCTTCTGTCTGCAAAGCTGCAGCATTATCGTAGGTTGTGGCGCGGGTGCCTTCCATCACATTCCAGACGTCGGCAGCCAGACGAATCTCTGTTTTGTCGGTTTCCGACACGGGGACATCACGTCCGTCACCATCACCCGAACACCCTGCCAAAAGCAGGCTGCAGAACATAAGCAGCTGGGCCTTGTTGATCATATAAAAAGAGTCCTTTTGTTTCATACAAAGTGCAAATATACAACTTTCCCACGAAACAGCCAAACTTTTTGCACACTTTAATGTACGCGCGCATACAAAGCCTGTCGCACATGAGTTAACATACACAACACGGAGCCTCACACCGTGCCTGTCCCCCTGTGTCCCAATTCTGTTCCACTCTACCCAAGCCTTCGATTGTTGTCCGATTGTTGTCCGATTAATGAACGGACAACAGACGTACATCAAACGCACTTCAATCGAACAAGAGTAGGCGCTGAACCTTGGGTGAACCTTGGGTATCACAAGGGGACAGGCACGGTGTGAGGTTAAGCGTCGCGGACAATGGAAAAGCCCAAGCCCGTCAGACGGACAAGTTGTCTGATGCTTGCGCCATATTCTTTGGCCTCGCGAAGAATGTCATTACGACGCTCGCGATTGTATAGTTGTAAATCTGCAGGCTGCCTGAGCCCGAATGTATCAGTGAGGAATTCGTTTCCTTACATTTCATTGAGGACCTCACACCGTGCCTGTCCCCCTGTGACCGAAAGTAGAAAAGTAGGAAAGTAGGAAAGTAGACATGAATACCTCTTTTAAGAAGGTATAATTAATCATAGTATTAATATCAATAATAGTAAATTATAATAATATAAAACTTATACTAAGTAATGACTGCTTGCTGTGTTCAAAAAGTGCCTAATGTCCGCTTTCCGCATTTCCTACTTTCCGCATGTCCAATTATCTGTTCATGCTGGTCAGATCCGGACGAGACGTAATCTCGTCGCTGGTGAGGTTACGGCTCGTGCCCCACGACATTACGGCTCGTGCCCCACGACATTCTTGCGTCCTTTTAGTAGCAATTTTCACCCCAAATGCGTTTTTATTCCCCAAAGACCTCACACCGTGCCTGTCCCCCTGTGACTCAATTTCATTTCCATAAAACAAAGAAAATGAAGAAAAAAAGGAAACAGGGATTTTCACTTCCCCGTTTCCTTACATTTCATTGAGGACCTCACACCGTGCCTGTCCCCCTGTGACCCTGTTACCTGTTACCTTTAAATGGTGACACCAGTTGTTGTACCATCATCCCATTCATCCACTACAGGATTAATCTGAATCTCGTGGAGATTGAATACAATGTTGAAGATATACTTCTTTTGCTGATCAACATTTCTGTTAGCTGCTGTTGCAGGAGCGTAGGTGTAGTTATATGTCTTATCATCCAACGTGTAGTTGATGGTAAAGCTTGTCCAGTCTGCTGTTTCTGCATTATCATCAGGAACAATCATCAGACCATTACCTACAGCCTGACCATTACCTTCTCCGGCATAAGCAATTGTAGCAGTCGTCCAACCAGGAACATCAATATTAGCAGCATCACCCAAAGCAGTCCATGCACCAGCAATAGCTTGGCTTGCCTTAGCATTGTAGTTGGTGAAGGTTAATGTATATGTACCATTGTACTTTGCACCATTGAGCTTAATGTAGTTAAGAGTAATTTTACCGCCAGTAGCAGCATCACCAGCTTTAACATTAAAGCACATCCATGCCTGAGCGTGCTTGAAAGTCATAGCGACAGGGCCTGCCTGAGTATAGTTCAAACTTTGGTCTGCATTCTGAGTAACCTCTCCCTTACCCCAAGCATACATCAAGTCCTTCTGCTCAGAGCTGTTGTCAGTCATTACCAATGCCCATGTGGCAGTATTAGCTGTTGCGCCCCAAGTCAATGTAGGAGTTGCAGAAGCAGTCAGCTCACTATAAGCCATAAAATTGATGTACACAGGAGACAGAGGCCAGTACTTTTTAGGCTCTGCCTCCCAATAGGTTGTACCCTTTGAGAAAGTGGTAGAAGCAAAGAACTGACTTCCAGGAGCTGTAGTAGCATCATAGGCAGCTACCTGCATAGTAGTAGGAGTGAATGTCGTGCTAGGAACTGCTGCACGGGTAGCCTTCTGTGCTACAGGAGCAAATGTAATTTCTTTCGGAGTGTTTCCTCCCACATACTCATTACTTTCACTGGTACAGCTTGTCATTGCAACAGCTGCAAGCGAAGCTAAAAATAAAATCTTTTTCATACTGTAAAATTTGTTTAGTTATTAAATTTTCTTTCTTATCTCGATTATTTACCCAATAGGTACGTCTGTATTCTCTTCGTCCCAGGGATCTACGGTGGGGGCTATGCCTCCGCCTTCTCCTCCACTTGGTGGTGGAACGACTATCTCCTGGTCTATCACGATGATGTGTTCACGGCCTGGGTCGGGATGGTCGAACTGGTCGGTGATGTCCGTCGTGACGTGTACTTGCTGCCCCTCGGTATTGGTGATGAGCATGTGCAGGAAGCTGCGGCTCTCACCCTGCAACTTGCCAAAGGTGTTGAACACGGTGAAGAGGTATCCCTTCTCACGGTTCACTCCCACGGGGAACCAGATGGTGGCGGGCTCGTTGCTGACCTCGGGACGCCCGAAGAAGCTGCTGCGCGACTGGTTGGTGATGAAGGCCTCGACACTCTGTACATATTCTGCACCTTGCACGTTAGGCACCTCAAAGGCGTAGGTCTCCACGACGTCGCTGACAGTGGCATAGACCGTAACCTTTCTGTTCTCGCTCGTCATGTCCGGGATAATCACCGTCTCACGGGTCACCAGCAGATGGTCGGGCGGATAGATGATAGGACCTTGCGGTTCCTCCAGCTCGTCAGCTTCCGTTACCTCCCCGGCTCGCTTGCTTGGGATGAAGCTGCGCAGTGTAGCGCCCTTGGTGGCTGTGATGTCACTGGTGAACGCCTCGATGGTGTTGATGTTACCCTCGTTCCTGATCTGGATATACTCCGTTCCGAAGTTGTAGATCAGCATCACATAGGTGCCTGGCGGCGTGCTGATAGGGCCTCCCTGTGATCCCACGAACTCGGTGTAGTTCAGTCCGGCATTGTCCATCGAGTAGAAGTTCACCTTCATATACTCCGGTGTCGGGATGACGGTGTCCACCTCTATGTCCACCTTCACATCAAGGTCCAGCTTCAGGTCGAGCTCCAGTTCCAAGTCCAGCTCCAGGTCCACCTCTTTGTTCTCGAGGTCGTAGAGCGGCATTCGCTTGCAGCCCACCAGCGCCAGCAATGTCAATATGAATATCGTCCCAACCGCCTTTCTCATTGTTCCTTCTTGGTTTTACCCAACAACACCTGCAGTGGCAGTACCAGTGCGACGGTGGCTTTCAGTGGGCCAAAATATCCAACTTTCTTGCGATAATCCCTATCGCGATATCCTTTTCCTCCCTCTTCAAACACGTTGTAGTGTGTTGACTTGGAGTAGAAGTAGCCTACGCCTATCGACAGCTCCAGGTGCATCTTGCCCTTGAAGATGGGCTTTGCATAGAGGTAGTCGATTCCCCCCAAGATGAAATCACCCTGATAGCCCGAGTAATTCCGTTCCCAGTCGTAATAGCCCGTCATGGCGAACGCTCCTATGGAGTGACCCAGCAGGCGCCGTTCCGGCTGGCGGTTCTTGCCCAACCAATAGCGGCCTTCCAATCCCGCACCGAACGCCTGGAAGCAGTTCTTGTGGTTGCTTGCGCGAAATATCCAAGGCCAGTAAACGTCAGCACCTATTGACCATCGGTTGCCCAAAGGCTGCTCTGCACCTATGTTCATCAGGGGCAGCAGCGCATTGGCACGTAACGAAGGTCGGTTGATTATCTGGGCACTAACGGAGAGAGGCAGAAGAGCTAGCAGTCCTGCCAAGCCCCAGGTCATTAGTGTTTTATATATGGGGGCGTAAAGCCTAGTATTTTCCCTTACAGTAATGATTGTTTTGTTCTCATTAACAGTTTGTCGGGGGCAAATATAGGAATTATTTCACTGACTGCCAAACTTTTTCACTAAAAAGTGACTTTTTCGGTCATATTTCCCACAAAGAGAACATCAAACATGTTAAAAACGATGTTTTTTGCGCAAACTCGGCAGAACGGCCTCAACGGCTTGGGAGTCAACGCTCGAAGATGTCGAACGACTCGTCGTAGGCAGGCGACTGGATGGACAGCAGGTTGAGCACGGAGTGGAAGACATAGTGCTGCTCGAGCACTGGGGGCAATCCTGCCTTGTAGCGTCTGAACCCGTCGGAAGTCCACACGAGGAAGGGTATCTCGTACTGCACCTTGGGAGCCAGCCTCATGGGCAGGCCGTGCATGAAGATATTGTTCTCGCCCAGGGACTCACCATGGTCGGAGATGAACATCATGGCGCTGTGCCAGTCGGTTATCGAGCGCAGCGTGCTGACCAGGCTGTCTAGCAGATAGTCGGTATAGCGAATGGTGTTGTCGTAGGCGTTGACCAGCCGGTCGACATGCTTCTCGCCCTCCTCCACATTACGGGCAACGGGCTTGTAGACCTCAAACGTCTGGGGGTACTTGTCGGCATAGTTGGGACCATGACTGGTGCTGGTGTGAAGCACTATCAGCACCTTGTTCTTAGGACTGGACGCTATGCGCTCACGCAGTCCCTCGAGGAGGATTCCGTCGTAACGGTCGTCAGCATCGGGATAGATGTCGGCAAGGTCTGCCTCGGAAAGATATTCGTCGATATGGATAGGAGGCTCGCCCCAGTTGGAGGTGCGCCACGACACGTCGACACCAGTCCTGAAGGCATAGTTGGGCAGCACCTCGTAGAGGTCGTCGCTGACCTTGGGTTCCAGTATAGCCTTGCTGCCGGCTGTGGTGTAGGTGGCACACGACGTAGCCTGGAACACCTTCAGTCCCTGGAGCCTGGACAGCAGGGGGTTGGTGTCACGCTGATAGCCATACAGCTGGAAGTTGGCTTTGCGTGCCGACTCGCCTATGACGAGCACGACAACAGCCTTCTGGGAGTCTGCTATCTTGCCGTCAGGCAGCTTGATTTCCTCAGCCTGCTGGTCCATCCTGTCCGTTGTCAGGCGGACGGTGTTGACCAGATAGGACCAGGGCTGGAGCAGTCCGCCCAGTTCGGTGTCGTGCTGTCCCACCCACAGCGTCTGGCTGACATTCGCCAGAGCGACGACAAGAACCACAGCCAACGAACCGGCACAGCAGATGCCCATCCGACGGGCCTTGCCGTAGACGACGGGCTGAAACAGGCAGTAGAGAGCCGGCAGGACGCCAAAGACCAGGATGAAGAGCCACAGCGAGGCGCTGAAGAAGCCCGAGGCCTCGGAGTAACGGGTATTGAACACGTTGCCTATGGTGGTGGCATCCATCATGACATGGTAGGTAAGGATGAAATAGACGGCTATGGCATTGATGAGTGCCAGGAGAGCCAGCAGCACGCGCCCGACCTTCCTCAGCAGGAACATCACCAGATAGGTCATCATGAAGTTGAGCACCAGCATGATGACAACAAGCGAAGCCTGCAGCACCACCCTGCCCCACGCATCTTCATTGCTGTTGTCTGCCACATAGCTGAAGAACGGAATATTGTAGAGCAGCAATGTTCCGATGCTGACCAGCGCGGAGAATGTGAAAAGCGATACGGGCCGTCTGAGTCTCTCCAATAGCAGTCCCTTCCATAAACGTTTACTCATTTGTTTGCAATTTTAGCCGCGTGCAAAGATACAACAATTATAGGAAATCACAACGCTTTGTAGTGAAAAAACTGAAAATCCAACAAAAAAAGGGAGTCCGCTGTGGGATTCCCTTCGTTCCTGGTGGAGCCTCTTGTCGGATTCGAACCAACGACCCCGAGATTACAAATCACGTGCTCTGGCCAACTGAGCTAAAGAGGCGGGTGGACGAGCTGTCTGTATCGCGTCGCTACAACCAAGTACCCTTGCTATGTTCCCATCCTGGGGGATTCCGAGGGAGCTGACCGTGCAGGACTCGCCCATGTTGGCTAACTGACAAATTGACAATTGACAATTTTACGATTGAGAATTGACATTGTTTGTCGTAAGCGGCTGCAAAGGTACGCATTTTTTCGAGAAACTGCAAATGTTTGGCTAAAAATTTTGTATTTTGACCGATTATTAGTAATTTTGCACCCTGAATATGACACCACAAGAATATGTACAACTAAAAGCTTTTGCCCGACAGGACGGCGCGCTGCTGTCGCTGTTGTGGATTGGCGCACTGGTCTGCTACATCCAGGGACTGACGAACCCGCTGCTGGGCATGGCTGCCCTGGTGCTCATCGTCATATCGCCCTTCTATGCCGCCAACCGACTGCGCCACTTCCGTGACTATGCCCGCGAGGGAGTCATCTCGTTCGGCAGAGGATATGCCTACACCGTGCTGACGTTCTTCTACGCAGGACTGTTGCTCGCCCTGGCGCTCTATGTCTACTTTGCATTCATCGACAAGGGCTATCTGCTGGGGCATTTCACCACCATCGTCAGTTCGGAAGAAGGACGACAGGTGCTGAAGATGTACGGCATGGCTGAGCAGCAGGTGAAGGACGGTTTGCAGGAGCTGGCCCGGATGCGGCCCATAGACTATGCGCTGAACATGCTGACGGTCAACATCACGACCGGATTCCTGCTGGGGCTGCCCATCGCAGCGCTGATGAAGCGGCAGACGGTGGAAGCTGAACATTGAACTTTGTCATAGCACTTTTGAACTTTGAACTTTGAACTTTATAACACAATGGATATATCAGTAGTAATACCTTTATATAATGAGGACGAGTCGCTGCCCGAGCTGTATGCGTGGATAGAACGCGTGATGGCTGCGAACAAGTTCACGTTTGAGGTCATCTTCGTCAACGACGGTTCCACAGACCACTCGTGGGACGTCATCACCGAACTGGCAGCACGCTCCAAGCACGTCAAGGGCATCAAGTTCCGCCGCAACTACGGCAAGAGCCCCGCACTCTACTGCGGATTCAAGGAAGCTCAGGGCGACGTGGTCATCACCATGGATGCCGACCTGCAGGACTCGCCCGACGAGATTCCCGAGCTGTACCGCATGATCAAGGAGGACGGCTACGACCTGGTGAGCGGATACAAGCAGAACCGCAAGCAGGGCGACCCGCTGTCGAAGACCATCCCCACCAAGCTGTTCAACGCCACCGCCCGCAAGGTCAGCGGCATCAAGAACCTGCACGACTTCAACTGCGGACTGAAGGCTTACCGCAAGGATGTCATCAAAAACATCGAGGTGTATGGCGAGATGCACCGCTACATGCCCTACCTCGCCAAGAACGCCGGTTTCGACAAGATAGGCGAGAAGCCCGTACACCACCAGGCCCGCAAGTTCGGCAAGTCGAAGTTCATGGGCTGGAACCGCTTCGTGAACGGCTATCTGGACCTGCTGACGCTGTGGTTCCTGGGCACGTTCGGCAAGAAGCCCATGCACGTCTTCGGATTCCTGGGCACCATCGTGTTCATGATAGGCTTCCTGTCAGCAGCCTTCCTGGGCATTGAGAAGGCGTGGGCCCTGTATAACGGAGTGCCCATGCGACTGGTTACCAACTCACCCTACTTCTACATTGCGCTGACCATGATGATGATAGGCACACAGCTCTTCCTGGCAGGATTCCTGGGCGACCTCATCAGCCGCAACAGCGCCGGACGTAACGAATACCAGATAGAAGACAACATCAGATGCGGAAAATAATAGTCGTCATCCTGGCTATAGCAGCCCTGGCTGCCTGTACGAGCATAGACTGTCCCGTACAGAGCCTCGTCACCACCAACTACACGTTGAAGAAAGCCAACGGCACTACAGACACGCTCAACACAGACACCATCTGGGTGGTTGCCCAAAGAGCCGACAGGACAGACACCATGGTGCTGAACAGCCAGTACGACATCTGTACCGGTTTCCAGTTGCCCATCAGCTACACCCAGCCTGAAGACATCTTCTTCCTGGTGTTAGGCGACACTACCAAGAAACGTTATGTGGACACCATCCGCATCAAGAAAGAGAACTACCCACACTTTGAGTCCGTGGACTGCTCGGCGGCCTATTTCCACAAGATTACAGCCGTCAGCACGACCCACCATGTCATTGACTCCATCGTTGTAAACTATGCCGACGTAAACTATGACAACAAGCAAGAACACTTCTATATCTACTTTAAAAAGACTGGCCGTTAGCCTGCTGTTGCTGGTTCTGACGCTGCCCGCGCTGGCACAGACTAAGATGTTCCGCATGGAGAACGACTCAGTACCCTTCTTCCGCGGTTTCTCGCTGGCGTTCGACCTGGTGGGGCCTGCCATGCGCATGCTGAGCGACCATGGCGACATAGGAGGTGCGCTGCGCGTCAACCTGCACGACCAGTGGTTCCCCATCTTCGAGATGGGTATCGGCATGGCTAACCACGAGGACGACGAGGTGACACGCATCACATACAAAACCACAGCACCCTACTTCCGCATCGGTGTGGACTGGAACGTCATGAAGCGCAAGCACCAGGCTAACCGCATCTTTGCGGGCTTCCGCTACGGTTTCACCAGCTACAAGGTAGACATCATCCGCGACAATCTGCCCGACCCCGTATGGAAGTCGCAATCAGGTTTCGGTGTGCAGGGCATGGCGTGCAACATGCATTGGCTGGAACTGGTCTTCGGTATCGATGCCAAAATCTTCGGACCCTTCCACCTGGGCTGGGACGCCCGTTACAAACGAAGGCTGTTCCACAACGACGGCGAAGTGGGCAACACATGGTACGTCCCCGGATTCGGCATCAACGACCAGGACAACCTGACAGCAAACTTCAACGTCATCATCGACATCTAATGATGTATGATGGCTGATGTATGATGTATGATGTGTGATGTGTGATGTAAGAGAAAAAACTTAAGACTATGAATGAAGCAAGAAAGAAGAAACTGATATGGCAGTTGCCATTCCTTACCCTGCTGATAGTGGGGACTATCCTGATTATCCGCCAGCAGCAAAACACACCCTACCAGCATAACAAGGGAACCATCTTTGGCACTACCTACTCCATCAGATATCAATACGACAAGGACCTGAAGCCCCAGATTGAGGCCCGCATGCACGAAGTAGACTCTGCCCTGTCGATGTTCAACAAGCAGAGCATCATCTCACACGTCAACCGCAACGAGCCCACCGAACTGAACGACATGTTCATCAACGTGCTACAGACCGCCCTGCAGGTTAGCGACGACACACAGGGAGCCTTCGACATCACCGTGGCTCCGCTGGTCAATGCCTGGGGGTTCGGTTTCCAGAACGACTCGACACCCGACCAGCGCGCTGTAGACTCGCTCATGCAGTTCGTTGGCTATCGGAAACTCAGCTTTGACGGGAAAAAGATCAAGAAGAAAGACCCGCGCATGATGCTGGACTGCTCAGCCATTGCCAAGGGATACGGTGTGGACGCCGTTGCCCAACTGCTGCAAGAGAAGGGAGTCGAGAACTACATGGTGGAAATAGGCGGCGAGATAGCCACCAAGGGCATCAGCGAGAAACGGCTGCCCTGGCGAATAGGGGTCACCAAGCCTACAGACAACCCCATGGAGGACAAGACCGAGCTGCAGACCGTACTCAACGTCACAGACAAGTGTATGGCTACCAGCGGCAACTATCGTAACTTCTACTATAAGGGCGGCAAGAAATATGCCCACACCATAGACCCCAAGACCGGACACCCCGTGCAGCACAACATCCTGTCAGCAACCGTGCTGAGCGACCAGTGCACTCTGGCTGATGCCTATGCCACCGCCTTCATGGTGATGGGCATGGAGGGCGCCAAGGAGGTGCTGAAGAAGCATCCGGAACTGATGGCCTACCTCATCTATGACGACCAAGGACACAACCGGGTATGGTTCTCGCCCTCGCTGAAGGACAAGATCCTGAAGTAGGGAGAGGGAAGCAGGAGGAAGACAAGAGAGCATGGAGATTTACGATAGACTGCTACAGTTCACCTTGTTCCAAGGCATGAGTTCTGCCGACCTGATGCAGGTGGCAGGACACACCAAGTTTGGCTTCAACAAACTGAATACAGGCAAGCGACTGGTCAGCGAGGGGACTCCCTGCACACACCTGATTTTCCTGACCAGCGGCACACTGGGCATAGAGAGCAGGAACGACAGCCACACCTGCCGCGTCTGCGAGGAAATCAGCGCCCCGTACATCGTACAGCCCCTACACCTGTTCGGCTACAACCAGCACTACACGTCCACGTTCAAGGCACTGTC
This sequence comes from uncultured Prevotellaceae bacterium, assembly GCA_900318795.1. GTDB lineage: Bacteria > Bacteroidota > Bacteroidia > Bacteroidales > Bacteroidaceae > Prevotella. The sequence continues at coordinate 182,117 of ONLU01000001.1, read as the reverse complement.
GACGTGCAACTTCATCACCCTGGACAAGCAGGAGGTCATGTTGCTGCTGGAAACGCAGCTGGTATTCCGGCTGAACATGCTCAACCTGCTGGCAACAGAGAGCCAGCGACTGCACCGCAGCCAATGGCGGCAAGCACCCAAAAGCCTGCGGGAGCGCATCACGCGCTTTTTCTTCTCACGGTGTCTCTACCCGGCAGGGCCCAAGACATTCTACATGCTCATGAAACAACTGGCTGACGAACTGAACGACAGCCGTCTGGACATCAGCGTAGCCCTGAACGAGATGCAAGCAGACGGGCTGCTGACGCTTCATCGCGGACGCATAGAAATACCATCCCTGGAGAGACTGCTCATGTAAGGGATAAAAAAAAGAACAAAAGCTAAGAAAAAAAATGGACTATCAACTACCTCTCAGACAAAGGATTAAGGGTTTGCTTCTCCTACCCCTTTGCATTTTCACCTTGCTGCTGTCAACCGCATCCTGCGGCAACCAACAGAAGCTGAAGTCGTTCAACAACGTCATCACGGCAGACGACAGCTTGAACATCGAGCTGTCCAAGTCGACACAGATGAAGTACCACAGCCCCACGCTGGGACTTGACATCGAGTACCCCAGCTATCTGCGTCACCAGTATATGGAGGACGACCAGATGGAGGTGTTCCTCAACGACGACCTGTCGCTGTCGTTCATGGAACAGAAAATGCTCAAAGGCGATGACATCTTCCGCACACCCGGACAACAGTTCATGGGCATGGGAGCAGAACTGCTGGAAGCAGGCGACGACTACAGCATTCATACGGGTCAGGAGGGCGACTTCGAATACTACGCCAAGGTGATAGACGACTCCACCCGGCTCGTCACCATCATACTGCGCTATCTGCCTGACCGTGCCGAGGCCGCTGAACAGCTCAAAGAGTATGTCCACGACTACAAACTGCGATAAATAGAAGTTAATTCTATTTAATCGTGCTCTTGTCTCGCTTTTTTTGACTAACTTTGCACGCCAAATAGAGAATGACGTTAGTATGAGCGAGCATATCAATCCTTTTTTTGAACCCTACGGCACCCCACACGACACGGTGCCCTTTGACCGTATCCGCCTGGAAGACTACGAGGAGGCCTTCATGGAGGGCATCCGCCGTGACAACGAGCAGATAGAGAAAACCATCAACAATCCCGAGAAGCCTACCTTCGACAACACCATCATCTGTACCGAGGAGGACGAGGGCTACTACGACCTGCTGTCAAGAGTCAGCACGGTGTTCTTCAACCTGCTGTCGGCAGAGACCAATGACGAGATGGACGCCCTGGCGCAAAAGATGCAGCCCATACTGACACAGCACGCCAACGACGTAAGGCTGAATCCACGACTGTTCGAGCGCATCCGCCAGGTGCACTTGCACCATCGCAAGCTGACACCCGAGGAGAAAAGGCTGCTCGACAACTGCTACGAGGGCTTTGTGCGCTCGGGAGCCCTGCTCGACGAAGCAGGCAAAGAGCGCCTGCGCCAGCTGACAGAGGAAGCCTCGATGCTCGGTCTGCAGTTCTCGCAGAACCTGCTGAAGGAACAGAAGGCTTTCACGCTGGACATCACCGACGAGGCACAGCTGGACGGACTGCCTGAGACGGCCCGCGAGGCTGCAGCCCTGGCATGGAAAGAAGCCAAAGGGCAGGAGCCTACAGCCAACGGACAGCAAGGATGGCTGTTCACACTCGACATGCCCAGTTACTCACCCTTCATGACCTACTCCACCCAGCGGGAGCTGCGCCGCCAGATGTATATGGCACGCAATACCGTCTGTACCCACAATAACAGCGAGAACAACCTGGACATCTGCAAGCGGCTCATCAACCTGCGCCGCGAGATAGCCCAGCTGCTGGGATACAAGACCTATGCCGACTACGTGCTGAAGCGTCGCATGGCGTCTAACGCCCGCAATGTATACAGGCTGTTGGACAATCTCATCGATGCCTATAAGCCTACCGCCCTGAAGGAGCGCGAAGAACTGAAGAAACTCTTCGAACGCGAGCAGGCAAGGGATAAGGTTCAAGGTTCAAAGTTCAAGGTTCAAGGTTCAAAGGATAAAGGTCAAAGTAAGATGTATCCCTGGGACAGCAGCTTCTACAGCCACAAGCTGCAGATGAAGAAGTACAATCTGGACGCAGAGATGCTGCGCCCCTACTTTGAGTTGTCCAATGTCATCAAAGGTGTCTTCGGACTGGCTAACAGACTGTACGGCATCACTTTCAAGGAGAACAAGGACATCCCCGTCTACCACCCGGACGTCAAGGCCTACGAGGTGTTCGACAAGGACGGCAGTTTCCTAGCTGTCTTCTATGCCGACTTCCACCCCCGCAAGGGCAAGCAGGGCGGTGCATGGATGACAGAATATCAGGGACAGTTCATCGACCGCAAGGGCGAGAACGTCCGCCCGCACGTCAGCGTGGTGATGAACCTCACCAAACCGACGGAAGACAAGCCTGCACTACTGACGCTGAGCGAGGTGGAGACATTCCTGCACGAGTTCGGACACTCGCTGCACGGCATGTTTGCCAATACGCGCTTTGAGAGTCTCTCTGGAACCAATGTCTGGTGGGACTTCGTAGAACTGCCCTCACAGTTCATGGAGAACTTTGCCATTGAGAAAGACTTCCTGCGCACCTTCGCCTTCCACTATCAGACGGGAGAGCCTCTGCCTGACGAGCTGATCAGGCGCATCACCAAAAGCCGCAACTTCATGGTTGCCACAGCCTGCCTGCGACAAGTGTCGTTCGGACTGCTCGACATGGCTTACTACACCCAGCGCGAAGCTTTTGACGAGGACATCATCCCCTACGAGAAGCAGGCTTGGAAGAAGGCTATCCTGGGCGAGCAGTTGCCCGACACCTGCATGACCGTACAGTTCTCGCACATCATGGCGGGAGGATATGCGGCAGGATACTACAGCTACAAGTGGGCTGAGGTCCTGGACGCCGATGCGTTCAGCGTATTCAAGCGCCACGGCATCTTCGACCCCAAGACCGCTCAGTCGTTCCGCGACAACATCCTGTCAAAGGGTGGCACAGAGCATCCGATGACGCTCTACAAGCGTTTCCGCGGAAGCGAGCCCACCATCGATGCACTGCTCAAGAGAAACGGAATCAAGAGAGGGAAGAAGTAAGATGGATGATGGATGATGGAAGATGGATGATGGATGATGGATGATGGATGATGGATGATGGAAGATGGATGATGGAAGATGTAAGAAGTAAGAAAGAAGTATGAACAACGATAAGCAAAAGAAATTTGACCAGAGGTATCTGCAGATGGCTCGCATCTGGGCACAGAACTCCTACTGCCAGCGTAGGCAGGTAGGCGCACTAGTCGTCAAAGAGGGTATGATCATCAGCGACGGATACAATGGGACGCCCAGCGGATTCGAGAATGTGTGCGAGGATGACAATGGCATCACCAAGCCTTATGTGCTGCACGCTGAGGCTAACGCCATCACCAAACTGGCACGCTCGTCCAACAATAGCGACGGGGCTACCATCTATATCACCGCCTCGCCCTGCATCGAGTGTGCAAAACTCATCATCCAGGCGGGCATCAAACGCGTGGTCTACGGCGAGAAATACCGTCTTACAGAAGGCATAGAACTGCTGGAACGCGCTGGTATTGAGATAGAATATTTGGGAGATTAAGATATGAAGAATAAGAAAAATAATCGTTTCATGCCTCTTGTAATGGCCATCTGCGTAGTGGTGGGCATTCTCATAGGCACGTTCTATGCCAACCACTTCTCTGGCAACAGGCTGAGCATCATCAACTCTGGCAGCAACAAACTCAACAACCTGCTGCACATTGTAGATGACCAGTATGTAGACACTGTAGATGTCAACGACCTTGTGGAGAAGGCTATGCCACAGATTCTGTCTGAGCTGGACCCGCATAGCGTCTACATCTCTGCCAAGGACGTACAGACGGCTACCGACGACTTGCGTGGCTCTTTCTCGGGTGTGGGCATCGAGTTCACCATCCGTCAGGACACGCTCCATGTGCAACAGGTCATCAGCAACGGACCTGCAGAACGGGCAGGACTGATTGCCGGTGACAAGATAGTCAAGGTGGACGGCGACAACTTCACAGGCAAGAAGCTGACCAACGAGGAAGCCATGCACAGGCTGAAAGGTCCTAAGGACACGAAAGTCAAGCTGGGTGTGATGCGTTTCGGAGAGAAGAAGATCCGTGAGTTTGTGGTCACCCGTGGCGACATCCCCACCAGAAGCGTTACTGCCACCTACATGCTCGACCGTGAGACAGGATACATCCGCATCAAGAATTTCGGTGAGAACACCTACCCCGAGTTGCTGATAGCGCTGTCACGTCTGGCACAGAATAACTTCCGGAACCTGACCATCGACCTGCGCGGCAATACAGGCGGCTACCTGCAGTCGGCAGTCCAGATTGCCAACGAGTTCCTGCCCAAGAACCGGCTCATCGTCTATACACAAGGGCGCAAGTCGCCTCGTCAGGAATATCGCAGCGACGGACGCGGCTCGTACCAGCAGATACCGCTGGTCGTCCTGATTGACGAAGGCTCTGCATCGGCCTCCGAGATTCTGGCTGGTGCCATTCAGGACAATGACCGTGGTACCATCATCGGACGCCGTTCGTTCGGCAAGGGACTGGTACAGCAGCCCATCGAGTTCAACGACCACTCGATGATCCGACTGACCATTGCCCGCTACTACTCACCCTCAGGACGTTGCATCCAGAAGCCCTATACGGCAGGAGACAACAAGGACTATGAGGAAGACCTGCTCACACGCTATGAGCACGGCGAGTTCTTCTCGCAGGACAGCATCAAGCACGAGGGGCCTGCCTACAAGACCAGCCTGGGACGTCCCGTCTATGGTGGGGGTGGCATCACTCCCGACATTTTCATAGCAGAGGACACCACCAACGTCACCTCTTATTACAAGCAGGCTTCCATGAGCGGACTCATCATCCAGTATGCCTTCGAGTACACAGACAACAACCGACAGAAACTGAAGGACTATAATACGCTGGAAGATATGGAGCGCTATCTGAAGAAGATCAATACCGTCGAGGCTTTTGCCGACTATGCCGACAAGCATGGGCTGAAGCGCCGCAACCTGATGATTCAGAAGTCGCACAAGATACTGGAGCGCTATATCAACAGCCGTATCATTTATAACATGATGAGTGAGGACGCTTGGATGCACTACCTGAACGAGGACGATCCTGCCATCATGGAAACGCTGAAGGTGTTCCGTGAGAACAATGCATTCCCCACAGCTCCGCAACAAGAGGACCAACAAAAGAAAGTGGCCTAATGACCAAGCAGGAACTCAGACAGCTGATTCGCCAGCGGAAGCAACTTCACTCCGTTGACGAATCAGTTGTCGTTACAGCCCGTCTCAGACGCGACCCGCACTACACGCATGCACGTACCTTATTATTATATAGTGCGCTCCCTGACGAGGTGCAGACCCAACCGCTACTGGACGAACTGCTCAGCCAAGGCAAGACCATTCTGCTGCCCCGCGTAGTCAGCGACACAGACATGGAACTGCGTCGTTACACCGGACCACAGGACCTGCAGCCGGGGGCCTATCACATCATGGAACCGACAGGACAGCTTTTCACAGACTACAAGCAGATAGACATAGCCGTCATACCTGGAATGGCATTCGACAGAGAGGGTCATCGCCTGGGACGCGGCAAAGGTTATTACGACCGTTTCCTCACGCTCATCCCTGACGCTTACAAGATTGGAATGTGTTTCCCTTGGCAAATGGCAGACAACGTCCCTTGCGCACCCCATGACATCAAGATGGATGCCGTCATCTTCTAGGATATCTGGTTGAAACAGTTTGAACTAACCTGAGCTGGTCTACCCGAAGCGCACATCGGTGATGACCTGCTCGCCCACAAAATCGTTCAGGCGCTTTACCAGTTCGCTGCGCTGCATGCTCAGGTCTGCACGCAGGGCAGGATTCGACAGGCGTACATACAATGTCTGGTTGTAGATATAGGTATTGAGCGTGTATTGGGCTATCACAGGACCAGCCACCTCGGGCCAAGCCTCTACCAACCGTTTCTGTTGTAGTGGCGTCTCCAGTCCTTGCTCCCGCAGCACTTGCAGGATGAGGTTCTTCACTTGTTGTACATCACGTCTGAACACCTTATTATCCTTTACGATTGAACCATTTACGATTTGCAATATATCTCCCCTGAGTCAACGTGAAAAATCTTATAGTCCAGGGCTGAAGTACTCAGTATCTGGTCAAGATGGTCACGATTGGTATCGGTAATGAAAATCTGCCCGAAATTGTCACCTGACACCAGACGCACAATCTGCTCCACGCGGTTGGCATCCAGTTTGTCGAAAATGTCGTCCAGCAACAGCAGCGGCGTGGTTTGAGAGGCCGTCCGTTTCAAGAACTCAAACTGTGCCAGTTTCAGGGCAATGACATACGTCTTGTTCTGCCCCTGCGAGCCCTCACGTTTCATCTGGTAACCGTCCAGCGAGAACTCAAGGTCGTCACGATGCACCCCGTGCAGCGAGTAGCCTACAGCCCTGTCTTTAAAGCGGTCACGCTGGATGACGTCCAGCAGCGGACCGCGCTGGCAATGAGACACATAACGTAGTCCCACCTGTTCGCGATGTTGCGAAATCTGCTCGTAATAGCGCTGGAATACGGGCGTCAACTCTTCCACAAATGTTTTGCGACGCTCATACAGCTGTTCACCCTCCTCAGCCATCTGCTCCTCCCAAATCTGCATCAGCGCCGGATCGTAAGGCTCTGCGGAGGATTCCTCCGCAGCATGGTCTATCTTCAGCAGGGTGTTGCGCTGGGCCAGCGCATTGTTATAGCGTACCAAGTGGTCTATGTAAGAGCGGTCGTACTGCGAGATGACGACATCCATCAGCCGTCTGCGCTCCTCGCTGCCTCCCTCGATGAGCAATGTGTCCGAGGGTGACACAACCACAAGCGGTATCAGTCCAATGTGTTCTGACAGCCGGCGATACTCTTTCTTATTGCGCTTGAAATGCTTCTTCTGCCCGCGCTTCATACCGACGGAGATGACTTCCGAGCATGCTGACTGTTCTGCATCCTCCGAGTACAGTCCCTCCAGCATACAGAAAGGTTCCTCGTGGCGTATCACCTGTGAATCAATGGGGTTCGAGGCCGAACGGCAGAACGACAAATAGTACACCGCATCCAGCACATTGGTCTTCCCTACCCCGTTAGGTCCGATGAAACAATTCATCTTAGGCGATAGTTCCAACTGTGCCTCACGAATGTTCTTATAGTTCAGTATAGACAGCTTCCTGAGTATCATTTCGAGTGCAAAGATACGAAAAATCATTAAAAACAAAAAATTATCAATTATCAATTATTAATTATCAATTAAAATTCGTACCTTTGCACCCGATTTATGCGCAAACGTAAAAACAAAAGATAAAATGGCAAACAAAATTGAACAGCAGGCTGCCGCTCAAGAGCAGCAGGTCAACAAGACCGAGGCTTTCTTCGAGAAGAACAAGAAAGCCATCATCATTGCGGTGGTTGCTATCATTGCGGTGGTGGTATGTGCAATTCTTCTGAACACCTATTACTTCCAGCCCCGCCAGCAGGAAGCAAGCACCGAGCTCGCCAAGAGTCAGGAGCTCTTCCAGCAGGAGCAGTTCGACAAGGCTCTGGCCGGTTTCCAGAAGGTAGCCAGCGACTACAGCTCTACCGACGCAGGCAATCTGGCCCAGCTCTACATCGGTCTCTGCCAGGCCAACCTCGGCAAGTGGCAGGAAGCTGTCAACGCCTTGGAGAACTTCAGCGGAAAGAACGATCAGATGATTACTCCCGCTGCTGAGGGTGCGCTGGGTAACGCCTATGCCAACCTGAACCAGTTGGACAAGGCAGTAGAGCACCTGAAGAAGGCTGCCAGCATGGCTGACAACAACTCGCTGTCACCTACCTTCCTTATCCAGGCTGGTGAGATTCTGGAGAGCCAGGGCAAGAAGGACGAGGCCCTGAAGCTGTATCAGGAAGTGAAGGAGAAGTACTTCAACTCCATGCAGTACCAGACCATTGACGCTTACATCGAGCGCTGTAAATAATTGACAATTCCCGATTGATAGTTAATGGCTACCAAGAACCTCTCTGAATACAATCTGGAGAAAGTCCCTGACGCCTCCAACATGATATTCGGTATCGTTGTCGCCGAGTGGAATCCCGAGATTACCGGGGCGCTGCTCAACGGCTGTGTTTCTACCCTCGAGCGTCATGGCGCATTGCCTGAGAACATCCATGTAAAGACCGTTCCAGGCTCCTTCGAGCTCATCTACGGTGCCCACCAGATGACGCTGAACGACGGCTACGATGCAGTCATCATCCTGGGTAGTGTCATTCGTGGCGAGACACCCCACTTCGACTACATCTGCCAAGGCGTTACCGCCGGCATTGCCCGTCTGAACGCCACCAGCAGCATACCCGTTGTCTACGGTCTGCTGACCACAGAAAATTTACAACAAGCCCAAGACCGTTCCGGCGGTCGCTTAGGCAACAAAGGTGACGAGTGTGCCGTAGTTGCCATCAAGATGGCTAAGTTCTAAACATAAGAATCCCGCTTCACAACAGCGGGATTTTTTATTTCATGCCCGCTCCTTTCGGAAAAGTTTGCTGTACCCTCTCTGCAACGTAAACGATTTCGTGACTTTTAAGAGAAAATTATCAATTATCAATTGTCAATTATCAATTAAAATTCGTATCTTTGCCGAACTAATCTACTTTGCTAACAAATAAACAATTATAAACTAAAAACATTAATTTATGAAGAAAAAATTATCTCTATTAATGGTTGCATTCTTGGGGTGTGTGGCTTTTGCCACTGCTTCATGGAGAGCGACTGAGGAGTCCGGAGGCAACGAGTCTACCGCAGGTTTCCGCGACATCAAGGCCGACTTCACCAATGGAAGTTTCTTTGCTAATGGTGAAAGTGGCACTTACGGGCTGAAGATGAACAACGACGGTACTTTTACCCGTGTGGCGTCCGATGATGCTACGGCCAATGCCGTTGTTACAGGCAAGTTTCACAGCAACGAGCACGGATTGGGCAACTTCTCTGCCACCGTCAAAGTGGAAGGTCCTGTGAAGGTTTCTATGGGCACTTGTGCTTGGGGTGGCGACGTCACTATCAAGGATGCAACAGGAGCTACTGTTGGTACTTTCAACACCAACACAGGCGCCTGCTACCATCAGAACAAGGAGGCCAACATTGCCTCTACAGTCTATAAAGGTATGGCCACTACGCTGACTATCAGCGGCGGCAGCTATACCCCCTACTTTGCTGTGGAGGCCGTAGACCCTGCTGAGCTGAAGAGCGATGCCACCGTTTCGTTTGCACTGGGCGATGCCACAGGCGTGGCACCTGCTTCCATCAAGGAAGAGGTGGGCAAGAAGATTACGCTACCTAAGAACTTTACCATGTACGTGGAAGGTAAGACACTGACGGGATGGACTGACGGCACGAACACCGTAGTTCCAGGCGCAGAGTACACCGTTCCTGAGAAGGACGTTGAACTGGCTCCGGTCTTCACCGCCAACGAGGTTAGTCTGGCAGACCGTACAGAGGCTGTAACACTGAAATGGACCTTCCGCCGCGATGAAGGCGCTCCCACTGTTGGCTATCAGAACCAAACAGGCATCTGGGTTACCCAAGCCGTTGTCAACGGCAAGACCATTGACGTGAAGGCCGACTTCGACACCAACAATGGCGGCAAGTTTGCCAATGGCAACTGGAACGACTGGGCACAGCTGAACGCCGGAACCAAGTGGACTATTCCTTCTTGCAAGGGAGCCACTATCAGCATTGAGGCTTATAGTGAGTTAGGAGCTAGCGGCAAGACTTCTACCACCATTGACAGCCAGAGCGACTACACCAGCGGTAAGAGCATCAGCTACGAGATTGCCGGCAATGCAGAGACTGTTGACATAGTCATTGGCAACGACGGCTCTTACTACCGCTACATCCAGGTTGTTCTGCCCGTGGTGCAGAGCGCAGGTGGTGAGAAGTTTGAGAATGTGAAGGGCACCATCACTTGGCCTATTGGCAATGAGGCTGCTGGTACTGCATCTGCAGAAGTGGCTAATGCTATCTCGGCTGCTGGCGTAAGCACAGGTAACGAGCTGAAAGTTGAGGCTACCAAATTTTTCGATACCGATATGGTGAAGTATACTCCCAACACATCTAATGCTGGTAATGTGGAAGGTGTTATGATAGCCTATCGAGTCAAAGCAAAGGCAGGTCTCAAATTTAAGCCCACCAATGTTAGCTATAATGCAGTAAAAGTTGGAACCGATGGAGCAACCTATTCATGGAGCTATACGCTGGACGGAGTGGAATCTACTATCACGGAAGTAGACGCTGCCACGACACTACGCAACAATGGAGCCAATAGTGCTACGGCCAGCTTGGGCCACAGTATTGACATTACGGCAGAAGCGGCTAACGAGTTCACGTTCCGTTTCTATATATCAAAGACTGCCAATAACAAGAATATCGCTATCGGTAATGTCATCATCACAGGCACATTCGATGGCACGGTCAAAGATATTGAGCAGTTTAAGTTAGCTGCTGTTGCAAGCCCAGAAGAGGGAGGCAGCGTCAATATCTATCCTGCAAGCGATGTGTACGATGCCGGCTCGACTATTAAGTTGACTGCCACAGAGAAATTCGGCTACGATTTCGTGAATTGGACTGATGCAGAAGGCAATGAAGTTTCAAAAGAGAACACATTCACTTTCGATATTGCCAAGGACGAGACCTTGACAGCCAACTTCAAGAAGGTTGAGACCTATGCGCTGAACCTGAATATCGATGGTACCAATGACTATATGGTTACCGTTTCACCCGCTCCAACCGTGGTTGACGGTAAGAATATGTACGAGGCAGGCCAGAAGGTTGTCCTGACCGCTAACCAGTACGAGGGTCTTGTTACCTTCACCAACTGGAACGACGGCACAACCAACAGCGAGAAAACCGTCACCATGGACGCAAACCAGGACATCACCGCTTCTTACAGCCAGGCCGACATCATTGCCGGTTGGGACTTCTACAAGGCTGGCGGCAATGGACGCAAGGCTGATTTCGCTGCTCAAGACAACGATGCTGACGCTCTGAATCTGGTCAACACAGAGACGGGCGAGACCCAAGGCTGGCTAGACAAATCTACTGTAAGCGGTGGCGGTTATGAGAGTTTCAAGGGTGCAGCTGTCAACTGGCGCACCGGCGCTGAGAACGGCGACGTGGGTAACTGGCACTGGCAGACCAAGATTAATGCAGAGGCTTTTACCGACATCAACGTACAGTTCCAGATGCTCTACAACTACAATGCATACCAGAAGTACAATGTCGAATACTCACTGAACGGTACAGACTGGACCAACTTTGGCAGCATCACGATGGAAGGAGCCAAGAATGCGGCTTCATTCAGCGAGAAAATGCCTGAGGCTTGCAACAACCAGACCGAGCTCTATATCCGCATGATTGCAGACAAGACCTCAAACGTTGACGGTTCTGCATCGAAGAATGACGGTAACACGCTGGCCATGTTCTTCATCACCGGCACGCCGAAACTCGTCAACGACGGTGTGGCTCCCAAGCTCGTATCAAGCGTACCCGAAGACAAGTCTACCGGAGCATCGGCCAGCGGTAAGATTGTGCTCACTTTCAACGAGCGCATCAAGGTTGCTGAGGAGGCTAAGGCTACTTTGGGCGACATGGCACTCACTCCAAGCATCAGCGGCAAGGTTGCCACCTTCGAGTACAAGGGTCTGGACTATGCAACCGAGTACACCTTCACCCTGCCAGCTAACAGCATCGGTGACCTGACCGACAACTTCATTACCGAGGCTATCACGCTGACGTTCACCACCATGAGTCGTCCTACCGTTGAAAAGTCTCCATACGACGTCACAGTCTCTAATGTAGACGAACTGCTCGCTGCCATCAAGACAGCCAATACCCGTGCTGACCAGAACACCCGCTTCCGCATCTTCATCAAGAAGGGTACTTACACGATTCCTCTCAGCAGCACGATGAAGACCTGCAACGATTTTCAGGTGCCTGAGTGCATCACTTTCATCACAGGCAAGAACATCTCGTTCATCGGTGAGGACCGTGACGCAACCATCATCACCAATGCTATTCCTGCCGATGCAACCTTTGCCGGACAGTTTGGAACTACCAGCAAGTACGATGGTATTGGCAACAGCGATGTCTTCCAGATTAGCAGTTCTGCTTCTGGCCTCTACTGGCAGGACCTGACCGTGTCGACCGGCATGGAAGATGCACGCGGCCGCGACATCGCCATCCAAGACAAGGGTACGAAGAACATCTATAAGAACGTATGCCTGCACGGCTATCAGGACACTTGGACCTCTAACAACGACAACGGTCTCTACTTCTTCGACGGTGGTGTCCTCCGCGGACGTACGGACTACATTTGCGGCAAGGGTGATATCTACTTCAAGGAAGTTGAATTCCGCCAGATTGCCGGTGGCTACTGTGCTGTTCCCTCTAAGCCTGCCAAGATAGGTTGGGTCTTGAAGGATTGCGTCATCAACGGTGACGGTGATGGTGTTGACGGCAACTACACCCTCGGTCGTCCTTGGGGCAACGGTACTCCTGTTGCAGTCTGGATTGACACCAAGATGAACGTTGTGCCTTCTGCTATTGGCTGGAACGAGATGAGCGGTGGCTGGCCAGCACGCTTTGCAGAGTACAACTCTATGACCTCAACGGGTTCGCAGATTGATCTCTCTGGTCGTAAGACCACCTTTGGTGACGGTCACGCAAACAATCCTGTTCTGACTGCAGAAGAGGCAGCCCAGTACAGCGACATGTCGAAGATGTTTGGTGACTGGCAGCCCACATTGATGACCGAGCAGGCTCCTGCTCCTCAGAATGTGAAGTTCAACAAGAATGGCAATATCCTGTTCTGGGACGGCAGCAACTACGCTTTGCTGTATGCCGTCTGCCTGAATGGTAATGTAATCGGCTTCACCACCGACACTCAGGTTGACGTAACGACACTCTCAGGTTCCGCTTCTGCTCCACGCCGCGCTGCCAACGCAGCAGACTATACCGTTCGTGCCGCTAACGAGATGGGTGGTCTGAGCGAGGCTTCTGCTCCTGCCACAGAGACTGACGGCATTGAGACCATTGAGCAGGCTCAGCCTGTCATCAACAATGAGGCCATCTACAACCTGCAGGGTGTACGTGTCGACAAGGCCACGAAGGGTGTCTACATCATCAATGGTAAAAAGGTGGTTATTAAATAAGGCGGTCGTGATGAAGTGAGAGAAGAACTCACTCAATAAGAAAGGAAACGGATTCCGACATGGAGTCCGTTTCTTTATGCCTGAGCACATAGCCTTTTGCCATTATCCGTATGCAACAGGCATTAATAAGATAAACTCCCTAACGGTAAAACAACTTGTTTTACTATCAATAAGATACCTTTATTACAGCACAAACACTACTTCCTGACAAGTAAAACAATTGTTTTACATTGGTGTAAGATAGTGTAAGGTAGTGTAAGATTCCAATTCACCTACACTAAGCCCAGCTATCTGATAGTAAGCAACTTACAAAGAAAGTGTAAGATTTGCCCAAAAAAGACAAACTTAAAAGAGGAATTGCCTGCTGTTTCTATGGACTTGACTGATTACCTCTCTGTCATTCTTCGACAAGACGTAAACGTTTACGAAAAAAAGGGGAGCATTTATTTGTCTATTTTAACAAAATGTATTACTTTTGCATTCAAATGGACATACTACTACTTTTTTATAAAACAAACTTAAAAACAAACTAACATGCAAACAAGAAGACTACTCTTAGCCATGCTGCTGTGTATGCTATGGCTAACGGGCTTCGCCCAGAATGCAATCAAGGGTACCGTCAAGGACAAGACTGGCGAACCTCTGATTGGAGTAAGCGTGACCTATGGCAACGGCCAGGGAACGGTGACCGACATCAACGGAAACTTCAGCGTCAACGCTCCCGCAGGCTCTACCATCAAGTTCTCGTATGTAGGCTACAAGCCTCAGAGCGCGAAAGGCAGTGGCAACATGACCATCACTCTGGAAGAAGACAACACCACACTGGACGATGTTGTGGTCATCGGTTATGGTACTGTCAAGAAGCGCGACCTGACCGGTGCTGTAGCATCAGTAGGTGCTGACGCTCTGAAAGCCAATCCTGTTTCCAATGTGGCCGAGGCTCTGCAAGGAAAACTGGCTGGTGTGAACGTTATTTCGCAAGACGGTCGCCCTGGTGCCACCATTTCTATTAAGGTACGTGGTGGTGGTTCTATCTCTCAGTCTAACGAGCCGCTATATGTGGTCGATGGTTTCCCCGTAAGTGATCTGAGTGACATTCCTGCTGACCAGATTGTCTCTATAGACGTTCTGAAGGATGCTGCTTCAACTGCGATCTATGGCGCACGTGGTGGTAACGGTGTTATTCTGGTTACTACCAAGGCTGCCGCTGATGCAAGCAAACTGAGTGTAAGCTACGAGGGATATTTCCAGGTCAAATGGGCAGCCAAGAAGTTCGACGTGCTAAACGCACAAGACTATGTCAAGAACGTTTGGTCATATGCCAACGCTCTGCAAATCAACCACGAAGGCGTGGCCAAGTACTTCGGACTGGGTAGTGCCAACGGTAACCACTATGCTGAATATGCCAACGCTTCGTCACATGACTATACCGATGACTTGCTGCAGACAGCTACTGGTTGGAACCATAACTTGGCTATTCAGGGTGGTAATGAAAAGACCAAGTACACCTTCTCTGCCAACTATGTCAATGATAAAGGTATCAAGGTGAACTCTAAGTTCCAGCGTCTGTCGCTGAACCTGAAACTCCGTCAGGAACTGGCCAAACGTCTGTATTTTGACTTGGATGCACGTTATGCTCAGATGGACGTAGAAGGTATGGAGCCCCGTAACAGTTCACGTGGTTCCATCCTTTCGTCGGCATTTGAGATTCGTCCTATTGACAATCCTCTCGGTACCGACGATATTACACTGCTCGGTTTGGGCGAGGCATGGGTCAACGCTGCTGCAACACCTGACAAGATTAACGAGGCCATTTACAATGACTTCCTGCGCGACCGTTTACGTGCTAACTTCGCCCTATCATGGGAGCCTATCAAAGGGCTGACCCTACGCACAGAAATGGGTGTAGGCCGTAACTGGAGCCGTTCCAAGCGCTATGATGATGGAAGCATTCCCTCTAACAATATTACCAACAACTTCGTAAAAGGTCACAAGTATGCCCAACTAAGCCGTAGCGAGGGTACCAACTGGCGTTCAGTCAGCACCATTAACTATCAAGTACAAGGCTTGGGCGAAGACCACAGTCTGTCGTTCCTGCTCGGTAATGAGGAGATATACTCCAAGAACGAGTCTACAACACTTTATGGTGGCGGTTATCCTATGGATGCAGCCTGGACAATGGACCGTGTGTTCGGTCTGATGCACAACGGCGATGCTGAGACCTATCCTGCTGAAAACAAATACGAGAATAAGTATAACACACCTGAGACCACATCTTCTTGGTTCGGTCGTGTGAACTACTCTTGGAAAGGTCGCTACCTGCTGACCGGTACGTTGCGTGCCGATGGTAGTTCGAAGTTCGGTCCAAACAACCGCTGGGGTTACTTCCCCGCAGCTGCTGCAGCCTGGCGTATCAGCGATGAGCCGTTCATGACACCTGCTAATAGTTGGCTTGACAATTTGAAACTGCGCGTATCTTATGGTACATCTGGTAACGACAACATCAGCTCCAGCCTGTGGCACGAGACATGGGTATCGTCTACAGCCGTCATTAACGGTAAAAGCGTAAAGACTTTCGCTCCCTCGGGCCTGAAGGAAAATCCCGACCTGAAGTGGGAGACCAACATCTCGCGTAACATCGGTATTGACTTCGGTTTCTTCAACCGTATCAATGGTACGTTGGACTTCTATTGGAACACCACCAAAGACCTGCTGATGCGTACTGAGATTGACTCTTCGTCTGGTTACTCTTACCAGTATCAGAACATCGGCAAGACCTCTAACAAGGGTATCGAACTGGCACTGAATGCAGCTATTGTCCGCACCAAAGACTTCAACCTGAACATGAACTTGACTTATAATTATAATAAGAATAAGGTGGACGAACTTGATGGTGGACGCGACATCCAGTACGGTTCAAACTGGGGTTCCAGCGCACTGATGCCTGGCAACGACTACCTGATTCGTGAGGGAGAACCCCTTGGTCTGATTCGTGGTTATACCAGCAATGGCGTCTACACACTTGACGACTTCAACTTTGTCAATGGTCAGTACGTATTGAAAGAGGGTGTGCCCGATCTCGCATCTTCTGTTATCACCAATTATTATAAGGGGCCGGAATGGGACGCAGCTATTCCTCAGGGACAGAGTGCTTTCCCCGGTGCAATCAAACTGAAGGACATCAGTGGCCCTGATGGCACACCTGATGGTATTGTCAATTCTGATGACGTTGACATTATCGGTCGCGTACAGCCTCACCACACTGGTGGTTTCGGATTCTCTGGTAACTACAAAGATTTCGACTTCTCTGCCAACTTCACCTACCAACTCGACGGCAAGGTGTACAACGCCTCTTCTATGTGCCAGTACGCTGGTGGTAAGGAAACAGGTTTGGCCAAGAACCACCGCGACTTCATTGCTGAGAGTTATCAACTCTACGATGTTGTCAATGGCGAACTTGTAGCCGCTACCGATCCTACTATGTTTGCAGCCTTGAATGCCGGCAAGAGCCGTCCCGTACCTTTCTACGAGGCCAGCGTTGTACTGAGCGAATTTGTGGAGAGCGCAGCTTATCTGCGCCTGAGCAACATCACACTGGGTTACACTCTGCCGAAAGCTTGGACCCGCAAGGCATACATTCAGAGTGCCCGTATCTATGTCACAGGCGGTAATCTGTTCTGCCTGACTGGTTACTCTGGTCTCGACCCTGATGTCAACGTTGATACAGCAATGAACAGCAACTATCCTACTCTTGGCATGGACTACGGTGCATATCACCGCGCTCGTACCTTTACTGTCGGTCTCAATGTTAAATTCTAAAACACAGCATACATTATGAAAAAGATATTATATAGCATGTTAGGAGCCACTCTGCTACTTGGAACAACTTCTTGTTCAGACTTCCTGGAGCAGACTTCTTCTTCAGAGGTAGACAAAGAATTTGTGGTTTCTACTGAGAGCACCCTCCGTGGTGCCATGTACAGCATCTACGACAAATGGCGTAGTGACGGTCTTTCTCATGGTAACGGAACTTTCTACAATTTCATCGTGTCTAGTTCCGATACAGAAATCCAGCCCGAGGCATACGGATCACAGTTGAACCGTTGGGTGCCGTCTTACTTCTACGGATATGTAGACAGCAACTATGGAACCCGTGGTACTGAGAACATCGACCCCTTCGGAAATGGCATGTACGAATCCACATGGACTAACTTCTATGGTATCATCGGTAAGTGCAACCCCATCATCAACAGCATGGAGGAGAAAGCAGACTTCAAGGAGATGATGTCTGGTGCACCTACCATTCTCACCCAGATTTACGGCGAGGCAATCTGCATGCGAGCTACCTGTTATTATGAACTCATACGTCATTATGGTGACATTGCATTCCAGATTGAAGCCGGTAAGGTGGCAACCCATCTGACCAACCGCGACTCTATAGCAGAGTTCATTCTGGAAGACCTGAAGCGCGTCATCCCCGTCATGTTCCGTTCTGGCGAGAGCAGCGGCATTGACAAGAGTAACTTCAACCGCACTTATGCAGAAGGTCTTGTAGGCCGTATCTGCTTGTGGATGGGTGGCTATCAGACCCGTCGTACAGACATGGGCGACAACTTCTACACCAAGCTCGATGGTACTTCTGTCAGCTTCGACAAAGTTAGCGAAAGTACCTCGCGCAAGTGTTTCTATGGTCGACGTACTGACTGGCAGACGTTCTATACAGTGGCAGAGAAGTATCTGGGCGATGCAATTGCTGAGCACGGAAACGTCGTATTCCAGACAACAGACCCACGTAGTGGCGACCGCTATGGCAACCCTTACCAATATGTATTCCAGCAGACCATGGTGGGTTGGAAAACTGACAACACCTTTGCTGACGAGAGCGTTTACGAGGTTCCTGAGACTCATGCTGTAGGAAACAGCGAACGTCCTTATGCATTTGGCCGTCCCTCTGAAGGTGGCGGTTCGAACGCTTATCCCTGTAAGAACTACGACCAGGCCCGCCTTGCTCCTCTATACTACTATAACGATTTTGATCCTGCCGACATGCGTCGTGACGTTACTTGTGCCATTACTGGTTCCGACGGCAAGGGTGCCGAGAAGCTTATCAACTTCAAGAAAGGCTCACGTACCAGTGGTGGTATCGGTCTGAACAAGTGGGACGAGAACCGTATGACAATGCCTTGGACAGCCAAGCAGCGCCAAAGTGGTATCAACAACCCGTTCATGCGCTTTGCCGACATCATCCTAATGCAGGCAGAAGTGAAAGCCGCATTAGGCAAGGACGGTGAAGCCCGCACTTATCTGGACATGATTCGCAACCGTGCCTTCGGCTCAGCCCAAAAAGCCAATACAGATGCGTTCATTGCCAAATGCGGATCTCTGCTCGATGCTTGTATCGAAGAGCGTAAGTTTGAGTTCGGTGGCGAGGGAAGCCGTAAGTGGGACCTCATCCGTACCAACAAGTTAGGCAAGACTATTGCAGCCTTCTACAAGGAGTCTGCCGACATGCTCAGCGACCTAAAGAGCCAGGGGTATCACCAGTTTGCTAATGGTAACGTCATATCCAACTATGTATGGACAAAGCTCGTTGATGCCAAGAAATCCTATGGCTATCGTTTGACTACTCAGTGTCCTGCCGGTATGGAGGACGACCCTGTACTCTATCCCTCTTGGCGTGGACAGAATGACGACTGGGCTGCCGTTGCTGCAAGCAATGGCACATCTGCAGCAGCTCTGACTGCAGGTGACTTGACTAACCTTGCCATTAAGGGCCTATTCACATATATCGATCCAAATGGTGCCGAAGCAAAGGCTTTGGAAGCTGACGGATACAAGAAAGAGAACTGGGCTATTGACATCGTCAACAATGCAGAGCAGTACAGTACGCTCATCTACAATGGTTATGAAGAGGGAGAGCCTCCTATTTACATGCTGATGATGGGTGGTAACATCATCAAAAATGCCAATGGTGCCTTCCATAACGGATATGGTTTCCGTGACGAGTAATGACAAAATCATTTGAAATTAATATGGGGCGGAAAGTTTTTACGGGCTTTCCGCTCTTTTATGTTTTATTCACATTCTACGTAAACGTTTGCAAAAAAAAGATCAGTCATATTTTGGCAGTTTTAATATTTCTTTGTATCTTTGCAGGCAGAATATATATATTTTTTGTTAAATTTTTAAAAACTACTAATTTATGTCTGTTAAAATTAAGAGTACATTCTTCGACCAAAAGGTCGGAGTGTGGCACGCAATCCGCACGACACTCCTATTGTGTCTGCTCTTAGTTTGCGGTCAGGTTTCAGCCCAGACTACAGCTAAGGGTACGGTTACGGACCAGACGGGAGAACCCGTTATTGGCGCAACCGTAGTTGAGAAGGGTAATGCCAAGAATGCAGCAGTCACAGATTTCGACGGAAACTTCACACTGAAGCTCCAGAAGTCCAAGACCGTTGTCATCTCTTACATCGGCATGGTTACCCAGGAAGTCACTGCCAGCGAAAACATGCAGGTGAAGTTGCAGGACGACAACGCCTCACTGGAGGAAGTGGTTGTCGTAGGTTACACCAGCAAGGCCCGTAAGGACCTGACCGGTTCGGTCGGTTCCGTCAGTGGTGCCAAACTGGCTGTGGTTCCTGTATCATCTGCAGCAGAAGCTCTGGCTGGTAAAATTGCAGGTGTGCAGGTAACGACTGTTGATGGTCAGCCAGGTGCCGACATCAACATCCGCGTGCGTGGTGCAACGTCTGTGACGCAGTCCAACGATCCTCTATTTATTGTAGATGGATTCCAGCAGGACAACATCAACGATATTCCTCCCTCGGATATCGCATCTATCGACGTTTTGAAGGATGCCTCTCTGACTGCCATCTATGGTGCAAAGGGTGGTAATGGTGTTATTATCGTTACAACCAAATCTGCCAAAGAAGGCAAGGTTCAAGTTTCATTCAATGGCCGTCTGACCTTAGCTCACATTTCCAAGAAATTAGACCTGATGGATATTCCCTCGTTCATGGAATATTCCTGGGACCGCGCTCAAGGTGGTGTGAAGCGTAGCGGTTCGTCATCGGTTCGCTATTTCTATGAGAACTTCGGTGATCCCTCTGACTTGGACATCTACCGCACATTGACTCCTGTTGACTGGCAGGACAAAGTGATGGATGAAACTCCCCTGAACTACTCTGCCAACGTGAACATTGGTGGTGGTAGTGAGAAGACCCGCTTTAACCTCTCTCTAACTCAGTCTGAGGATAAGGGTATCATCATGGGGTCTGGTGTACGCCGTACCAACCTCAGCCTGAAATTAGCAACCCAGCTGCACAAAAACCTGAAGTTTGAGTACAATCCCACTATTACCTATCGTCGTGATGAGGGTGCCGGTGGTGATAATATTGGTACTGGTGGTATCATTGACGTGCTGAAATTCATGCCGACTGCAGGTTATCGCCAGTTTGCTCGTTGGAACAAGAACTGGGAAGACGAGGACGTTACTAACAGCTTTACGGCTACCAATCCCGTCAATGATATTTCTACGAATGTGCAGAAGCGTCATAATTACACGCTGAATAACCGCTTTGCCCTGACTTGGAAGCCTATCAAGAACTTGACATTGCGTTCTGAAGGCAACTATGCCGTATCATTCTACGACATCAACCGTTTCTACGGCCCCCTTACTGATATGGGTAAGAAGTACAACTCACAGCCTGTAGCTTCTATCACCAAGCGCACTACTGAGTCATATACCTGGACCAATACTGCCAGCTATGACATGACGTTGAAGGATATGCATAACTTCTCGTTCTTGCTCGGTCAGGAAATCTACAACCGTCAGTACAAGCAGTCATTGCAGACCAACCGCTACTTTGACCGTTCAGTAACTGCTCAGAAAGCTTTCGACAACATGGGTCTCGGTACTCCGTATGTGTCGAATACTGTCCTTTCCACTGCTGACCGTACCGCTTCTTTCTTTGGTCAGGTATCTTATAACTACGACCACAAGTACTTACTCAGTGCAACCATGCGTGCTGATGGTAGTTCAAAGTTTGCCAAGGGACACAAGTGGGGCTACTTCCCCTCTATTTCAGGTGCTTGGGACATGAAGCGCGAGAATTTCCTGAAAGACGTGAAATGGATTGACCAGTTAAAGTTCCGCGTTGCCTTCGGTCTGGCAGGTAACAACCGTATCGATGCTGACCTTTGGCGTTACCTATATAATATGGAAGTTGAGGGTGGTCCAGGCTTCGGCGAACAGCGCCAATATGGTGAGATGTACTATTCAAAACCTGGCAAGTATCCTAATGAAGACTTGAAATGGGAGACTACCGTTACTCGTAACTTCGCTTTAGATATCAGCCTGTTCAATGGTCGTCTGAAGATTACTCCTGAACTTTATTTCAACACGACCCGTGATCTGCTCTATGACTCAACCATTCCTGCCGTTTCAGGTTACACCAAGCAACAGCAGAATATCGGTAAGGTACAGAACAACGGTTTCGAACTGACTATCAATGGCGACATTCTGCGCGGTAAGGACTATGTACTGAGTGCTAACTTCACACTGGGTCACAACAAGATGACCGTCAAGGAACTGAATGCTACAGACTCTAAATTGTACAACTATTCAAGCCGCTTCTACTCATCGGGTAAAGACGACTATTTGTTAGAGGTCGGCAAGGAGGTCGGTCTGTTCTATGGTTATGTCTATGACGGCCTTTACACCATTGACGACTTCGAAGAAAGTGGATATGCTCAGAAGTCTAAATGGGAGTTGAAAGAGGGTGTACCCCAGATGACGACAGACGTATTGGCTGCATCAAATTCAGGCGATCCCAATATGCCTGGAAAGATGAAGTTCAAAGATTTGGACGGTGATGGCAAGATTACATTGAAGGACCGCGAGGTTATTGGTAACACGAACCCGACCCTCCAGGGCGGTTTCGGTTTGAATGGCACTTGGAAGGATTTTGACTTTACTGCCAACTTCACCTATATGCTGAACTTTGATGTGTACAATGCAACAGCGTACGCCCTGTCATCAAGTTCTGGTAACAAGTCTACTTATACTAATGTATACAGCAAGTTCTCTCGTGATAACCGTTGGGTTTACACCACCAACACCGGCCGCCACGAGGATTACTGGACTGAGCCATTCACCATTGACGAGTATTTGGCTGAAAACACAGGCAAGAGCCTATGGAACCCCGCTGATGTCGTAACTAACACTATCAACTCTTACTTTATTGAGGATGGCTCATTCTTGCGCTGTACTGATGTCACTATTGGATACACCATCCCCAAGAAATGGACTGAAAAGTGGGGACTCTCCAAACTCCGTGCTTATGTCAGTGCTAGCAACCTATTCATTATTACCGGATATTCAGGCTATGATCCTGAGATTGACGTACAGACCGGTCTGACTCCCTCTATGGACTACAACCGCTATCCACGTAATCGTGCATTCTCATTTGGTGTAAACCTGACTTTCTAAAAACAACAAATAAGTAAACTCAAAATAATATGAAACTAAAAAATATTATCATCGGTGGACTTGGTCTGTTGGCGTTCAGTTCTTGTAACGACTATCTGGAAGTGGATGCTCCCTCCAAGTTTTCCCCGGAGGACATATATAGCTCCGTAAAGGATGCCGGCATGGCCCTAAATGGTGTCTACGCAGAGATTATGTCAAGCAACTGCTTCGGACAAGCTTATACATATAGCCTCATCCTGAACAGCGACGTTGACTTTGTCACCAACAGCAGCGAAAATGATGAGACCAATACGCCTAAGCGTTACGACCAGACCGCTGCCAGTTCAACGGCCAATGGCGTGTGGAATGCCACATACTCTGCAATTGAAACGGCAAACGCCTTCATCTACTTTTTAGAAAACAGCAACATTTATAAAGAGAATAACGACGATTATGCATCATTGCAGCAGTATATGGGCGAAGCCAAAGTCATGCGCGCTATGCTCTATTATGAGTTGATGTGCTATTGGGGTGATGTACCTTTCACCATGCAGCCCACACGTGTCACCAACAATTTCTACCCAGAAATCGTTTCGCGTGATGTTATTGCCAAAACCATTATGGAAGACCTCATTGCTGTAGCTCCTAACATGAAGCCAACCTCACAGTTGTCTGAAGGCATTGAGCGCATTTCCCAAGAAGCATGCTGGGCTATGATCGCTCGCATTGGCTTGCAGGCTGCCGGCTATTCTCTGCGTCACAATGCAGACGATGCCACTAGCTATGGCTATATGGGCAAACCCTCTGCTACAGAGGAGACATGGTTCCTAACTCAGGCCCGTGACTACGCCAAGAAAGTAATTGATTCTGGTACACATTCCCTGAACAACTCCTATCAGGATGTTTTCTTGAATGAGTGTAACTTCAAAGTAATCAACGATGACGACCCCATCTTCGAGATTCCTTTCACAAAAGAGGTTTCAGGTTATATCGGCTATCGTCAGGGGCCAAAGTTCGAGTCAAGCGGTGGTGCCACAAACTTCCAGTGGGGTGAGTGCGGTGGCAACCAGCAGATTAACAATTTGTTCCGCTTCAGTTACAAGGAAGGAGACACACGCCGCGATGCGACTATCGGCTGGTGGTACTACACCTTTGATGGTATGCCTAAGATTAACACCAACATCACTGTATACAATAACAAGTGGTCGAAACTGTTCAATACTACCAGTGCTTTCACCAGCATTACTACGGGTAATACAGGTATCAACTATCCTTACCTGCGCTATGCTGACGTGCTGCTGATGTTTGCAGAGGCAGACCTGAAACTGAATCAGTCTGTCAGTGGCGAGGCTATCTCTGCCGTACAACAGGTACGCAACCGTGCATATAAAGGCTCTACTATTAGTGCTCCCGCAGTGACGGGTGGTGACGCAGATGCCTTCCTGAAGGAAATTCTGGACGAACGCAAGTGGGAGTTCGCGGGTGAAAACAGCCGTTGGAAGGACTTGGTACGTAACAACATGCTGGCTCAGGAACTCTACTACACCTTCCTTCGCAACTACGCCGTTGCAGCTGAGATGGGAGGACAGGGCGATGCCGTTGTCAACGACATGGTGACCTATCACGACAACATTGACTATTTTGGTGGGACATTGGGTGAAACCTATACCCAAGAGGAGATTGACGCAGCCATTCCAGGCGACAATGCCTTTGGCAAATCTGCTGGTGCTGCCAAGGATCAGCTTGTTCCTGCTTACATCTACTGGGTATATATGAAGAACCCACGGAAGAACAGTTATTTTGCTAACCATGATTTAAATGTGCTCTATCTGTTCAATGCCTATGCTGCCAACCAAAAGTTCAAAACCGAGTACAACACAGCAGAAAAGTTCTTCAAGTACATCAAACAGAAATACCCCAATTCTCCTGTTGCAGCTTATGAGCCAGGAGGCGACCCAGAAGATCCTGCAGGAACTATAAAATATGAGATGAAGACTGCAGACTTTGCCACTAAATATTGGAAAGACGGTAATGATTATGCAGAGAACTCTGTACTCTACTCACTCTATGGCTTCATCAAGGCAGACCGCGACAACAAGACCACATTCCAGATGAACCGAAATGGTGTTTATACCACTTTTGACATCACAAGTGAACAGACTGATCTTCCTGTTGTACGTTATCTGATGCCTATTCCTCGTGAAGCCATCACACGTTCAGAAGGAAGGTTAAAGAATTATTATGGTTACTAATAACTATATTTAAAAAGGATATGAAAAAAGTATTATTATATTCATTCGCATTACTGGCCACTTTCGCCACCTTCTCATGTACCGATAAGGACGAGGCCAGCTACGAAGCATCGTCTGACCGACTGATGACACCGGTATTCCGTACCAACCGTACGGTATCAAAAGGTGGAAGCGACCCATACCTCTGCCAGGTAATAGGACGCAACAGTATGCAGCTCTATTGGTCACAAGTGAAAGGTGCAAAAGGTTACCAAATCAAAGCATCTTATGAACAGAGCATTGCAAACACCCCGGAGAACTGGGATGATGCCACTATGCTCGTACTTGATACTATAGTCTGGGGTGAAGAACAGGATCAAATGCTTTTGGAAGACCTGATATTCTCCAAGACCTATCGTTTTGCCATCCGCGCTCTCTCCGAGCGTGGCGAAGAGCATAACTCACAATGGTTCGGAACAGGAAATTTGCATCAATGGACTGACATGGTATACTATGACATGTTAGACAAATACAAAGTACCTTCCATCATTGCACAGAAAGCCAACATCACAAAAAACAGTTTCGATCTCTATCTGGACCGTAGTTATGCCAAGAGTGGTAACTATGAATACACTGCCGACGAGTTGGAAGAGATGAGTGAATACTTCCATGTTCTCACTGATGCCAGTGGAAACAAAGTATGGAAAGCAGACCGATTGGTTATTGAACCTGCTTCATCGAACCCTGATGCAAAAGTACCGACTCAGTATCAATACCCAGGCATTAAACTTGAAGAAAGCATGTTCGGTTCTGACGGTGTGGCTATGGTTTCTATAGAAGGACTCGACTCTAACTCTGTGTACAACATGTATACATACGATGAAAGCATCTTTGCTGAAAAGGCCAAGAAAAAGCTTTCCGTACAGCAATGTCTGAATTATGCTCAGCAGAATTTGGATGTCACCGTACGTACCAAGGGTGATCCCGGTGAGCCAATCGTCATTGATCCTGTTCCACAGGATACTATGATGTACACTGAGAGTGATGCACTGAAGTCGATTAGTTTACCGATTCCGGCCACTTCTATCCAGCCTAAGTTAGAGGAATTCATGAAGAGCAATGAGTATGCAGAAAACAAGGTGTTCTACCTTCGCGGTGGAGAAGCATACTTCCTACGCGCAGGTTTAGAGGTATACAAAGGCTTCAAACTGGCGACATTACCTGAAGACCTTGCAGAAGGCAAGGGCCGTGCAAAGGTATTCTTGTACTATCCACAGGTACTTGACATCAGCGGTGGCACATCGCCTTCACCCGCTTTCTTCATGCTGAGCCGCAACCCGATTGGTTCAGAGAACCCCATGATTACCATTGACATTGACAAGATTGTATTGGAAGATCTTGACTTTACCATTCCGTATGCCCGAAACATCGGTGACGGCTCTAAAGTTGTTACAAATGTAGAAGAAATATCTCTGAAGAACTGTTCGTTCCAGGGTATTGTGGGTGGTTTCTACCGCGTACAAGCCAATTACGGTGTCCGTATCAAGAACTTCATCATCGACAATGTTGACTTCTACAATGGAGGTTACTATTCTACTAGCGGACGTCGATATAACTGGTTCCACGCCAACCCTGAGGCAAACGTGAATATCAACATTTGGGAGAACTTCGTCATGAAGAATTGTACCATCTATGACAACCCACTGGGTTATATGTTCAACCACAACAAGCAGCAGTCGATAGAGTGGCCCGCCAGCCTACATTACAACATTACGCTTGAGAACAACACGTTTATCAACCTGAATACTTGTAATGCTGGTAACAGTATGATATTCAACACTCGTTGGATACCTGGCGGTTCCACCTTTACTATCAAGCGCAACCTCTTTGTCCTGACACGCAACGACAATGATACAGAGCGTGACATGGTACAGGCTGGTTGTGACATCCGCACAATCAATGGTTCAGGCACAGTAACACTTGACTTCGAGGATAACTACTCGACCAACGACAACTTGACCAGTGGTCAGATATGGAGCAACACCGCATCTGCATTTGACTATACCCAGAAGAACACCTTTGGTTCTTTGGCAAAGAACTATGATGTGACATGGGGTGATGCTGGTGCAGAGGGACTGACTGTGAAGGTGGCCGACATCTCGGCTAAGGACTTGATGGTTCAGCCGAATCCGCCTCACAAGTTTGACCCTGCCAACGTATCTCACTGGGATCACCAGTGTGATGGTATTGACGGTACCGTTACGAATGTGGACAAAGAAATCCGCAGCGATTATCAGCCAGGTATGGTTGACCTCCACTTCAAAAACTTCAACAATGTGCTTGTTGAGAAGCAAGTTGGTGCTCCCAAGTGGCGTAATCAGTAATCTCTATTAGCAAAACACAAATAATAGTAAATCCTATAAAGAGGGCGGACGGCACTCAGCTGTCCGCCTTTTTTTAAATCCTCATCAGTATCAGAATCGTTTTTCCTGACTCTGATGGACGATATGACCATGAGGCATGAGCCATTTTACTAAAAACATGCAAATAAATCCCAAAATATTTGGTAGTTTCAGTTTTTTTTGCGTAATTTGCGCTACGTAAAACATGAAGCGTAAAATATGAAGCAACTGAATAATCCATTCGTCGTATATGGCTATAAAGGTGCAGCGTATTTCTGCGACCGCAAGGCTGAAACAGAGAAAGTGGTCAAAGGTCTTAGCAATGAACGTAACATCACGCTCATTGCTCCCCGAAGAATCGGGAAAACAGGGCTGATACACCACGTTTTCTCACACATTAGGGAAGAACAGCCCAATGTATGCTGCATTTATTTTGACATTCTCGCCACCAAGACGCTGGAACAGTTTGTCCAACTGATGGCAAGAAACATTCTGGGCAGACTTGATACGCCCACCCAGGCAGCACTCCACAAGGTACAGGATTTTTTCAGTGGGTTCCGGCCTACGATGACATTTGACAACGTGAGTGGTATGCCTACATTCTCTTTGGACATTGTCCCCAACCAAGAGGAACAGTCTCTACAACGCATTTTTGAATATCTGCGACAATCAGAGAAGCGTTGCTATATTGCCATAGACGAGTTTCAGCAAATACTCAAATATCCAGAGGCAGGCACCGAGGCACTGCTCCGCTCTTTCATCCAGTTTATTCCCAATGTCTACTTTATCTTCGCTGGCAGCCAGCAGCACATGATGTCTGACATGTTCCTCTCTCCGGAACGTCCATTCTACCAAGGGTCTCAGATTGTGATGCTCCATGAGATTGAAGAGCCTGTATATTTTGATTTCGCAAAAACATTCTTTACGCGTCGCGGCCAGCAACTTCAACAATCTGTGTTCCACTACTTGTACGACAAGGTTGACGGTCAGACCTGGTATCTACAGGCGGTGCTGAATCGTGTATACAGTAACCAACAGGAAGAAATAACAGAAACAGATGTCAACCAAGCCATCCAAGAGTTGTTGGATGAGCAAGAAGTTGCATTCGAGAACTACTACTTGTCACTGACCACCAATCAGGCAGCCCTGCTGGTGGCTATTGCCAAGGAGCAGGCTGTCAAGTCACCTCTTTCCCAACCATTCATTCAAAAGCACCATTTACCAGCGCTCAGCAGCATCAGTACTGCGCTGAAAAGTCTGACGGAAAGCCAGTTTGTCTACCAATACCGTGGAGCCTACATCGTCTATGACCGTTTCTTTGGCATGTGGCTCAACGAACGTGTAGAGCATTGAACGTTCTGCGATTTAGTTTAACCATTGCACTTGAAATGGGAAAACAACATTTCTTCGTTTTGTCTTTGCATTTAGATTTATTATTTGTAACTTTGTACCCAAAATCAAAGGAGTATGACGAAAGAACGTACATATATCAGTTTTGACTGGGCTCTGAAGCGGCTACTGCGTGACAAGGCCAATTTCGATGTGCTTGAAGGATTCTTGTCAACCCTTCTAAACACGACCATCAAGATTCAAAAACTATTAGAGAGTGAGAGCAACAAAGACCGCGACGATGCCAAGATGAACCGTGTAGACATTCTGGCTGAGGACAAGGATGGCGAACTGCTACTCATCGAAGTTCAAGGAGAATCAGAATACGCCTATTTCCAGCGTATCCTGTTCGGAGCGTCAAAGTTAGTTACAGAATATATTGACAGCGGCCAGAATTATTCCAACGTCAAGAAAGTGTACAGCATTAACATCGTCTATTTTGATTTAGGACAGGGTAAGGACTACGTCTATCATGGGAAAACGGAGTTCAGAGGCATCCACAACAATGAAATTCTGCAACTTTCGACATTCCAACGCCAACAGTTCGGGGTTGACGAGGTATACAAACTATACCCCGAATACTACATCTTGAAAGTCAATGATTTTAACCGATGGTCAAAAGTCCCCTTGGAACAGTGGATATACTTTCTGTCAACCAGCGATATTCCAGAAGATGCTGACGCGCCGGGACTAAAAGCTGCACGTGAGAAGTTACGACTGTCGAAAATGACAAAAGAAGAACAGGCTGCCTACCGTCGCTATTTGGACAATCGTGTCATTCTTGCCGACCAGATCTTCACAGCAAAAGGTGAAGGACGACTGGAAGGAAAAGCTGAAGGAAGAGCTGAAGGAAGAGCTGAAGGAAGAGCAGAAGGAAAAGCAGAAGGAAGAGCTGAAGGAAGAGCTGAAGGACACGAAGAGGATGCACGCCGAATGAAAGCGGACAACATGCCCATAGAGTTGATATCAAAATACACGGGTCTTACCGTTGATGAAATTGAGAAATTGTAAAGAGCAAAAGCCACAAAGAAAGTTATATCTCCAAGTTGGGTACTTATGTTTCCAACTTGGAGACATAAGCCTCTAACTTGGGTACGTATGTTTCTAAGTTGGAAACATAAAATCCATAGGTATGAAAAAACAAATCCAAAGCCGTTCAGGCAAAAACATGCCAGTAAATCCCGAAATCATTGTGGTTACAGATTTTTTTGCGTAATTTGCGCTACGTAAAACATGAAGCGCAACACATAAAGCAACTAATCAACCCCATAACCTCTGCGTAAACCTTTGCGGAAGATTTCCTCGCGAAAACAGCCCGAAAGTTTGGCTATTTCAAATAAAAACCGTAACTTTGCCCCAAGTGAACTTATTTACTAACAATTTAACTTAAAAGCGTATGAAGAAAATTTTTACTCTTATTGCAATGGCCCTCATGGCCGTAGGTGCTAACGCACAGACCACGATTTTCGATGCCGCTAACGAGGCGTGGTCAAGTGCAGATTTGACTAAAGGAGAAACAAAAGTCGGTGACGTTACTTGGCATGGAGGTGGAAGTGTCTCGATTGCTACAGGAAGCAAAACGTTTGCAGATGAAGTTCAATGGACAGCGAGAATAAAATCTGGAGGTAAAAGTACTTTTAAATCAGGAAGTACGCTTGTTCGTGTTTTTACTTTCACACCTACAAAATCAGGTAAAGTGAAAGTTTATTGCGTAGGTGGTGGCGCTGGGGATCGTACAACGTACATTTCACAGAGCATTACATCAACAGATAGAGATACAGAAACTGCTATTGGATCTTTTAAATCAACAGAACAAGCTATTGGCATTGCAGAAGCAACTGTTGAGGCAGGAGAAATGGTATATGTATGGGCTGATAATAATGTAGGTATATACGGAATTACTTTTGAGGAAGTTGCTACAGAGGCTGTGGACGCAACGTTCTCTCTGACAAATACAAATATCAATACCTATCAGACATCACAGATCAAAGTTAACTCTAAAGCAGGACTTGACGGTCTGACCATGAAGAGCCTTACCTATGACAATAGTGTCATTAGTATTGACGAAGCAGGTAAGATTACGCCTGTTGCTGCCGGCACGTCTTCTATTACCTTTACGACAGACGCTGTTGACGGTAAGTATAAGGCTGGTACTGCAAGTCTGTCCATTACAGTAGTGGCTGCAACTCTTGATGAGCAAGAGAATGTTTCTGCCACATCAACATGGGACTGGTCTCAGTTTGGTGTTTCAGAAATTAAGTTGGATGATAACACCAATCCTAAAAAGACCGATGAGTTTGTGCTGTCAAACGTGATTACCTATGGCTACTGCACTACTATCGGCACAGACTTCGGTAATGCCAAAGCTTTAAAGGTTATCATGGAGTATCCTGTACGCGGAGGTAGCTATTGCCAAGGTCCTTCTATAAAGTTCAATACCACTGTAGCTGGTAAATTATCTGTCACCTATTCTAACACGGGTACACGTACCGACGAGGCACAGCGCCGCTATCTGAATGTCAATGGAACCAATTATGGCGATGGAACAATGGATACAGAACAAGCCACGACAGCTGACATTCCTGTTGCTGCAGGCGAAGTGACTATTTCTGGCCGTATGGGATCCGATACTGAGACCCAATTCCTGCGCTATTACAAGATTGTCTTCACAAAGAGCGACACTGACGGCATCGCTGACGTGAAGGTTATTGCTGAGCAAAACGCTCCGGCTTACAACCTCGCTGGTCAGAAGGTTGACAAGAGCTTCAAGGGTGTAGTGATTCAGAATGGCAAGAAGATGATTCAGAAGTAATCAAAACCCCGAACATAACTATAAATAGGAGCAGCAGGTTTGCTCCTATTTTTTTGTCTAAAAGTTTGGAGGTTACAAAAGTTTTTCGTACCTTTACACCCGATTTTGATTTTAACACTAAAAGCCATACACCCATGAGGTCGATATATCGCCGTTTACTCCTGTTGTTCATGCCCTTGTTGGCAGCCCCTTCGTTCATTGCCTGTGGCGATGACGATGCTGATGCCGCCAAGGAGCCCGCAACTGTTTTTCGTATCGGTGAGATAACGGGACGATTCTTCCCGACAGATTCATTGGAGGTACATGCCCAGGGCAACAGTATCTATCTCCACTGGTTTGGTGTCAGTGGCTGTGCGGGTTATGAGATTATGTATGCCATCCGCGACAGTGTGTCTACTGACGAGACTAAGTGGATGATACCAGAAAACATTATTGATCGTTTTATTGTGGGTCCGGAAAAGGCAGACACGCTCATCCAGAACCTGCGCTACGACACAAACTACTCATTTGCTATCCGCGTACTGTCCGTTCAGGGAGAACAATACCACTCCAACTGGTTCGGGCTCGGCAGCAACCGCCAATGGGCAGACATCTGCCAACGCACCACCGAAGAGCAACCTGATACGATAGAAGCAAGCCTGCCTGATCTTGACAACAACTAAAAATCCCCTTTTGAGCCTATGGACAAGCAGAGTTTTCTGTATCGAGTCTATGACCTCTATGTTGACGGATTCCGTTCCATGCGCCTGGGCAAGACGCTGTGGGCCATCATACTCATCAAGCTGTTCATCATGTTTGCCATCCTGAAAGTCTTTTTCTTCCCCAATTTTCTGAAGCAACACGCAGCGGAAGGGCACGAGTCTGACTACGTTGCCACTGAGCTGATAGACCGAGGTGCTTTGCCAAACAAATAACCTGAAAGTTGTAAATCTATAAATTGTTAATACTATGACTGACTTATTTCTAAACATCGACGCCGGTTCCATCAACTGGGCCAGAGCACAATTTGCGCTCACGGCAATCTATCACTGGCTGTTCGTTCCGCTGACGCTGGGTCTGGCGGTCATCATGGGCATCTGCGAGACCCTCTGGTATCGCAAGCGTGACACCTTCTGGCGCGACACAGCCATGTTCTGGCAGCGCCTCTTCGGCATCAACTTCGCCATGGGCGTAGCCACAGGTATCATTCTGGAGTTTGAGTTCGGCACCAACTGGTCGAACTATTCCTGGTTCGTAGGCGACATTTTCGGTGCACCGCTGGCCATCGAGGGTATCGTAGCCTTCTTTATGGAGTCCACCTTCGTTGCCGTCATGTATTTCGGTTGGAAGAAGGTTTCTCCTGGGTTCCATCTGGCCTCTACGTGGCTGACGGGTCTGGGTGCCACCATCTCGGCATGGTGGATTCTGGTAGCCAATGCGTGGATGCAGTATCCCGTAGGCTGCGAGTTCAATCCCGACACCATGCGCAACGAGATGGTTGACTTCTTTGCCGTAGCCCTGTCACCCTTTGCCATCGGCAAGTTCTGCCATACCGTCATCTCAGCCTGGATTATCGGTGCTGTCTTCGTGATGGCTGTCTCATGCTGGTATCTCATGAAGCGTCGCGAGGTGAGACTGGCCAAGGAGAGCATCAAGATTGCCGCCATTGTCGGCCTCATCGCTACCCTTGGAGCTGCCTTCACAGGTCACATCAGTGGCCAGCAGGTAGCCAAGTACCAACCCATGAAACTCGCTGCCATGGAGGCACTGTACAATGGAGGTACCGATCAGGGACTGACCGCTGTGGCATGGGTGAATCCGTTGTGTCAGCCTGACTACGAGAAACAGGAGTCTGCCCCGCTGAAGATAGACATGCCCTACGCACTCAGCATCATGGCTACTAACGACCCACACGGTTTCGTGCCCGGCATCAATGACATTCTGAACGGATATACCCGTCCTGACGGTACTTGTGAACCATCCGTAGACGAGAAGATAGCCCGCGGCCAACAGGCCATCACCGCCCTGGCTGCCTACCGCAAGGCCAAGCAGGAAGGTGCCAGCGAGTCTGTTCTCAACTCTCAGTTGTCCATTATCAAAGAGAACATGCCCTACTTCGGCTATGGCTATGTGAAAGACAAGAAAGACATCGTGCCCTATGTGCCCGTCAACTTCTGGGCTTTTCGCATCATGGTAGGACTGGGCTGTCTGTTCATCCTCTACTTCGCCATCATGGCCATCCTGTCGTTCCGCATTCCCTATCTGTCAGTCATTGTCAGACGCCTGTTGGCAACCGTCGGCATCCTGCCTGAGACACATGCCGACATGCACGAAATTACGGGACTGCCCGCCTGGCACTACTGGACAGCCATTGCACTGGTGCCCTTAGCCTATATCGCCTCGGAAAGCGGCTGGCTCGTGGCAGAATTCGGCCGTCAACCCTGGACCATTCAGGACATGCTGCCCACCTGGGTGGCCGTCAGCGACATCAACGGAGCGTCGGTAGCCCTGACGTTCTTCCTCTTCCTGTTCCTCTTCACGCTGATGCTGGCTGTTGAAATCAGCATCCTGCTGAAGCAAATCAAGCGTGGCCCAGAATATACAGAAAAGTAAAAAATAAAAGCTATGACATACGAATTCTTGCAACATTACTGGTGCTTCGTCGTGGCACTGTTGGGAGCACTGTTAGTCTTCCTGCTCTTTGTCCAGGGCGCTAATTCATGCATCCGTTCCCTTGGTTGGACTGAGGAGGGCAGGCGGTTGGTGCTGAACTCAACCGGACGTAAGTGGGAGTTCACCTTCACCACACTGGTCACTTTCGGTGGTGCCTTCTTCGCCTCCTATCCCCTCTTCTACTCCACCTCGTTTGGCGGAGCCTACTGGCTGTGGATGATTATCCTCTTCACCTTCGTTGTCCAGGCTGTCAGCTACGAGTTCCAGAACAAGCTCGGCAACTTTCTGGGTCCCAAGACATTCCAGTGGGGCCTCATCCTCAACGGACTGCTGGGTCCGTTGCTTCTGGGTGGTGCCGTGGCAACGTTCTTCGAGGGTTCCAACTTCATCATTGCCAAGAACAACCTGGTTGACGCAGGAGCCATTACACCCATCATCTCCCGTTGGGCCAATGCCTCGCACGGACTCGACGCCCTGCTCAATCCCTGGGTACTCGTCTTTGGACTTGCCGTCATGTTTCTGGCCCGTGTGTTGGGCATTCTCTATGTGATGAACAATGTCAACGACGAGGACATCCGCTCGAGGGGCAGTGTACGCTTGCTGGGCAATGCCGTACCCTTCGTCATCTTATTCGTCGCCTATCTGGCACACCTGCTATTAAAAGACGGCTATGCCTATAATGACGAGGGAGTCATCTTCATGGAACCCTACAAGTATCTGAACAACCTGCTGGACATGTGGTATCTCACCATTATATTATTAATAGGTATCGCATTGGTGCTCTTCGGCATTGGCAAGACCATCTGGTCCAAGGACTACAACAGCGGCATCTGGCCTGCGGGCATCGGTACGGTGCTGACCGTGCTGGCCCTCCTGCTCTGTTCTGCCTGGAACCACACTGCATACTACCCCTCCACTGCCGACCTGCAGTCGTCGCTGACCATGGCAAACTCCAGTTCGAGTGAGTTCACCCTGCGTACCATGTTCTACGTCTCGCTGCTTGTACCCTTCGTGCTGGCCTACATCGTCTACGCCTGGCGCGCCATCGACCGTAAGAAGCTTGACAAGGAGGAGATTCAGAGCGACCACGCCTATTAAAAAAAACAGCAAACGAAGAAGAAATGAGCCGAAATGTTTGGCTCATTTCTTTTTTATTAGTACTTTTGCCAACCAATATGATTGTATGTATCGCTGAGAAACCCAGTGTGGCGCGTGACATCGCACGGATTATCGGAGCAACGTCGTCACACGAAGGATATATGGAAGGTAACGGTTTTCAGGTGACCTGGACCTTTGGTCACCTGTGTACTCTGAAGGAGCCCCACGACTATACTGCTATGTGGAAGACATGGAGCCTGACGTCACTGCCTATGATTCCAGAGCGCTTCGGCATCAAGCTCATTGACGACCAAGGCATCAGGAAACAGTTCTCCATCATCGAGGGACTGATGCAGAAAGCAGAGCGCATAGTCAACTGCGGTGACGCCGGTCAGGAGGGAGAACTCATCCAGCGCTGGGTGATGCAGAAGGCGCAGGCCAAGTGCCCAGTCAGCCGTCTGTGGATATCCAGCATGACTGACGAGGCCATCCGCGAGGGATTCCAGAACCTGAAAGACCAGTCAGACTACCAGCCCCTGTACTTAGCCGGTCTGAGCCGTGCCATCGGCGACTGGCTGCTGGGCATGAACTGCACGCGTCTCTATACGCTGAAGTACGGGCAGAATCGCCAGGTGCTGTCCATCGGTCGTGTGCAAACCCCTACCCTGGCACTCATTGTCAACCGTCAGAAAGAGATAGACAACTTCAAGCCCGAACCCTACTGGGTGCTGGCTACCGTCTATCGCGACACCACATTTACGGCTACTCAGGGCAAGTTCACCTCGAAGGAGGAAGGCGAGAAAGCCTTCAGCACCATCGAGGGCAAGCCATTTACCGTCACCAAGGTGGAAAAGAAGGAAGGCAAGGAGCAACCGCCCCAGCTCTACGACCTGACCTCGCTGCAGGTAGACTGCAACCGCAAGTTCGGCTACTCTGCCGAGATGACGCTGAACCTCATTCAGGCACTCTACGAGCGCAAGTACACCACCTATCCCCGTGTCGACACGCAATACCTGTCTGACGACATCTATCCCAAGTGTCCGCAGACCCTGAACGGTCTTTACCAGACCAAGTTCGGAGGTGTGGCACCCTACGCTGAGTTCATCAAACCCATTGGCGGCAAACCTCTGAAGAAGACCAAGCGCGTCTTCGACACCTCAAAGGTCACCGACCACCATGCCATCATTCCTACAGGAGTGATACCCCAGAACCTAAGCGATGCCGAGCGCAACGTCTTCGACCTGGTGGCACGCCGTTTCATCGGTGTCTTCCTGCCCGACTGCAAGTTCTCGACGACAACAGTACTGGGCGAAGTCAAGGGTGAAGAGAACAAGGTAGAGTTCAAGGTGACGGGAAAAGAGATTCTGGATCCGGGTTGGCGCGTAGTCAGAGGCAAGACTCCAGACTCAGAAAAGCCAGAAAGCACCGAGTCTTCCGAGAACTCCGAAAAGTCTGACGAAGAGCGCACCCTTCCCACCTTCGTCAAGGGAGAAAGCGGTGAGCACACCCCTACCCTGACAGAGAAGATGACCACACCGCCACCCTACTATAACGAAGCCTCGCTGCTGCGCGCCATGGAAACGGCAGGCAAATTCGTGGAAGACGAAACCCTGCGTGCTGCCATGAAGGAGAACGGCATCGGTCGCCCGTCCAGCCGTGCCGGCATCATCGAAACCCTGTTCAAGCGCCACTACATCAAGCGCGAACGCAAGCGACTCGTGGCTACTCCCACCGGCATCGAGCTCATCGACCTCATTCACGAGGAACTGCTCAAGAGCTGTGAACTGACCGGCATCTGGGAGAAGAAGCTGCGCGACATAGAGCACAAGACCTACGACCCTGCCCAGTTCATTGCAGAGCTGAAGCAACAGGTGACGGACATTGTCAACGACGTCATGCGCGACCCCACCAACCGCCGCATCACCTTGCTGACCGATGCCGAAGTCAAAAAAGTCAAGAGCAACAAGCATAAGAAACAATAGACAC
Organism: uncultured Prevotellaceae bacterium; assembly: GCA_900318795.1. Classification (GTDB taxonomy): domain Bacteria; phylum Bacteroidota; class Bacteroidia; order Bacteroidales; family Bacteroidaceae; genus Prevotella. The sequence goes on along the minus strand of ONLU01000001.1, from coordinate 144,721 downwards.
TATGAAATTTATCAGTTGGAACGTAAACGGCCTGAGGGCCTGCGAGGGAAAAGGCTTCAGCGATGTATTCAGACAGTTGGACGCAGACTTCTTCTGTCTGCAAGAGACCAAGATGCAGGAAGGTCAGTTGGATCTGAAGTTTGACGGCTACCAGTCGTACTGGAACTACGCCGACAAGAAAGGCTATTCCGGCACAGCCATCTTTACGCGTCATACCCCTTTGAACGTCACTTACGGCATCGGTATCGACCTGCACGACCACGAGGGACGCGTCATCACGCTGGAGATGGACAACTTCTATCTGGTCACCTGCTACACACCCAACTCGCAGGACGGGCTGAAGCGACTGGACTACCGTATGCAGTGGGAGGCCGACTTCCGCCAGTACCTGAAAGGACTGGACGCCAAGAAGCCTGTCATCCTGTGTGGCGACCTGAACGTCGCCCACGAGGAGATAGACCTGAAGAATCCCAAGACCAATCGCCAGAACGCAGGGTTCACCGATCAGGAGCGCGAGCAGTTCACTACCTTACTAAATAATGGTTTCATCGACACCTTCCGTACGCTCTATCCCGAACAGGTGACCTACTCCTGGTGGTCGTACCGCTTCCAGGCCCGCCAGAAGAATGCCGGATGGCGCATCGACTACTTCGTCACCTCCAATCGGCTCAAGTCACAGATAGAGGATGCCAAAATCCATACCGACATTCTGGGCAGCGACCACTGCCCGGTGGAATTAACGTTAAAAAGTTAAAAAGAAAGGTATAACGTAACGAAAAATACCTTACCTTTGCCGACGGTTTACGAACCACAACTAAACATGTTTTATTAATAATTAAAGGAGAAAGAGAAACTATGAAGAAGATTCTTTTAGCAGTGATGGCTGTGGCTGCCATCGGATTCACATCGTGCGGCAACAAGACCCAGCAGGCTGATGCTGAGACTGCGGCTGTGGACTCTGTAGCCATCGTTGACTCTATTGCACAGGGAGCTGCCCAGGAGACCATCGATGCCCTGAGTGCCGACCTGGAAGCCAACGACGTTTCTAAGCTGCAGGCAACCCTGGAGAGCATCAAGGTCAAGATTGCCGAGATTGTCAAGAACAATCCTGAGGTGGCCAAGGAGTATGTGGTGAAGGTGCAGACCTTCCTGAAGGAGAACGCTGACAAGGTGAAGGCGCTGGTAGGCGACAATGCTGCCGTAGCTGCTGCCCTGAGCGCTGTGACTGACATCGAGCCCGCCAGTGTGGTAAACGGTCTGCTGGAGCAGGTCGGCGACGCTGCTACCGAGGCGAAGGACGCTGCCGTTGACGCTGCCAACCAGAAGATTGAAGAGGCTAAGCAGGCTGCTGCGGACAAGGCCAACGAGGCTAAGGAAGCTGCCAAGGAGAAGGCTAACGAGGCCATCGACAACGCCGCAGCATCAGCCAAGAGCAAGCTCGGACTGTAAAAAAAGGGAAATCAAGCAAAAGGTCATTGCCTTTTCGCTGAACGAAATGGCCGGTTCGCTGAATATTTTTCGCGAACCGGCTCTTTTTGTCTACCTTTGCCGACAGAAAAAGACAATATTAACTCAAAAACGACAAAGAATATGAAAAAGGCAATGATTCTCTCGATGCTAGCAGCCCTCACGTGGCTCAACACAGCATGTTCCAGCGACGACCCGCTGGACAGTTACACCAACAGGAACACCACCACTGACAATACCGGAAACAGCGGAAACACCAGTGGCGGCAGTTCCTCCAGCAGCGGCAGCAGTACCGCTACGGGCGACCTAACCACCTTCTCTGTAAAAATTGACAAGACGACGGCAGAGCCTACCAGCGGCATCGCTGCGGCCTACTACCCTGAAGAGGAAGACAACCTGGCCAACAACAGTTTCGCCACCCAGGTGGCCATCGACCTGTCGAATCCCACTGCCAGGACGGAGAATGGCGTGACCATTACCGTCAACGGCGGTCACGTGACTGCCGACCACGGCTCAGAGAAAGGTATCTGCTACTACGTCACCGGCTCCACCAGCAATGGTTCGCTGACCATCCTGGGCGAGAAAAAGTACGAGGTGATGCTGAACGGTGTGGACATCACCAACCCTGACAGTGCCGCCCTGAACCTGCTCAGCAAGAAGCGTGCCTATGTCATGCTGGCTGAGGGTACCACCAACAAACTGACTGACGGCACCAGTTCGAAAAACGACCACAAGGGTGCTCTCTACTGCAAGGGTAAGCTGTTGTTCAACGGCAAGGGGACACTGGAGGTCTACGGCAACTACAACAACGGCATCCACTCGGCTGACTACATCATCTTCAACACGGGCAACAACATCTATGCCAAGTCTACCGCCAACCACGGCATCAAGGCCAACGACGGTGTGTTCATCAATGGCGGCATCCTGAACGTTGAAGTATCGGCGGCGGCTGCCAAGGGCATCAACTGCGAGTCGGACATCACCGTCAACGGCGGACGCACCACCGTCATCACTACCGGCAACGGCGTCTGGGACACCGAAGACCTGGAGGCCAAGGGCGCAGCCTGTCTGAAGACCGACTCGGTGTTCACCATCAACGGCGGCGAACTGTGGCTCATGAGCACCGGCAGCGGCGGCAAGGGCATCAATGTCGACATGGAAGCCTACTTCAACGGTGGCAGCACCTACATCGTCACCACGGGCAGCCAGTTCAAGAGCAACAATGACACTGCCTCGCCCAAGGGCATCAAGGTAGACGGCGATCTGGACATTGCCGGAGGCCGCATCTGGGTACGCACCAGCGGTACCAACGGCGAGGGCATCGAGACCAAGAGCACCCTGACCATCAGCGGCGGCGAGGTTGCCAGCTATGCCTACGACGATGCCATCAACTCAAAGAGTCACATGAACATTACCGGCGGCTACGTCTTCGCACTGGGTCAGCACAACGACGGCATCGATGCCAACGGCAACTGCTACATCAAGGGCGGCTTCGTATTCGCCAGCTGCTCGGGCTCTCCTGAGGTAGCCATCGACGCCAATACCGAGGGCGGCTACAAGCTCTACGTACAGGGAGGAACACTGGTTGCCGTGGGCGGGCTGGAAAACGGTGCGCAACTCAGCCAAGCTTGCTATCAGAGTTCATGGAGCGCCAACACCTGGTATGCCTTGAAGTACGACAACACCACCTTCGCCTTCAAAACTCCCTCCAGCGGCGGCAACGGCCTGGTAGTCTCGGCACCTTCCACACCTGCCCTGCAGTCAGGCGTCACCATCTCGGGCGGCACATCCTACTTCGGAGGATTAGGCAACATAGGAGCCACTGTCAGCGGAGGCAGCACCGTATCACTCTCGTCCTATACAGGCGGCAACGGTATGGGCGGTGGCGGCGGACGCCCCGGAGGGTGGTGACTGACCACCTTCCACCTCAGGCCAGTGCCTCAGTTCCATCCATGGCTGGAGTTCTGGCATGAGGGCACCGAAGACCGCTACTTCGACGACGACTTCCCCCCAGGCCCGCCCCCCGACGGTCCTCCCATGGACGACGACTTTCCACCTCCCCCTCCCGGAGAGGCGGAAAGTCTGCTTATCCGGACCAGAGAACACCAAAGTTGATGAGACACTCTACTCGTACGCCGGGGAATATTTTCCATACGGCACTCGAAAAAGTTTTAGATCGCACAAAATAGTTTTCAACCGCACTTACCCCAAAAGGCTACGGCTCACCCGTGACGAGATTACGTCTCGCTCGTGACGAGATTACGGCTCACTCGCAACGAGCCGTAATCTCGCTAAATCACGCCTATCAGTAGTTCGTCAATCTCTACATAACCGCCGCCACTTCGTGTTCGCTGAAAAAAAAGAGCAGTTCGTTGAAAAGCTTTTCAGAAATTCTCTTTTTTGTCTATCTTTGCGGAAAAGAAAAGTGAAAAGAGTATAAACTTATAAAAACTTAACGCAATGAAGAAAAAACTATTGTTACTGACAGCACTGATGGGGACACTGACGGCTCTGGCAGTGGACTATCCCTATCTGACTATTGAACTGACGGACGGCACAAAGGCCTCGATATCAGTATCTTCTAACGTGCCTCTGAATTTCGACGGAACGACCCTCACCATCGGTTCAGAGTCGTTCACGCTGACCAACCTCAGCAAGATGTATTTCTCTACCACCAGCGAGACCACAGGCATCGCTGAAGCGCAGACCATCAGCGACGACGAGGTAGAAGCCATCTATGACCTGAGTGGCCATCAGGTCACCAAGGAACAGATGCGCCGTGGCGTTTACATTATCAAAACCAGGAAAGGAACCTCTAAAGTGACAGTGAAATGAAAAAGATATACTCTCTTCTCGCAGCCCTCATGCTGACGATAGCAGCAGGGGCGCAGACACTGAAAGTCACTGCAAACGGTACTACAAAAGCGTATAGTGCGGCAGACCTCACCTCGAGTACCCCCGTTTTATTCTCTAACGGCACTACGATGACTGTCGGCAGCGACACCTATACCATCAGCGACATCACCAATGCCATTATCACCACAAGCAACAGCACCGCAGATGCCAACACGGTGAACATTGTTTACAATGGGGCGTCGGCAACAGTAACAACAGCCGGCAATGTGGCAGCATACGTGACAGCAACCGTCAGCGGAGCGCACGTCACCATTACGCAGGGAAATACCGACGCGGTGGATGGTGATGAGATTACCTATGTGCTCAGCGGCTCGACGACTGACGGCTCGCTGACCTTGGACGGCTCGTACAAGTGTACGGTATCGCTGGCAGGCGTGACGCTGACTAATCCCAGCGGAGCAGCCATCAACATCACCAACTCGAAGCGCATACAGCTCAGTGCGAAGAAGGACACAGAGAATACGCTGACCGACGGCAGTGGTTCACAGAAGGCCTGCATCTACTCGAAGGGACAACTGCAGTTTCAGGGTAACGGTACGCTCAACGTAGTAGGCAATTACAAACATGCCATCAAATCGGCATCGTATATAGAAATTAAAAACCTGGCACTAAACGTGACATCGGCAGTTGGCGATGGCATTAACTGCGAGGAGTACTTCCTTATGAAGAGCGGTACGGTGACCATCAGTGGTGTGGGCGACGACGGCATCCAGTGCGACCTGGGCGGTACGACGACCACAGGCGAGACCGCCGACCACGAGGACGAAGACACGGGCAACATATATATAGAAGGTGGTACGCTGAACGTCACAGCCACTGCTACAGCAACCAAGGCTGTCAAGAGTGAAGGCGACATCCGCATCAGCGGCGGAACGATAACCTGCACGACCAGCGGCGGTGGCACGTGGGACACCGATGACTCGAAGACTAAGGCCGCAGCCTGTCTGAGTGCCGACGGCAATATGACCATCAGCGGAGGCACTCTCGCGCTAACCAGCACAGGAGCAGGCGGCAAGGGCATCAGCGTAGACGGCACACTGACCACCACGGACGGTACTGTTACCATCAAGACCAGCGGAAATGCTGTGGTAGCCTCGTCAAGCGGCACCATCTCTACCGTCTCCAACTCGAAACAGATAGACAGCTACAGCACCAATTACAAGTCGCTGCCCAAGGGTATCAAGGCTGACGGGGCGATAGCCATCAACGGCGGCACGATGAATATCACAACAACTGGTGCCGGCGGCGAGGGCATCGAGTCGAAGAGCACGCTGACGATGACAGACGGCTATGTCTATGCTTCAACGGCTGACGACGGCATCAACTCATCCAGCACGATGACCATCAGCGGCGGCTACATCATGGTCAGTTCATCAGGAAGCGACGGTTTGGATGCCAACGGCAATATGAACATCTCGGGTGGCAACATCTTCGTGGTCTGTGCAGGCGGTGCAGAAGTCGGGCTGGATGCAGCAGAGCAGTATAAGCTCAACATCACAGGAGGTAACATCGTTGCCATTGGCGGATTTGAGAGGGGGGCCAATGTCTCTAACGGCACCGCCAAGCAAGCCAGTTCGTTCAGCAGGAATACTTGGTATGCACTGTATAATGGCAGCACGACGGCCTTCGCCTTCAAGGTGCCTTCTACGGCCAGCACAAGTCTGAAGATGGTGGTCTACACCACAGGTTCGCCCTCGCTCATGTCCGGCGTTACGGGTAGCGGCACCAGCTTCTGGAGCGGCAACGGCTATGCCAGCTGCAGCGGAGGCTCCACCATATCACTCTCCACCTATAGCAGCAACTCGGGCGGTGGCGGCTGGGGCCGGTGATGATTCGCTGAAAGAATCGAGCGTTTCGTTGAATAGAATTGTGGGAGATGGGAGTAAAGGTTAACTTTGCATCAGTAAAATAACTTAAACACATATAAGATGATGACTGAATTGCTTAAAACCTTTGCTCCCATCTCTTTAGAGCAGATGTCGAGCGTCAAGCTGATGAACCGCACGGACACCAAGTTTGTCACCACCCAGAAGCAACTGCAGCAGCTGCTGACGATGGCACTCAAGGACTACTACATCCAGGAGATTGACGGCGAGCGCAACCCGGAGTACGACACGACGTATTTCGACACGCGCAACTTCGACATGTACTGCCAGCACCAGTACAATCATGCCAACCGTCAGAAGATTCGCTTCCGCACGTATTGCATCAGCGGGCTGCAGTTCATGGAGGTGAAGACCAAGAACAACCACGGCCGCACCAAGAAGAAGCGCATGGAGGTGACGGACATGAACCTGAGAGACGAGGAGAAGCGCCAGTTTCTGAGCGAGCACCTGCGCTACGATGCAGGCTCCTTGCAGCCAGCGCTGAACAACCATTTCTCGCGTATCACACTGGTGAACAGAGCCAAAACGGAGCGACTGACCATTGACAGCAGTCTGCGCTTCCACAACCTGCAGAACGACCTGATGCTGGACATGGGCGACTTAGTCATCATCGAGCTGAAGCGCGACGGGCAGGTATTCTCGCCCGTGCTGGAGATGTTGCACCAACTGCACATCCACCCGCACGGCTTCTCCAAGTACTGCATGGGTTCGGCACTCACCTGCCAGCACCTGCTACCTGTCAACCGCTTCAAAACCAAACTGATAGAAGTCAGGAAGCTGGTCGGGTAGTCTCCATCAAAAAATGACGTAATAACGAAATAAAAAGAAAAAAGTATGCAAGAACTGTTTTCTGCCGGTTTTGGCGACACCATTTTGAGATTCTTTATCTGTATCTTTGTCAACTGGATCATCGTACACTATCTATACTTCAAAAAAGGCAAGCGTCGCGACTTCTACTTCACGTTCATGATGATTTCCGTAGCCATCTTCTTCCTGGTCTACCTGATGATGGGCATGGACCGCGGCAAGGCCACGATGGGTGTGGGACTGGGACTCTTCGGCATCTTCTCCATCATGCGCTATCGTACGGACTCTATGCCAGTCCGAGAGATGACCTATCTCTTTGTCGTGATATGCCTGTCGGTGATTCACGCCATGGCCGACTCAATAGGAGCCGGTGCCACAGGACAGACGACGGGCACACCGCTGGCGGAACTCATCGTGATAGACTTCTTTGTGACAGCTGCCATCATTACCTTTGAGGGGACCCTCAAGGTGGATGCCTCGAAGCTCATCCAGTACGACCGCATTGAACTGATCAAACCTGAGCGTCGTCAAGAACTGGTGGCTGACCTGCGCGAACGCACTGGGCTGGACGTGCTGAACGTTGAAATAGGTGCCATCGACTTCCTGCGCGACATGGCGATGCTACGCGTCTACTACAAGTCAAGGAGCAGCAAGGACAAGGAATTAGATAATATGATCAAAATCAAGAACTCAGAATATGCGAACATCTAAAATCACGGCGACATCGGCCAATCGTAAAAAGACATGTATGTACACAATTTTCAACCGACGCGTACGTTATAGTATATGAAAAAACAAACATACTGGATGCAGCATCAGTCACGACAGGAGAACATGGTTTACTGGGCACTGTGGGGCCTACTCTTCGTAACCCCAGTGCTCAGTCTCTACGTGCGTACTGTCAACGATACGGAACTGATTTTCGACTGGCAGGAGGTGTTCATCGTGTGGCGACAATACGCTATCTACCTGCTGCTGTTCCTGCTGCACAACTACATTCTGGCACCGCTATTGGTGTACAAGCAGAAGTGGCTGGTCTACTCGTCGCTGGTTGCCTGCATGTTGGGCGCCTTCGTGTTCTACCAGTGCCAAAGTCGGCCTGACGGCATGGGAAGAGGCCCACGCCACATGGCACAGCACGAGCAGATGATGCCTCACGAACGAATGCACGACGGTCTGCCCGAGGAGGATTTCTTTGACCACGAGCCACCGCCCATCGAGGAAGACGCACCAGGCATGGGACCCAACGAGCAAGCCATTCAGCACCATCCCCAAGGCGAACGTGCCGACAGGAAGCCCATGGGGAAGAGACATCCCGGCTTTTGGGGTCAGCACGACGTCATTGCCATCATTATCCTGGTGCTGATGTTCGGCATGAACCTCGGTATCAAGCTCTACTTCAAGACCCGTGGCGACCAGAAGAAGCTCATCGCCCTGGAGAAGGAGAACCTGGAGCAGCAGTTGGAATACCTGAAGTACCAGATCAACCCGCACTTCTTCATGAACACGCTGAACAACATCCATGCGTTGGTGGACATAGACCCCGAGAAAGCCAAGGACACGATACTGGAGCTGTCGAAGATGATGCGTTTTGTGCTCTACGAGGGCAACAAGCACGGCGTTCCGCTCAACCGCGAGTTCGACTTCATCCGCAACTACATCACGCTGATGCGACTGCGCTATACCGACAAGGTGAAAATCACGGTGGAGCTGCCCACGGAAACTCCCGACAAGCTTGTCCCGCCTCTGATGCTCATCACTTTCATCGAGAATGCATTCAAACACGGCATCAGTTACCAACATGAGTCATTCATCGAGGTAAAGGTGGAAATAGAACAGGAGCAGTTGCGATTTCTGTGTCGCAACTCAAAGGCTGACAAGCCCAATCAGGAAAAAGGCGGCGTAGGACTCGCCAATGTCAAACAAAGATTACACTTACTATATGACAACAACTTTACACTCCATATACAGGACGAACCTGACATTTATAATGTTGAACTAACAATACCACTAGTATGATACGCTGTTTAGCCATTGACGACGAGCCGCTGGCTCTCCAACAAATAGTAGCCTACATCAAGAAGGTGCCGTTCCTGGAACTGGCAGCCCAGTGCCAGAGCGCCCTGGAGGCCAGACAATTCCTGGAACAGGATACTGTCGACGCCATCTTCTGTGACATCAACATGCCCGACCTCAACGGCATGGACTTCGTCAAGTCGCTGACCGTACCGCCGCTGATTGTATTCACAACGGCCTATGCAGAATATGCGGTCGAAGGATTCAAAGTCAATGCCGTGGACTACCTGCTAAAGCCCTTTGGCATGCAGGACTTCCAGCGGGCTGCACTCAGGCTGAAAGACCGGCTGGAAACACAGGCAGACAAGGCAGAGCCCGCCAAGAATACGGACACACCCCCATCAGTCCCCACCCCCCGTGCCGCCTCGGACCAAGATGACACGCTGTTTCTCAAGACTGAGTACAGGATAGTCAAGGTGGCTATCAAGGATATCCGCTATGTGGAAGCCATGAGCGAGTACTTGAAGGTACACGTTGAGAACGAACCGAAGCCCATTGTCACACTCTTGTCGATGAAGAAGATGGAGGAGCGACTGCCTGGCTACTTCATGCGCATTCACCGCTCATACATCATCAACCTAAAAATGATTCAGGAGGTCAACAAGAACCGTGTCATCATGGATGCTGACACCTACCTGCCCATAGGCGACATGTACAAGGAAGCCTTCCAAGCCTACCTGGACACCAGGTTCTTAGGGAAATAGTCACTTTACTCCATGGGGAAGAGTCCGAAGAGTTTGGCGTCAATCATGTCCGTCACCTGCTTCAGAGCTTCGGGATCTTCCCCAAACTTACAATGATCACCATCCACGATAATCAGCGGACCTTTGTAGGTGGTAATCCATTCTTCATAGCGTTTCTCCAAACCCTGCAGATAGTCCAGACGCATGGTTTGCTCGTACTCGCGCCCACGCTTCTGTATCTGAGCTACCAGTGTAGGTATGGACGAACGGATGTAAATCATGAGGTCAGGCAACTTTACCAACGACATCATGAGGTCAAACAGGTCAGAATAGTTGGCAAAGTCACGGTCAGACATCATTCCCTGACCATGCAGATTGGGCGCAAAGATGCGGGCGTCCTCAAAGATGGTACGATCCTGGATGATGACCTCGTCTGACTTGGAAATCTCCACCACCTCCTTGAAGCGCTTATTCAGGAAATAGACCTGAAGGTTGAACGACCAGCGGGGCATGTCTGCATAGAAATCTGCCAGATACGGATTGTTGTCTACAGGTTCGAAACGGGGTGTCCATCCATAGCGATGGGCTAACAACTTGGTCAGTGTGGTCTTGCCACTGCCTATATTACCAGCTACTGCAATGTGCATGTCTTTAAGGAGTTTGAGGGTTAGCAGAAAGAGGTGAGAATAGTCCGAAGAGCGTACTGTCAATACGGTCGACAATGCGGGCAAAGTCCTTGGGACGGTGTTGGAAATCGAGGTCGTCCTTGTCTATCGTCATCACCCGCCCCTTATACCTGTTATATATAAAGTCATCGTAACGCTCATTCAAATTCTGCAGGTATTCCAGTTGTATGGTCTGCTCATAGTCGCGTCCACGCTGCTGGATATTGCCTACCAGATGGGGTACCGAGGCACGCAGATAAATCATCAGGTCGGGGATGCGCAACAGCGTCGTCATCTGTTCGAACAGCTCCATGTAGGTCTGGTAGTCGCGGTCAGACAGGTTGCCCATGGCCTTGTTATTGGCCATAAAGACATAGACTCCCTCATAGATGGTGCGGTCCTGTATGACGGTCTTCTCTGACTGGGCTATGGACAGCATGTCGCGAAAGCGTTCTTTCAGGAAATAGACCTCCAGATTGAACGACCAGCGATGAATGTCACTATAGTAGTCTTCAAGATAGGGGTTGTGCTCCACGGCCTCATAGCGTGGTTCCCAACCATAGTGCTTGGCCAGCATACGTGTCAGCGTAGACTTGCCGCTACCGATATTTCCCGCAATTGCTATATGCATTGTTTTAGGTTTCCAGTCTCTTGCGTCTTACTTCTTCAGCTTGAAGGAGTTTTCGATACTGGTCAGTTCTGCTCCGAAGTTCTTGTCCACCTTCAGGCGCTGTTCAATGGCCGTACAGCTGTGAATGACCGTAGAATGGTCACGTCCACCAATCAGTTGTCCGATACGTGAAGCCGGCATCTTCGTGTACTTCTGAGCCAGGTACATGGACACCTGACGGACCAGTACGAAGTCGCGCTTGCGAGAACGGCTGAACACACTCTGTTGGGAGACACCATAGTGGTGGCAGACCTTCTCCAAAATATCGTCAACGGTCAACGGCTTGTTGTCCACCTTCACGGCACGCTTGATGACGCGCTCTGCCAAACGCATGTCGATATTGGTATTGTAGACCACGCTATAAGCCAGCAGAGAATTGATGACGCCCTCCAAGTCGCGTACACTGCCATTGGCCGTCTCTGCAATGAAGCGGATGACATCCTCAGGAATCTGCAGACCGTCACGACGGCACTTGGCGTGCAGGATATCCATGCACAACTTCACATTGGGCTTCTCCAACTCTGCAATCAAACCACAGGAGAAACGGGTCAGCAGACGATCCTGCAACCACTTCAGGTCTACAGGGGGACGGTCGCTGGCTAGAATAATCTGCTTGCCAAGACGGAACAGATGGTCAAAGATGTGGAAGAACGTGGCTACCGTCTTCTCAGCCGTTGCCCACTCCTGTACATCGTCGACGATGAGTACGTCAATGGTCTGGTAGAAATTGATAAAGTCATTGACTGTATTCTGGCGGCTGGCATCTGTAAACTGCACCTGGAACAGGCGTGCCGATACATAGAGCACACGCTTGCGAGGATACATCTCCTTACAACGCACACCGATGGCATTGATCAGATGCGTCTTACCACAACCTGAAGGTCCGAACACAAAAAAAGGATTGAAAGTAGACTTGCCCGGATGCTCTGCAATCGACATTCCGACAGTACGGGGCAACTTATTGGAATCGCCTTCGATAAAACTCTGGAACGTCTTATGCAGGTCAAGCTGGGGATTGATGTCGTGGGGGACAGCATCCAGCAACTGGGGCGACTTATTGCCCTGAGTCGCTGGCACTGGCTCGATATTGACTGCCTCGCTGCCTTCTACGTCTACCGTCACGTGATGCTTCTTGTCAGCCACCACACGATAGTTCAACTGTACATTTGTACCAAAACAACGACAGAGCACCTTGCTCAACAATGCCACATAGTACTGCTCCAAATACTCGTACACATACATACTAGGTACCTGTACGAGGAGAGTCCGGCTGTTTTCATCGTAATGCTCGAAAGCTATTGGCGCGAACCATGTTCTAAATTGCTGCTCCGTGACGTTTTCCTTAATCAGACTAAGGCAGTTGTCCCAAAGCGCCTTTGGATTTGTTTCCATGCGGCGGTCGTTATTCTTATTAAATAAATATTTTACAAATGGTTAAATTGTTTTCGGATGCAAAGTTCGTACTTTTTTTTCATTTATGCAAATCTGTATTTTTAATCACAAACCATTCACAAGCTCGTAACTCGCTATTTTTAGGCGCTTTAAGGGATGGTGTTATCTTTCTTTACAGAAAAAGCGTTTGCAAAATTCCAAGCTTTTAATTATCAAGTACTTAACCCTTTAAAGCACACACCAACCCGCTTGTGCAATCAAACTATTTTAGGTCTTCCGAAAGTGTGCAATATCAAGTAGTTGGAGGAATAGAGTTGAAATTCCTTAACCGCCTTTTCCTATTTAGACAAATTAAAAATTATGGCCTATTTCTCACTTTGTTTTGCTACCAAAAATCGAGAAATGTACATAGCGCTTAGGATGGGCTTTGAGGTCAATGAGCAGGGAGTCTGCATCAGCCATTGTAGCCGTGAGGTTGTTATACAAGGTAGCGTCGCGCATCAGCAGTCCCAGAGTCCCTTCGTTGCTATTGAGCTTACGTGTCATCTCATTAACATTAGCCAAGGTTTGGTTGACGCTGGCTGTCATTCCTGCAACATCTATTGCGGCCAGATTGCCAGTCAACTGCTGGGTATTGTCCAAAACACCATTGGTTTTCTGAATCATCTGCGGCATTTCCCTGTTGAGTGACGCCGACAGGGTGCGCAGTTCGCTGCTAGTAGCATTCAGATTGCTTGTCATTCCTTCTACGTTGTGAAGCGTCTGCTGCAAGGCTGGGTCAGCCAATAGGATATTCAGGCTGGTCAGGATAGAGTCCAACTTAGGCAAAAGAGCCTCAACTGCCGGCATCATCTTGCTGAGCTTGCTCATCATGCCTCCTTCAACTCCACCGGGGATTGTATCTCCTTTGGCTACCATATTGACAGGATCGTCACCCAACAACAGATTAATCTTGATATTACCCAACAGGTCGCTGGAAATCTCGGCCCTCGAGCCACGGGGCAAACGCATACGATTGTCCAAAGCCATGACTGCTATCAGTTTGCCCTGAGGAGAATAGTCGTAAAGGACTTCTTCCACCACTCCCACCTTATAGCCGTTGGCATAGACGGGAGTTGACGCTGACACACCACTGACATCCGTGAAACTGACGTAATAGCCATCGGCATTACCAAAAACGCTCAATCCCTTGAGGAACTGGAGTCCATAGAACAATACTACAATACCTATAATGGCAACTATGGCGATTTTAACTTCCTTGGTAAAGAACTTCATAGTGACTCGTATATTTCTGGTTTTACCTTTTTATTTATTTACTTTTTTGCTTTTCCATTCCTGAATGGCTTCCTGCACGTTCATCTTCTTACCATCCTTGAAGGCAACGATGAACGCTTGGGGGAAGCTACTTGTCAACGACTTGCGCAGTTGACTGATAGCACTATAGTCCGTCGAGGAACCGACTGTATATTTATACAATCCACTCTCCTGATAATAGTCGGCCTCTTTCTGGCCTTTCAACTGGGGATCGTTTGTCCGCAGTTTGTAACCACTGGCCATTATCTGAACCTTGAAAACCGGAGCAGCAGACGCTGTAACAGCTGGTACTGGGGTGGCTACTGGTGCTGGGGTGGCTACTGGTGCTTGAGGAGTTGCAGAAGCCGTGGTGGCAAATTGGGGCTGAGGAGCAGCAGGAGCTACAGGAGCTGTTGCAGGTGCTGCAACTTGTGGAGCCGGGGCGGGAACTTGCGGTGCAGGAGTGGCAGCAGGTGCAACCTGAGGCTCTGGCGTAGCAGGTGCTACTTGGGGCTCTGGCATAGAAGGTGCGACAGGAGCAGCAGAAACAGAAGCCAAGATTGCATCAGCATTGGGCGACTGTGAAGTGACAGGGACCTGTTCTGGTTGCTGGGGAGCCTTGCCTTCACGGGCATCCTCTAACTCTTGAGCCATCTTGCTTTTCTTCTTTTTTTTCTTCTTTTCAGCTTTCTTATCGTCCTGAGGCGTCTCAGCTGCAGCCTTGGCCTCTTCCTTCTTTTCATCCTTCTTGTCTACCCTCTTCTCTTCCTGCCTTCCGACATTCTGAGCCACGGCTTGACCGCCATCGTGCTTGCGCTTGTAGTCGAGGAAAGCCTGATAGATGCCCTGCCCCAGACTGTTTACGCCCTCACTGGAATGCAGGAACCGCTCTTCGTCAGGAGTCGAGATGAAACCTAACTCTATCAGGCAGCTGGGCATGGATGTCTCGCGCAACACCAGGAATCCAGCCTGCTTGACGCCTTTGTTCTGACGACCGGCCTGAGCACAGGTACGTTTCTGTACGAACTTGGCCAGTTCTACACTCTGGGCCATGTTATGATCCTGCATGAACTCGAACATAATATAACTCTCGGACGAGTTTGGATCGAAGCCTTGATAGCGTTGTTTATAGTCTTTCTCATAGAGGATAACCTCATTCTCACGCTTTGCCACAGCCAGGTTGTCAGCTGCTCGGTGCATACCCAAAGTATAGGTTTCCAGTCCACGTGAGATACGTCCCTTGGGCAGGGCGTTGGTGTGCACGGAGATAAAGAGGTCGGCCTTGTTCCTGTTGGCAATGTCGGCACGGGTATGCAGAGGGATGAACACATCGGTCTTACGCGTATAGATGACTTTTACATCAGGGCAGTTACGTTCCACCAGCCTTCCGAAGGCCAGTGCCACGTTCAGATTGATGGTTTTCTCCTTGGTCAGCGAACCCACGGCACCCGTATCATGACCACCATGACCTGCGTCAATGACCAGCGTAAACTTCTTGGCTTTTGCAGCAGCAGTATAGTTGGCAGTATGTCCAACGGCAACTGTTGTCAGTGCCGTCAGCATAAGCAATCCTGCCAGAATCAGTATTCTATTCTTCATTTCGGGGGCAAAAGTACTGATTTTCCGTCAAATACAATGTACTTACTACTTAGTTTTATCATTTATTAAGTGTACTTCGACACCTGCCCCCATACAATCACCCCCAATAGGAGGATTGAGTTTGGTGACAGTCAGGTCGAGCGAAGTGACTTGAGGAAAGGTTTCAAGCACTGCGTCGGCTATGCGTCCAGCGACACGCTCCAATAACTGCGAGGGGATAGCCATCTCGCGTTCAATTAGACGATAGAGCACTGCATAGTCTAGTGTCACCTCAACCATATCATGCTGCATGGCTGCATCAATATTGTAACCACAACGTACTGAAACGAGGAAGTCCTGTCCCACCGTCTGTTCCTGGGGCAACACCCCATGATAGGCGTGGAAACGGGCATCCTTCAGGTAAATATAACTTGATGATAACTTCATACTACAATAATTAATATTATCCACAACGTGATGAACCGCAATTCTTGCAAATCAGACAACCCTCCTGATAGACCAGGCTTTCACTACCACAGTTAGGACACTTCTGCCCCTTGGCCTCGGTACCGTCGACAATATACTTCTTTAATGCTCGCTCCACACCGACTTTCCAGGTATTGATGCTCTCAGACTTTAACTGCAACGAGCTGACCAGTTTGATAACGTGATCAATAGGCATACGATAGCGCAACACGCCGGAAATCAGCTTGGCATAGTTCCAATACTCAGGATTGAACTTCTCCGACAGTCCCTCAACGGTGGTCTTGTAGCCACGCTTGTTCTCGAACTGAAAGTCATAGCGCTTCGTGCCGTCCTCGTTCACTTGCTTGATAATCTTGCCCTTGGTAACGGTCTTGGGCAATACAATACCCTCCTCGTCATCCTGCAGTCCTGTGAAAATCTCATAAGGATAGCCATCCAACAGTCCAACGAAAGCCACCCACTTGTCTTTATTGTTCTGGAAACGCACTACGTCGCACTCCAGCACCTTGGGACGGACCTCCGTCACCTCAGGATGCTTGCAGGGGGAATCGGGTTTCTGCTCCAAGTTATTATCCTTAGTGGTGTCAGCCTCTTGCTTTTCACCATTTTCCTCTTTTTTCTTATCTTTCTTGGACACGCTGATCATCACGCCTGCACGACTTCCATCACGATAGATGGTACAGCCTTTGCAACCTGAGCGCCAAGCCTCGACATAGAGACGATTTACCAAAGCCTCATCCACATCGTTAGGCAGATTGACTGTTACGCTGATGCTGTGGTCCACCCACTTCTGGATAGCCCCCTGCATACGCACCTTCATCAACCAGTCCACATCGTTGGCCGTAGCCTTATAATATGGAGACTTAGCCACCACTTCATCAATTTCCTCTTGGGTATAGCGCTTGGTGGTATCCAGACCATTCACTTTCATCCACTCCATGAACTTGGGATGATAGACAATATATTCCTCGAACGAGTCGCCTACCTCGTCGACGAAGTCCACATGGACATCGGTATCGTTGGGATTTACCTTGCGGCGACGTTTATAAACGGGCAGAAATACAGGCTCTATACCACTCGTAGTTTGTGTCATCAGCGAGGTCGTACCCGTAGGAGCAATGGTCAGACAGGCGATATTGCGTCTTCCGTACTTGACCATATCCCTGTACAACTGCTCGTCGGCCTGCTTCAAACGCAGAATGAAGGGATTCTGGGCCTCGCGCTGGGCGTCGTAAATCTCAAAGGCGCCACGTTCCCTGGCCATCTCGACACTCGAGCGATAAGCGTTCAGCGCCAGTGTCTTGTGAACCTCTACGCTGAAGTCGGTAGCCTCCTGAGTACCATAGCGCAGTCCCATGGCTGCTATCATGTCACCTTCGGCAGTAATGCCCACACCCGTACGGCGGCCCTTCGAACTCTTCGCCTTAATCTTTTCCCACAAATGCATCTCAGCACCCTTCACCTCCATCGACTGGGGATCGCTCTCCACTTTTTCCATGATAAGGTCAATCTTCTCCAGTTCCAGGTCCACAATGTCATCCATCAGGCGTTGGGCCATCCGTACATGCTTCTTGAACAACTCGTAGTCGAAATAGGCCTCCTTGGTGAAGGCATTCTTCACGTAACTATACAAATTGATGCTCAGCAGACGGCATGAGTCGTAAGGACACAAAGGAATCTCGCCACAGGGATTTGTCGACACGGTGCGGAAGCCCAGATCGGCATAACAGTCAGGAATGCTCTCCCTCAGGATGGTGTCCCAGAACAGCACGCCCGGCTCTGCACTTTTCCAGGCATTGTGGACAATCTTCTCCCACAGAGCCTTTGCAGAAATTTCCTTTCGGACATCAGGATTGTCACCTGTAATAGGAAATTGCTGCACATAGGGCTTGTCCTCGGTGGCGCAACGCATGAACTCGTCGTCTATCTTCACAGACACATTAGCACCCGTCACCTTCCCTTCCGTCATCTTGGCATCAATAAAAGCCTCCGAATCAGGATGCTTGATGCTGACCGACAGCATCAGCGCACCACGGCGACCATCCTGGGCTACCTCACGCGTACTATTACTATAACGTTCCATGAAGGGCACCAGTCCCGTTGATGTCAATGCCGAATTGTTCACAGGCTGGCCTTTCGGACGGATATGACTCAAGTCGTGACCCACACCGCCACGACGCTTCATCAGCTGCACCTGTTCTTCGTCAATGCGCATCACAGCACCATACGAGTCTGCATCGCCGTCAAGTCCAATCACAAAACAGTTAGACAGCGAGGCTATCTGGTGATTGTTGCCAATGCCCGTCATAGGACTTCCGGCAGGTACGATATAACGGAAATGGTCCAGCAGGTCAAAAATCTGCTGTGCCGACAACGGGTTTTTGTACTTCTTCTCTATGCGGGCTATCTCGTTAGCCAGTCGCCAATGCATCTGTTCTGGTGACTTCTCATATATCTTTCCAAACGAATCCTTCATCGCGTATTTGTTCACCCATACGCGGGCGGCCAGTTCATCGCCGCCAAAATAAGCAAGTGAGGCCTCAAAAGCCTCATCATAAGTATAAGTTCGCATGTTATTATATAGTTTTTGCCTGCAAAGTTACGCATAAGTTTTCTATTTCGGGAAACTTTCTTCATATATTTTAGGAAAAAGTTTTCCGTTTTAGAAAATTCTTCGTACCTTCGCACCTGCTAAAATCATGTTTATGAAAAACTTAACAACTCGGCGAACCATACGCCAATACAGCAAACAAGAAGTGAGTGAAGAACTGCTGAACCGCCTGATGACGGAGGCAGCACGTACACAAACCATGGGCAATCTGCAACTCTACAGCGTTGTCGTCACACGTTCACAGGAAATGAAACAGCGATTGGCACCTGCCCATTTCAACCAACCCATGGTGACCAGTGCCCCCGTTGTGCTGACCATCTGTGCAGACTTCAACCGCACTTCCGTCTGGGCTCTCAACCGCAAGGCAGAGCCTGGCTACGACAACTTCCTGAGCTACCAGAACGCTGCCATTGACGCCCTTCTCTATACACAGACACTCTGCAACCTCATGGACGAAGAAGGGTTGGGATACTGTTATCTGGGCACCACCGTCTACATGCCCCGGCAGATCATCGACATCCTCAGGTTACCTAAGCTCGTCATGCCCGTCGCCACACTGACTGTCGGCTGGCCTGCCGAAGAGCCTCCTCTCTCCGACCGTCTGCCCCTACAGAGTTTTGTCCACAACGAGACCTACAAGGACTACACCCCGCAGGACATTGACACCTATTATAATTATAAGGAGAGCCTGGAGGAGAGCCGCCACTTCTGCGAAATCAACCAAAAGGAGACACTGGCCCAGATCTTTACCGACATTCGCTACACTCGCCAGGACAACGAAGCCATGTCCAAGGGATTGCTCGAAGCCTTGAAGCACCAAGGGTTCCTCTAAGCCATTCTTGAGGGATGAGTTAACTCACATATCCAAAAAAACTGGAACTTGTCGGCATAAGAGCCTGACAAGTTCCAGATACTTTTTTATAAAAGTAAGTTCCTATTAGTTGGGCCACTGACCGGCAGCAATGCCAGCCTTGACACCTTCCATAGCGTTGGTACCTACAATAGTGCCTTTAGAGCGATCGATGATGGTAGAAGAGCCACCCTCATTCAGCAAGTTTGCTACGTCATTGGTATCCCAGGCAAATGCTACAACTCCATTATTGGTGGCATACTGATTGACACACTGGTAGTAAGCCTTGACGGAAGCGTTGTGCTTGTCCTGATCACCCGAGATAGTGCGCTGCAGGGCTGCATATTCACCGATGATTACGGGATAACCCATCGAGGTAAACTTGTCGCGCAGCATCCTAAACAGGTTATTCATGTCATTCTCTTCGCCATAGGTAGCGTTATGATCGGTAGAATGGTTACCAGTTCCCCAGTAGTAAAATGCATTGTTACCAGAAGCGTCGAAAGTTCCACAGAACTGACCGGGATTGTAGTAGTGAACCTCGAGCATCAAGCGTCCTGCAGGCTCTGGCATCATACCCAGATCCATGTAGTTGCAAGTGGAAGTGATGTCGGTGCTGGGGCCCTGTACGACCAAGGTACGCTGGGAATTGTTGCCACCCGTGGCACGTACAGCCTCGACGAAGGCCTGGTTATAGCGAATCAAAATCGGAGTCAGTTCCTCATGACGACCATTGAAGAGATTGTAGTTCTGGAAAGGCTCGTTGAGTCCTGCAAAAAGCAGATGCTCGTCGTAGTCCTTGAATGCTGTGGCAATCTGTGTCCACAGGTCCTTCAGACGGGCAGCCTTTGCCGCTATATGCTCTTCGTTGACAGCCTGATAGGAAGAGTTTGACTTGCTGAAGCCCAGTTCCTCAATCCAACCGCCATCCCAGTGGTCGTTCAACACAACGTAGAGTCCATCAGCTACACAATAATCAACGACCTGCTTGACACGAGCCATCCAAGCAGCATCAATGGTTCCGTTGACTGAGTGAATATCCCATGAGCAAGGAATACGAACAGACTTGAAACCAGCAGCCTTGACAGCGTCAAGAACAGCTTGCGTAGTCTGGGTAGGCTGCCAAGCAGTCTCAGCAGAGAGCCCGTTACCAGAAGCCTCAAGCGTATTGCCGAGGTTCCAACCTGGATACATTTCCTTGGCTATGGCCTTAGCATCCTTGCTGATAGAGCCTGAAGGAGTAACTGCGGTGCCTTCCTCCTGTGTCACCTTAACAGTAGCCGATTCAGAACCAGCAGAAATGGTAATAATAGCCGTACGCTGGTAAGTAGTCGTATTGGGAACAACAGTTACCGTCACGGGAGAAATCTTCAAGTCACCGGCAAGAGAACCTACTGTGACCTGACACCAATCGGCACTGCAAGTTGCAGTAGCCTGAACAGGAGCCTGAGCCTTGATGGTCTGCTCACCACCATCGGCAGTAAACGACAGTTCTACAGGACGTACCGTCAGTTTCGAAACAGGCGTACCACCACCGGCACCATTATCATCATCGCCGCAAGCGGCGAATGCTGTGGTGGCCAACAAGACCACCATCAACATAAGTATTTTTTTAAGTTCTTTCATATTCTTCTTAATCATTTAAAATTGAGGTACGGCAAACAGACTATTGATGGTGAAGTCAAGCTGCATAGAACTGCTAAAGCCAAGTTCACGGATGACGTCGCCGTCTCTTGTACCAAATGCACATTCCGAAGAGCCCGTAGCACCATAGCAGTTCCAAAGTTCGAGACGATACTTGGCACCCTCGCTGGTGTCGACCACCTTAGAAGCATCGAAACTAACACTATTACCATCCAATTTTAGCGAGTTGAGTGTGCTGTGCATAGTGGGGAAGTAGCCATAGATGTCAGCAATCTCAATGAAGGTCATGATAGAACCAGCTGCATGAATGTCGCTGTTGTAGGTGATAGTGAAGTTGTTCTTTGACAACTCGTACTTAGCTGTTTCCTTATTGAGCGTAACATCAAAGGCAGCGCCATCATTATAGTCCCAAGGACCACCCCAGTCAGGATTGATGGTTATCAGGTTGGGCTTATAGGTCTTCTCCGGACCTTCAGTGAAGATGGTGTAGGTGACCTCCAGCGAGTTAGCAAAGGTAAACGCCGGATCGTTGTCTGTGTCGGTCAGATTGCTGAACGGAGATGCGATAATCTTTTCGTTCTTTGCTGTCTTTCCCCAGACGTTGGCAATCTCGATGCGGAAGTTACCATTGTCTTCAATGTCACCATAGCAGAAGTTGTTGGCATTGAACTTGATAGAAGTTCCATCGAGTTTGATTTCATCAATTCTAACAAACGCATTGGGGAAGCGAGTTCTCAGACCAACGAAATCGATAGTGTTCACTTTCAAGCCGTTGCAAGCACCATTATAGGTAAAGGTATGCTGGCCATCAAGTTTCTCAGGTGCGATGGCATCCATATCAGAGCCCCATGTACCGCCCCAGTCATTGCCGACACAAATCAAATTCACCTTGATAGCGGCATCTTTATCAGCTTTCTTTTGGCTATAGTAGTTCAAAGAGTACTGATAGTCATCGTTATTCAAGATACCAATCTGCATAGCGTCCTCAGTAAGGCTCAGGATGTTGAGCGTTCCACTCTTCACTGCCACCCATGTATTAGCACAGAGCACATTGATGTCAATTGTAATGGTCTTGTCCCTCTCGTTAATAGTAAAGGTACCAGTCTCATCCGTTGCTTTATTGTCATCGGTCAAACGATGAATGAATACGGTACCGTCTTCCTTGAACTCCATGTAGCCGTAATCAACACCATAGGTATAGCCAATCCAGCCGTTTCCAGTACCCATCTCCCAGTGAATAGACTGGTAAGGATTGGGCTCGTTATTGGTCACTGTTCCCCAGTTATCAGTCTTACCCCACTGAGTGAACGGACCTTCCCAGACATGTTGTTTGCCATCCTGACCATTGTCAAGATACCATTTCTGGTAGAGTAGCGACTTGTCAAACTTGACATTGCGGGCTGTAGATACAGGACGTACAGACAAAGCCTCATAAGTTGCACGTGTAGCACGCGCCCCGCTTTGAGCAGAGAACTCGTAATCGACAGCAAACTTCGGATTGGTTGCGTTTACAGAACCTGTGAGGTAGTAACCCATTGAGCCGGCATCCTGAATATCATGACCCACACGCTTACCTGCTGCTGGCAGGAAGATAGAATTGCCATTCTTGGCCATTACAAGATAACCTGGAATACCATCTCTTTCGTTATACACAACATCACACATACTGAAAAGTTCCTCAAATTCAGCGGCAGTAGGCAATGTACCCTTGCCGCCTAGAGCCTGGTATGCCAAGTCTTGAGTTGTCTTATAGACATCCGCTGAAGCATAGTCGGCAGGATCGATGCTGGGGTTAGTGCCCGACAAGTCACCGAAAGCGAAGTATCCGCCAAGATCGGTTTCATCCTTGGCACCTATATTGTGTTTAGCCCATTTGACTGACAAACCCAAGTCTACAAACTCATCGTCCACATTAACGTCATGAGCATCAGTCCGGAACGACTTCACATCACCATAGACTACACCTGCACCCAAGTCAAGGAATGCAGCATAATAGTAGGTAGTACCAGGCAAAAGGCCCTCCTGAGTGTACTCGTAGCTGTCTGCCAAGCCGTCAATGGTTAGGCGAAGCCCGGCACGTACATCCTCTTCATCATTGGACGTAGAGATAACAATACCAGCAACGGCATCAGCAGGATACTTGCTAATAGAACCGGCAAGGGTAGCCTCTGCATAATCGATTCCTGTAGCAGCACCTGTCACGGCAGTTGCATCAGTGGTTATTAGCGACTTCACCTCACCCGTATAGGTCAGTTTGCCTTGCAAGGTAACAAAAGCTTGGTAATAGATGGTCGTATTGTTGACCAAGCCAGAGAGTGTTGCCGAGAACTCGGAGGCAGAGGCAGCCGTAGCCGTCTCGGTCAGCGCGTTCTGGGCAAAGCCGTACTTGAAGCCCGTCGAGTAAGAAGCTGTATTCATATTCTCCAGACCAGTCACCGTACCATGGAAGGTTGCCGTGGTGGCTGTAACATCCGAAGAACCCGTCACGACAGCACCGTCGGTAAGCAGCGTACCACTATTGGCATAGTAGTCATCGGTGTCGCTGCACGCGGTCAGCATGGCAGCTCCAAAGAGGAGCGCCATGATTCCGGAATATATTTTTGTTAGTTTCATAACTTTTACCTTTTTACTTTTTAACTAGATAACCTTTACTCTATCGTGATGCTTTCAACCGCACAAGCAGCCTTCAAACCCTCATCGGATGTATCGGCCAGTGCCGCATAGTCAAGATACTGCATCGTAATGGTCAGGGCAGAAGTACCATCGTCCCACTTCACGGTAGAACCCGTGTCGTTAGTCCAAGAGACGGTATAGGTGCCATCGCCATTAACCGTAATAGCACGAGAGTAGTTAAAGCAGTCAGTTTCCCAAGACTGTTCTTCACCGCGGTTACAGCAGAGCACCATCTTGGCAGGCTGCGAGAAGGTGAAGCCCGACAGACGAACTGTCACGCTAATCTTCTGATTCTTCTTCAGTTTGATGTTTGCTGGATCGACAGCATCACCGCCGCCACCCCATGGGTTGTAAAGCTGGCAGCGGAAGTACTTGTCTGCCTCAAAGTAGTTATTCACATTCTCTGCAATGAAAGGAACGACCGTCGGACCTGTCTGACCACCGCCAACTTCCTTATAGGTAAATCCGGCTACAAGATAAGTATTCACTGCACCATTGGCATCCTTTTCTGCAGGTACGCCCATCACGAGTTCCGAACCTGGATCACACTTGAATACCTGCCATTCTTTGCCCTTAACCTCAATGGTGCGTTCGTTACCTACTACGGTGAAGAAGCTTACCTCCTGATCGAAAACAATCTTGCTGCCATCAATGGTGTACGAACCACTCTTGTCGCCATAGCTCCAAGCACCCTTCTTGGTAAGGGTCAACTCGTTCTCGGCAACAGCATCCTCGTCCCACTTCGGCGCCCAGTTAGTACCATAGTTACCCTTGGTTACACTTTCCCAAGCAGAGGAAGCACCATTCCACCACATCCAGTCATAAGCCGCATCGGTGCTGACCTGATAGGTCATCTCGGCGCCCTCGAACTCAACACCATTGATATCGGTTGTGAAGAGTTTCTTCTCAAGGCCTTCTATTTCAGGCAGAGAAGGAGTTGCTGGATTCAAGAGTTCAACCTCATCAGAAGGGATTTCAACAGTGCCGTTCTGAACATCCTCAGCAATATAGTTCCAGATAATCCACCAGGGGCCCTCGCTATTGGTACGCATGGTAGCCAACTGGAGCAAGTAAGGAGTCAGTTGGGTAATGACAATATTCGTCGTATAGTTGGCACAAACTTCGTCAAAGCCTACATTGTGAAGGGCAAAGGCATCAGTAAATGAAAGTGTAGGATGATTTTTGTCCTCTACGAGCAAATTCCACTTGCCATTGTAGGTTTTATCCTCCTCAGCACGATAGACAGAAACGGTACAACCATTCTTGTCATCGAGCGTGAAGGTCATCGAACTCTTCATGTAAGGAGAATCCTGAGGGATAAGCCAAGACTGGAAGCCTGGATCCCAGTTGGGATTCATATGGTTAATACCGATATCTGTAGATGCAGAACCATCATTCAGCACATCATCAGGATTACAATACATCACCGGACCTGTGCAGCTGCCTACACCATAGTCTTTGTCAACGGGAACCCATTTCTTGGACTTGCCTACTCCACCTGTCAGATAGGTGTATAGAGGATCCTCCAAAAGCGACATATTGTTGGTATTGATCTGGAACTGGTAGGGAGCGCCATACACAACGCCACCACGGGTGTCCACACCAAAAGTTACCTCATAGGTACCGGCAAAGGGGAGTGCCAGTGTGGCAACGTTACCTTGGGCACGACCATTGGGGTGTATCCAATAGCAGTTATAGCTCTTGTCAAGCAGGCTCTTCAGGGTAATCGTATTCTGAGCGTCCACATCGACCGTATAGGCCTTACCCTGTACCAAATCTGCCGGCTGCAGGTCGGGCATGCTCAAGCTATGATCGTCCGGAGTACATGCAGCCAATAAGAATGCGCCTGCAACGGACCAATATAATGATTTCTTGATATTCATAATCGTATACTTTTTTACTTGTTTACCTTTTAAGTTTTAAAGGTTACCATCCTGCATTCTGCTTCAGGACACCGTTAGAACGCTGAATCTGAGTCAGTGGAATCTGCTGGAAGCCACGCTTCGAGGTAATATTTTCAGCTTTGAAACTGACTATGCCTTCCTGCCCACCGTTTAACACCTTCTCACCAGAAGCTACAATAGCCTGAGCTGCAACATTCACGCCCTGACGAAGCAAATCCCAATAGCGGATGCCCTCGAAGGCAAACTCGAGACGGCGCTCCTCCATGATGTTATCCTTGGTAACAGCCACGGTAATCTTCGGTGTATTGATAGTGCCGTCTTCGTTCTGAGTAGCATAGGCACGGCTGTGAACCATGCTCAAATAGTTCTGGGCGTTGGGAGAACCCAGCTCGGCAGCCATCAGCAACACATCGGCATAGCGTATAAGCGTATATCCTATAGGCTGAGAAATCTGGAAGTCACCAGCCATGACGCCGTCCCAATAGTGTGTCAGTGACCAAGAACCGCCCTCGTTCTGATGGTAGCCAGAGCGAGCTGTGTACTTCTTGTTGAAATAGCCCGTGTACTCGCGTTGGTCAAGAATAGCCTTCTGATAGGCCTCTGTAGAAGCAATGCCTTCTGCCTCGAGGTCGATGACAGAAGCCTCACGACGCTGATCGAGTGAAGGATACGATGCCACGAAATTAGCTGATACAGTGGCACCGCCCCAGCCTTGTCCATAAGGAGCCTTGAACGTACCTCCACGAACGGAGAACATCTGGATGGCATTGTTACCACCTGCATTGCCGTTGTAGTCTGATGTATAGTTGAACTTCATGGTCAGGATGTTCTCGGCATTATCCTCACCGGCATAAGTGCTCTTCTCTGTCCAGCCAGCTTGGTCGCTTCCTTCCCATTTGGTGCTGGCACAATACCAAAGGTTCTTGTAGAGGGGTACGAGCGAATACTCACCACTGCTGATGATATCCTCCAGGCCATTCAACACTTCTGACTTGGTTACGCCTTCAGGTTCCTTGCCATAGACACCAGTATAAAATAGGTACGCGCGAGCAATCATTGCCTTAGCAGCATAACATGTGATGCGTCCGTCATTAGTTGAAGAAGATGCTTTAGGATAAGCATCAGCAGGAATATTCTCTGCTGCATACTTCAAATCAGCAAAAATCTGGGCATAAACATCGTCAACAGGTGCCTGAGGGATATTGTCTGTAGAAGGTACAGTAAGCAGAGGAATATTCTCGAAGATACGTACCAGATCAAAGTAGAGAATGCCACGCATGGCACGAGCCTCACCAATATACTTTCCGTGATTGGCCTCACTGCTCCAAGTAATCCCATCCTCGTGCTGGATAAGTTCGTTGCAACGATATATCGCAGCATAATAGCTCTCCCACAAAGTGTTGTGCAAGTCTACCTGAGAATTATCCTCACCCATATCGAAACGATCTACCACGGCAGAGTTACGGGCATCGTTGGCACCCGTACCGCCGAAGCACTCGTCAGACAAGAGTTCAGAAAGATAATGGAAAGCAAACGTAGGACCATTGGAAACTGTACGCTGCCATCCATCATAGCATCCTATGAGCGCACGTGAGATGGCTGCTTCATTGTTATAAAAGTTGCCCGTGGTTCCCTCTGTTTTGGAAGAAACCTCCAGGAAATCATTTCCACACGAGGTCATCCCCAGTGTAAGTAGCCCCATCAGAGCAGTAGAAAATATCTTTGTTTTCATATTCATCATCATTATATTAGAACTTCAGATTTACACCGAACAGGAAGGTACGAGGACGCGGATAATATCCGTAGTCGATACCTGAAACCCAACCTGCATTACCATAACCGATTTCAGGATCCATGCCGTCATACTTAGTAAAGGTATAGAGATTCTGAATCTGGAAATAGAGACGAGCCTGCGAGAGCCACTTCTGACGAAGCAGTTTCGAGAAGTCATAGCCCAGCGTGATGTCACTAATGCGCAGGAAGTCGCCATCCTGTATAAAAAGATCAGAGAACTGATAGTTGATGTTGGTGTTGGTGACACGAGGCAGTTTGTTGCTGGTGCCCTCACCTGTCCAACGATCAAGAATAGCAGTAGTGTAGTTGGCAGTGGTAGAACCTACATTACGATAGCTCTGTACAATCTTGTTGCCAGCCTGACCATTAGCCTTGAGCGAGAAATCGAAGCCTTTATAGTCGAAACCAAGTGTAAAACCATAAGTAAACTTTGGCATACCATTGCCGAGGTTCACCTTATCGCTGTCATTGATAACACCATCATGATTGACATCATAGTATTTCACGTCACCTGGTTGAACATCTGCCTGCAGTACACCATTACCGGCAGCAATCCAGTCCTTGATTTCCTGCTGGTTTTGGAAAACACCTGCAGTTTTATAACCCCAGAAATATCCAATAGGTTCGCCGTTAGAGGCACGATAGAACTCACCTGAATTATCGTAAAGCACAGAACCGCTCTCACCGTGGATGATACCATCCTCGTTGGGGATATTACCTACCTTATTCTTATTATAGGCACCATTGACATTCACAAAATAGTTGAAGTTCTTACCAATGCGGTCATTCCACGCCAAGCCAAGCTCAACACCTGTATTCTTCACATCACCGCCGTTGATATAGGGAGCACCGGTACCTACAGTTGCCAGCACAGGAGGCTGCACGAGCCAGTCCTTCGTAGTCTTCACATAGAAGTCGAAGTTGACATTCAGTCGCTGATTGAAGAAACGGGCATCAAAACCTACATCAAACTGCTCTGAGGTTTCCCAAGTGATGTCTTCGTTGCCTAAGCGGGTAGGAACAGCACCCCAGTAAGGCTGGTCGCCATCACTACCCAGCGTAGTTCCGAAATTATAGTAGTAGTTGTTAAATGCCATGGGAGCTAGATACATGTAGTTTCCGATATTCTGGTTACCGACCTGTCCCCAGCTGGCACGAATCTTGAAGTAGTCCATCACATTGAGCACAGGCTCCATGAATTTCTCGTTGGTGACCACCCAACCTGCAGAAACAGAGGGGAACCAACCGAAACGATGACCGGGAGCAAAACGGGCTGAGCCGTCACAACGCAACGTTGCAGTAGCCATATATTTCTCCTGCCAGTTCCAACCGACACGACCGAAATAGCTGACCATGCGTTCCTCGTCCCAAGGAGTACCACTCACAGAGAGACCACCCTCTTGATTGGTGGCAGTACCATTGCTTAGATAAGCATACTGCCATGAATCGAATCCGTCACGCAGCGAACCGTTTGAGCCATAGATGCTCTGACCTTCCGTACGATAGACCTCATAGCCGATCATCGCATCGAAACTGTGCTCCTTTACCTTGAAGTTGTAGCTCAGTGTATTAGTCCACGTGATTCCCAGACCGTCACTAGCACTCTGAGTGACACCTGTACGGGTGTCTTGATAACTATAAATAGAGAAATGATACAACGGAGAGAAACTACGATAGTTGTTCGAGTCGTACTTCACACCCAAAGTGGTACGGAACTTCAGGTTCTTGATGAACTCCATCTCAGCATAGACATTGGCCGTCAGGGTCATGTTCTGCGTCTTATTGTTATTGGTAGTCATCATCACACCATAGGGATTACCATCGGCATTATACCATTCACTGTCCGAAGTATCATTATAAGGACTTCCATACTTGCCGTTATCACTGTATACTGGAGCCAAAGGAGAAGTACCAAAGGCTGCACGGAGTGAATTGTTATAGGCATTACCTACGTTCAGACCATTTCTCTTATAATAGATGACAGAAACTTGTTCACCGACCTTCAGGAAGTTGTCGATAACCTGATATTCAGAATTAACACGGAAGTTGTAACGCGAATAGCTAGATACATCCTTACCACCGACAATACCTTCCTGGTTCATATAACCCATAGACATAGCGTAGTTGCCTTTTTGTGAACCTCCGCTGATACTAAGGTTGGCACTATAGGTTGTAGCACCATCCTTGAACATCTGGTCAATCCAGTCTGTATCGTTCAGATTACCGTTCTTGTCAAAGATGCTGGCATATTTGGGAGTACCATCATCCTTCAGTCCATACCAATCATAGGCCGCACCACCAGAGTTGATGTTCTGTTCGTCCATAATGGACATATACTGTTTAGCATTTAGCATCTTAATCTTACGCGGAGCATACTGCCAGCCAAAATAGCCATCAAAGCTAACAACCGAACGTCCTTCCTTACCATTTTTAGTAGTCACCAGCACCACACCATTGGCTGACTGAGAACCATAGATAGCTGCCGATGCAGCATCCTTTAGCACATCGATAGACTCAATGTCGGCAGGATTCACGGTAGCGATGTCACCGCGAACACCATCAATAATGTACAGCGGGCCACTGGAACCGGTGGTACCCAGACCACGGATGTTCACCTTCAATCCCTCACCAGGCTGACCAGACTCAGAAATAATGGTCATACCTGGGGTCTGTCCCTGCAGGGCCTGCAATGGGTTGGTGGTATTCAACTTGGCTATGTCGTCACCTTTCACCTGAACGGTGGCACCTGTGACCAGTTTTTTCTTCTGGACACCATAACCGATAACTACCACTTCGTCAAGCGAAGCCTTGTCTTCATCGAGGGTGATGGCATAATGACTTGCCGCCCCAACTTTCACCTTCTTGGTGACATAGCCGATGTAAGAAACCAGTAGTGTCTGCCCTTCATTAGCATCGATGGTGAAGTTACCTTCAAAATCGGTAATAGTACCAGTTGCCTGTGCACCTTCTATTTGGATGGTGGCACCGATAAGCGGTTCGTTGTCAGCTGACGAGACAACCGTACCGGTCACAGTCTTGGCACTAAGAGCAGTCTCAATTCCCATTGCCTGCATCATGAGCACAGCCATGACGAGTACAACAAACTTTAGAGAAGTTTTACTCATAGATACACGTTTTTAGTTAGTAATATGTTAATGTATAATTGTTCCGTTACAATATAGTAGTTTTGGCGCATTCACCATGCGACAGTGCAAAGGTAAGTAAATATTTTAACTTATCAATAAAAATTTAGCGTGTTTTTCGTGCGGAAATGTTATCAAAAAGGGTACTATTTGTTTTCCCAAATAGCTAAACTGCCGATTTTGCCGAGGTTTCCCGAATAACCAATTGTTGAGGTACGATCTCCCTATACACCTTTGAATCGCCATTGATGCTCTTGAGTAAAAGTTGACAAGCCGTAACACCCATCAAGTGAGACTGGTCCTCGATGGCAGACATCCGAGGGGTCACGTAGGCCGCATGTGCGTCATCAGTGAAACCTATTAAAGCTACGTCTTCTGGGATACGAAGTCCATGGGCTTTAATAGCTGTAAAAGCAGCAAAAGTAATAATATCGTTGAAGGCAACAATGGCATCAGGGCGGTTGGGCAAATCGAGCAAACGTTCTGTAATGTCGCAGGCCACTTGGTAATCTATCTTGTCACAAACCACCAAATCGCGGTCTATGGCCAGGTTGTTCTCCCGAAGCGCTTCCAGATATCCATGTTTCCGGCGACGCACCATATCCAAATGATTGGGACCTCCGATAAAGGCAATACGACAGCTACCTGTATCTATCAAGTGTTGGGTAGCCATTTGGGCAGCCTCGTCACCATTGGCTGTCACGCTTGAAAAGCGATCGGTCAGGCAGGTGCGGCCGAAAAAAACCAGTGGTATGCCCATTTCCGCAATTTCTTCATAGTGCTTATAGTCCGTTGTCGTCTGGGACAGGCATGCGATAATACCTTCCACATGAAGGCCAATAAAATTGTCTACAGCCAACGCTTCGTCCTCAAAATTCTCATGACTATTAGCACTTATGACACTATAACCGGCCCGGCGAGCTTCATCTTCAATACCATCAAGCACGGCAGCATAGTAGTGGGTAACCAAATTAGGCACAACGACACCAATCATCTTGGGAGCCTCCTTGCGCAAACTTTGTGCAAAGGGATTAGGACGGTAATTCAGACGCTTGGCCAGTTCTTTGACCTTCTGCTGCATCTCCTTTCCTATCTCAGGGGAGTTGCGCAGAGCCCTGCTGACTGTAGCGATACTGACTCCCAATTCCTGAGCCAGATCCTTCAAAGAGGTTCTATGTAGCCGTTTGTTTGCCATAATCACTCAAATACGTGGACAAAGGTACATAAAATTGCGCAAACCCGCAAACGTTTACGTGACTTTTTTGATGATTTTTATTGCACTCAATCAAAAAAGTGCGTATCTTTGCATCGTGAAATTCAGAATGAGTAATGAATAGTTGATAATAAGTTAGTTAGAAAAGGGTTGGGAATGTCGTGAGACATTCCTAATTTTTTGTCTACAACGTCTCCACTATCCTTTTAAATTATTTTCCAATTCAATCCAAAAAGTAGAACCTTTACCTTGTTGTGATTTAACTCCAACTTCGCCGTTCATCGATAGTGCCAAACTACGACAGATGCTCAATCCCAAACCTGTTCCTGACACGAACTCATCAACCTTGACAAAACGCTCAAAGAGGTGTTCGTTACACATAGAATCAGGAATGCCAATACCTGTATCACGCACCCAGATACGGACTTTATCGCCTTGCGACATACAGCCTATGGTAACTTGACCTTCCTTTGTAAACTTCATCGCGTTATCCAAATACTGATTTAGGATTTCACGCAAGCGGTCACGATCAGTATTCAATTTCGGTAATTGCTCAACATTCTCTATCACAATGGGGACACCAGTTTGCTTTGACATATCCTGGTATTTGTCAGCCAACTCTTCAAGCACGTCTTTCAACTTAAAGGTTGATTTTTTAAGAGCCTCTCCGCCACGTGCCTCCAGTTTTGACATACTCATGATATCGTCGAAAATGCGCAACAAGTCCGCATTGTTTTTCTTAATCAGGTCCAAAAGTCCCATCCGTTCTGACTCATCCTCCACACTTGTCAGTACCTCACTAAATCCGACAATGGCATTCAGTGGCGTTCGGATTTCATGACTGATATTGGCCAAGAATGCAGATTTCAGTCGGTCGCTCTCCTCCGCATGGTAAACAGCTTCCATCAGAGCATTCTCAATACTTTTCTGCTGGTCTATACGCATCAAGGTTCCAACAATACTCAACGGCTTTCCCTGCATATCGCGCTTATCAACGGTAGCAAAACCTTCCAACCAATAGCGGCGATTACTGTGTGGCACTTGCATCTGGAATTGCTCATGATAAACATCTGCGCGTCCTGAAGCCAACTCTGCAATGCCTTTCTTGATCTTATCTGCGTCCTCGGGTAAAATACGCTGATAAACATCATCTATCGAAATTCCTGGAGGGAAATCGTTCGTATCGCTGGCATCTCTATAATCTGTTTCCAATGTAAAGGACCGCGTCGGAATATCAAGATGCCAAATAGCCAACTTCATGGCTTTCAACACTAAATCGTACTCCACCGAATGAATCTTCATTTTAGAAAACAACCCCATTTCAGATTTCAGAATACGAGATTGACGATACTGATAATACAGCAGGATTATAGCTGCCAACAATACGGGAAGTCCTACTATCCACACAAGAATATCCATGCGCATCAGTGAATGGAGCGAGAAAAGCACAATCATACAGGTTACGGCCATAGTCATGTTGTATTTATCATGGGCAAAATTACATAAAAAATATGAATTATGATTGCTATATTGCACTTTTTTTTTCGAAAAGGGCGATGTATTAAGAATTATTTGTATCTTTGCACCATATTTATATATTTACATCATGACACAACAATTTGAAATGATCGCCAAGACTTTTATGGGGCTTGAACCCGTTTTGGCGAAAGAACTGACGCAGTTGGGCGCTAACAATGTACAGCAAGGACGCCGCATGGTATCCTTCACAGGAGACAAAGAGATGATGTATCGTGCTAATTTCCAACTGCACACTGCCATCCGTATATTAAAACCCATCAAGCACTTCAAGGCATTGTCTGCCGACGACGTTTACGAAGGAGTAAAAACCGTAGACTGGACCGAATATTTGGACCTGGATAAGACATTTGCCGTGGACTCTGTAGTATTTTCTGATGAGTTCCGTCACTCGAAGTTCGTGGCTTATAAAGTGAAGGATGCCATCGTAGACCAATTCCGCGAGAAAACGGGCCAGCGCCCGAATATAAGCGTTACCAATCCTGACATACGCCTGCACATCCATATTGCCGACGTTGCTCCTGGACAAAGTGAGTGTACGCTCTGTCTGGACTCCAGTGGCGAGAGCCTTCATCGTCGCGGTTATCGTCAGGAATCAGTAGAAGCCCCTTTGAACGAGGTGCTGGCAGCAGGTATGATTTTGATGACCGGATGGCAAGGAGAGACCGATTTCATTGACCCTATGTGCGGTTCTGGAACCTTGCTCATCGAGGCTGCGCTCATTGCACGGAACATGGCACCAGGTCTGTTTCGTAAGGAGTTCGCATTCGAGAAATGGCCAGACTTCGACCCCGAACTCTTTGACGAAATTTACAATGACGACTCTCAGGAACGTGAGTTCAAGCATCATATCTATGGCTATGATGTGGACATCAAAGCGGTCAACACTGCCCGCATGAACGTCAAGGCAGCAGGTCTTACGAGTGACATTACCATCAACGAGCAGGACTTCAAGGATTTCCAGCAGCCTCAGGAGCCCAGCATCATGGTGACCAACCCACCATACGGAGAACGCATCTCGACTCCCAACCTATTGGCTACCTATAAGATGATCGGCGAGAGACTGAAACACCAGTTTACCGGCAACGAAGCCTGGATATTAAGCTATCGGGAAGAGTGCTTCGACCAGATTGGGCTGAAGCCATCCATCAAGATTCCCCTGTTCAACGGTTCGTTGGAATGCGAGTTCCGCAAGTACCAGATGTTTGACGGCAAGATGCGTGTCTATCGCGAAGAAGGTGGTATTGTCAAGACCGAGGAAGAGAAACGTCAGATGGCAGAGAAGCATCGCTTCAAGAAAGAGCGCGAATTCAAGAAACGCCTGGACGAACAGGAAGAGAACGAAGGGGCGGATATCCGCAACTTCAAGTTCCACTCGTTGGAGAAGCGTAACGACAGACGTGAGGAGCGTGCAGAACGCAAAGAATTCCGTGCAGAACGCAAGGAATACCGTGGTGAGCGCAAGGATTTTCGCGGCGACAGAGAAAAATCTGACCGTTCTGGCAGGAAAGAGCGGTATGGTCAAAAGGATCGCTCCGGCAAGAAGCCCTTCCACAAGGGAGACCGTCAGTTTGAAAACAAAAAGAACAACAGGAGATTCAACGATGACGAAGACTAAGCGGCTATTGACCCTCATTGCACTACTCACCCTACCCTATTCCGTCATGAACGCTCAGGACCGCAAACTCTTCACGTTGGAAGACCTCAACTTCGGCGGCAAGAACTATCGGAACCTTCTGCCAGAGAACAAGTGGTACGAATGGTGGGGTGACCAGTTGATGTATCTGGATGCTGAAGAGGGAGGTTCTGTAGATGCCAAGGGAAACCAGAAAACCCTCTTCAAATTAGGAGAGGTAGGCAGTGAGTTCCATTCTGCCTATTCCGCACAATACCCCTACCCGACAGAGCCCTTGGTATTGCTCACCAACAGCAAACAACGCGTACTTTACAATTGGAAGACCAAGCAGATTGCATGGTCACAGAGTTGTGAAGGTGAGACTTTTAGCGACTGGAACAGCCTGTCGCGGGCCGTTGCCTTTGTCAAGGACTGCCAGCTTTTCGTGCGCACGACTGATAATCATGAGCACCAACTGACCACTGACGGCAGTCGCGAAATCGTCTATGGGCAAAGCGTCCACCGCAACGAATTCGGTATCCAGAAGGGTACTTTTTGGAGTCCAGACGGTCAGCGGCTGGCATTCTACCGCATGGACCAGTCAATGGTCAGCGACTATCCGCAGGTGGATATTTTCCCTCATGTTGCCGAATACCAGCCAGATAAGTACCCGATGGCAGGCATGACCTCACACAAGGTGACCGTTGGTGTTTATGACCTGAATACACAAACGACCATCTACCTGCAGGCAGGTGACCCTACAGACCGCTATTTCACTAACATAGCATGGAGTCCAGACGGCAAGAACATTTACATGTTCGAACTGAACCGCGACCAGAACGACTGTCGCCTAGTCCAGTATAATGCGACGACAGGTGCTAAAGAGGCAGAGTTGCTGAGAGAGACCAGCGACAAATACGTAGAGCCCCTGCATCCCATACAGTTTCTGCCATGGGACGCAGACCAATTCATCATGCAGAGCCAGCGCGACGGCTACAATCACTTATACCTCTATAACAAGAAGGGACGTTTGCTCCGTCAGCTCACTAGCGGTCCATGGGTAGTGCAACAGGTATTGGGCTTCAATGTCAAGCAGAAGAGCATCCTCATCGAAGCCAACAAATATCATCCGTTGCATCGTTGGATTTACAGTGTCAGCGCTTCCAACGGCAAGATGCAAGCTTTGGTCAGTACCGATGGTGTGCATCGTGCACAGCCCTCACCATCGTGTCGTTACCTGATAGACAAGTGGAGCTCCCCCACAACCCCTCGCGCTATCGACCTCATAGAGACCAACCGCAAGGTTCAAAGATTACTGACTGCTTCCGACCCGTGGACAGACTATTTCCAACCCATTTTCGAGTGCGGCACCATCAAGGCTGCCGACGGCACTACGGACCTCTACTACCGCATGGTGAAGCCTCACGACTTTGACCCAGCCAAGAAATACCCCACAGTTGTTTACGTCTACGGCGGTCCTCATGCACACAATGTGGAAGCCTCGTGGCATTGGTCAAGCCGCTCTTGGGAAACCTATATGGCGCAGAAAGGCTATATCGTCTTCATTCTCGACAATCGTGGCAGCGAGCATCGTGGTCGAGACTTCGAACAGGCAACATTCCGTCAATTGGGACAAATAGAGATGCAAGACCAAATGAAAGGTGTCGACTACCTACGCACCCTACCCTATGTCGACATGCAACGGCTGGGGGTTCACGGCTGGTCGTTCGGAGGCTTTATGACCATCTCGCTCATGCTGAACTATCCCGAAGTTTTCAAGGTAGGAGTAGCTGGCGGTCCTGTTATCGATTGGAAATGGTACGAGGTAATGTATGGCGAGCGCTATATGGACACTCCGGAGACAAACCCCGAGGGCTATGCCAAGGTGTCTCTCATCGACAAGGCGAAGAACTTGAAAGGCCGCCTGCAAATCATTACGGGCTACAACGACAATACCGTTGTGCCACAACATTGTCTCTCTTTCCTCGATGCCTGCATCAAGGCGGGCACCCAACCTGACTTCTTTGCCTATCCGGGTGAGGAGCATAACATGCGGGGACATGCCAGCGTGCATCTGCACGAGCGCATTACACGATATTTTGAAGACTATCTAAAATAAACTAGTCTACCGAGTTTTACTAGTATAACTATAATTACTGAAACTATATTTTCTACCGCTATGAAGAATGAACAAATATTAGTCCGCATTACCGGTCAAGACCGTCCCGGTCTGACGGCCTCCATCATGGGTATTTTGGCCAAGTATGACGCCCAGATACTGGATATCGGCCAGGCCGATATCCACAATACCCTCTCCTTAGGCATCCTTATCCGCATGGACGAGATGAAGTCAGGGTTGGCTATGAAGGAACTGTTGTTCAAGGCCACCGAGTTAGGTGTCAACATCGGATTCGCACCTATCTCCGACGACGAGTACGAAGACTGGGTGGGGCATCAAGGCAAAAACCGTTATATCCTCATGGTGCTGGGGCGCCAGTTGGAGGCTCGCCAAATAGAGGCAGCCACCCGCATCCTAGCCGATCAGGGGCTTAACATCGACAGCATCGTGCGACTGACCGGTCGTAAGAGTATCAAGCAGTACAGTCAGCACACGCGTGCCTGCATTCAGTTCTCCTTACGCGGCGAACCCGTCAACCGTCAGGAGATGCAGTCCAAGCTCATGAAAATGTCGCAGGACATGGAGATAGACTTCTCCTTCCAGCGTGACGATATGTTCCGTCGCATGCGCCGCCTCATCTGCTTCGATATGGACTCAACACTCATCCAGACCGAGTGCATCGACGAGTTGGCAGAGCGCAACGGCGTAGGTGCCGAGGTGCGTGCCATCACCGAGAGTGCCATGCGTGGCGAGATAGACTTCAAAGAAAGTTTCACCCGCCGCGTGGCTCTGCTTAAGGGACTGGACGTCAGCGTCATGCAGGATATTGCAGAACACCTACCTATCACCGAGGGTGCAGACCGTCTGATGTCTGTGCTCAAGACCAGCGGTTACAAGATAGCCATTCTTTCCGGAGGCTTTACCTTCTTTGGAGAGTACCTGCAGCGCCGCTATGGCATCGACTATGTCTATGCCAACGAACTGGAAATCGGCAACGACGGAAAGCTGACAGGCCACTATGTCGGCGAGATTGTCGACGGTCACCGCAAGGCTGAGCTGCTGAAACTCATTGCCCAGGTAGAGAAGGTCAATCTGGCACAGACCATTGCCGTCGGCGACGGTGCCAACGACCTGCCCATGATCAGCGAAGCCGGACTAGGCATTGCCTTCCATGCCAAACCCCGCGTCGTAGCCAATGCCGAGCAGAGCATCAACACCATTGGACTGGACGGCGTGCTCTACTTCCTCGGCTTCAAGGACTCCCACCTCGGCGAACAAGGGAAACTATAGACTGAGGTAAAAGCGAAAAGGCAGAAAAGAGCATGCGTGGGAAAGTAATGAAAAAGCCACTTTTGATGATGATGGGGTCATCGCCCTCGCCATAGCGACGGTTCCACTCGTCGCGCAGCATTTCCAACCAACTACAAAGCCTACGAAGATTCTCGATATGTACGTGCGAAGGGATGTTTCCATCAGGTGTCTTCGCACTCGTTTTGCACATCTCAGCGAGCGTAAAGTGTGGCGTTAAGTGAGAGCCATCAAGCTCGCTTGAATGGCCGAGCGCAGCCACACTCGACGAAGTCAAATGCTCGCTGAGTCGTGCCTGTTTGTTGATACTTACTTCTGTCATAATCTCATGTTTTTTTGATTTTCCTAATGCAACTGTGTAACTGCGTAACTGCGTCACAGCGTCGTCAGAGCATCACAGTGCCACTCTTCTTATACCTGGCTTTGGTGGTGCCGTTCTCCACGAACTCTTCCACCTTTTCAGCCAGGCGGTCTTTCATCAGGCGGAACACCCGGGCGCGAGCCGACGTGTTGTTCTTCAGCCCAAAGCAGCTTACTGTGACGCTGTGACGCAGTTACACCGTTGCATTAGGTATTTCACATAGTTGCCGATTCTTGGCAAGTTAAATTTATATTATATAATATATTATAATATATTATATAATATATATAGAAATCCACACATTGGGGAAACTTCGACGAGAGCAAATGAAACTGCGTAACTGCGTAACCGCGTCACTGCGTTCTTGTTTCTTTACATTTTAACATTTGAAATAAATCAGAAAAGAACTTGAAAAAGGCTTGTTTTGCATCTCTATTTTTTGTACCTTTGCATTGTCAATGAGGATGAAAATCTGCGCTCCCACGAGAGAAATTTTTCTCGCCCACGGGAGAGATAAAAAAAGACTCACAAACGGGTGCAGATGGCAATCGGATTTGATAAGGAAGATGGAAGCGAGAGATGTAAGATGTAAGAGGTGAGAGGTAAGATGTAAGGCGCCACAGCGAACCGAAAAACCTTGACAGTCTACATACGACTGACCAGAACCTTTAGTAAAAAACCATTAAAAACACAAGATTATGGCACTGAAAGTAAAAGCAAAGGAACAGTATCAGAACATCGGCAAGTATGCTGGTAAGTATCGTTACGTGATGATGCCGGAGCTCTACACGGCACTGGCACAGGACAAGGTGATTAAGGAAGCGGCTCTCCGCAGTGGCGTGAGCCGAGGCGTGAT
Organism: uncultured Prevotellaceae bacterium; assembly: GCA_900318795.1. Taxonomy (GTDB): domain Bacteria; phylum Bacteroidota; class Bacteroidia; order Bacteroidales; family Bacteroidaceae; genus Prevotella. Next base: position 105,175 of record ONLU01000001.1, on the reverse strand, counting down.
GCAGGCTTGCTGGGATGCAGCTGGCGAAGTGATTAAGGCATGGGCGACTGAGGGTCACAGCGTGGCACTGCCTGGACTGGGCACCATGCGCTTCGGCCTGCGCGCCAAGAGTGTGGAGAAGGTCGACGAGGTGAAGGCTGGCCTGATTTCGAGCCGCCGCATCGTCTTCACTCCCGACGTGGACCTGAAGGAGGAGCTGGCCAAGACCGCCGTGCAGATTACCTGCTACGACCGTACGGGCAAGGAGGTGAAGCGCGTGACCTCAGCTGACGACGGCACCGTGGAGGACAACGAGCAGACTCCTGGCTCTGACACTGGCTCGAACACGGGTGGCAACACCCAGGGTGGTGACAACACTGGCGGCGACAACACTGGTGGTGGCAGCACGGGCGGCAACGACGACCACGCCCCGGATGGTGGAACGAACTCGGACGAGTGAGCCTTGCAGGGCTGAGGGGCTTCGGCCCCGACACCCTGAAGAGAGTTCAATGCGGCTTCGCCGCGGTTCAAGGTTCTCTGACCTAAGGTGCAGAGCGACCAAAGGTCGATGACAAGATTCAAGGCCGAACTAATCACTAAAAACTAATCACTAATCTAAAAAAACTATGAAGAAAGAGACATGGAAGACGCTGATTCAGATTCTGGTATCGATTCTGACGGCAGTAGGCACCACGCTGGGCGTGACGAGTTGCATGGGCTACGGACCAATGCTGTAGGTCCTAACGGAGAGAAGAATCGAGTAGGAGGAAAATGAAGTAGTTTTCCTCCTACTTTCATTTTCCGACCTCTCACACCACCGTACATGGCAGGGGTAAGCAGAAAAAGGATAGAATATTTGGTATTTTCGGCTTTTTTGTGTACCTTTGCACACTTGAACAAAGGAACGAACGTTGAACTTTGAACTGCGGCGGAGCCGCGTTGAACTTTGAACTTTATTTATAAACTAAGATGAAGATATTACTGTTAGGCAGTGGCGGGCGCGAGCACGCACTGGCATGGAAGATTGCTCAGAGCAGCAAGTGTGAGAAACTGTATATTGCCCCGGGCAATGCCGGTACGGGCAACTGCGGAGAGAATGTAGCCATGAAGGCTGATGACTTCGAGACCATCAAGCAGTTCTGCGCCGACAAGCAGATAGACATGGTGGTGGTAGGTCCGGAGGACCCGCTGGTAAAAGGCATCTACGACGACTTGGGTGCCGACGGACGGACGAAGCATATCCCCGTGATAGGTCCCTCGAAGGCGGGGGCCGTGCTGGAGGGCTCGAAAGACTTTGCCAAGGCGTTCATGCAGCGCCACCAGATTCCCACGGCACGCTACGAGACCTTCGACGGCGAGCACCTGGAGGAGGGGCTGGCATTCCTGGAAACCCTAGAGGCCCCATACGTGCTGAAGGCAGACGGACTATGTGCCGGTAAGGGTGTGCTGATACTGCCTACCCTGGAGGAGGCTAAAAAGGAGCTGAAGGAGATGCTGGGCGGCATGTTCGGCAATGCGTCGAGCCGTGTGGTCATCGAGGAGTTCCTCAGCGGCATCGAGTGCTCGGTCTTCGTACTGACTGATGGCGACCACTACAAGATACTGCCCGAGGCCAAGGACTACAAGCGCATTGGCGAGCACGACACCGGCCTGAACACGGGCGGCATGGGCAGCGTCAGTCCCGTACCCTTCGCCACGAAGGAGTGGATGCAGAAGGTGGAGGAGCGCATTATCCGTCCTACCGTAGAGGGGCTGAAGGCTGAAGGCATCGTGTACAAAGGTTTCATCTTCTTCGGATTGATCAACGTAAAGGGCGAGCCGATGGTCATCGAGTACAACTGCCGTATGGGCGACCCAGAGACGGAGAGTGTCATGCTGCGTCTGAAGTCGGACATCGTAGACTTGTTCGAGGGTGTGGCAGAGGGCAACCTGGACACCCGCGCCATAGAGTTTGACGAGCGTGCCGCAGTCTGCGTCATGCTGGTCAGCGGCGGTTATCCGCAGGCATACCAGAAGGGCTACCCCATCACGGGCATCGAGAACGTGGAGGGCAGCATCGTGTTTCATGCCGGCACGGCACTGAAGGACGGCCAGGTGGTTACTAACGGCGGTCGCGTCATTGCCGTCTCGTCGTACGGAAAGGACAAGGCCGAGGCACTGCAGAAGTCGTTCGAGGAGGCGCAGAAGATACAGTTTACGGACAAGTATTTCCGTCGTGACATCGGAGCAGACTTGTGAGAGAGTTAAAAGTTCAACGGACTTACGTCCAGTTCAAAGTTCTCTGACCTTGAACCTTGAACTCTAAATAGTTAAGAATGGTGAAGAAACGGTTACAGAACAGAATAGCAGAAAGCAGGCTGGCGCTGCCGGTGGCATCTGTCTATGCGATGGTTGTCTGGCTGCTGGGCGGGCTCATCCAGGAAAACCTGTGGGTCCAGTTCGGGCTGTTCGTGCTGGCGATCTATGTCATGGCACAGATGAACAACATGAACGCCCTGATACGCATTTACTCGCGCATGGTGAGTTGTTCGTTCATTGCCATGAGCTGTGCGGCCTGCTTCCTGTTTCCGTCCTTACGGGGTGGTTTTATACAGCTATGCTATGCGGGAACCATCACATTGCTGTTCATGACCTATCAGGACAAGCAAAGCAGCGGTCTGACGTTTTACGCATACACGCTGCTGGGAATGGCAGCCATAGCAGACATCCGCATATTATACTTCGTGCCTGTCATGTGGCTGCTGACTGCCACACAGCTGCAATCGCTGTCGGGACGGACACTGTCGGCCTCCATACTGGGAATACTGATGCCCTTTTGGGTCATGTCGTGCTGGATGGTCTGGAACAATGGTCTCAGTTCCCTTCCGAGCCTGGTTGCCCAGTGGGATGACTTCAACCCCATCCTGGACTTCACCGTACTAAGTACCAGCCAGATGGCGACATGGGGGCTGGTAGCCATCGCTGCCATAACGGGAACGATACACTACATCCACAAGCATCGTGATGACAGGATACGCACGCGACTGCTGTTTGGATTCCTGATCTGGATGGACCTGGTCACCGTGCTGTTCCTGATGCTCCAGCCTCAGCTTTCCGACATGCTGACAGGACTTGCCATCATCAACACAGCACCGCTGATGGGTCACTTCATCTCACTCTCTTCCACACGCTATACCAACATCTACTGCGGGATGCTGCTCGCAGCAACCCTTTTGCTGACGGTTTATAATCTATGGACTATCTGATTTCACTGCTCATCAGTTACGGCTATTGGGGCATGCTGGTCACCGCCTTTGTGGCAGGCTCGTTCTTCCCGTTCAGCAGCGAGGCCGTCATGACGGGACTGCTGGCGGCGGGTCTCGACCCCTGGCTGCTCATCGTCTACGGCACCATAGGCAATGTGGCTGGTGGCATGTTCAACTACTGCATCGGACGGATGGGCAGGCTGGAGTGGATAGAGAAATACCTGCACGTGAAGCAGAAAGACCTGGACCGTGCCACGAAGTTCATGGCAGGACGGGGAGCATGGATGGGATTTTTCGCCTTCGTGCCCATTCTGGGCTCTGCCATCACCGTCGCACTGGGTCTGATGCGCGCCAACATACCCATATCGCTGACGAGCATGGCAATAGGCAAATTCCTGCGGTATGTTGCCCTCATTTACGGTGCAAGCCTGCTGATATAGCGTTAAAAATGCTGAAACTTGCCGCGCTTAGACCGATTTGTATTACCTTTGCAGGTTAGAATAGAAACAATCACATAATAAAAGATGAAACAATTCAGACTTGTGGACAATATCATGGGCTGGTTGGCGTTTGCCATCGCTGCCGTGGTCTATTGCTCCACCATCGAGCCGACAGCCTCGTTCTGGGACTGTCCTGAGTTTATCTCAACAGGTTACAAACTGGAAATCGGACACCCGCCCGGTGCACCGTTCTTCATGCTGACAGCCAACCTGTTCTCACAGTTTGCCAGCGACCCCAGCCATGTGGCATATATGGTGAACATGATGAGTGCACTGCTGTCGGCAGCCACCATCCTGTTCCTGTTCTGGACCATCTCCCATCTGGTGCGCCGGCTGCTCGTCAAGGACTGGAGCCAGCTGACCGCTGCCAAACTGATAGCCATTGAGGCTTCAGCTATGGTGGGAGCACTCATCTACACCTTCAGCGACACCTTCTGGTTCTCAGCTGTCGAGGGTGAGGTGTATGCCTACTCCTCGGCCTTCACCGCCGTGGTGTTCTGGCTGATTCTGAAATGGGAGGACCAGGCTGACCAGCCTCATGCCGACCGCTGGCTGGTACTCATCATGTACATGACGGGACTGTCCATCGGCGTGCACCTGCTGAATTTGTTGTGCCTGCCTGCCATCGTACTGGTGTACTACTACCGCAAGTTCCCCACAGACGACCCCAAGCGCGACCTGAAGGGGTCGCTGATTGCCCTAGGCATATCGGTGGTCATCCTCGCCGCTGTACTCTATGGTGTCGTCCCCGGCATCGTACAGGTTGGAGGATGGTTTGAACTGTTGTTCGTCAACACCCTGGGCATGCCATTCAACACTGGTGAGATAGTTTACATCTTCCTGCTCATCGGCATCATCATCTGGGCCATCTACGAGACCTACAACAACCTGAACGAGAAGCGGCAGAACATCGCCTTCCTGCTGGCGGTGGCCATGCTGGGTATCCCGTTCTACGGACACGGATGGTCTGCATTCATCATTGGACTTGTAGTGCTGGCCGTCATGTGGTTTGTGCTGGGCTACAAGAAAGACAAGAAGCCTCTGGTCTCTGCCCGCATCAAGAACACCTCGCTGCTCTGCATGCTGATGCTGATGATTGGCTACTCCAGCTATGCGCTCATCGTCATCCGCTCGGCTGCCAACCCACCGATGGACCAGAACTCACCTGAGGACATCTTCACACTGGGCGAGTACCTGGGACGTGAACAGTACGGTCAGCGTCCGCTATTCTACGGACAGGCCTATACTTCACAGGTGGCATTGGAGAAAGACGGAGAATACTGTCGTCCCGTCATGCAGAAGGGCGACCCCGTATGGCAGCGCAAGGAGAAGGCATCGGCCGATGAGAAAGACCAGTATTTCGTAGTCCGCACCAAGGACGAATACAAATATGCACAGAACATGCTGTTCCCACGCATGTACAGCTCTGCCCACCGTGATGCCTACGAGTCGTGGATGGGCGGTGTCAGTGGCAGCGAGGTACAGTACGACCGCTGTGGTGAAATGGTCAACGTCAAGGTTCCCTCACAATTCGAGAACCTACGCTTCTTCATCAGCTATCAGTGCAACTTCATGTACTGGCGCTACTTCATGTGGAACTTTGCCGGCCGTCAGAACGACCTGCAAGGCAACGGCGAACTGGAACATGGCAACTGGCTCTCGGGATTCGAGTGGTTTGACAACTGGCGACTGGGCGACCAGGACCTGCTGCCCGACGACCTAAAGGAGAACAAGGGACACAACGTGTTCTACTGCCTGCCCCTGCTGTTGGGACTGATAGGACTCTTCTGGCAGTCGCTGGCCAAGCATCACGGCTCAAAGACAGACCAGACGGGTATCCGCCAGTTCTGGGTTGTATTCTTCCTGTTCTTCATGACGGGTCTGGCTATCGTCATCTATCTGAACCAGACACCCATGCAGCCCCGTGAACGAGACTATGCCTACGCTGGTTCGTTCTATGCCTTTGCCATCTGGTGCGGCATCGGTGTGGCTGCCATCATCGAAATGCTGAAGGAGGCTCTGAAAAAGGTCAATCCGCTCGTACTGGCTGCGGTGGTCAGCCTGCTATGCTTATGCGTTCCTGTCCAGATGGCTTCTCAGACCTGGGACGATCACGACCGTTCAGGACGCTATACATGCCGTGATTTTGGACAGAACTACCTCATGTCGCTACAGGACAACAGCAACCCTATCATCTACACCAACGGCGACAACGACACCTTCCCGCTGTGGTACAACCAGGATGTCGAGGGTGTGCGCACGGATGCACGCGTCTGTAACCTCTCCTATCTGCAGACAGACTGGTACATAGACCAGATGCGCCGTCCTGCCTACGACTCGCCGTCAGTACCTATCTCCTGGGAGCGTATCGAATATTGTGCCGGCACCAATGAGTATGTCACGGTAGAACCGGATATGAAGGAGGCTGTCCTGGAACATTACCGCGAGAATCCCGAGGAGGCACGCGAACAGTTTGGCGACGATCCCTTCGAGTTGAAGAATGTGCTGAAATACTGGGTTCGCTCCAAGAACCAGGACCTGCACATGATTCCTACCGACACGCTCTACATGACTATTGACAAGGATGCCGTACGCAAGAGCGGCATGATGATGGCTGCCGACTCTATTCCCGACCGCATGGTCATCTCGCTGAAAGGCAAACACGCTCTCTACAAGGGTGACCTGATGATTCTGGAAATGCTGGCGGAGTGTAACTGGACACGTCCTATATATGTGGCAGTCTCCGTAGGTGACGACAACTACATCAACCTGGGCGACAATACCGTTACCGAAGGACTTGTCTACCGCATCACGCCGTTTACCACAAGCGATGGCGGAAAGCCCATTGACGGAGTGAGGAACTTCGACACAAAGCGTACTTACGACAATGTCATGAACCGATTCAAGTTCGGTGGCATCGACAAAAAGGGCATCTATCTGGACGAAACCGTCATGCGCATGTGCTATACGCACAGACGTATCATGGCTAAGCTGGCCTATGAGCTCATCATAGAGGGACAGAACGAGAAGGCTGAGAAGGTGCTGAGATACACTGCCGAGCAGATTCCTTCGTACAACGTAGCACACAACTACACTTCAGGCTCCATGGACATGGCTCGCAGCTGGGCTTCACTGGGTAACAAGAAGGAAGCACTCGCCATCATGGATGACCTATGGAAGTCTGCCTCACAGTATATGCGCTGGTATTGTAACCTCGACGGATTCCGTTTCGAGGCTGCCCAGAATGACTGTGCCGTACAGCTTTACATCATGCAGCAACTGATAGGTCTGGGCGACACCATCGACAAGAAGTGGACGGACAAACGAGTGGAAGAACTTCATAAGCTGGCAGGATTCTTTGAGTCAAAAGGTGGTAATCTAGGATATTGATATGTTTATAGAGCAACCGGCTAAATGGCTACGCTGGCTTTATCCTAAGGCATTATGGCGTATGGACCGTCACGAACGTTCTGTCTACCTGACGTTCGACGACGGTCCTATACCAGAAGCTACACCCTTCATACTTGATGTCCTGAAACACTATGACATCAAGGCTACCTTCTTTATGGTAGGTGACAATGCACGCAAATATCCTGAGCTATACCAAAGGGTAGTCAGCGAGGGGCACCGCATCGGCAACCACACACACAACCATATTGGAGGCTTCAGCCATACCATCCGCGAATACAGCTACAACATAGAGAAGGCCAATGCCTATCTGCACACCAATTTGGTGCGACCGCCTCACGGATGGATGCGTCTGAGCCAGTATGCATGGCTCTCACGCAAGTTCAAGGTGGTCATGTGGGATCTCGTCACGCGTGACTACTCTAAGTGGATGACGGCAGAAGACGTGCTTGACAACGTCAAGCGCTATGCCCGCAACGGATCTATCATTACTTTTCACGACTCTTTAAAAAGCATTGATAAACTAAAAACAGCCCTGCCACAAGCCATTGAATGGCTTCGTGGACAGGGCTATACCTTTAAGACTTTCCCCTAATTCTTAGCAGGGACGCTTCTTGGGAAGCTTGAACACGTCCTGCACTTCCTTCATCTGGGCCTCGGTCATACCATCGGGCTCAGAACCCATGGCACGGGCACACATGTAGATGTTGGCGGCCTTACAGAGCACATCAGTCTGGTCGAAGGCTTCCATGATGTCCTGACCTACGGCTACGGTACCGTGCTTCTCCCACATCACCACGTCGTGGGTCTTGATCTGCTCCAAGGTAGCCTCAGCCAAATCGACTGACGACGGCAGGGCGTAGGGAACTATGCCGATGCCCAGCGGTGCAAAAGCAAGCGTCTCAGGAATCATCGACCACAACACACGCGTCATCTCGTCACCTTTCAGGAAACGCTGGATATGACTCATGGCCACCAGTTCGATGGGGTGAGTATGGAGTGTTGCCTTGTAGCATGAGCCCGTCTCCAGCAGGTAGTTCTGCAGGTTCAGATGGGTGGGCAACTCGCTGGTGGGTACTACAGGCTCGTCGGCAATCACCTCGTAAGAAGCGCAGTCGTCCAGGATGCGGATGATGCTACCATTCTGCATGGGTTCCTTTGCCAAGTCGCGCATGCGCTTGCCAGTTCCTTTACAATAGAAATACTTTCCTTTCAACTGGGGCAGTGTCATACCAATCTGCTTGACGTCGGAGATGGCCTTCATAGCCTTGCACTCATCGTCCATAAACTCGGTGACGTTGACGGTGATGTTACCACCGTTACGCTCTGCCCATCCTTTCTGCCAAAGGTAGCCAGTGACCTCGGCAATCTGATAAACTACCGCTTTCAATCCTTCGCGGCCTTCCAAAATACTTTTCATATTTATCTTAATTCTATTACTTAATGTTTAAAGCTTAATACTTACATCAGCCTTCAGACCTCTTACTTCTCACCTCTCTCAATAGCTCTCGCCATAGCGTTCCTTAGTAATGTCATCAAGGGCACGTCCTCGGGTATTGGGGGCACCAATGACACCCACAATGAGTGAAATGCTGAGCAGAACAATCATACAGAAAGCTGCAATAGTAAAGCCCTCGCCATTGTCGCCATAAATAAAGGTAAAGATAAGACCCCAAACAGCAGACAAACCACGCACGATGAAGAACATCAGACCCTGGGCACCAGCACGGAACTTGGCAGGGAACAGTTCTGAACCCCACAAAGCATAGAATATCTGAGGCGACGAACCGCCCTGCACACCCCACAGGATGGCAAACAACCAAAGTCCGACCATACCATTGACACCAATGGTAACAATGACTAACCAGGCAGCAATAGCCACAAGAAGCCCGAAGGTGTAAATCAGCTTGTGCGACGTCTTGTCAATCATCTTTGACACGATGAATGTCACCCCCACAATGATAGCCCACTGAATGCAGTTCATCCAATTAGCCTGTTCGTTGCTCACACCGCCAGCCGTCTCGTAGATGTGAGGCTGGAAGAATCCCATGACCGAAGCCACCAGATTCCATGTCAGATAGATGGTAGCCAGGAATATGACCGTACGAACGGCAATCTTGTTGGAGAACAACACTCTGATATTGTCGGTCAGTCCTGCCTTCTTGCCCTCAGACTTCGTAAACTCAGCACTCTCTTGTAACTGACGCTGCAGATTCCAGGCTACGAAAGCCACGATGAACAAAGTGAGGAATACGATTCGCGACGAGAAGACATTGACAGCCTCTTGCGACATGTCAGCACTCCCAAAGAAATGCGCTATGGACTCAACCCAGCCAAAGAGGTAGCCGCCAGGGGCAAAGAGCATGCCAAACAAGAGGATGCACATGGGTCCGAAGCCCCATGACATCTGAGAAATACAGATGTTACGACCGCGATTGTTGACTTCAGACGACTCAGAGATGTACGTCCACGAAGCAGGTACACCAACACCTACGGAGATACCCGTCACCAGGAATCCCGCCAGCAGCATGGGGAAATTCATACTGAACATCACCAGCAGCACACCGGTCATATAGACCAACAAGTTATAGGTGAAGATAAACTTACGCCCGTACTTGTCTGCCAGGAAGCCGCCAATAATGGCACCGATGGCAGCACCAAGGCAATTGGCAGAGATGAAGTTCAGCCAGCCCAGGTGTACCTCAGACAGTCCGAGATAGTTCTGCCACAGCGTCAAGCCGGAAGCACCAGCCACAATAGCACCGGCATCCAGATAATTCGTCAGAGACACAGCAATCGTGCTCTTCAAACTTCCACTATTTGCCATAATTGTCAATTATCAATAGTCAATTACCTACAAACTACGTCACATTCGATATTGAAAATCTTGGCGACCTTCAAGATGGTGTCAATGTGATGTCCGACGGCAGCTGCCATGTGGTGGGTAGGACCAGCCTCGCTCCATTTGTTGACAAACTCACGACAGGGCAGCGAGAACTTGGTGCGCATGTTGGTATCACCAAAGGTGAAGATTTCACCCTCCTCATTGTTTCCCTCAGCAGCCACGAACTTGAACACACCATTCTTGTCCTGCGTAATAGCCAGATAGGTAACAGGACCCGTCGGGGGATAGAACTGTGTCAGATAGCCACCACCAGTCTTTCCGTGGAATACGGGAACTATCTTCATCGTCGGCTTCTTGGCCTGCGAGATGTCGAAATCGCCGGAACCCGAGTGACCGATGATACAGATATCTTTCTGGAAGTCAATGCTGTACATCTCTGCCAGCGTGCCTGTACCTGAGATGGTCTTCAGAATAGACATGGCCATAGCCACCTTCATATCCCCTTCCACAGCACAAGCTGTGTGCTGCTTAATCAGCATGGAGAAGGCAGGAATGAGCATGGAGTCGAGCTTGCCTGCCACACCCTGGGCAAAGCCTGCATAGTGAGAGGCAATCATGCCCAGCTTCTCGTCCTTTACCCACTGTTCGAAGGCTACGACATATTTAGCCATGTCCCAAACCTTCTCAATGGTACCGCCGCCCTCAATATCAAAGGTTGCCAGAATATCCTCTGCCTTGGCACGAATAGCTGCCTCATCGGTGATGTTGTCGGCAATAGCCCACATCTGTTCCCAGTCGAACTGCTTGGTATAGACGAACATACGGTGGTAGAGGTTGGTTTCGTCAATATAGAGGTCCATCATCCCAGGATAGGGACGGCCTATCTGGGCAATATTCGTATCGCGGAAACGGCGACGCACCTGAGCGGCACGACACCAGTCCTCTATTTCAGCCTGCACCTCTGGGTCGCCACCCTCGACAACACCGGTAATGACAGCAGAGCGCTTGCCGGCACGATTCAGGTCGGCTACCATCTCGCCAATGGCACCACAGGCGTAGAGCTCTCCCAGCCAGGTGGGGATGTCGGTCTTGGCATAGTCGGGTGCCAACTTCTTCTGCACGTTGACAATGACAACGGGCACATCCAAGTCGCGAACGGCAGGCAGCATATTATAAGAGGTACAATAGGTCAGCATCTGCAGGATGACGAGATCCACATCAGCAGCACGGAACTTGTCACCAGCTGCCATAGACTGTTCCTTGGTGGTTACCATACCTCCGTCAACAATTTCAATGGTGTCGGGCAGCGTCTTCTTGAAGGCTGCATACTGAGCTTCAAACTCTGGTACAAGTTGAGGGAACTGTGGCAGGTATGCCTGTAGCGCAATGCTGAAGACACCCACCCTTGCTTTGGTTTCTACTAATGGTTTTGCCATAATACTTTTATTTTTGATTTGTTTCGTTATTTTTGTTATTTTCGTTTTTCTGTCATATCGTTATAACGTTTTCCGTTATTTTGCGATTTCTAAGTAGCGCTTGTACGCCTGGTCCCATGCAGCCTTGTCACCAGCAGGATGATAGGGAACCATCTCCACGCTATCTGCAATGATGCGACGCATCTGCCAGATGTCACCGACCACCCCGGCAGCCTTTGCCTGTAACATGATATTGCCAATGGCAGTACACTCCTGCGGACCTGCCAACACTTCTACGCCACAAGCGTCAGCCGTAAACTGGTTCAGATATTTGTTCAACGAACCACCACCGATGATGTGCAGTATTTGAAGATCAAAATTCGAGAACTCTTTCAGCCACTGGAACACCTGTCGGTAACGCAGGGCCAGTGAGTCAAAGATACAGCGGCACAATTCTGCGGGGGTCTCTGGCACCTGCTGACCCGTCTCGCGGCAATACTGCTGGATGGCCTCTATCATACTTGGCGGATTGGCAAAGGCCTTGTCGTCAGGATTGATGATCGAGCGGAAAGGCTCCACTTGCATGGCGGAACCCTGCAACTCGGGGTGTGACACCTCGCTCAATGGTACACTTTCACCTTTCACCTCTAACCTCTCACCTCTTGAAATCCACTCCTTGCGGCAACGCTCATAGAGCCACATGCCACAGATGTTCTTCAAAAAACGTGTCGTACCCTCTACTCCCCCCTCGTTGGTAAAGTTCAACTCATACGAACGTTCATTAATGACCGCCTCCTTGGTTTCAATACCCATCAGGCTCCACGTACCACTTGACAGGTAGGCAAACTGCTCGTTCTTGGCTGGTACGGCAGCTACAGCAGATGCCGTATCGTGTCCTGCTACGGCAATCACCGGCACGGCACCCAGACCGGTCATCTTCTGCACCTCCTCCGTCAGCACACCAATCTGTGTGCCCGGCAGTACCATGCGACCGAAATGCTCACGGGTCAGCCCCACGCTTTTCAGCAACCGCTCCGACAAGTCACCGGTGCGAGGATCCAGCATCTGCGACGTAGATGCGATGGTATATTCACACACAGCCTCGCCCGTCAGCATCCAGCTGAGAGCATCTGGTATGAAGAGAATTTTCTGGCAGTGCTTCAGGGCCGAGTTGCCAGCCTGCTGCATGGCATACAACTGGAACAACGAGTTGAAGTTCATGAACTGGATGCCCGTGATGTCGTACACAGTCTTGCGGTCTGCCACATGGTTCAGATACTCCTCCATCCGTTCGAAGGTATGCGGATCGCGGTAGGCCATCGGATTGCGCAATAATGCACCATCCTCGCCTACAAACACAAAGTCGACACCCCATGTATCAATACCGATACTAGTAATGTCGACACCTCGTTTGCCCACTATCTGCAGACCCTTGATCATCTCGAAGTACAGGGCATAGATGTCCCAATAGAAGTGTCCGCCCGTCTCAATCAGGTTGTTCGGAAAGCGTGTCAACTCCTCCTGCTCCAGTCGTCCGTCAACCAGCGTTCCCAAGATGGTACGTCCACTCGTAGCCCCCAGGTCGACGGCAAAGAAGTATTTCTTATTGTCTTTCATTATTAAATAGTTTGTTTCGTTATTAGCTAACTGGTGACAAAGTTACAAAAAACATCCGACAAACCATCGAAATTTTGTTCAAATTTGTGCAAAATCGTAATAAAGTTAATATATTTTTGGAAAGTTCTCCCTTTTTTCTTAAATTTGCACCCATCGTGAACTACATTTATCTACTTTAACAAATATGAAAATACTTCAAGTAACCGCATGGATTATTTCCATCATTCTTTCGTCTTCCGTGCCAACTTTTGCACAACAAATCAACGACTCCAATACACCCCTGCACTTGATGCAACCTCAATATTTGTCGCCATATGGCGTATCGACACAGCAAGCCATCAAACAGAAGATGGAACTGGTGTTACACTATCTGGAACAATCGACACCCTGTATACTCGAGGACAAGGAGAGCGGCAAGGAAGTAAGTCCTAAAGACATCGGTCCTAATACGCAGTTACGTAGAGGTGACTTCCGACTGACCAGCTACGAATGGGGTGTTACCTACTCGGCTATGCTGGCAGCTACTGAAGCTACTGGTGACGAAGCATACAGAGAGTACGCCCTGCAACGCATGACTCTGTTGGCAAGCAGTGCACCCGCCTACGCTAATATGCATCAGAAAGGCATCGAAATAGATCCACTCATGCGCAAAGTGGTAGACCCACATGCCCTGGATGACGCTGGTGCTATCTGTTCTGCTATGATCAAGGCGCTTATGGCCAATCAAAACCTGCCCTATCGTCCCTGCATTGACCGTTATGCTGACTATATTATAAATAAGGAATACCGATTGGCAGATGGCACTTTTGCCCGTCTTCGCCCTCATAAGAACACTGTATGGCTTGACGACATGTTCATGGGCATTCCCACCCTTGTACAAATGGGACGGCTGACTGGTGAACAGCGATACTTTGACGAGGCCGTACGACAGATAAAACAATTTCGCAAACGTATGTTTGTAGAAGAAAAAGGACTGTTTCGTCACGGCTGGGTGGAAGCCATGCAGCCTCATACTGCCTTCCATTGGGGAAGGGCCAATGGCTGGGCTGTCTTGACCATGTGCGAAGTGCTGGACGCCTTGCCAAAAGACCATGCCGGTCGAGCAGAAATACTGGAACTGCTTCGTGCCCATATTGCCGGATTAGCCCGTCTGCAACAAAAGGACGGCTATTGGCACCAGTTGCTCGACCGCAACGACACTTACCTGGAAGCCTCCTGCACAGCCATCTTTACCTATTGTATTGCCCATGCCATCAACCAAGGCTGGATTGATGCCTTGGCATACGGGCCTGTTGCCCAACTGGGATGGCATGCCGTAGAACGCTCCATCAACGAAAAGGGGCAAGTAGAAAATGTCTGTGTAGGAACAGGAATGGGGTTCGACCCAGCATTCTATGCCTACCGGCCTGTACACGTTATGGCTGCACACGGCTATGGTCCTGCTCTTTGGGCTGGAGCTGAAATGATTCGTCTGCTGAAGAAGCAACATCCCAAGATGAACGACTCTGCCGTTCAATTCTATCCAGAAGAAATCCCCACCAACCAACCCATCTTCAACTATGACGGCAAGATTCGCTACTAAGCTACTACTTCTGATGCTGGCATTACCAGCCATCGCACAGTCTGGTCTTAACAAGAAGGAGTTCAACAAATACTGGCGTATAGAATCTGAAGCCCCCGATTATCAGGTCAGCTTCTCAGGAGACACCTGTGAAGTGACAGCTCCCAAAGGGCTGACGCTGTGGCGCAAGCAGCCCTTCACTGCCAACACCATTGTAGAATACGATGCCATGGTAATGGACGACCGGCTGAGCGACTTAAATTGCTTCTGGCTGGCCAGTGATCCGAAACAGAAAGACATCTGGGCAAGAGCCGACTGGCGTAGTGGCATCTTCGTGCGATGCTACTCACTGCAGATGTATTACCTAGGCTATGGCGGCAACCACAACACGACCACCCGTTTCCGTAGATATACAGGTGACGAAAGGGGTATAGACGATACCACTCAACGGCCGGCCATCTTGAAAGAATACACTGACGCAGCCCACTTGCTTCACCCCAACCATTGGTATCACATCAAGATAGAGAGCAACAATGGGCGTACACGCTTTTTCGTGGACAACGAACTCATTGTGGACTACCTCGACCCACAACCCCTGCAGAAAGGGTGGTTCGGATTTCGCACGACCCTTTCACGCACGCGTATCACTAACTTCCGCAGCCAGACAGCCAGTGGATATGCCCTGACTACTGGTATTCCTTTGCGATGGATTGGCCAAATACACGGCAAACAACCGGTCACCTTCGGCATTCCCTTCTCACAAGGAGAACTGAAAGATGCCTCGACGCTGGCCCTTTCGGATGGTGCACCTGCCGCTGCATGGGCAACAGCCTACTGGCCAGATGGTTCCATCAAGTGGGCTGGCATGTCTGCAGTTACAAACAGCAAAAACCTTCAGGTCATACAAAAGAAAAATCAGAAAGGAACTGCTTCACAAAGAATTTCCATCAACGACAATCCGCAGCAACTGGTCATCAACACCGGCCGGCTGACAGTTTTCGTTCCCAAGAGCGGACAGCAATTGGTTGACAGTATGGTGCTGGACGGGCAGCGGACAGGATGTGCAGTCAATCTGATAGCAACAACGGCACAAGGGAAATTCACCTCTTCCATAAAACAAGTACAGGTAGAACGACAGAGCAAAGTTGATGCCGTAGTGAAAATAGAAGGCACCCACAGTGACGGAAAGCGGCACTGGCTACCCTTCTGTGTACGACTGTATTTATGGAAAGACTGCGAACAGGTCAAGATGATACACACCTTCATCTTTGACGGTGATCAGACCCAGGACTTCATCACATCGCTGGGCATACGCTTTGGCATTCCCATGCATACAGAGCCCTATAACCGACACATTGCATTCGCCATGTCCCAAGACCGGGTATGGACAGAACCAGTACAACCACTTGACGGACGTCGGGAACTGCGTCTGCAGATGTCACCCCCAGAAGAGGGACGAGGCATTCCCCAAAAGCAAAATATACAGCTGGACCAGATGCGAGGACAGCGCATTCCTCCTCGCGACACTTTCGACAAACTGGGACAATCACTTATAGACAACTGGGCACAATGGGATGGCTATCGGATGTCACAATTGACAGACAATGCCTTCTCCATCCGCAAACGGGCCACCAGCCATTCGCCCTGGCTAGGCACCCTGACAGGTGAACGCAGTCCTGGCTATGCATTTGTCGGTGATGTCGAAAGAGGTTTAGGAATAGGACTAAAGGACTTCTGGCAATCATACCCCTCTACGATTGAAGTAGCCGATGCACGCAGTCCGGAGGCACATCTCACCATGTACCTATGGAGCCCAGAGGCTGAGCCTATGAACCTCTGCCACTACGACACCATACCTCATGGACTGCTTGAAAGCTATGAAGACGTCCAACCTGGCATGAGTACTCCATACGGCATCGCACGCACCAGCGAACTTTGGATATGGCCTCAAGCCGGCTATCCCGGGAAAGAAGCCATTGCTGAGCAAGCAGCCATGCTGGCAGATGATGCCCGATTGTTACCCACAGCTGAATACTTGCACAGCCGTCGCGCTTTCGGCATTTGGTCGCTGCCAACCCAGCACCAAGCCATAGAAAACCGGCTCGACGAATACATCCGTACATACCAGCAAGCCACAGAACGCCATAAATGGTATGGATTCTGGAACTATGGTGATTTCATGCATGCCTATGACCCCGAGCGTGACGAGTGGCGCTACGATGTAGGAGGCTATGCCTGGGACAATACCGAGTTAGCATCACCCATGTGGCTTTGGGCCATGTTCCTGCGCTCAGGCCGTCAGGACATTTGGCACATGGCAGAGGCCATGACTCGTCACAATAGCGAGGTTGACACCTATCACATGGGGCCGTTCGCCCCATTGGGTAGCCGCCATAATGTCAGCCACTGGGGGTGTGGAGCCAAGGAAGCCCGCATCTCGCAATCTGCCTTCCTACGCTATTATTACTATCTGACTGCTGATGAACGTACAGGCGACCTGATGCATGCACAAACCGATGCAGACACCCTGCTGTGGAACCTTGACCCCATGCGACTGGCAGAACCACGCGAAAAATTTCCATGCTCTGCCCCAGCCCGTCTGCGCATAGGGCCCGACTGGATGGCATATGCAGGCAATTGGATGACTGAGTGGGAACGCACAGGAAACCAGCAGTATTACCAGAAAATTCTGGCAGGCATGGAGTCGATAGCCCAACTTCAAGACGGACTGTTTACCGGCAACAAGGCTTTGGGTTACAATCCCTCAACAGGTCGAATCAGCTATGATGGTCCTCAAACGTTGCGCAACACCAACCACCTGCTCTCTATCATGGGTGGCTTTGAGGTGATGAACGAGCTCATGCCCATAATGAACTGCCTTGCATTCAACAAGACATGGCTTGACCATGCACGCAGATACAGGGAAATGG
Source organism: uncultured Prevotellaceae bacterium (assembly GCA_900318795.1). GTDB lineage: Bacteria > Bacteroidota > Bacteroidia > Bacteroidales > Bacteroidaceae > Prevotella. Next base: position 87,675 of record ONLU01000001.1, on the reverse strand, counting down.
CACTCAAAATAAGCAAGAACAAATTCCCCGTTCGTCGTCTGGATGCCTATGCGGCCTGGAACGACCGCGACCCACAACGCATGAACCTGGTTTGGAAAGCCCTTTCAGCACCAGCAAAAGGGCTGTCTACAAACGAGGCAGCCCTTTGGTCGTTGGATGCTATCTACACGCTGGAAGTTATTCCTTGACCTTAGCCTTCTTCACCGCATCCGGCAGATAATATCCCAGATGCGGTGGCTGGTTGTAGGCTGTATTTTGCCAACAGATACCCAGTCGATAGACATTGTCGTGCATCAGTGTGGGAACGGCATATTCTGTAGGGATATTTGTGGAAAAAATATTCAGATGGGCAGCATCGCTCTCGTCCCACAGAATCAGTTCTTCACGCCAGTCCCCAAACAGGTCTGCCTGCAGGCAAGGAGTGGCTTTTGTCCAGTTGTTCGATACAGAATGCCCCATCTCATACAGTTGCTTGCCATTGCTGAGAAGCAGGGGGACAGCCTTTTCCCCATCCCACTTCTCGATGAACGACGGGAAGTGAGGACGCATTCGGCGATTGGCCAGCAGCTCATCCTGTAAGTCACCATCCCAATAAATGCGGAAATTGATAGACGGATTCTGTTCAGAGATGACCTCCCCCTTGATATTGCGAACGGCTTTCTTTTCCACCTGCCAATACTCAAAGCCACGATGCTTGTCATCAATATCAGCAGCCAGTCCACGTCCAGTATCCGCACCTGCCGTCTCATAGAACAGCAACTCGCCCGTTCTGGCATCACGCAGGTCAGCCCCATAGGGATACTGCTCATGCACCATATAAAACTCCAAGCCTGGGCGGTCAGGATCCAAATCGCTCAAGTGAGTGGCATCACCATGCCCCAGTCCTGTAGAATACAATAAAGTACCATCGTTGTTGATGGCTGCAGAACCGTATGTAATCTCGTCACAGCCGTCACCATCCACATCACCGAATGAAATACTATGGGCGCCTTGTCCAAAAGCCGTGTACTTCAAACCACGATACCACTTCTGCTCGCCTTTGCTGTTGACGACATAGTAGTCATGCGGTGTGGTAGACGCATGGAACCACTTGGTAAAGAGTTTCTTGCCATCAAAATCCACAGCCCACAGATGCGATGGCGTATAATAGCCACGACACATCACTGCACTCGGTTTACCCTGCGGACCATCGAGCCATGCTACACCAGCCAGATAGCGTTCACCACGGTTACCCATGACACCCTTATCACCCCATCCTTCCTTGTCATAGTCAGGAGCACCACCTACACTGAAAGCACGGTTTGGCTGATAATATACCGTATGAATGGCACGCCCAGTCTGTCCATCAAAGACGGTCAGGTATTCCGGACCAGTCAGAATCCTTCCTTTCTCGTTCCTGTAGTTTGCCTGATTGTCTGCCTGACTGATTTCCGGGTCATCGGCAACCTCTGTAACGTAGTGCCCTATACCATCCAAGGTTCCTGGTGCTGTCTTGCATATCATTTCTGCTTTGCCATCACGGTCAAAGTCGTACACCATAAACTGGGTATAGTGGGCACCTGCTCGGATATTTTTACCAAGATTTACACGCCAAAGCTTTGTACCATCCAACTTCAGACAATCGATGATGACATCGCCACTCAAGCCATCGTGCGAATTGTCATGTGAATTCGACGGGTCCCATTTCAAGAATATCTCGTACTGTCCGTCACCATCTACATCACCCACCGAACAGTCGTTAGGGGTATACGTATATGCTCTACCGTCCAGTACTCCCCCCTCAGGACGTTCAAGAGGAATACTCCTATAGAGGTCGTTCCAGCAAGAAACCACACCACCAGCCTCCCCACTACTGCCATGTACCACTACCTGATACTGACTCTGAGGAGTTCCATCCACGTCAACAAAATTGGTGACATTCAATCTTTGAGCAATCGACTTTCCGTCACGCAACAGATCAAAAGTAATTCCTTGGGGATCAGTACCCAGCAGTCGCCAACTGACAAACACGCCCTTTTGTGCAGCAGGCAGGGCAACGACACCACGGTCCAGGCGTTCCATCTGCGACGGATACGTCCTGTACTCCTGTGCCAAAGCAGTCATTGCACAGGCCAACATAGTTAAGCAGATTAGTCTTTTCATGTTGTACTAAAGTTACTTTTTCTTCAAATACTTTGCCAAAGGACTCTTATTGTCCCGCAGGCCCTTGGCGATGCTTTGCGCATTCGTCTTGGCCCCCAGGAGAGAGGTATGCGTATGGTCATGATTAAAATATTTCATGGCCTTCTCCTTCTTCCCACATTTCTTGTCCAGGAAGTCAGCCGTTATGTTATGCAGGTCTACCAGCTCAACGCCCGTCTCTTCAGCCACCTCCCGATACCACTTGCCATAAGTGTCGTTCCGGCGCTCTATCTTACCGTCCGTCCACTCGTTGCGAGGAGTCAGTGAAACCAGAATAGGCGTAGCCCCCTTCTCGCGCACATCCTGAATAAACTTCTTCAGATACCATCCGAAAGAGTAGACCACCTCATAGCTGCCCACCTGTGCATTCGACTTCAGTTTTTGGTCGATAACGTTCTGCTTGGCCAGATTTTCCTTGGCAGCCTGCATTCTATAGACATGACAGGTGTCTTTAGCAGAAGCGATGGCAGCACGATACTTCGGCTTGTCAATGGCTCCAATGTCATTGTGGCCAAACTGTATCAGCACAAAGTCACCAGGTTTCAGGCTGTTATACACCTTCTCCCAGCGGCCCTCGTTCAGATACGATCGACAACTGCGACCAGCCATCGCAGCATTCACAATATCAATCTTCGTTTCGTCAAAGACCGTATTGGCTACTGCACCCCAGCCCCACATACCATTCTCATCTTTGTCAGCATTCTTCACCGTACTGTCACCCGTAATAAACACGACAGGCTTTCCCTCGGTACGTGTCAGGTCGTACACGGGCAACTGCACATTGCGCATCATAGCTTTCAGTGGATTCAGTGCTGGGTTGTGGCTGGCCATAATGCCCTCAGCAGCAGAGCGGGCATTCATCATCGCCCCAAAGCGACTAGTATGTATCTTGTCTAAAAAGAAGTGATAACTCGTCTTCCACTCACCATAAGCGTCCAGCTTCTTTCCAGATATTTCATTTAGATCGACAAAAGGCACTCCCTCTTCTGCTGCTACCTGCATCAGCCACTGTGTGTGCGGCTTACGGACTATCTTGCCCTTCTCGTCGTAGGCATTGCGTGGTGTCAGTGACATTAAAATGGGATAACCGCCCTTCGCGCGTACATCACTTATATACTTACGCATATAACTGCCATAGCTATAAACGGTCTCTTTCTCACCCGTCTCTTTAATGGTCACGTTCAGCGTGTCATTACCCGTTCCCGGAATACTGGCCCGCGCACGCCCGGAGTCATACGGACCATTGTCATTATGACCAATTGAGATGATGACCCAGTCACCCGGACGAATAGCCTGGCGAATAGGATCCCATAGTTTGTTATAGAACGTGCGACTACTCATGCCGCCCAGTGCCTGATTCTCGACGGTAATCTTCGACGGGTCGAAGTACTCATGGGCATAGTATCCCCATCCCCACTGACCATTATTACCATTGCCCAGTGTTCCTGTTCGCATGGTAGAGTTACCTATCAGGAACAACACGGGGTTGTTGCCTTTGCGGCTTGAACCAGGCACAGGACGCGCCGTCATGGCCTTAGCTATACTGTCAGGCGTATTATCCACCACGCCGTTCACATCCTTCACTCCACCACGGTCGGCAACCTGTGCTGACACTGACACTGCAATTGCTGCCAAGAAACTGCAAAGAAAACCTCTCATCATATTTTCGCGTTTTAGATATCAATTAATTTTATCTTGCAAACTTACACATTATTTTTGAAATTCCAGCCTTTCCTTGAATAAAATTAGTCTAAAAAGAAAAAAATAGCCAAAATATTTTCATAAAAACTAAAAAATCCTTATATTTGCACCGCTTTAACGACCAAGTTGTAACTACTAATACAATATTTATGAATAAAGCTAATCTTATTACAAGGACTGTCATGCCTATGGCACTGATGTGTTCTGTCATGCTCGTCATGCCCCCCATGTTAGGGATGCAGACTATTTCCGCAGCGGAACAGCAGCAAGGCAGCGTCAACGGAACCGTTGTCGACAGTCAGGGCGAACCAATTATCGGCGCCAGTGTGGTAATCTTAGGCGGTAAGACCGTTCAAGGCACTGTTACGGACTTTGACGGTAACTTCTCACTGAATGTTGCCCCCGGCACACAGTTAAAAATCTCTTATGTAGGCTACAAGGACCAGATCGTCAAGGCCGCCAAGGGCATGAAGATCACCCTCGAAGAGGAGTCTACCATGCTGCAGGGTGTTGAAGTCGTTGCCTACGGTGTCCAGAAGAAAGTTACCGTTACCGGTGCTCTTTCTTCCGTCAAGGCTGAAGATTTGACCCGAACGTCAGTATCTTCAGTGAACAACGTGTTGGCCGGTCAACTCTCCGGTGTGACCACGGTTCAAACCTCTGGTGAGCCTGGTGCTGATGCTGCAAAGATTTATGTTCGTGGTCAGGGAACTTGGGCTGATTCAAATCCTCTGATTCAGGTCGATGGTGTCGAGCGTGAGATGTGGGATATTGACCCTAATGAGATTGAAAGTATCACCGTGCTGAAGGACGCATCTGCTACGGCTGTGTTTGGTGTGCGTGGTGCTAACGGTGTTGTGCTGATCACCACGAAGCGTGGTGCCGAGGGTAAGGCTAAGATTTCTGTCAACACTTCTTTCTCTGCTCTGACTCCTACCAAGATGGTTGAGATGGCTAGCTCGTTAGACTATGCGCTGTTCCATAACCAGATGAACAGAAACGACGGAACTACTCCCGTGTTCTCTGATGCTGTTATTCAGAAGTTCCGTGACGGCAGCGACCCCATTCGTTTCCCGAATATGAACTGGGCTGAGTATATTATGAAAGATGTTACTCTGCAGCAGCAGCACAACATTAATATCACTGGCGGTAACAAGACGGTAAAATACTTCATCAGTGCAGGTATGTTCTCGCAGGATGGCCTCTTCAAAGAGTTTGATCGTCCCTATGACTTCGGTTATAGCTATCAGCGTTTCAACTACCGTGCTAATTTGGATATCAATGTGACGAAGACCACACAGATCAGCATGAACCTCTCTGGTAAGGTAGATGAGCAGGCAAGGCCTCACTCAGGTCAGTCCTCTGACCAGATGGTGAAGGAGATTTATTGGTCTACACCGTTCTGCAGTCCTGGCATCGTTGATGGCAAATATATCGTCAACTCTATTTCTACTGCAGACAACTATTCTAATATTCCTGATGATACAGAACCCATTGCCGTGCTTCCTTTCTTGGGCAGCACTCCTCTGACTTACGCTACGTCCCAGCCAGGTGCATACCAGAACAGCAACAACAAACTGCAGATGGACTTAATGCTTGATCAGAAATTGGACTTTATTACGAAAGGACTCTCACTGAAACTGAAAGGATCTTATAACAGTTCTTATTCTGTCCAGAAAGAGATTACCAATGATGCGGCTACATATACAGCTGTATTCCACAGAGAATTAGACGCCAATGGCAATCCTGTTAATCTGATTGACTACCGTGTGACTGGTGACAACACAACACCTACCTATAAAAATTCTCAGAACGGGAAGTCGCGTAACTGGTATCTGGAAGGCTCACTGAATTACAACCGCTCTTTCGGCGATCATACTGTTACAGCCTTGGCTTTGTACAACCAGAGTAAGGAGTACTATAGAAGTGGCGACTATTCTGATATTCCCCGTACGTATGTTGGTTTGGTCGGACGTGCCACATACGACTGGAAAAACCGTTATATGGCTGAGTTCAATATTGGTTACAACGGTTCTGAGAACTTTGCTCCAGGCAAGCGCTTCGGTGTGTTCCCTGCCGGTTCTGTCGGTTGGGTAGCCAGTGACGAGTCTTTCTTCAAGCCTCTTAAGAAGGTAGTCAGCTTCCTGAAACTCCGTGCCTCTTGGGGCCTTGTTGGTAACGATAAGATTGGTGGCTCTCGTTTCATGTATCTGGCTGACCCCTATAACGTCAATCAGACTGCTCTATGGGAGCGTGTACACAATTCCAATAACTCTGACCGTGGTGTCGCCTATGCTTATTCGTTCGGTGTTGAGAATGGAACTCCTACAAAAGGAGCCTATGAGTCTTCTAAGAACAACCCAGATGTCTCTTGGGAGAAGGCCTTCAAGCAGGACTATGGTTTCGACATGAATTTCTTCGATGACCGTCTGCGTACTACCTTCGACTACTATAAGGAGCATCGTACTGATATTTTGGCTATTGACTATCGTATCCCATACTTTATCGGATTTAATCCTCCATACACCAACTTTGGTGTGGTTGATAGTCATGGTTGGGAGTTGTCAGTCAACTGGCAGGACAAGATTGGCAAGGATTTCCGTTACTCTGTAAAGGTGAACCTCTCTCACAACCAGAACGAGATCATCGAGGACCGTCAGGCTCCTCAACAGAATGATTACATGTATACGGCAGGTCATCGTATCGGTTCTCGTCTGCAATACAAGTTCTGGAAATTCTATTATGATGGTTGTGAGAAAGACTATGAGGCTGAATTCGGCTCGCCATTCCCCACACAGCTTGTATCTAAACTGTATCCTGGTGACTGCGTGTATGTTGACCTTGACAAAAATGGAAAGATTGACGGTAACGACCAGTCGCGTGACTTTGGTTACACCAATGACCCCCAGTATATTGCAGGTCTGAACTTGGCATTGTACTACAAGAATATCACATTCAGCGCCCAGTTTACCGGAGCATGGGATGTGAGCCGTGTATTGGGTGACGTCTTCATGCGTCCGTTCCATAACCGTAATACGGAGAACAATGGTGGACTGCTGCAGTATCACCTGGACAATACCTGGACGGCTGAGAACCCCAGTCAGGGCGCTGAGTATCCTCGTGCTTCGTGGACTAACGCTATTCAGAACTATGCTAACTCCACCCTCTATGAGAAGGATGCCAAGTATCTGCGTCTGAAGACTATTCAGATTGGATATGATTTCCATTTCCCATTGATGAAGAAATTGGGTATGACGGGTCTGCAGCTCTCACTAAGTGCTTACAACCTGTTCACCATTACTCCGTATAAGTGGGGTGACCCTGAGGCTTTGGCAAGTTCTAATCCTTCATATCCTCTGCAGCGTACTTATACCGCAAGTCTTAAGATTGGATTCTAATATATAATATAATAAGGTATAAAATTATGAAATTTCAGCATAAAATATTATCAGGAGTCATGACGATTGCCTTGGGTTCCATGGCATTTACGGCATGCACCGACAGCGTGAAGTTCGGTGATGCTTTTGTCGAGAAAGCTCCAGGTGGAACTGTAACCATGGACACTGTGTTCAACAGTGCTGAATACACCAAACAGTTCCTCGTAGGATGCTATGTACAACAGTACTATGGCCTGCCTTACAAAAATCCGACAGGCTCTCCTTGGAGTCAGAGTTACTGGAACAGTAAACTGGATGCGTTGACTGACTGCTATCATCAGCATTTTAGCGGCTCGGCAGCTTATACGAAATATTATTCAAACGCATTGACTGCAAATGACGATGCCATGATTTCCTATAACAATGATAAGGTTTGGGAAACCGTGCATCACTGCTGGCTGCTGATTGAGAATATTGACCGTGTACCTGGTCTTTCGGATGCAGAGAAAGCCAGCATGATAGCACAGGCTAAATGTCTGATAGCAGCTCGTTATTTTGACCTGTTCTCTGTCTATGGCGGTCTGCCTATTGTGGAAAAGACTTACACGGGTCTTGAGGGCGATTTATCTATCAAACGTGCTACGGCTGAAGAGACAGTGAACTTTATGGTGAACTTGTTAGACGAGGCTATACCCAATCTTCGTTGGGCTTATAATGGCAGTACAACCGATACTGATGAGTCTAATGTCGGTCGTTGGACAGCTGCAGGCGCAATGGCCTTGAAAGCTAAGATCCTGCTTTTCAATGCCTCTCCTTTATACAATGCTGATCAGCCTTATTATGATGGCTCATCACAGGCAGAGCAGGAGCATGTGGTATGGCATGGCGGTTTTGACCAAGCTCGTTGGCAGCGTTGCCTTGATGCTTGTAAGGCTTTCATGGATAGAAATGCTCAGGAAGGTAGTTACTATGCATTGAACCAAGCCAGTGCCAAAACTCCAGATGCTTATCGTCAGGCTTATCGTATGGGTTATGTGTTGCAGGGCAGTCATGAGATCTTGCACTCTACCCGTGTGGCTGGTACAACCAGTAAGGCAGCCTCTTATCAGTGGCCAAGTTTCGTCGGTCCTGGATTTAGTAGTACAGGTCCTTGGCGTCATTCTTATGGTCCTACGCAGGAGTATGTGGATATGTTCTGCTGGAGTGATGGCACGCTGTTTGATTGGCAGTGCGATTCTACTGCTGGTAACATTAATGGTGACAAAGGAAAATTGTTCTTTGAAGTAAAGACTGGTCGTGGCGGTGCGTCTCAAATCACAGCCAGCCGTGATCCGCGTCTTTATGAGAACGCCATTGTCAATGGACAGAAAGAGCGTTTGAACTGGGCAACAGGTGTTTCAGAAGGTGATCGATATGAGTTATGGGTTGGTGGCTATCATGAGGGATATCAGGTAGCAAATGAACAAGGAACGATAGTGGAGCAAGATACAGAGCGTTTCCCAAGTGGATATGGAACAATAAAATATTATCTAGGAACTGAATATTATGGTAAATTTACACAGTGGGTTTATCTCAGCTATGATGAAATGCTGTTGATGTATGCAGAGGCTCTGGCTCAGTGTGGTCAGTTAGACGAGGCCATCAAGTATGTTGACCAGGTTCGTGCCCGTGTTGGCCTGAGTGGTCTGAAGGTGGGTATCAGCAAGATGAAGAGCACCTATAAGGACGCAAGTGGCGTCACACAGACTAAGACCAAGCCTAACATGGCTAATAAGGACGAAGTCATTGAGCAGATTCTTCGCGAGCGTGCTTGCGAGCTGGGAATGAGTAACAACCGCTATTATGATATGATTCGCTATAAGCGTGGTGACTGGATGACCAAGCAGCTTCATGGTCTTGTGACTTATCGTTTGCTGAAGGTTGGTACTAACTGGAATCGCCATATCCGTGCTTACATAGGTGATGATAAGGACGCTGGTGTAGCTGAGCCCACTCGTTTTGAGTTCAGTACTTTCCCCCTCGGCAACCGTTCACGTGTACTCTGGGAGTATGATGCTAACGATCTGAATGTACGTAAGTGGTTCTTGTTCCCCCTGCCAATTTCAGAGATTAACAAGAATTACGGTCTTGTTCAGAACCCTGGATGGTAATCTTTTGAAAGTAAAAAAGTAAAAAGGTAAAAAAGTAAGATTATGAAAAAAAGAAATATATTTGTGCTCTCACTGCTTGCAGGCCTCAGCCTGCCAGCAGCTGCACAGACAGACAGCACAGGCATTGACTTTGTAGATCAGGTGATTGAGGTTGGAGCCAATAAGGACTTTACCCGTGCCCAGTCTACTGCTGCTGTCTCTGTCATCACTAATAAAAGCGTTGATAAACGCTCGGCTAAGAATATTGGTAATTCGATTCTTGGTCAGGGTAATGGTCTGATATCCTTACAGGGTACTGGAACCTATTTTGAGCAGAATCCTACATTCTATGTTCGTGGTCTGCAACGTCAGAATAGTGACATAACTGCTATTGATGCGAATAAGCCTCTTATTCTTGTAGATGGTATAGAGCGTGATATCAGTATTATCAGCCCTGAGGAGGTTGACCATGTGTCTATTCTGAAAGATGCGGCTGCAGTTGCGTTATATGGCTATAAGGGTTCGAACGGGGCTATTCTGATCACGACAAAGCGTGGTGAGTATAACAGCAAGAAGATTCGTGTCACCTACGACCATCTTTTCAATTTCCAGGCTAATCGGCCCAAGTTTGTGGATGCCGGTACGTTCGCAAGTGCTGTGAATGAGGCCTTGACAAATGAGGGTGCCGCTCCACGTTACAGCGCAGCCGAGATAGCAGCGTTCCAGAGTGGGCAGTATCCCTACCAGTATCCTAATGTGAACTGGGTGGATGAGACTTATCGTAAGAATGCTGTCACCAATAAGGTGGGTGTTGAGTTTAGTGGAGGTGGCGAGAAGTTCCGCTACTTCACGATGTTAAATCTGCTTTCTGACAAGGGTTTCATCAAGAACTTTGATGAGAACGATGGCTATTCTACGCAAGATAAGTATGTGCGTGCAAACTTACGTGCCAACTTGGATATTGACCTGACTCCGACAACGTTGCTGAAGGTGAATATGGTGGGTGTCTTGAGTGAGATGTCGCGTCCTGGCGGTCCAACCTCAGTGGGTAGTACTTCCACTACGGCAAAGGCCGACCTGTGGGATATGATTTATAGTATTCCTTCTCTGGCCTTCCCTATTAAAAACGAGAACAACGAGTGGGGCGGTTCGTCAACCTACAGCGGTATCAACAACCCTGTTGCTCAGTCGTCGGGAGCTGCCTATTATAAGTTGCACGAGCGTGCCTTATTTGCTGACATGACCTTGAATCAGGATTTGAAATACTGGTTAGAGGGATTGAGTTTTACTACTCGTGTCGGTTATGACACCTATTCTACACTTTACGAGGATCACAGCATGACTTATGTCTATGGTAACTATCCTGCTACAGGAGTAGGCACAAAGGGTGACTATTGGTCAGCAGGTACTCCTGGAACCATGAGCAAGGGAGCTGCTACTCAGGATTGGACTCGTCGTCTTAACTTCTCGTTTGCCTTCAATTTTGACCGTACTTTTGCTGACAAACATTATGTCTACAGTCAGTTAAAATGGGATTATGAGTATTTTAACAAAACTGGTAGCACTGGTCAGACCATTTATCGCCAGAATCTCTCATGGCTAGGTCACTATGGTTATGACAACCGTTATATTGGTGAGATTGCCCTGGTTTACTCTGGTAGCAACCGCTTAGCTCCAGGTACCAAGTGGAAACTTTCTCCCACAGTCTCTGCTGCATGGGTTGCTTCTAATGAGTCGTTTATGAAAGACATCAGCTGGATTAATTTCTTGAAGCTTCGCGCCAGCTTTGGTATGATTAACGCTGACTTCCTCCCTGGCGACAATGTATGGTCGTACTATACACAGTCGTATAACGGCTATGCCAGCTGGAACTATCCTTTTGGCAGTGGTTATGAGTCAGCCAAGAACAATGCTTTCGGTGCTATGACGCTGGGGCAGATGGCTGCTGTTGATCCCACTAATGAGAAAGCCTATAAGTACAACTTCGGTATTGATGCTACACTTTTTGGAGGTTTAAATGTTGAGTTCGACCTCTACAAAGAGCATCGTGTAGACATGTGGGTTCCTGGCTCAGGTGTGTACACCGCAGTCATTGGTTTCGACGCACCGTATGCAAATGCAGGTGTGGTAGATAGTCATGGACTGGAGCTTTCTTTGGATTACACTAAGAAGTTTGGCGAGGTGACCTTCAATGTCGGTGGAATGTTCAACTTGAACAAGAACAAGGTGAAAGATATGGGTGAGGAGCCGCGTGCCTTCGAGAATCTCGTTCAGACCGGCAATCCTCTGAACTCCTCATACGGTCTTGTGGCTCTTGGCTTGTTCAAGGACCAGGCTGATATTGACAATAGCCCCAAGCAGAACTTCTCTACTGTCCGTCCTGGCGATATCAAGTATCAGGATATTAATGGCGATGGAGTCATTGATGCCAATGATGTGACCAAGATTGGATATAGTGCCTATGCTCCTGAGCTGTTTTACAACTTCCATGTAGGTGCGGAATATAAAGGTGCCGGTATTGATATGCTGTTCCAGGGTGCAGGTCGCTATTCTGCCAACTTGAATACAAAAGCCATGTACTGGCCTCTGTTGAATACCACCTCTCTTTCACAGCAGTATTATGACGGCCGCTGGTCACCAGCTAACCCCAATCCTAATGCTGAGTTCCCACGTCTGAGCACGGCCAGCAATGCCAACAACTATCAGGCAAGTACTTACTGGCTCCGCAACCGCTCGTTCCTGAAGTTGCGCAATATCGAGCTGTACTATAATTTCCCGGCAGCTCTCCTGCAGAAGACCGGCTTTGTCAACAAGGCCAAAGTTTATGTGCGTGGTGTAGACCTGCTCTGTTTCGACCATCTTGACGAGGCTGATGCTGAAAACTATGGTGTTACTAGCCCTCTCACGAAGAGTGTCGTCTTAGGTGTGTCATTGTCATTCTAAACTTATTTAAAGATAGAAGATTATGAAAATTAAATATTATTTCTTAAGCGCTCTTGCAGCCTGCGTCCTCGTGTCGTGCGGCGATAAAATGGACTATAAAGAGTTCAAAATTGACGATGCCGAGTACATGAAGAAAAAGTTTGAGCGTGCTGGCGGCTTGATTACTTCGATGTATAGCAGGCTCGACTCTGACTTTGGAAACTACAGCAATGCCATGCTCAGTTCTGCTACCGATGAGTCTGTGTTCTCTACTGCAGGTAATGCTGTCGAGAGTTTCTATAATGGAGCATGGGGCCCGACTAATGCCAACAGTTCCATTTGGACATCATGTTATCAAGGTATAAACTACTGCAACCTTTTTCTGAACGAGTTCAACAACTTGACTTTTGATGAGTACAAGATGGACTTGGACTACAAGGCTGAGATTCATCAGTATAATAACTTCCAGTTTGAGGCCCGTTTCCTGCGTGCTTATTTCTATTTTCTGTTGGTTCGCCAGTATGGTGACGTGCCTTTCTTTACCAGTTCTCTGGATGCTGCGACAACTAACACGTTACCGCGCACCTCTGCTGAGGATATCTTTAAGTTCATTGACGATGAGTGTGTCGCTATAAAAGACACCATTATCAAGGACTACACAGACCTCGGTAAGATGGCATTGACGGTGTCTGAGAACGGACGCGCCAACAACTTGGCTGTTTTAGCACTCCGTGCTCGTGCAGCTTTGTATCATGCCAGTCCTTTGTTCAACCCAGACAATAATCAGGAATTGTGGAAAAAGGCCGCCCAGGCAAACTTGGATGTTATCAATGCTTGTAAGTCTCGTGGTATGGCTCTTTCTACCGACTATGCCGGCTTGTTCCTGGAAGGTAGCTACAAAGATTCAAAGGCTTTGAAGGAATTGATTTTCGGTAACCGTCTCTATAGCTTGAATATCAATTTCGAAACTAACAACTTCCCCGTTGGTATGTCTGGTGCCGGTGCTGGTGGCAAGGGTGGCAACTGTCCTTCTTATAACCTGTATGAGGCTTATGAGGCAGGTGATGTCCGTTTGGCAGCTACGATAGCAAAGAATGGTGACGCTTGGCCTAATGTCAATACCCAGGAGCTGCAAACTTACAGGGGCGGTGCTAACGGTCTGCCCATTGCTAATGCTACTCCTACAGGCTTCTATCTGAAGAAATATGTGAATGGTGGTACCCAGATTAGCGGGTCGAGCGTGTCAACTCGTAACGACCGCACTTGGGTTATCTTCCGTCTGGCTGAGTTCTATCTGAACTATGCTGAGGCTTATCTGAACCTGACCGATAAGTCTGGTTTTACGATGACGGCAGCCAATGCAATCAATACTGTACGTAATCGTGCCGGACTTGGCAACTTGACTGACGGTGAGGCAACTCTTGACGCTTGCAAGAAGGAGCGTTTTGTGGAGTTTGCTTTTGAGGGACAGCGCTTCTTTGATGTTCGCCGTTGGAAGGAAGGCTCTAAGTATTTCCAGAATATTTATGGATTGGAGATTACCAAGAATGCTGACGGGTCATTTACAGAGACGAAGAAATTGGTCGGTGCTGGCCTGTTGCCAAACGCTCGCGACTGGCAGGAGAAAATGAACCTCTTCCCCATACCGCAGAGTGAGATCATGAAGAATCCAAATCTGACTCAGAATCCAGGCTGGTAAATGCAACTTGATTACAAATCAGGTATGAGGTGTACTCTATCGACAGGGTACACCTCATTATTAAGATATTGTTAAAAAAAACAATATTTCTTTGTAATTCAAGAAAATTTTGTAAATTTGCACCTAAATACATATTTAATATACTTATTTACTAATTAAAACTAATGTTTATGAGAAAATTTTATCTTCTTTTTGCTGCTTTGTTCGCCTTTACTTTGGTGACTGAGGCAAGTATCAAGAACCTGTACAAGCAGGATTTTGAGTTGGCAAAGAATGCCGCTGAAGCTGGCTGGATTTCTCCTAGCTGCGCTGACGGTATGAAAGTTGCTAATGATGCCTATGGTAGCTTCTTCCAGTTTACGCAGTCTGGCACCGGTGACCGCAATGCCTACACTCTTTGGGGAACAGACCTTTATGGTGAGGGGGTTAACCAGTACAAGATGAAGTTTGATTTTTCTCCGACGAAGAAAGGTGATACTAACCTTTCAGGTGAGGTGGTGGTTTTTGCTGATTCTACATGGCTTTCTAATGGTCGCTGGAACAACCAGAACTACCGAAAGACTGCTGACCAGATTAAGGCAGGGGCAACCGAGGCTAATCGCTGGTGGCTGTTCGACCTCACTGAGCTGACTGATGAGGCTAAGGAAGGTGACACATGGGCTGTCAACGGTGACTCTGTTAATTTTGTGAAGTTGGCTTTCGATGGTTGGTACACTGTTACTCTTGATGTGGATGTTACAGCACGCACCGTAGCTTGGGCTATTACTGATGAGTTTGGTTCGCCTCTGGGTTCTGGTGTTTATAATGTTCCTGCTGAGGTGGAGAATTTACGTGCTACAGGTATGAATCTGCTGGGCGCAAGAGCTGGTTCAATCAATAAGCTGGATAATATCCTTATTCAGGTTGAAACAGCTGAGGATTTCGCAAACAAACCCACGGTAGCTTTAACAGGTGTGAACGGTGTTAATCGCTCATATACTATCTCTATTGAGGAGAGTAACAATGAGGTGCTTCATGTTACATTCGATGGTACTGAACTGACTCCTGACAATGTTAAGGAGGGTGGTATGTATGTGTTTACTCTGACTAAGTCTGGTAAACTTGTAGCTTGGACCGAGTCTGGTACTGCCACTTCTGAAAAGGTAGAAGTTGATGTTGTAGCTGAGATGATTGCATTGCCAGCAGTAAATCCTTCTATTACAGGTGTTGAAGAGGGCTTCGGAAAGACCTACAAGATTGCTTTGAGCAATGCTGAAGTTCCCACTCAGCCTGATATCTTCTTCAACTACACCTTCAAAGGTGTTTCTGGTGATGTAAAGTCAAAGGAGAACTGTGTGAATGGTGAGTCAATCACTGTAACAGAGAAGGGCGAATTCGAGTTTACTACTCATGATGGCGGTTTGAATGCTTTCACATCTACAACCATTAAGTATGCTAATGATGTTGAGTTCGAGGTGAAGGATGACATTGACTTCCAGCACATGACAGTTGATGACCTCACAGCTAAAGGATTCTCTGAGATTGATGTACTCGCTTCCACCAGCACTTCTGGTGAGAACAACTGGACAGCGCGTCCTGACGCTCTTCGTTTCAATTGGGTGAAGGGTACAAATGTGGGTGACACTGCTTGGGTTCGTCCTTACGATGCCAATCATGGTATCCGCCGCTTTGTGAAGGCTCCTTCTACGCTGACCGAGGAGGTTGCTCATAGCTTGTTCGCTCCTGTATATACATGGTTCACAAAGACTGGTGACGGCTCTGATATGCCGCAGATGAAGTTCAACTTTGGTATTGGTCTGATTCAGACAGGTATCCTTGGCGATGCTCAGGATGGTAAGATTAGCTACAACAATGCCACTCTCGGTGTTGACGGATTGACAGAAGATGATTTTATCATTATTAATAGAATTGATAACTATGGTCGTGGTAAGACTGATGACATCTTCGTTGAGGCTGCAACTGAGGAAGAAGCTATTGCTAAGTACAATGCTTTGAACTGGGCTCCCGCTTCTGGTCTTTCTGTCATTAAAGGTAATGAGACATTCACGCTCTATCGTATCGATACCGCTTTGGCTCGTGTTCGTACTTTCGTTGCCAAGAATACTACTGGCATTGAGACACTGCCTTACAACAAGGTTGTTTCTGACCACAATGCTCCTATCTACAACCTGAATGGTGTACAGGTTAATCCCAATGCTCTGCAGAAGGGTATCTACATCAAGCAGGGTAAGAAGTTCATTGTTCACTAATAGCGTGAAACCCTATTATATTCCCCACGCACAGAAAAATTGTGCGTGGGGATTTTTTTACTAAACAAAAACATCCTATGAGAAAAATTTTGCTCTTCCTGGCCTTGATAACATTCGCCACCATGCAAGCCAAAGTTGTCTATGTCGCCACTGATGGTAGTGACAGTGCAGCAGGAACCATCGACGAGCCAATGGCAACGCTGCCTGCTGCATATAAAAAGATTTCCTCGGGTGACACCATCTGTTTTAGAGGTGGTACATATCTGATAACTGATGACCAAGTGATGAAGAAAGACAATACGTATGCTTATGTATTTGCATTGGAGAAAGCCGGCACAGCGTCTAAAAGAACCTGTGTCATGGGGTGTCCTGGCGAGCGCCCCGTCTTCGACTTCAGCGGTATGCAGTTGGATGGCAAGTATCGTTTTTCGGCATTCTATTTGGGCGCCAACTATCTGCACCTTCGCAATTTCGACATCATTGGTGTTCCTGTGCGCATCAAAGGACACACCCAGTCAGAGTGCGTCTCGGCTCGAAAGGGTTCCTACTGCATTGTCGAGAACATTGCCATGCATGATGGAATGGCCATCGGCTATTATCAGACTACAGGGAAAAACAATCTGGTCATCAATTGTGACGCCTATAACAACTACGACAACTATAGCGAGGGTGACTATGGAGGTAATGTAGACGGTTTCGGCTTCCATGTACAACATACCACTGATACGGACAATGCCATACGCTATTGTCGTGCATGGCGTAACAGCGATGATGGCTTTGACCTGATCAACAATCTGGCTCCCGTCGAGATAGACCATTGCTGGGCATTCTATAACGGTTACCGTCCCACCTCCGATGCCAGGAACACCACAACATTCCAGTCTGCAGGCGACGGTAATGGCTTCAAGGCTGGCGGCTATGGCATGAATGCGGGTACTACGAAATGCCCTGCAGTGTGCCCGCAAAACTATATCCACCACTGCGTGGCTTTCCGTAACAAGTCGCACGGACTCTATTCTAACCACCATTTGGGCGGCTGCCGCTGGGAATACAACTCCTCGTGGTTTAACCGAGCCAACTACAATATGGTAAACCGCAAGTCTAACGAAGAAAATGTTGACGTGGCAGGCTATGGCCATATTCTGGGAAACAACGTATCGTTCACCTTTACCGACTCGTCTAAGGGAGGGCATTTGACCAACTGCGATGCTGCACTGTGCACCCTTGAGAACAACACCTTTGCACCGGCAGAGTCCGCAGTCTCCGTGACAGCAGACATGTTTGTTTCCACCGATGCCTCCACCCTCTTTGCCGAGCGCGACGCTGAAGGCAATTTACCCGAAATGAATTTTATGCGTGCCAAGGCTGGTTCCGTTCTGGCAGAGCGCAACTTAGGATGGGCTACAGCCAGCTCAGAGACATCCATCCCCATTGTTAATAATCAGCCGAACCAGTCTGATGCCCTCATCTGTAACCTCGCAGGTATGCGGGTGTCCGCTAATGGTCTGACGAAGGGTATCTATATCAAGCAGGGTAAAAAATTTGTAGTTAGATAAAATAGCGAACAGAACAATTAATCAAATTACCACAATGAAGATTATCAAATCAATATTTGTATGTCTGCTGTTGTTATGCGGACTTAACGGTTGCGAATCTGGAACAGAGATCAATGAAAACTCTGGTCAACAAATATACAACGACATTAAAGGTACCTATGTGGGTAACATTGTTGTAGACAATATTCCACAAAAGACAAATATCACCATCGGCAATGATTTCTCAGTTAGCCCACTGCCCCTGAAACCAATTTTATCACGCATCTTCACCAATGAAGCCGAACTGACTGAAGCATTGGAATCGGTCAAAAGCATTACACTAACAACCCCAATAACAGAAATGTCTATTATCGACGGTTTTGTGTATTTATTTATGAAGGATATAGAGTGGGAAGCGAATATAACGGTTAATGGGAAAATGCATAAGATTTTGGCTACGATGGAGCCCTTAACACAATGGAGCATGAGCACAAACGCACTCACAATGAACATCGAAGTTACAGATTTGATATGTAATAATGAATCGTACAATGTGAAAGAAAACAAAATCATCTATTTTGTAGACTCAGCAACAAAAGAAGAGACACCCAAGATGTAGCCAAGATCTACCCAAGTCCTACCCAAGGTGTAGCCAAGGTCTACCCAAGGTGTAGCCAAGGTCTACCCAAGGTGTAGCCAAGTCCAAAAGGCTTTCATATACTTGGGTAGTACTTGGGGACTACTTGGATAGGGTATGGGTAGAGTGAAGGAATAAGTATGTTGAGAATGAGTAAATATTGTAGAAATTAATCTTATAACGATTATGGTAAAAATCAAACAAGTCGGCGTTGGCCGGATGGCATCAGGAAAAATCGATGGCATCACGTATGTAACTCGTGGGGATGTAACCTTTGCGCGTTCCACGCCCACTATGCCCGCACACGTCTATACCACGCCAGCGGCAAAAAAACGTCGTGCCATCTTCAGCATGATTCAGATGCATCTGAAGTATCATCTGCCTACACTTCGCAAGACAATAACGCCCAAGGGAATCGGAAGTGCCTATACCCGCTATTATTCGCTTAATGCCAAGCCGCTTGCCAGAGCCCTGGAGGTATTGGCGGAGGAAATGGTAGCTGGGAAGGATGTGACCATCACCGATGTTGAAAAGGCCATCACTGCCTACGCTACAGAACATCCCGGTGAGATTTGTATTGCAAGCCTTAATGGCTACAAGGAATTGTTTCTAAGCGGTCCTTGGCCTGACACCATGACTCTCCATGCAGTCAAGGGCAAAAGCACTATCGTCATCACCGCTATGTAGAATCCAATCCCCGCCCCTACTTTGAAGGAGCGGGGATTTTTTCTGTGATAAGGCTGGGGCATTACGTATTTAGGGGGCATTATCAATGCTAAAATTAGTTTTTTATTTGGCTATTAGGAGATAAATCCGTACCTTTGCAGAATTAATGATTGATTACGAACAAACCACTTTTATGAAACTAACAAAGAAAACACTTTTGTTATTTGCACTGACCATGATGCCAGTGCTAACAGTTTTTTCACAGCGCAAGACCGACGCCCTTGACCGCGGTTTGATAGCCATTAAGACCACCAACGGAGTGTATTGCTCCTGGCGCATCATGGGCGAAGAGTATTACGACGTGAAGTACAACCTTTATCGTGACGGCACAAAGGTGAACAGCGAGCCTCTCAGCGTATCCAACTACAGCGATGCAGCCGGAACGAGCAGCAGCAAATACACCGTAAAGGCTGTCGTTCGCGGTACTGAGCAGACTGCCAGCAAGGAGGCTACGGTTTGGACGGATAGTTATCTGGAGATTACTCCGCAACACGCCACGTCAATCACCTCCACACTGGTTCCCAATGATGCCTGCTGTGCAGATGTCGATGGTGACGGTGAGCTGGAGATACTCATCAAATATGACAACAAAGAGGAAATAAGCAGTCTCTTTCCTAAAGAGGGTCACAATGGAGAATACACCATCTTTGAAGTATTAAAGATGGACGGTTCCCTACTCTGGTGGGTAAACTGTGGTCCCAATATGGGCGACTTCCAGAACAATGAGCAGAACATTGCCGCCTATGACTGGGATCAGGACGGTAAGGCAGAAGCCATTATGCGTTTGTCGGAAGGTTCCGTCATCCACATGAAAGACGGCAGCACCTACACGATTGGTGCCGACGGCAAAAACGGCACCGCATGGACAAACTACCGCACTCCGAAAGTGGAAGGTGGCGTAGAGTGGTTCACCCATTACGGCAATGAGTTCCTAGTCTACATGAATGGTGAGACGGGAGTACCTTATCAGGTAATGGAGTTCCCGTTGAAGCGTCTGGAGGATGGTGAGACAAACCTGGAAAAAGCATGGGGTGACGGCTATGGACACCGTTCGTCGAAATATTTCTTTGGTGCTCCCTATCTGGACGGCCGTAAGCCCAGCATTTTCCTGGCTCGCGGTATCTATACCCGTCACAAGATGATAGCCTATGATGTCAATCCTTCCACCCATGAGTTGAGCGTGCGCTGGCGTTGGAACTGCAACGACAGCAGCTCGCCTTGGTACGGTCAAGGCTACCACAACTATGGCATTGCCGATGTCGACTGGGACGGACGAGACGAGATTTGCTTCGGTTCTATGGTTATCGACGACAATGGCAAGGGACTGTCAACAACAGGTTTAGGACATGGTGATGCGCAACATCACGGCGATTTCAACCCTTACATCCATGGTCATGAGATCTACGCATGCAACGAGGACCATCCAGACAATAACTACCGTGATGCTACAACCTCAAAGATTTATTATCGCCAGACTAGCAGCAATGATGATGGTCGCTCCATGATGGGTAATTTCAGCAATAAATATCCGGGCTGTCTCGGACGCTCAGGTCACGATACCGCTATCAGCAGCGTCACCAACAATCACATTCCCAACGATATCGCTTTTGATGTCAACTTCCGTATCTATTGGGATGGCGACCTACTTGAAGAGACATTCAATGGTACTGGCACCAGAAATTCTGCCGGACGCATTTACAAGCCAGGAGTAGGCGACATTATTACTCTGGCAGGTTCACTGACCAACAATGACACGAAGGCTACCCCCTGCTATCAGGGCGACCTGTTTGGTGACTGGCGCGAAGAAGTGATGATGCGCACAGCAGACAATAAGATTCGCATCTATACCACCACCATTCCTACTGAGTGGCGCAACTACACCTTGTGGCACGACATGCAGTACCGCAATGCGATGGTCTGGCAGATGAACGGCTATAACCAGCCGCCTCACACCAGCTACTTCTTGGGCGAATTGGAAGGCATCACGATGGCTCCACCAGCGCTGACCATGACTGGACGTACGGAAATTCAAAATGGTGGAAGCATCACGACGACCGACAATGCCGTGATAGCCTGTGAAACCAACGACATGAGTATCAGTGTTAGTGAAGGGGCTTCACCATATATTTTTATAGATAATGCAGCAAGCCATGTCATCGGACACGACAATAATAACTACATCGAACGAGTCTACTACAAACATACCCTAATAGACGGGGCGTTTAGCGGAGCTACACGCATCATCAAGCAGGGCGATGGCATACTGGTGCTGCCCAACGTCTCAGAAAAGCACACCGGCAACACCGATATATGGGCAGGTACACTACAGTTCGACGGAACAATGGAAAACAGTCCTGTATGGCTGAACCGCCATACCAGTCTGATAAGCGATGGCGGTAACTTCAAGGGCGGTATTAAGGCCGACTATAATGCCACTATCTATCCTGGTGGCAAGGAAAAGGTGGGAACGATAACCACGACGACACTGGCTTTGGGCTTTGGCTCACGCGTCGTCTTCGATGCCAATGCAAGCGAGACAGATAAGATTACTGCCGACAAGCTGACTATTGAGAAAAAAGACTGGCAATATGGTCCTGAATACCTCGTGCCTGTGTTCCAAATTAACGGTAGCGAACTAGAGGCTGGCGACTACACTTTAGTAAAAGCCAACCAAGTGGAAGGCAACATAGAAGACATCGTTGTGGAAGGTATTTCGGGGAAAAAATACGAAATAAAATACGAGAACGGTCTGGTCATTCTGAGCATTCTACCACTGCGAAATCCTACTGAAATCGTATGGGATGGCGGAAACGACGGAATCTGGAACTTTGCAGAGGCTGAAAATTATTTAGTGAATGGAGAAAAAGACTACTTCGTCACAGGAGATGCTGTCGTTTTCAATGACAATGCTAACCAGACAATAGTCAATCTCGTTGGAGAACTACAGCCAGGCAGCGTCACCTTTGATAACAGCAACAAGAACTTTATTGTTCAAGGCAATGGTATTATAACAGGAAAAACATCTTTGACAAAGAAAGGTACAGGCAATCTCACTATCAATAACATCAACAAGTTTACTGGCAATGTAAATATCGAAGGCGGAAAACTGATTGTAGCCTCACTAGCCAATAAAGATGGTGCAGAATACGGTGCGCTGGGTGGAGTGAGCAACAAAATTGCTTTCAACGGAGGTGCATTGTCTGTCAATAGCAACATTGTCACAACTCAGCCAATCAGCATTACCGACGGTGGCGGCTCTATAGAGGTTGCTAACGGAAGTCAACTCACTTTAAATGGAGCTATTAGTGGAAGTCTGAAAGAACTGACAAAAACAGGAGCAGGTACACTAATTTTAAACGGCAATGCCAGCTATGGCACACTGAACGTTAACCAGGGAACAGTAAATGGTGGCGAGAGCAGTAGCAGCGTTCACCAATATCCGTCCACCATCGTACTTAACGGAGGTGCGCTGAAAGACCCAGACAACATCTACTCATATTCTACAAACAATGCTAACATCGTTGTTCCTGAGGGCAAAACGGCTGCATGGTCCCTTGACGCACGATGCAACTATAAAGGCAAGCTGACTGGTAAGGGAACACTTACTGTTAACGTCACCAGCGTGCGCAGCTACATGCAAGGTGACTGGAGTCAATTTGAGGGAACACTAATCTTCAAGAATACGAAGACAGGTTCGTATGACCCAGCACTTCAATGGGACAACACAAAAGGTTTAGGAAAGGCCACCGTTACAGGAACCTTTGACAACTGCGGCAAGAACGTATCCATCGGAACTATCCTGGGAGATGCGACATTGACTGGCAGTGGCACGTACATTGCTAATAGTATCAGCCTAAAAGTGACCAGAGGACGTGGAAACAGCACGAATACAAAGATAAGCGTAGCTGGAACACTTTCTGTTACAGGTCGCATCGATGTCACATGGTCTGGCACCCAACCGAAACTAGGCGAAGAGGTTACTCTGTGGACTGCCAACAGAATAAGTACATCTTCTGACATTGTGTTGAATCTTCCCACACTACCTTCCGGTCTCTATTGGGACACCAGCGACCTATTGAAGCCTACAGGTATCCTGCGCGTTACAAACACTCCTACAGGAATTAACAATGTCAATATGGACAATCATTACGATGATTACTACTACACACTGGATGGAGTTCGTATAGAGAATCCAACCAAGAAGGGCATCTATATCAAAAATGGTAAAAAGGTCGTGATTAAGTAAGTGAAAACATGATAAAAAACATTTTTATAACCCTATGCAGCCTGCTGACATGTTCAGCAGGCTTTGCACAAAAGCCCAGTGACACGCCATCAAACCAGATGGAGAAGTTGGACCGTGGACTAATTGTAGTACCTATGTCGAACAAGCACTACATCAGTTGGCGTATGTTCGGCACTGACGACAAGGGCACAACCTTTGAGGTCTTAAAGAATGGTGTAACACTGAAAAAAAACATCTATGGTGCTACCTTTATATCTACATCGGGGTCAGCTACCGACACCTATCAAGTGAAGGTTTATCAGAATGGTCAGTTGACAGAAACGACAAGCACCGTGGAACCTTGGGGGAAGGCATTTCTCGAACTGCCACTTGACAAGCCTGCAGCTGGCAGTGACTATACCTACTCGCCTAACGATTGCTCTGTAGGTGATGTAGATGGGGATGGTCAATACGAGATATTCGTCAAATGGGACCCATCTAACTCTAAAGATAACAGCCAGGATGGTATAACCGGCAACGTGCTGATAGACTGCTACAAACTCGATGGTACCAAACTTTGGCGGATAGACTTGGGACAGAACATCCGTGCTGGTGCCCACTACACCCAGTTTATGGTCTACGACTTCGACGGTGACGGAAAGGCAGAGATGATGTGCAAGACGGCTCCTGGCTCAAAGGACAGCGAAGGCACCTATGTAAACCAAGCAACGACAAATGCCACTATCAAGGCTGCCAACAATACCAAGTCATGGATTACATCGTCAGGACGTATGGATGGTGGTCATGAGTATCTGACAGTATTCGATGGTCAGACTGGTAAAGCAGTTAACACTATCACCTACTACCCCAACCGTAACACAAAAGCAGAGCTAAGTGAAGCGGCAGGCACTTTCAACTGGGCTGTAGGCAAAACTGACAACCATGGCTATAACCGTGGAGACCGCTATCTGGCTGCTGTAGCCTATCTGGGTGGACCCGACGTTAATCCCAGTGGTGTCTTCTGCCGGGGATATTACAGCTATGCATACATTTGGGCCGTTGATTTCGATGGTCAGCAACTGAAACACCGCTGGCTACACCGTTCAGACTCTAACACACAATGGTCAGTGGTTGATGCCAACATGCAGGAGTCTGCAAAGGTGACAGCACCCAAGGCCACAAGTGGCGGTGGCAGCAATACGATGTTTGCCAACGGCAACCACAACCTTTCTGTTGCTGACGTTGACGGTGATGGTAAGGACGAGATTATTTGGGGTTCCGCTGCGGTAGATGACGACGGAAAACTACTCTATGCTACAGGATTCGGTCATGGCGATGCCATCCATCTTGGCGACCTGAATCCTGACCGCCCAGGTTTAGAACTTTTTGACGTACATGAGGAGAAAGGCACTTACTCATGGGATATCCACGACGCTGCAACAGGCGAAATTCTCATGAAGAATGGTCAGTCCGGACAAGACAACGGTCGAGGTGTTGCCGCAGACATTGTAGCTGACACACGCGGTTATGAGTTCTGGTCATCTTATGGTGGCTTCGACAGCGGTAGCAGAAGCCAGAATCCCTTCAACGTCATTACAGGAAAACAAGCAGGTAACAAGTCGCCTTCTATGAACTTCCGCATCTATTGGGATGGAGACGCACAGGATGAACTGCTTGACGACATCAATATCTACAAATACAATACTGACGCAAGTCCCACAAGACTTGGCATCGGTAGTCGTTCTTATCCTACCGGACAGTCAAACAACAGCACGAAAGCAACACCGTGTCTGTCAGCAGATATCTTCGGAGACTGGCGTGAAGAGCTGATATTGCGCAATGCAACAGATGATGCACTAAACATTTACACGACTATCACCACGACCAACTACCGCGTTCCAACGCTGATGCACGACCATGTATACCGTATGGGCATCTGCTGGCAGAACGTGGCATACAACCAGCCGCCCCATTTGGGCTACTACCTTCCTGACTACATTGAGTCATTCCAAGGTAACGACCCAACAGGTATCGTTGAGATCAAAGAAGATGGTGAGTTGGATAACGGACCTGTTTACAACCTTCATGGGGTACTTGTTAAGAACCCCACCAAGGGTATCTACATTACCAACGGCAAGACAGTGATTGTGAAATAAGAATAAGGAATGGCCCTCCATTGAGAAGGGCCATTTCTTATTAAAGGAACACCTTGGGTTCAGGCGATGCACCCGCTTTAGAGAAGTCTATAGGTTTACCATCTATAGTAAAATCTATCAATTCGTATTTGTCGGAGGTCTTCACATCGAGCATCGTCTTGGTATCCACATTGTTGTTGCGCAAGGTGACATTATTGCAGCGCGACAGCGGCATGTCCTTGCGGTCGCCTGGCTTGAAGAACTGTGTCCAGGGATGGATGAAGAGAAAACGGCCACAGTGACCGGTGATGTTCTCGACCAGTACATACTCATAGTGCTGCGGGGTATCGGGACGCATCTTCAACCACAGTACACGGTCAGCATTGTCCGTCTGGCAGTTGCGCAGAATGACATTGCGGTCGTGCAGCGACTCCGAGCCAAAGGTCAGACAGCCATGCACACGTCCGTAGTGGCAGTTCTGTATCAGGATGCGCTCGCAATTGCCATTGGTAGAGTCTTTGTCGGCCCAAGTGCCCTTGCCGCCCTTCAGCACCACGGCATCGTCGTTGACGTGCATATAGCAGCCGTCCACCATCACATCGGTACACGCATCAATGTCGATGGCATCCGACGAGGGTGCTCCACGCTTAGGCTGGGGAGCATATACGTTCTCCGTAGGTGCATAGATGTAGCAGTCCAGATAGCGCACATGGTCACTCTTATAGACGTGGTTGGTCCAGAAGGGAGAGTTGATGAGGTGAACGTCCTGAATGGTGACATTGCGCGAGTTTGAGACGTAGGTCAGACGTGGCCGCTGGGCATCCTTATTGGTACACTGCGGATTCCACTGACGACGAATCCAGAACTCTTGCCAGTACTTCAGACCATTGCCGTCAATAGTGCCCTTGCCCGTAATGGTAAAGCCATCCAGTCCGTCAGCATTCACCAGAGCTGCGAAATACTTGCAGGTCTCTCCCTCAATACGTGTTGTCAGAATAGGGAAGTCAATGATACGTTCTGAACCTAACAACACGGCACCCTCAGACAGGTGTAGGTGCGTTCCCTGCTTGAAGAAGAGGGCACCAGTCTTGAATGTTCCCGTAGGAACAACCACCACACCACCACCCTCTTGGGCACAGCGGTCTATCACCGCCTGAATTTGCCGGGTCTGGACGTCTGTGCTCCCTGCTAAAACGCCATAGTCGGTCAAAACATACTGACGTCCCAGAGCATTCACGTCAACACGCCCCTTTTCCATGAACCAGGCATCCATCACCGTTCCGTCAGGCCATGTCTCCACAGCCTTCCTACCTTTTGGTTTTGCTGAAGCCGTCAATGTCAGCACGGCCAGCAACAGAATGATTGTTTTTCTCATCGTTTCTTTAATTATTTAGTTTGGGTTTCAGTTCGTCAGGAGATTCTCTGGTAAACATATTCACAGCAGGAGCCTTCCGCTCATAAAGATGACGGATGACGTCAACACCGAGCGTCACTGCAGGAAGGAAATCGGGGCTCTGCATATAACGCAGGATAGAATATCGCAACTGTCGAGCCACCGGACGTGAATCCAAATGATGTTTGATGTCCATCGTCGTCATCAGAAGACGTCCGTTCAACACTCTGGCTTCAATCAGCATGCCCAGTTTCCGGCTGACGTGCCATGTGTCAATAGGCTGCACGATAGGCTGATAGTGTGATGGGAACTCAGACAGATTCATGACCTGCGTACGATTGGTCAATTCCCACCAGTTCAGGTTCTGCCACTCATCAGTGGGGAAATCACGGAATACAGGATGATCTTTCTGGATATAGGCACCAGTAGTATGTGGCGGACGCATCTTAAACCACGAGGTGTTCCAGAAGACGGGCAGGAAGGTGTGGCGTACATCATTGCCAAAGTGTACATGTCCGCCTGCCGTCAACAACACTCTTCCACCCTGCTGAAGAATGCTTAGGGCCTTAGCATCCAAAGTGTCTGTCTCATAGATCTGCCCATCGGTCGTACTTCCAATTTGGGCATTCTCCTTAGGATACACCCAGAAGTCCCACTGGTTGTGATACTTACCATTCACATCCACACGCAGCGTCAGCTTGATAGGCTTATCATATTGGGTCAGCGGTAGTTGCACCGTCCCCAGTTCATGATTCTTGCCAAGGGGGATTGTTGTTACTGACAGCACACCCTGGATGTTGCCAATATGCCATGATATCGTACAATCACGGAGTTCTCCTTCTGAGGCGTTATAGATTTCAATGGGAACAACCAGTTCCTCGTCATTGGTATAGACGAACTTAGAGAAACGAGCCAGAGGAACCACACTGTTACAGAACTGCGTCCAGTCAGCAGCATCGCAGTAGCCCTTCTCACGCCAATGGACGTTGAGCGGACCTACCAAGGCTGTGCCCTGACCGGAATAGTCGTTCAGTCCCAGCAATTGGAAACCAGCATAGTCACGGGTACGCAGGTTGCGTTCAATCTCATACTTATAGGCCAGCACCTGAAGTCTACCGCTGGCCATGAGGAAACGCTCTGACTGAGCAGCCATTCCGTTGTCACGCAACATATCGCGGAATATCTCAAAGTTCTTGGCTTTATAGACTCCTGTATACTGACTGATTTCCTTGAAGTCCGGGAAAGCGCACCACTGTCCCTGCTCGTGTGCAATGATTGGCTCGTTATTAGGTGCTGTTCCTTGATAGTTGCGCGGACGCAACAGTTGGTCATAGTAGTTGTCGCTGCTCTGAGGAGCATGACGGTCCCAGTCCAATCCACGCGCACCACCCTTGACATGATAGTCTGAGCCTTCATCCCATGCCCAGCCTCCACCTACTGATGCACCACAATAAAGACGCGTCGGGTCGTATTCCTTCATCGCTTTTACCCAGTCACGACAATAGCCGACCCAGTCGCCGGCAGGCTCATTGCCTGCTGCCATCATGCAGAATGACGGATGATTACCATATTCGTCCAGCATCCGACGGCCTTCGTCCAACAAATACTGGTCGATAGCCATGCCACGACGCAGTTTTACACCATGATTAGGCCAGGACGGTCCCTCGGGCTGCAGATATAAGCCTAAGCGGTCTGCCACACGGAAGGCGGCTTCCGGCGGACAATAAGAGTGGAAACGCAGATGGTTGATACCATACTCCTTGCACTTCCGCAAGACACGCTCCCACGATGCCTCATCGGTAGGCGGGAAGCCTGTCTCCGGGAAACAGCAGTTGCCCACCGTGCCTCGCAGCCATACCGGCTGGCCATTCATCAACAGCTGAGGTCCATTTGCCGTCATGCGTCGCATGCCAAAAGTGGTACGCAACGTGTCACCATCAACGACAGCATAGAGCGTATGCAGGTTGGGGTGGAACTCATCCCACAACGATACGCCCTCCAGCGGGATAACGGCAGTGCTGTCTCGCGTTACCAGAGACTTACGATCATCAACCCAGAGTTTCACCTTGCTACCGCCCTCTTTTCGCATTTTAACACATATCTGCATCTTGTCAACATCCGGATAGATACGCAACTGACGGACGTAGCCCACCGGATGTGCCTGCAATGCGATACGACCCACAATACCATTCCAGTTGCCTTGCGTCTGGTCTGTGACAGAGTGAGAATCCTGACCCACACACACATTCTCGATGCCATTATACACCTGAATGCTGATGGTGTTCTCGCCACCATAGTCAAGATAAGGTGTCACATCATATTGATGCGGAACAGACAACGACATCTGGTGCCCCACGGTCTGGCCATTCACGACAACGGTTGTTTCAATATGAGGACGCTCCAAAAACAAGACGACGCGACGACCCTTCCACTTCTTTGGAACAGTCACCTTACGCTCGTAACAAGCATTGCCTACATAGTAGCGTTCAGGTGTCAGGAAGAAGGGGAACTTCATCTCGCCAGCCTTACGGTATCGCTCCATATAAGGATTAAAGTAAAATGACGAGTCGTAGAGCGACCCTGTCCACTTTGTATCGACAGTCACTTGGTCGCCCTTGCCATTGGTCAACATCGATCCTGGCAGTGTCACCACACCTTGCTCCCGTTCACTACGGAATTGCCACTGACCACTGAGGTCCAGCGACTGCTGTGCATAAAAATGCTGACAGCAGAGAAGGGATAGGAAGAAGATTACTTTTCGCATGATATCATTACTGTATTGAGTGCTTCGCCTGCCACCTTTTCTGCTTCTCGTGGCAGATAGATGGGGGCATTGGGTTGTAAGGGAAGAATCCGCAGTTCCAACTTGGTACAGCCTTTAAGAAGACGCCACAGACCATACATAAACGGACGACCATAGTAGAAGTTATCGGCTACCAGTTTCCCATCAGCATAAAGACGGGCACAGTCACCTCGATAGTCTATCTGTAATAGCGGAGAAGAGTCAGCAGAGAATGTTTGTGGCAACTGAATGATATAGACAGCAGCTTGTTGCCAGTCTTCTTCTTTCGGAGCCTCGGCCACCTTGGCCCTGCCACGCTGGATAGTACGCAATGTGCCAGCATCCTTTATCTTCTCATACGGACAAACGGAGGTAGACTGCTGAGAACGCCCTCCAAGGAACAGATGCTCAGCATCGTGACGGCTGAGCAGATAGATATTCTTATAGATAGGTTGGGCTGCGCCATTGGGTTTCTGGTTCTTCAGCATCTTGCCATCACTGAGAGCAATAGTGGTAGGAACACCTGGAACCTGCATCATATATATCTTACCATTACGACGAGCTACTAATTGTGCCGTGGCATAGCGGATGCCCTCAATATTGACGGGGAATATAGCCATGCAACCTGACGGAATGGTGAGTTTAGGAAGTCGGATGCCACAAGCCTCCAAGATGACACCTTTCTTAACAGACAGATGTTGCAGACGCTCATAATTGTTGACAAAGATAAAGCCGCTGTTGTCCTTGGTGCGAACGGCCCAGCGCAACAGTTGATCCTCGCCAGGTTTCAAGTCCTGAGGGGCGGGAAAATGTGCCTCCATGGTAACCAGCATGGAGCCATAGTCCTGCATAAAAAGATGTAACGGACGCAACGAGTAGTACTGTGGATAAGGCTGGCCGAACTCCCCAAGTGGTGCCTGGAAATCGTAGGTTACCACCGGCAAGTCGTTATTGGCTGTCCCCGGCGATGTCTGTACCTCATTGAGCGAATGAAGCACCCCCTCCGGGTTGCTGCCACCATGATACATATAATAGCCTAACAGGTTGCTGCCACTGCCCAGCTTGACCAAAGCCATGGAGTAGGCATCCTCCGGATAGACATAGGGACGACGGTGATAAGCTGTTGCCATACCCCCCCCTAACTCACAGGTGAAGTAAGGATACTGCTCGTCGCCTGTATTCAGCTTTGCCTCCTGCTTTCCGAGCAGGTCTGTGCCAATAGCGGTAGACGAGCGGAAGGCCTTGAAGTTGAATGCCTTATAATAGTTGCCAACCCCTTCCTTCACCTCTTTATCCCAGAAACCATCAGCATAGTCGCCATAGAGAGGAATCATCTCTCCATAAGGTACGGGGGTACGTAATGCTGGCCAGCCTGTTCTGGTATAGAAGGGGAGGTCAAAGCCCACCTGCAGCGCTATCTTTTTCAGTGCCATCAGGTACTCGCCACGGCCTCGGTATTCGTTGTCAAACTGAGCAGCAATCACAGGACCGCCATCTTTCCACTGTAGTCCTTGCACTTGTGTGAATATCTGACGATAGAGTGTCTCCACATAGCCCAGAAACGTAGCATTCTCTTCACGGAGGCGGCAGCCCTTAGCAAACATCCAGTCGGGAATACCACCATTGCGCACCTCGCCATGACAGAACGGACCCAGTCGGAGAATGACAGGCATCTGTTCCTGACGGCACACTTCCAAGAAAGCACGTAACGAGCGCTGGCCATCCCAGCGGAAGATGCCCTCCTGCTCCTCTATATGATTCCAGAAAACATAGGTGGCTATCATGGTCACTCCCCCCTCCTTCATCTTCCGGACTTCGCATCCCCACTCCTCTGCAGGCACACGGGAATAGTGAATTTCGCCCATGACGGGCATTACACGTTGACCATCTATCATGAGGCTGTACTTGTCCCACTTCACCTCAGGGACGGCAGCACACAATGGCAGCCATCCTAACAGTGTCATTGTCAGCACCAGCAAGAATAGCGTCACTCGTCGCATATCTCTTAATCTAAGTGAAACACCTCCTGGATGGGAATGGTAACTGGCGAGTTGTCGGGGTTAACCTCCATAATATCAGCCATCATGTCCCACCACTTCTGTGTGATCGGGTCTACATCGTCCGTATCCTGCGAACTGCCTTCGCCCTCACACTCCTGGTAGCCAAAGAGAATGTTGGTGTCCTTGTCCCAAAAGATGCTATAGTTGGACACACCGGCATCCTTAATCATCTGTACCAGCTCAGGCCAGATGGCAGCATGACGACGTTCATACTCGTGTTCGCAACCTGATTTCAGGTACATCTTAAATGCAAATCGCTTCATATCTGTTGTTTTTATATGTTTTATTTCCTTACTGCTTCCAAAAATTCTACCTCGACAATGCGAAACTCATCCTTGGTTTCGCTGCCATTCCTGGCCTTAAAAAGGTCAAGTTCTCCGGCTGCAGGCTGTGCAACCTCGACAATACCACCAAAGGCATCTTTATCTTTTCCTGCACCTTTCAGACGAATAGTAATCTCGTTGGCCTTAACCAGCTTGACAGGTTTTAAGTGAATATAGCCCAAGCTTCGTTTTGTCTCTCCGCTCCAGATGAGTGTCTTACCTGCATACACTTCTAACGGATAGCTACGAAGACGCCAGCCAGTCAGTTTCATACAGATGTCCTCGACTACCGTTTTCTTTTCCAGGCGATAGGTAATCCATGCCGTAGAGAGATGCCCATCGTTCTTCCATTCTGACAGTTCGTTGTCGTCAAAGCTACAGGAGGCATGTTCTGTATCGTAGCCTGCCTTCACTGATACAATATTAACACCTTTGGAATTTTCTGTATATGATGGTGTTGCAGGTGTTTCACCACGCTCCAGCCGTCCTTTCAGCGTCAACTGTGGCAATTCACTCTCCACCATTTTCTTTTCACTGTTCATGGTGATGTAGGCAGGCTTAACACCCTTAGCATACGCAGAGATGTTGATAGCACCCGGATTGACGGTGCTACGAACCAGTACCCTGTTGACACCACACTCCACTGGGATGTCATAACTGCCCACATAGTTATCTGAAATATTCTTTGTAGCAGCAGCGTCAAGCAACCCTGCAGGACGATTGTCATCCTGCCTT
This sequence comes from uncultured Prevotellaceae bacterium, assembly GCA_900318795.1. Classification (GTDB taxonomy): domain Bacteria; phylum Bacteroidota; class Bacteroidia; order Bacteroidales; family Bacteroidaceae; genus Prevotella. The sequence goes on along the minus strand of ONLU01000001.1, from coordinate 54,866 downwards.
TGCAGTTCCTTGTTATTACGGGCAGCTATTCCTCCTATCCACTTACCCTCACCCCACAGCTCGAAATGTATCAAGCGGTTGTCCAGCGGGCAACGACGTCCCTGACGGTCGACTACCTCAACCTGAACGAGTGCCATGTCAGCACCATCGGCCTTCATACCTTCCGGATTCTCTATGGTGGAGAGCTTCAGTTGATAAGGTTCACCTGCTGTTTCCAATTTATAGCGGCTGCCGTCAGAAGCTACAGCCTCTATGGTTCCTGGTTCAAAAGGAATATCGTCAAAGGTAAAGAGGTAACGATAGCTCTGGCGTCCCTTGCCTAAGGAGCGACCATTGAGGAACAGTTCGACATCGTCACCTGTGGAAACCACATAGACAGGTTTCTTCACACCTTTATCATAGTTCCAATGGCCTATGATGTAAGTATTCGCCTGTTCGGGCTCCACCCATCCGCTCCACATCACTTGGTGAGCATAGAAAGCATCTTTGGGTATACGCATGGCATCCGTCACACCACTGGTGCGATAGTTCGACTCTCCACGATGGTGCGTATTGGTGTCAGAGAAAACAATCTTCACACCACCTGAAGACACACGTGTCCCTGTTCCCGGACGTTCACGCCAGTAGTCATACCAGCGACGAACCATCTCAATGGCAAACCAATCCATGTTGTGATTGTATTCATTAGCCGGTTTACCACGATAGAGCGGTCCGTCACCTTCCTGATGGTAGGGATAGCTGTACTCGTCCCAGTACTTACGCAGGCCCTCATCACGACAGTACTCCATAGCCCACATCGGATGCTTCTTCGACTTGTTGATATACAGCATTTCACCACCATACTCCGCCTCGTCAATGTTGAGCATCTCGCGACTGCCAATAGCTCGACCGCCATAGGGGTCATATTCGTCACGAAGGGCTTTCATCTCCAGCATGTGTTCACGACTAATGCTCTCGTTGCCACACTCATAGAAGAAGACTGACGGATTATTACGATTATAGATGATAGCATCACGCATCAAAGCTGTACGCTGCTGCCAGCGAGGCCCCTCCACATCTTTCTCAGCATCACCGGCAGGCATAGCCTGCAGCAGTCCTACCCTGTCGCACGACTCTATATCCTGTTTCCAAGGAGTGACGTGCATCCAGCGTACCAGGTTTCCTCCAGACTCTACCATCAGGTTGTTGGAGTAGTCGCTAAGCCACGCAGGTACGGAGAGTCCCACACCTGGCCACTCGTTGCTGGTGCGCTGGGCATAGCCATGCACCATCAGACAGCGGTCGTTAAGCCATATCTTTCCTTCGCCAAAATGCGTCTTGCGGAAACCTGTACGGATGACGACTTCGTCATTGCTGGCACACAGATTCAATGGTTTGCCGTCTGCCCCATCCTCTGCCAAATAGCTTTTGACCGTATAGAGATAGCCATAGCCCCACGACCAGAAATGCAGTCCGCTCAGCTCTTGCTGTATGCTGACAGTGCGCGTCTCACCAGGCTGCAGGGTTAACTGTTCACCAGAAATAATAGCAGCCAGGGCGTTGTCAGCGTTGACGACCTTTGCAAACAGACGGAAGGTGCGCGGTTTGGCATCCTCGTTTCTGACCTGCGACTCCACATGCACCATGGCCTTGCGCCCAGCAATGTCGAAGTCTGTGGCATAGACGTAGGTTCCCATCGTTCCCAAGTTGGAATATAAGGGCAAGGTCTGATAAAGCCTATCGGTAATATGCAGATAGACATTCTTGGGAATGCCGCCATAGTTAGCGTTAAAATTGCGGTCATTCCACTGATAACGGCTGTTATACTGGCGCGAGCGATACGTCCAACTGTTATCACAACGAACGGCCAAGACATTCCTACCAGTTTTTATATAAGGTGTCAGGTCGAATCCACATGCCATCACACCATTCTCACTATAGCCTAAATGGTGACCATTCAGATAGAAGTCGGCACCCTGACGCACGCCCTCAAACTCTATAAAATACTTGCAGGAAGCCATATCAGTCTGCTTGACCTCAAACTGCTTTCTGTACCAGCAGATGGTATCTGTCAGGTCAACGATATCTTTTCGGAATGCCTCATCGCCATTGAATGCATAAGGCAACGTCACCTGCAGCCAATGACTATCATCGTAGTCGGGAGCCTTTGCCTCAGTCACATCACCCACCTGAAGGCACCAGGAAGAATTGAAATTAAGCTTCTTTCGCTCTGTAGCGACAACCACACCTGCCACCAGCATCAAATAAACAACCAATAACTTCTTCATATACATTATTAATTAGCCAAAAACACCAGGCTTAGTTTCCATCAGGTTTCAAAATATTGCTTGAGCCCGACATGTACCAAATGAAAGAGGATGGACTATCTGGACGTGACGGGTCGATGGGGAGAAAGTCAGGACGCAGATGGTCAGCCAAGGGGCTTTGTAACTGCTTAAGACCCATAACCACCATACGTGAAACCTGCCAGGCCCCGTAAGGATTGAAGTGGGTATTGTCTGCCAGCGGAGTTGACTGATCAGGGAAGGTGTTGGCGGCATAGTGTACCAAAGCCTGCTTGGAGCCTTCTTCGCCCAACGCGGTAAAGAATGTTCGCGTCATGGCGTTGAGTTCTATCAGCGGTATTTGTTCGCGACGAGCCACCGTGCGCATAGCTTCGGGGTAGTCGCCGTGGGTATAGCCCAATGTCTTGTGGTCGCTGTTGAAGAGGCGGCGTGCTGTCGGAGTGACAAAGATGATGTGCCCACCCTTCTCACGCACGCGGTCGGCAAATATTTTCAGGTTGCGGCTGTAGCTGTACCAGGCGCCGTCACCGGCGCGTTTCTCCTTCTCGTCGTTATGACCAAACTCACAAATGACGTAATCGCCAGCCCGCAACTGGGTAAGTATTTTATCTAGCCGCAACTGGGCAAGGAAGGTAGTGGCAGAAAGACCACTCTCGGCATAATTGGCAATGGCTACGCTGGAGTCGAACCAGCGGGTGACCATTTGTCCCCACGATGCCCAAGGCTCGTTCTCTTGGTCAACAACGGTACTATTGCCACAAAGGAATACGGTGGTGGAGGTAGTGTCGGGCTCTATATGTATGCTTTTTACCGCAGGTGCTGGTCCACAAAAGTGCAGGGTCAACGAGTCGTCCCAGTTCTTATATCCCCACTCACGAGGTTTCAGCTTGACCTGACGAGTGGCGTCGATACGTGCAGAATGCTTGTTGACCAGAAAGGTCAGCGTCTGATAATGTCCCTTCTTGGTATTGACAGCATCGAAGAAATGGCGTCGGCTTTCTGCTCTGACTACAGTCTGTGCTGCTCGCTGACGGGAGCCTACCGTAATTGTGACGCGATAGTTGCCGTCTGGCACAGGAACACTATAACTGAACGGACTATCAGAGGTACGGTCAAGCTGAACATCCAAAGGCGTCATCCGTCGATGGCTGTCTGCCGATGGGAACGCGGTCAGAAGCCGCTGATATTCGTCGGTGGTGATGGGGATGACAGTACCATGGCGTGGTGTAAACGTTCCTTCCGTCTTGGTATTCTGCACAAAATGAAACCGTCGCAGGTCACGACTTTTGGTGAACTGGTAGTAGTGATCACGGTAGCAATCATACATCAAGCACCACCCACCATTTATCAAGGGGAAGACACCTGCTCCCTCAACATCGCTCTTGGTGGTCTCGCAAAATCCGTCAAGAAGTTTCCATGTGGACGATTGATATATGTCTTTAAAGACATACTGCCGAATGCCTTTATGGGCTCCGTCTGCCTCAGTCTTGAAAAAAAGATGCAGAAGTCCACGCTCGTCTCTCACGATATCAGAGTCAATGGCAGGTGCCCCAAAGTCGAAAAGCACCTGGGGGACACCCTCCAAATCAGTAAAATCACTATTGGCATAACACCAGTAGACGCGGTCGTAAGGGATGGTACCGTCACTGCTGAGTAAGGAGAAATAGACCAAATAGCGACCTGTATGCTGGTCGAAAAATGTCTGCGGTGCCCAAACGCGGGTAACATGAGCAAATGGGGTACCGGCAAAACGCTCAGGGAAATGTACCGTATGATGTTCCCAGTGTACCATATCGCGGGAGCGCAACAAAACGATGCCACGGTTACTGTCCCATCCTTGGCGACAGCGCATATCGGTAACGGTCATTCGGAACCATCCGTCGTCGCAGCGCAAAATATGTGGATCGCGCACGCCCTTGGCTCGTGCAATGGTATCGCTGCCGATAATGGGTTGGCCATTGTTCAATGGACTATAGTTGAAACCGTCGTCGCTGACGGCATAACAAACTTGCTCCTTCTCAGGGGCATTGCCTGTGAAATATACAAAGAGATAATGGGTGGCTGTTAGTGCCAATGTCAGTAATAGTTTATCCATTGTCGTGCTGCTTTGATTTGTTTTTGAGGTTACAAAGATAAGCAATTTTTTTTATTTTCCAAACTTTTTATTACCTTTGTGGCATGAAACGACTTTTATTTTTTCTTTTATTATTATCCGGCGGTTGTATTTCAATTGCTTCAGAAGTGATTCTATTTGACGGAAAGCATCCTATTACTTATCAACTACCCGAAAAAGTTTCACCTGTAGTAAAGACAGCTCTTGACATGTGGAGAGACGACATGTTACAGGTCACAGGAACAACACCTGAGGCCGGGAATCAGGGTACTATCCGCATTGTAGAAGGTCACGGAGAGGACGATGGTTTCAGACTTTATGCCCAAAACGGACAAGTGGTGGTTGAGGGATTTAGTGAGCGCGGAACAGCTTACGGACTGCTGGAACTGTCGCGACTGGCGGGAGTATCACCCTGGATATGGTGGGGCGACGTGGTTCCCAAGCGCCTACACCGGCTGACCTTCGATAGTAACTTTGTGACCGAACAGCACCCCAGCGTCCAGTACAGAGGAGTATTCCTGAACGACGAAGACTGGTCGTTGCGTCCCTGGAGTCGCCATACAGGGGGAACAGGCAACAGTATGGAAAATGCCGTCAAGACCTATAAACGCATTTTCCAATTATTACTGCGACTTAGGGCAAACACTGTCTGGCCTGCCATGCACGAAGGAACCACGGCTTTCTTCCTGCTGCCTGGTGCAAAGGCCACAGCTGACTCATGTGGCATTGTCATTGGTACAAGCCACTGTGAACCATTGCTGCGCAACAATGTCGGAGAATGGGACAAAAGTGTCCGCGGACCTTTCAACTATCGCACAAATAGGAGAGGTGTTCTGGATTATTGGACGGAACGGCTCTCTGAAGTCAGCCTCTCACCCAACAACCTGCTTACCATCGGCATGCGTGGCATACATGACAGTTCTATGGAGGGATACCATACGATGAAGGAGAAACTAGACGGACTGCAACAAGTCATCGATGACCAACAAGAGCTAATCAGCAGATACATGAAATACAAGCAGACACAAGTGTTTGTTCCTTACAAAGAGGTCCTGCAGTTGTATGAAATGGGACTGAATGTACCTGACTACGTCACGCTGATGTGGTGCGATGACAACTATGGCTATATGACACGCTATTCGTCACCTTCCGAGCAACAACGCAGCGGTGGTGGCGGTGTGTATTATCACTTAAGCTATTGGGGACGTCCTCATGACTATCTATGGCTCTGCACCACCCAGCCGGGGTTGATATACCAAGAACTGAGAGAGGCCTATGACCACCACATGCGACGACTCTGGATAGCAAACATTCACGACCCTAAGGTGGCTGGATACCAGCTGGAGTTATTCTTGGATTTAGCATGGAATATTAACTGCACCAATCACACTGAGTTGAGCAACCATTACAAGAATTGGCTCTGTCGGCAATTTGGGTTAGCGGCAGGCGAAAAACTCTTTCCTGCCATGCATGAGTTTTACAGACTCTGTGGTGAACGACGCCCGGAATTCATGGGATGGACTCAGGTAGAACTGGACAAGAAACGCTATCACCGAGGACTCTCTCCTGTCTGCAACACAGAATTAACGACCACACAGGCGACAGCACGACTAGCAGTTTTTGACCAACTAGAAAAAACTGTCGAGCATTGCAATCGGCTTATACGTCCAGATCTTAACGACGCATATTTTGCCGCCATCGCCTATCCTGTACTGGCAACCTCAGCTATGAACCACAAGATACTCAGCGACAGTGCGGAGAGTCATCAAGCGTACCTTAAGATACAAGCACTCACCAAACAATACAACAAACTGGGTAATGGCAAATGGCAACACATCATGGATGCTGCACCACGCCGTTTACCCGTCTTTGAAGATGTGAGAGCCTCCTTGGCAAAAGACACGCTACAGGGACGTTCAATGTACCATTGCCATGCTGCCAACTACAACACTTATGGTGGAGCGCCCAAAACAATCCAGATGCTAGGCCACTCTATGCAAGCGGTAGCACTGCCTTGCGGAGCTTTTCTAAACTACACATTCGACATTAAGACATCGGGAGAATACTGGCTGACTGTCGCATTAATTCCTACACACCCTGTTGACCGTGGGGAGCTACGCTTTACCACCACTATAGACCAGGAAAGAACCGACACCTTCAACTTGAAAGAACCTTTCCGTTCCGAGAGATGGAAAGAGAATGTTCTCAGAGGTCAAGCTATCAGGACCTGCAACGTTCACCTAGAAGCTGGAAGCCATACACTAACTCTTCATGCTGTGGATCCACACATTATAGTCGACCAATGGGCAATAGTTCAGGCAAAACCTAAACAGAAATGAATCATGACAAAAAGCCATGTTTTTAGCATTTTCGCTTGTTCATCTCAAAAAATTACATTACCTTTGTAGCTGATTTACTAAAACGACAAACTATATGATTAATTACCAAGCAAACTCTCAGCGATATGAAAACGGCATGAAATATGCCCGATGTGGCCGATCTGGCGTCTTACTTCCTCAAGTAAGTTTAGGTTTTTGGCACAACTTCGGAGGAAACGATTCCTATGAACGTTCCAAGCGCATTGTCAGATATGCATTTGACCATGGTGTCACGCATATGGACTTGGCCAACAACTATGGGCCACCATACGGGAGCGCAGAGACAACCTTTGGACATCTGATGGATGAAGACATGAAACCGTACCGTGACGAGCTGTTCATAGCAACGAAGGCCGGTTATGACATGTGGCCTGGCCCCTATGGCAACTGGGGGTCACGAAAGTATCTGATGGCATCGTTGGAACAAAGCCTAAAACGCATGCATCTGGATTATGTTGACCTTTTCTATTCGCACCGCTATGACCCAGAGACTCCTTTGGAGGAAACGCTACAGGCTCTTGTTGACATCGTACGGCAAGGAAAAGCGCTATATATCGGTATCTCAAGGTGGCCCTTAGAGGCAACTAAAACTGCTATCGCCTACCTTCGTGATCATGACACGCCACTACTCATCTACCAAGGTCGTCTGAATATGCTTGACCACGAACCCATCGACGAGGGCATCCTTGACCTTTGTCACAAAGAGGGAGTGGGCTTCATTTCCTTCTCGCCATTGGCTCAGGGCCTGCTCACCGACCGTTACCTGAACGGCATACCCGATGACTCCCGCATGGCACAGGGCAAGTTCTTGCGTAAGGACATGCTCTCTGAAGAACTTCTTCAGCAATTGCGCCAATGGAATCAGGAGGCACAGGCCAAAGGCCACACACTGGCAGAGTCTGCCCTGCGCTGGATTCTCGACCAACAGGGTGTCACTTCTGTTCTTGTAGGCGCCAGCAGCACTGAACAACTTGACAAGAACCTCAAATGCATCAACCTATGAAACGGTTATTCATACTACCTTTCCTTCTTTGCACCTCAATGGTGCTCATCGCCCAGCCCCGCCAAACACAATGTCTGAATAATGGCTGGCAGTTCTCCCGCGATGCACAGTTCACCAATGTAGAGACCATCAATGTACCCCACGACTTCCAGATATCGCAACCGTGGGTACCACCCGCAGCTGACGAAAAGGCTGACAACACGGACGTGGCTGCCAATATCAAGTCACGCCTCTCTGCTCGAGGTTTCAAGGAGATGGGGCTGGGCTTCTACCGCCGTACCATCACCCCCGATACCTCGCTCAAAGGCCGTCGTGTACTGCTCGATTTCGAGGGCATCATGCTTGTGGGCGATGTCTACCTCAATGGACAACGCATTGGTGGTACAGACTATGGTTATGTAGGCTTCGAACTGGATATCACCCAGCAGCTGCGCTACGGAGAGCCTAACGAGTTGCTCGTCGTAGCCTCCACGCAGAAGGAACTCAACTCGCGTTGGTATACGGGTGGTGGTCTCTTCCGCGATGTCAAATTGGTCAACACGCCTGCAGACCTTTACTTCGGGCGTCATCCACTCTACATCACTACACGCCAAAATCGCTTTGTCAGTCTCTCGGCAGAGTTTACCAACCGTACCAAAGCCAAGGAGATTCACATGCACGTCATGATCTATGACCCTGACGGAAACCTCGTGGCAGAAACGACCGGTGTCAAAAAGCGCAACCCGCAAACACGCACCTTGGAGATGCAGGTACCTGAGATGGAGATTGCCAACGCTCAGTTGTGGGACACGGAGTCTCCCAAACTATACAAGGCAGTTGCCCAACTGCTCCGCGAGGATGGTTCTATTGCAGACGAATACGCTGAACACTTTGGTATCCGTACCATTGAGATTGGTCCCAAATATGGTCTGAAACTGAATGGCAAGAAGGTACTGCTCAAAGGCTATGCCAACCACCACACCCTAGGAGCCCTGGGTGCTGCCGCCTATCCTCGTGCCATCGAGAAGCGCCTACAGCTGATGAAGCAGTTTGGCATGAACCATGTGCGCACCAGCCACAATCCTTACAGCCGCTCGTTCATAGAGTGCTGCGACCGACTGGGAATCCTTGTCGTCGATGAGCTATACGACAAGTGGACACTGCAGCATACTGGTGGACGTGTGCCTTTCTTGAACCATTGGGCACAGGATGTTACAGAATGGGTAAAGCGTGACCGCAACTCACCCAGTGTGGTTCTATGGAGCTTAGGCAACGAGTTGCAACAAGACCCCAACCAGCCGTTCAACGACTTTGGCGTGACATGCTACAAGATGATGCGCCCCGTGCTGCAACGCTACGACTCCACCCGCCTTGTCACTGTAGCCATGCACCCGCGTTACCGTAACTGGGAGACAGACTCGCTACCTTGCAACCTGGCCATGCAGACGGATGTGCAGGCCTATAACTATAGGTATATGTACTTCCCTGGCGACGGTCGCCGCTTCCCCTGGATGACGTTCTACCAGAGCGAGGCCTCAACAGCTGCGATGGGGCCCAACTACTTCGAGATGAACCTCGACAAAGTCATCGGACTGGCATACTGGGGAGCCATCGACTACCTTGGAGAGTCACAGGGGTGGCCCGCCAAAGGTTGGGCTCAAGGTGTCTTCGACATTTCGCTCAACGCTAAACCCAAAGCTTACTTCATGAAGTCATTCTTCACAGACAATCCTATGGTACGTCTCTCCGTGATGGAAGACAAGAACGCTGGTGTCGAGTGGAACGGCATCATCACGGGTACCGACCGCCAGTCAGAACTCTGGAACCGTCCTGAAGGCTCTAAGGCCAACCTCGTCATCTATACCAACTGCGATGAAGTAGAACTGGTGCTCAACGGAAAGAGCCTGGGACGTCGCAACAACCCGAAGGATGCCAAGTCGCGCAACAAGATAACATGGAATGGCATTGACTACAAAAAGGGACATCTCGAAGCTATTGGCTACCGTGGTGGCAAAGCCGTTGCACGCCATGCTTTGGAAACAACGGGCAAACCCGTCAAAATTATTGCTGAGCCGGACAACAGCCAATGGCATGCTGACGGCATGGATCTCCAGCATATCCGTCTGCGTGCTGTCGATGCCAAGGGACGAACTGTGCTGACCTGCCAGGACGAACTCACCTTCGCTGTCAGTGGCGATGCTCAGATTGTAGCCGTCACCAATGGCGACATCAACAGCAACGAGTTGAATGCGACTAATCACCGCTCCCTGTGGCAAGGACAGGCCATGGTCATCCTCCGTGCCGGCACCGTGCCTTCCAACATCATGCTGAAGACAAGCTCCACAAAATTTAAACAACTTACTACAAAACTAGAAACGAAATAACAATGAAAACATTTATTCTTTCATGCCTGTTATGCTGTGGTTTTACCACTGCTTCTGCTCAAACAGATGTGCTACAAGCTGCACGACAGACCAATGACTACTTCATGGCGAAGTACAGTGATCCCACGCAACCAACAAACGTAAAGAAAATCCGACCTTCATCACTATGGACTCGCGCTGTCTATTACGAAGGACTGATGGCACTCTACAACATCGACCCACAACAACGCTATCTTGACTATACTGAACAATGGGCTGATTTTCATCAGTGGACGCCCCGTAACGGCACCAAAACCACTGACGCAGATGACCAATGTTGCGAGCAGACCTATATCGAGTACAACCTTTTGAAAGGCAAAGGCACACTGGAACCCACCAAGGAGAACCTGGAAAAGCAGATGGCAACAGAGCGCTACGACTATTGGACTTGGATTGATGCCATACAAATGGCCCTGCCTGTTTATATCAAGATGTACGCTATCACTCAAGACAAACGCTATCTTGACTATGGCATGAAAAGTTACCGTTGGACGCGCAACGAATGTGGAGGAGGATGCTTCAACGTAAAGGAAGGGCTTTGGTGGCGCGACAAAGACTTTGTTCACCCTTACAAAGAGAAAGACGGCAAGAACTGCTATTGGAGCCGTGGCAACGGATGGGTTTACGCAGCCTTGGTTCGCAGTATGAATGAGTTGCCTGAGAAAAGCAAAGAATACAAAGAGTTGAAGAAAGACTTTCTCCTGATGAGCAAGGCACTACTGGAATGCCAGCATGACGACGGTTTCTGGCACGCCAGCCTGGTAAGCGATACAGAGTATCCAGGTCCAGAGATGACAGGCACAGCCCTCTTCCTCTATGGCATGTCGTGGGGTATCCTTCATGGTTTACTGAAAGATGCCCAGTACCATCCTGCCTGCGACAAGGCATGGCAGGCTCTGAAGAGTTGTCTCCACAAAGACGGGTTCCTGGGATGGAATCAAGGCACAGGAAAGGAGCCCTCAGCAGGCCAGCCAGTCACCTTCACATCTGTACCCGACTTCGAAGACTATGGAACGGGCTGCTACCTGCTCGGACTTTCTGAATACTACAAATTACAAACACGATGAAACACTTTCTCATTTTCCTACCCTTTTACCTCCTTACCGTTCTACCGTCATCGGCTCAGTCGTGGCCCACGCCCAAACCCGAGGCGAAAGCCGGCACACGCTGGTGGTGGCTAGGCTCTGCTGTTGACAAGACTAACCTGCAGTGGAACCTGTCGGAATATGCCCGTGCGGGCATCGGAGCCGTGGAGATCACACCGCTCTATGGCGTGCAGGGCAACGACAAGAACAATATCGACTTCCTGTCTCCCCGATGGATGCAGGCCCTGAAAGACGTGCAGGACATCAGCAAGCCTCTGGGCATCGAGGTGGATATGAACTGTGGCACGGGCTGGCCTTTCGGAGGTCCGCAGGTTTCACTGGAACAGGCAGCCTGCAAAGCCATCTTCAAGGATAGCATCGTCAACGGAAAGAATATCTACCGAGTGGAGATTGGGCGCACCAAACAGAAAGTCAAGCGAGCAGCGCCTGGAGGTGAAGGCTGGGTGGTAGACCACTTCGACCGCGAGGCGGTACGCAACTACCTGGAACGTTTCGACAAGGCCTTTGCGGAGTCTGGCGTATCCTACCCGCACACTTTCTTCAATGACAGTTACGAAGTATATCGCGCCAACTGGACACCCTCACTCTTCGACGAGTTCCTGAAACGAAGGGGCTACGATCTCCGGCAGCATCTGCCTGAGTTGTTAGGCGATGTTGATGACGGCAATCAGGTACTTGCAGACTATCGTGAGACGCTGAGTGACCTGCTCTACGAGAACTTCACTCAGCAATGGGTGGAATGGGCTCACCGTCATGGTGTCAAAGTGCGCAATCAGGCTCATGGTTCTCCTGCCAACCTGCTCGACCTCTATGGGGCTGTTGACATTCCGGAGATTGAGGGCTTCGGTCTGTCTGAGTTCGGTATTAAGGGACTGCGCACGGATCCAGGCATGACGCGCAAGAACTTCAGCGATGTATCGATGCTCAAATACGCTCCTTCTGCCGCCCACGTCATGGGCAAGCCGCTGACATCCAGTGAGACGTTTACGTGGCTGACAGAACATTTCCGCACATCGCTATCACAGATGAAGCCCGATCTGGACCTGATGTTTACCTGCGGTGTGAACCACGTCTATTTCCACGGCACATGTTACTCGCCCAAGGACGCCCCCTGGCCCGGCTGGAAGTTCTATGCCAGCATTGACATGTCGCCCACCAACTCCATTTGGCGCGACGCTCCCTATCTGATGCAATATATAGAAAGGTGTCAGAGTTTCCTGCAACTTGGCGAACCGGACAATGACTTTCTGGTCTATCTGCCCGTCCGTGACATGTGGCGTATCCGTGGACCGCGCAACGACGATGACAAGCAAGCCAGCAAGAACCGTCGTGGCGGTGAGGACCTGTTGATGCAGTTCGACATCCACACCATGGACGAGAAGGCACCTCAGTTCATCCGCAGCATCCTGACCATCGACAGTCTTGGATATGACTGTGACTACATCAGCGACCGCCAACTGGCCAAAGTCCGTATCGAGAACGGTATGCTGGTCACTGAGGGCGGAACCCGCTACAGAGCCCTCATCGTCCCCTCTGGAACAACGGTTGACAAACGACTAAAAGCCCTGCTGACTCCACTGCAGGATTACGTAATAAATGGTGAAAAGCCGCAAGCCATGGCCCGATATGCCAAGGCTGAGGCGATGAAAAGCGAACTCCATCTGCGTGCCATCCGCCGCAAGACCACAGACAGCTGGCACTACTTCATGGCCAATCTGACGCCCAATGACGTCTCTAGCAGTGTCGCGCTGACCGTACCTTGCAAAAGCGCTACGTGGTACGACCCCATGACGGGCGATATCACTCCCGCTGTCATTACCAATGGCAAGGTCTGCATCAACCTGCGTTCCGGAGAAAGCCGGATACTCAAGACGAGCGCTACTAGTAACGATAGTTCAACTAATCCTACTAGTCTGACTTGTTCTACAAACTTCTCTGAGGCTCTCCCCATCACTGGACCGTGGACACTTACTTTCACCGAAGAGGCCCCCAAGGTTGACCAGACATTCAAACTGGACAAGCTACAAACCTGGGAAACACTCAGTCCCGAGGCAGCAATCACCATGGGTACTGGTGTCTATACTACCACGTTCCGTCTGACCAAACAGCAGGCTCGCCAGCACTGGATGCTCGACCTGGGTGATGTCCGTGAGTCGGCTCGCGTCTATCTGAACGGCCGTTTCCTGGGTTGTGCATGGGCTGTACCTTTTGTACTGGACTGCCGCGATGCACTGCAGAAAGGGAAGAATGAGCTACGTATCGAAGTAACGAACCTACCAGCCAACCGCATTGCAGATTTGGACCGCAAGGGTGTCAAGTGGCGCAAAATGAACGAAATCAATGTTGTGGACATCAACTACAAGAAGACAACCTACGAGGGATGGACACCCGTAAAAAGCGGATTGAATTCGGAAGTGCGGCTATATCGTACGTCAAGATAGCCCTGCTAAGGGAGTTTTTGAACATTATCACAAAAAAAACAAACATTTTTCTTTGTTTTGCGCTTGACTTTTTGTAACTTTGCAGCACGTAAGAATAAACAACCATACGACAGCATGAGAAGATATTTATTAATATTAGCAACCATGGTGGCTACACTGTGCGTACATGCGCAAGACGAAGACGAACTTGTGAATGAGGTTGGAATCAGCTATGGTATCGTGGCTAATTCCAATTTCTTGGACGTTTACACCGAGTCCATCTCGGGAAAGAGCGGCACATACTTCGGTCCTTTGGCTCTTGAATATTTCCACCATCTCACCCCCATGATCAGTGTGGGTGGTGTCGGTGTATGCAAGTCACATAAGGAAACCATTAATGGTATAGAACTCACCAACTTGTATTATACCATTATGCCTGCCGTCAAGTTCAGCTGGTACACCACCAACCATTTCGGTTTCTACTCGAAGGCGGCTGTCGGCTATACCATATTTGCCATTACGGGAGAGCAAAAGAGCACCTCGGACAAGGAAAAGAGCGGAGCCTTCAACTTTCAGGTGTCGCCCGTGGGCCTTGAGGTGGGCGGCAAACGCTTCCGACTTTTCACCGAAGTGGGCTGGGGTGAACAAGGTCTGGCATGCGCCGGCCTGCGCTGCAAATTCTAACAGATTCCGATTTCTGAAACAAACATCAACAAGGAGGTACCAGCGAGCCGTAATCCCGTCATGAGTGAGATTACGGCTCGTTGGCATTCAGAATTATCTAAAATCAAGAAAAGGAAATACACTTGTGTTAAATTTAAACTATTTTTGCACAATATATGAAAAATGTTGTACCTTTGCAGTCTCATTCTAATGAAGAAGGAAATGTTTTTTTACAATAAACGAAAATGAAAAAGACTTTAACAATGCTCGTACTCATGCTGCCTATGATGGCTTTTGCCCAATGGCGTGTGGGTATCAATGGTGGTGGAGACTTGAATCACTTCATCATCGACAAACAGTATCAGACAGACTATCAGTTCAAGGACCGCTGGGGTGGCACCGTGGGCATCATGGGTCAGTACGACATTGCCGACTGGGCAGGCATCCGTTTTGAGCTGGACTGGATGCAGAAGAACTATCGTCAGACGCGTGAAACCCTGAAAGTCTACGACTACAAGTACGTCAACAACTATCTACAGTTGCCCGTGATGGGCTCGTTCAGCTTTGGCGGCCAGAAAGTTCGAGGTTTCTGCAATCTGGGTATCTACGGAGGCTACTGGCTGAACAGCAGCCGTAAAGGCTTTGACTACAACGCTCTGACGCAAAAAGGCTATGATTTTACCGAGAAGGTGGAGTTCTACGACGACCGTGACCGGCGCTGGGACTTCGGTTTCGTAGGTGGTGCCGGTCTGGAGTATCGGTTTGCCAGCCACTGGGCTGCACAGGTGGAGTTGCGATACTACTATAGCACAGTGAGCACCACAAAAGTGAATGATGTAGCAAAAGACTACCGGTACAACTCGACGCTGGCCTTGCAGGCAGGACTGTGGTACTGCTTTTAATATAAGGTAGAAAGGTTAAAAGAATATTAAGGTAAAAGATGATGAAGAACAAAATCATGATATTAGGGGCACTGATGCTGATGCTGAGTATCACTTCGTGCCACAAGGACAGTGACATAGCGCTGAACTACGCCTATGAAGACATCATGGCTTTCTCTGAAGCCAAAGAATCCTTTGCTGGCGAGTTTACTGTGTTCTGGAAAGCTATGAACAGCACTTACTCGCTGTGGGACTATGAGAAAGAGTATGGTTTGGACTGGGATGAGCACTATAAGGTGATGTTGCCTAAATTCCAAGCGCTTGACAAGAAAGATGAAGTTACCGACAAGGAACTGGAGTCGTTGATGAAGGAAATGGCAGCCCCGCTGCACGATGGGCACATGTCTATCGAATTCCTTAATCATAAGACTGGGCACTTTGTGAAAGTGTTTCCGAATGAAATTCGCAATGAGAATCGTCCTGACTACAAGCAAAGCGAGCATTTTGTTCCTGATTTGGAAGCCTACAATAATAATCGTGAATTGTTGGATTGGCAAGAGGCCAACACCATGGTTTCAAATCAGTTCAAGTATATGACCCAGACCAAGGACATTGGCTATCAGTGGGCTCTGACCAAGCAGGAAGAGTTGCTTTCAAAGCAGAATCCTACGGAAAATGACGCCAATATGTTGAACTACCTGAAAGCTTTCAACAATGAGATGAAAAAGCTGGTAAGCCAGGAGAAAGTCACTAGCAAAACCATTATGAGTTACAATGAATTGGTTGCACAATTCTCCTTTTTGAACATTCCATTCCTGGAGCCAATCAGCGAAAACTTCTCGAATCACGGTATCAACGTGAAATATGGCTTGTTCAAGGACAATATAGCCTATTTCTATCTGAGTGACTTCGATCTTACCGCTTACTTGCATGATCTATCATTCGAAAGTACATTTAGCGATTCTCGCCACACCACAGAGGTAGCAAAGGCAGTAAGAGAGGTCTATTCTGCATGGTTTGGAGCCATTCAGAAATTGCATAAGGAGAAAAAGCTAAAGGGTGTCATCATAGACCTGCGTTCGAATAGAGGCGGCTCGACAAGCGACTCCTATTATGTACTGGGCAGCCTGGCTCCCAAAGGTGGGCTTCATTATGGCTATGCTCGCTTCAAGCGTGGACCGGGCCGATTTGACTATTCACCCTTCATGCCTATGGAATGCGCTACCATGGAAGAGGAACATGAGGTCATAGACGATGTCCCCATCACCATACTCATCAACTGCTGGTCGGTCAGCATGTCGGAGATGACATCGCTGAGCTCTAAGCAGATGCCAAACGCACGCCTGATTGGCCGTCGCTCATGGGGTGGTCTCTGCGCATTAACAGGTCAAGATGAATTTACGATCAACTATACAGGTCATATTGGTGAGGAAAAAAAGACTCCTGTTTTTGTCTACCTTCCCATGGTAGGTATCTTTGACATGAACAAGAAGATGCTGGATGGCTATGGCGTGGAACCTGACATTGAAGTGGATTTCGACTCGACCAGATATGCCAATACAGGCTACGACTCTCAGTTGGATCGCGCACTGCAGTACATTCGTACGGGAAACTAAGGAAAAATTGAGATATTGAGAAATTAAGATATGAAGATATGAAACAGATCAAATATTACGTGTTGGCTGGATTGGCAATGATGATGCTGCTGATTGGCTGTACAGAGGACAACAGCATGACCGAAATCCAGAAAGAAAACGAGCCCACCACTGGCCAGGATATTCCAACAGACGAAGTGTTAAAAGCCTTATCAGCCATTCCTGGCGTTTATGATGTTCAATTGGTTACGAACAATAACAGTACGGGGAATGACGGCGATGACAACAATGATGACGATGACGACGATGACGACGATGACGATGACGATGACGACGATGAGAATGGCGTTGCCCAGAGCAGAGCTGCCCAAGAAGCAGCACCGTATTACTCGTTCTACTTCGAGCAACCCATTGACCACTACAACCTCCAGTTGGGCACCTATCGCCAATACTGTCTTCTGAAGTATAAGGGTATGGAAAACAATGTCGTTGTCTATACGAACGGCTATAACTTGGAAAAGCGTGATGTAGACCTAGCCCAGCAGCTGAATGCCAATCAGCTGAACATTGAGCACCGTTACTTTGGCAACTCACTGCCCGAACCCTTTGAGAACGTAAGATTGACCTATCTGAATGCTGACCAGGCAGCTCACGATATCCACAACGTTGTCAGCGCGCTGAAGACTCATCTCTTCAAGACTGGCAAGTGGGTCAGCACTGGTACCAGCAAAGACGGTATCACCACTGCTCTGCAGGCCTACTACAGCGACATCAACGGATGGAAAGACATTGATGTATATGTTCCCTTCTGCGCTCCGTTCATGACCGGAACCAACTATGATGATGGCAGCCACAGTTGTAACGACATTTCAACTGGAACCTATCTGAGGGACGTGTGCGGAAATGGCTACCCAGCCGGTTCGAGAGAGGCTATTGCCTACGAGCGTTTGCGTAAGATTCCTGTGTTGATATGTACCAACAAAAAGATTCGCGACATGGTCATAAGAGCTTGGCTTGAAGCATCACCCCAAGAATATGCAAAGATAGTCGAGCAGTTCAACAACAAGAGCCAGTTGAGTACAGGAGACCTGACCAAGGATCTGGCAGCGTACTCCATTCGTGCCTATTATGAGTCATTGTTTGACAAATTCTCAGCTATTCCATACACTATATGGGCCTGGCTTGTTCCTGACCTAACGCCCTTGGAGAATGACACGGCAACTACTGACCAATGGGGTTTCTTCATGAAGTTCATCACCATGGACGCGAAGCAACTGGCAATGTACATTAGGCAATTCACGAATGATACAAAATCCAACGGTACAACCCGGTCTGTTTCAGAAGTATTGTGGAACTTCCTCCAGTTGCGTCGACTATTTCCTACGACGCCCTACCAAGTCCAGGCCTTCAAGGAGTTAGGCGCTAACGATTATGACTACTCTATAGTGAATAGCACAAAGTACCTGACTGAGACGGAGTGTGTGAGAGTCAATTATCAGTTCACCGGTCAGTACATTTGGTCACAAGCTGCAGCAGAGGGCATCTACAAGCAGGACGGAGGTAAGCTCATGACAGAATTCCGGAAATGGGCTGAGACAGAAAGCAAATACCCAATTATTTTTGTCTATGCCTACAACGACCCTTGGACAGGTGCCGGCATCAGCAACGAGACAGCGCAGAAGAACCCAATGATCGAAAAGGTGGTGGACGGTATTGCTGTCCATGACGACCAAATCTTGCATCGCGACTACTACTTACTGGAGTCTGAGCAAAAGATTGTCAGTGCACTCAATAAGTTCCTGAAATAAGAAACCATCAAAAATAGACAATCAACGAATCCATCGGCTAGTGCTGGTGGGTTCGTTTTTTGTGCAAACGTCCTAAAGTTACCCTAATTCTTTGATATTCTCACAAATATTTCGTACCTTTGCGCACAAAAGGCGATTTCAAAGCGTATTTTACGTATAAACAATATGAGAAAAGTAAAGTTTTGGATGCTGACCACCATCCTGATGGTGTGCAGCGCATGGCTGCTGACAGCGTGCAGCAGTGACGATAACAAGGAGACGAACAAGTCGGAAACATTGGCAAAGGCCCTGACGGGCGAGTGGATTTCAGAAACAACGGTCGATGACTATACGGTAGTGCTTATCTATCACTTCCATGACAACGGCTTATGCTGGAAGGAAATGAACGTGATGGATGAGGATGAGCTGATTGATCAGTCCATAGCCCGCAATGATACCGACGGTAGCAAGTACAACATCGATGCCAGCGGCAAGGTGCTCATTATATTCGAAGACGGTGAGGAGACTGACGAACTCAAATTCGACGGTACGAAACTGATTTATCAGTATGCAGGTACGACATACACCTTGGTGCGTGCTACCGACGCCCAAGCCCAACTGTACAAGGAAGCGTCTGACGCCTGGCATGGTGGAGCAGACGAATCCAAGCTGAACGTGGACAACTACAAGCCCAAGGGCGTAGACCACAGCCAGTGGATGAAACCGCTGGATGACAGCCGGCTGGTGGCCGACCTGTCGCTGCCCGGCAGCCACGATGCCTGCACGGCAGAAGGGTGGAACAATCCGTACATCGGCTTCATCCACGAGATGACCGCGAAGTGTCAGGATCTGACTATTCAAGAACAGCTAAAGGTGGGCATGCGTGTGTTCGACCTTCGCCCGGAGCACGACTTGGACGGTACCAAATATGTGTTGCGTTGCAGTCACGGTACTGCGGGCACGAAGATGTACGTCAGCGATTTCTTCAAGACGCTGAAGCAGTGGCTGGCAGCCCACCCGACCGAGTTCTGTATCGTTACTTCTGAACTTAGCGCCACCAAGGACAAGACAGCATGGGGCAAGGACTTCTATGCACTCCTGACCAGCGACGAGTTCAAGGGCTTGTTTGCAGGTTTCAAGGCACGTCTTACCGTAGGCGAAATGCGCGGCAAGGTGCTGTTACTCTCTAAGGAGGTGTATGCTGACAAGCCCATCGGTGGATACTGTTATGGCTGGGTGAGCGACCTGGAACTGGAGAAACAGCAGCAGGGACACATCACCGCAGTCGACGGCAGCGAAACGCCGCTTTGGGTTCAGGACTACTGGAAGAACATCACACGCGAGAACAAGGACAAGGCCCTCATCAACATGCTGGAAGCCTCTGTAAAGCGCGATATGACAGCCGATAAACCCGCATGGGTCATCAACTTCCCGTCAGCGTATATCGACAGTCCATTCTCTGACAGCTATCGCAAGAATGCTGAAAGCACCAACCAGAAGGCCATCGACTGGCTGAGCAGTCACAAGGGCTCGGTAGGCATCATCTACATGGACTTTGCCGGCATGAACGAGAGTCCCGACTACACCAAGACCAAGCTCTACAAGACCGTTGGTCTGAGACTCGTCGAAACGGTGATTAAGCAGAACTTCAAATGAGTACGACAAGGTACTACAAAGTAGGCGGTCACCTGTTCTGTGTCAGCGGTGAAGCAGCTTGCTTCGAGCTGATGACAAACTACGAACCGTTCGAGGTTCAAGTTGCAGAGACAACGGAGGGCGAGGCCTGCTTTACGCTAAGCATGGAGGACGGCCCCTCCCCTGAGTTTACGGAGGAGTTGCGACAAGACGAAGAAGGGCAGGTCATCGTCTGCGGCAAAACGGCAGACGGCAAGGCTGTGTTCGAGTACCAATGGTGGGGTGCGACAGCAGGATGGCTGGTATGCACTGAGGACTATCGCGAGGGCTGTCTCCTCACTACTGGCAAACATACCAAGATGGCTATCGACAACGCACTGATGGTGCTCTATGCCTTAGGTACGGCCAACAAGGGGACGGCATTGTTCCATGCTGCTGTGGTGAGCCACGAGTGTCTGGGCTATATGTTTCTCGGCAAGAGTGGCACAGGCAAGAGTACTCATGCCCGGCTGTGGCTGAACTATATTAAAGGTACGGAACTGGTGAACGATGACAATCCCGTGGTTAGCATCGGCAGCGATGGCAGAGCCACCGTACACGGCTCGCCTTGGAGCGGCAAGACGCCCTGCTACCGCAATGTCAGCTATCCGTTAGGCGGACTGGTGCTGCTGAGCCAGGCCCCACACAACAAGATACGCCGCCTGAAAGGCATCGAGGCCTATGCGGCACTGATTCCGAGCATCAGCGGCAAGCGATGGGATGCCCACATTGCCGACGGTCTGCACCAGACGGAAGACGCAATGGCAAGCCATGTACCGGTATGGCATCTGGAGTGTCTGCCAGATGAAGAAGCGGCAAGAGTCTGCCAGAAGGAGATCGAGAGATGACTGACGACATGATCATAGGAGAGGCTGTACGACTGGTGAACGAAGGTGTCAGCGTGACGCTGCCCGTCAAGGGATGGAGCATGTTGCCATTCATCATCGGTTGGAAAGAGAGCGTCATCCTGCAAAAGCCCAGCCAGCCCGAAAGGGGCGATATAGTACTGGCATGGGTGGAAGGTTGCCGCTATGTCGTACACCGCATCATCCGCATAGACGGCGACCGTGTGACGCTGATGGGTGACGGCAACGTGGTAGGCACGGAACATTGCTCCGTCAGCGACATCAAAGCCTTTGCTTCCCATGTGGTCGATGCCGATGGACAGGCACATGACTTGTATAACCTGTGGCGCAGCGTGGGTGCCAAGATGTGGTACCGGCTCCGCCCGGTGAGAAGATACTTGCTATGGCTGTATAGGAAATGTAAAAGGATAAAAAGGTAAAAAACAATAAAGAACAATATGAAACTGAAAGAAGGATTTGTACTGCGCCAAGTTTGTGGCGAGAATGTGATTACAGGCGAAGGACTCGGAGCCATTAACTTCGGCAAGTTGCTGGCCCTGAACGAGACTGCTGCTTGGTTGTGGAAAGAGGCTGAAGCCCAGGGCGACTTCACCGTTAACTCGCTTGCTGACAAGCTGTGCGAAGAATACGAAGTGACGGCTGAGCAGGCCCGTCAGGACGTCGATGCCATCGTGAAGAAATGGCAGGAGGTAGAAGTAGTGGAATAATCTCCTTCAACTCGTACCTTTCGCAGGAAATGAAATACGTTATCTGGCTATGGAACAACTCACGTGGCATTCGGTGGAACACGCTGGTGCGTATCGTGACAGGCACAGGGCAAGTGTTGCTCGGTCTGATGATGGTATGGCTCAGCAAGCGGTTCATCGACGAAACCATCCGCACAGGGTCGCCCGACGATGTGCTGAGCATGGTGACGTGGCTGGTATTGACCGTAGTGGGCGGCGTAGTGCTGCGTCAGGTAGGTTACTGGCTGACGACAACTGCGAGCATCCGGCAGACTAATGCCCTGCGGCTGCTTATATTCAGCAGTCTGTTCCGCCGGCAACTTTTCAATGGGCAGGAACTGCACTCGGGCGACGTCACTTCACGACTGGCCAAGGACATTGAGCAGGTCAGCACGGTCTGCACAGACACCCTACCCCAGATGACCATTACCATGATACAGCTCTACGGCGCTTTCCTGCTGATGCGCTGGTTTGACGCCCGGCTGGCATGGGCTCTGCTGCTACTGACACCACTGGCCATCATCTTCGGCAAGCTGATAGCCCGCCGGCTCAGGCAGATGACCCTCAACATCCGACAGGATGAAAGCCGTATACAGATGCAGGTTCAGGAGGGTATGGAGTATAATGCTGTGCTACGCTCACTGGGCAGCGAGCAATGGGTGACCGAACGGCTGGACACCATGCAGCAGCGGCTTCGCGGCAACGTGATGCGCCGCACCCGTTTTACCGTGGTGATGCGCTTCATCATGGGCAGCGTGTTCGGACTGGGCTATCTCATGGCTTTCGTATGGGGCGGCATCGGACTGCGCAACGGCACCATCACGTTTGGTGTGATGACCTCGTTCCTGCAATTGGTCGGCATGATACAGCACCCCATCCTACAACTGCTAAACATGGTACCAGGTGTCATCCATGCCACAGCGAGCATCGACCGGTTAGAAGAACTAAAGGGTGCGGAAGCACAGGGGAACGAACGTGCAAGGACACCGATGTACAAGGACACAGGGGAACGAGGCAGCATCCGCGTAGCAGACGTCAGTTTCCGATATGCAGACGGCGACTGCAATGTCATTGAGCACTTCACCCACGACTTCAAGCCAGGCAGCAAGACGGCCATCATGGGCGAGACGGGCATCGGCAAGACGACGCTGTTCCGTCTGTTATTAGGACTCATTGAACCTACTAACGGAACTGTCGCGGTGGGAGGCGAGCTATGCTTTGTACCCCAGGGTAACACGCTGATGAGTGGAACCATTCGCTACAACCTGCAACTGGCCAAGCCCGACGCTGGCGACGACGAGTTGCGCGAGGTGCTGCATACGGCCTGTGCCGACTTCGTGTCAGACTTGCCTGAGGGGTTGGATACCGAGCTGGGCGAGCACGGCAGCGGGCTCAGCGAGGGGCAGTCCCAGCGTATTGCCATTGCCCGCGGGCTGTTGCATGGCGGCGACATCTTCCTGCTGGACGAGATCAGCAGTGCGCTGGACGAGAAGACTGAGCAGGCACTTTACCGCCGGCTCTTCGAGCGCTACCCCGACAAGACCGTCCTCTTCATTACCCACCGTACCTTGGTGAGCGAATTCTGCGACGACATCATTGACATTCGGAAACACTAAACTATTTATTAATCTATTAATTCATACATTATGTCAACATTAACAATTGCAATCGTCATCGTCTTCTGCATCGGCTATTTTTGCATAGCCATCGAGAGCGTGACGAAGATTAACAAGGCAGCCATTGCGCTGCTGATGTTCGTGGCCACCTGGACACTCTTCATGATTGACCCGGCCAGCTACATTGCGACAGCCATTGGCGAAATGAAGGCCGCTGCCGTCAGTAAGGTGATAGAGCATCACCTCGGAAGCACAGCGACGACACTGTTCTTCCTGATGGGTGCCATGACCATTGTCGAGCTGGTGGACCAGAACGGCGGATTCAACTTTGTGCGTGACACGCTGCAGACGAAGTCGAAGCGGGCCCTGCTTTGGCGCATCGCCTTCATGACCTTCATCCTGTCGGCCATCCTGGACAACCTGACGACATCCATCGTGATGATCATGATTCTGCGCAAGCTAGTGAGCGACAAGACCGACCGCATCATCTATGCTGCATTGGTAGTCATCTCGGCCAACTCGGGAGGCGCGTTCTCGCCCATCGGCGACGTGACCACCATCATGCTGTGGAACAAGGGCGTCATCACCGCTGCCGGCGTCATCATGGAGATATTCATTCCCTCGCTGGTGTCGATGGTTATCCCGGCGTATATCCTCTCGCTGTCGCTAAAGGGCAATCTGGCAGCCCCGCAGGACACGGCTGTCACGGAGGCATCTGACGGACTGACTGCCGGACAGCGCAAGATTATCTTCTTCCTGGGCGTGGGCGGACTCATCTTCGTACCCATCTTCAAGACCATCACCCACCTGCCGCCATTCGTCGGTATTCTGCTGGTGCTGGGCGTACTGTGGACGGTCACCGAGATATTCTATTGCAGCATCCACCAGGAGAGCGAGGACACGGCCAACAACACCAATACGCAGAAGCGCGTGTCGAAGATGCTGTCGCGCATCGACATGGACACCATCCTCTTCTTCCTCGGCATCCTGATGGCCGTAGGCTGTCTGGAGACCATCGGCGTACTGACCATGCTGGGACAATCGCTAGACGTAGCCTTCGAGGGTAACCACTACCTAGTGACGGGCATCATCGGTGTGCTCTCAAGCATTGTCGACAACGTACCCCTGGTGGCCGGCTGCATGGGCATGTATCCCGTACAGGCTGCTGGCGACATGGCCGTCGACGGCATCTTCTGGCAGCTGTTGGCCTACTGCGCCGGTGTGGGCGGTTCGATGCTCATCATCGGCTCTGCTGCCGGCGTGGTGGTCATGGGACTGGAGAAAATCACCTTCGGCTGGTACATGAAGAAAATTACGTGGATAGCTTTCGTGGGCTATCTGGCCGGCATCGTCTGCTACTGGCTTGAGAAGACGTTCCTGTTCTAAGACACTATCCGTACACTATGAAAGCAGCGGTCCTCGGATATGAAGGACCGCTGCTTTGCCTTTGGTAGTAACACCGCACCCGACCGTGCGAGGGACTCTTACCCATGTTCATTCTTGTGGTACCCAGAACCAGAACGTGGAGCCGTGGCCCTCGCCCTCAGAGCGGACACCGATGTCGCCCTGACAGCGGTCAATAATGGCCTTGCAGATGGAAAGTCCGAGGCCCGTACCCTGCACGTAGTCATTCAGCTTGACAAAGCGCTCGAAGACTGCCTGCTGCTTGTCCTTGGGGATGCCCGCGCCGGTGTCCTCGCAATAGAAGTAGAGACCAGGCTTGGCATGACGTTCCTCTCGACGATAGCCCACGCGGATATGACCCTGCTTGGTATACTTGACGGCATTGGTGACGAAGTTAGTCAACAACTGTTGTATGCGACCCTTGTCGAGTATGGCAGGACAGGTGTCGTAGGGATTGTCTTTCTGGAAAGGCAGCCCTGCTTCCTGAACGCGTTGCTCCAGCGTCATACAGATGTCGTCGAAAACTGGTGCAAAATCGATGTCAGCAGGCTCGATGGTCATGGACTGCCCCATGCTCGAGGCTTCCAGGATGTCGTTGATGAGTCGCAACAACATGTCGCAGTTGGTACGGATGATGCGTATGAACTCTTGGCGATCGTCTGGCGACTCTACCATCTGTAGCAGGCCGCTGAAGCCGACGATGGCATTGAGCGGGGTGCGTATCTCGTGCGTCATGTTGGCCAAAAAGGCGCTCTTCAGCAGTCCGGAGTTCTCTGCCCGGTCAGTCTCCTCGCGCAGATGCTGCTGGGCCTCCATGAGATTGGTAATGTCACGCACAATACCGAAATACTCGAGCCGTCCTTGCTCGTCCCTGATGGGCATGCCGCTGACGGCATACCAGCAGGTGGTCTCATTGACAGGCGTATAGTCGAAGTGGTGGATGGCATAGAACGGCTTGCCCTGCATGAGCACCTCTGTCAAGTTCCTTTGGGCTTCGTCGCGATGGCTCTCGTTCAAGGTCTGGAAGTACTCGTCCAAGGTCTCGGTGAACTCCGCCTTCGACAATGTTCGCGAGAAGACGACGAGCCGCTGCTGGAAGTCGTAGGTCCAGACGTACATGTTGCTCTCCTTCAGCAGGTAGTGCAGATGCTGTTCGTAACGGCTGATGGTCGTATTGGTCTGCTGCAACTGGCGGTCGTGCTGTTGCTGCTGAAGATACATCTCACGCTCGGCCGATATGTCGCGTGCTGTAAAAATGTAGTAAATCAGCCGGTTGCCGTCATCAATGACCGGCACGATGCTCAGTTCGACGTACTTGTCGATGCCCTGTTCCGGGAATTTCATGTGCTGGCAAACATGGAACGGCTCTCTGCCGTCCAGCCAAAAGTCATCCTTCAGAAGTGGATTGTCAGTTATCAGGCTCTCACGGAAGAATTGCTCGCCTACCACGTCGAAACGACACAGTTCACGCATCTTCTGATTGACATCGATAAGCCGCCCGCCGGCATCGTAGAACGACATGGCCATCAGGCTAGTCTCGAAAATCTTCTGGTAGTGTGAGCCGATTTCACGGTTGCGCTGCTCGTCCTCCACCTCATGGGTGATATCCTTGATGGTGTTGACGATATATCGGGGCTGACGTCGGTTGTTCTCCACAATGGCCTGTCCATAGAGATATCTCCACTGAGGGGTCTCTTCCGTGCCAGCCATCCACCGGCCCTTCATCGTCCACTGCGTACTGAGGCCTCGCTGCATCTTGTCTATCTGTTCCTGACAGCCTTCACGCTCTTCCTCAGGCAAGCGGTGCAAAAACTCGTACATGGACATTCCCTCCGGTGGCAGCAGGCGACCATAGGCATTGCGAATGTGGCCCGTCTGGATGTCATACTCCAGTACAAAATAGTCACCCATCTGCAAGGCTTGAAGCATCATGCTGTTCAGCTCGCCGCTCTGCTGTACGGCATTCTTCAGCCGGCGAGTAGTCAGGCGGTTGAGCAGGAACACCAAGCTGCCAACAACCAGCAGTCCGCCCAAGATGTAAAGGGTTATAGGGGAAGCGTCGTCGTGAACACGGTCCGGATGAAACCACTTGTCGTAGATTACCTGTAGTTCACCTGCTTGTTCCAAACGTGTGTACTGATCATCGATGATATCTATCAAAGCCTTGTCATACCCAACGATACGCAGTTCGCCTGCAGGAATGTCTGTCTTGTCGAAGACAATGCTGTCAAGTCCCAGTTCCTTCACTTTGCGCCTCAATGGAATATCGCCCCACACAAAGTAACGGAACTTTCCGTTACGGATATCGGTCAAACCATCTTTGGCCGAGCGGTATTCCATCTTAAAACATCGGTCCTTCATCTCGCCAATGCGCAATGCAGCATAGTCGTTCTTCTTGGTCAACAATGTAGTGTTAGCAGACAGGCTGCAAAGTCGGAATAGCGGAGGAGCATCAGCCCGACGGGCCGCACAAATTTTGTAGTAATTGACATACTTCTGCGTCATCACATAGGGGGAGCGGTGATAGTTTGAAGCCAAGGCATGTATCAGGTCGGCTTCCCGCTTTTCGAACATCTTCATGGCAACATGCCATTCTTGCATTACAAACTGATGAGGTATGCCCAATCTGCTGAGAATCAAGTCAAGCACTTCTTTATTATAGCCGTCCGGCTCACCCGAAGAATTCAAGAATTCAAAAGGACTGAAGTCCCAGTCGCAAACAATGACCAACGGATGCTCTTCAGAATAGCCATAGGAATCCTTGGCAGGCAGTAATGTACTACAAAACGCTGCTAGCAGGCAACAAACGATATATCGGTAGTATCTTTTCATGTTTTCAGGACCTCCTTTTTCTACTTTCTGACCAGTTCGCTACAATTACAGGGGATAGTCACCCACACAATGGTTCCATTTCCCAACTCGGAATGCACCTTGATTCTGCCTCCCATCTGCCGTGCCAACTCCTGGCAAATGTTCAGGCCCAGACCTGTGCCATGGCTGCCCGTTGTGGCAAAGCGCTCAAAGATGTGCTTCTGCTGTTCCTCGGACATGCCATGACCTGTATCCTGGAACGTCATCACCAGGTCTTCGCCTGTATATTCATAACTTGCCCGAATCTGACCGGCGTCAGTATGCTGGGCTGCATTGGCCAATATCTGATCGATGATGATGCCGATGTTCTGCATATCCACTTCCACCATCAGACGCTGGTAGGTACTGTCTGACACGAAACTGACTTCCGGATTCAGGTTATGGTAGACAGCCGTCTGGCAACGGGACTCAAAGAACTCTGGGAAGTTTATGTACTCCTTTTTGATTTCAATCATCTGTGCATCCAGCCTGGAGAGGAACAGGATGTCATTGATGAGTTCCAACAGCAACGATGCATTCTCGTTGATTTCCTTGATGAACAAGGACTCATCGGCCTGTTCGTGCTCCATCTCAAACAGTTCGGCAAAACCCACCACAGAGGTCAGCGGGGTACGAATCTGATAGCTCATATTGCGCAGGAAAGCATTCTTCACTGTTTCCACCTCCTTGGCTCTGTCTGCCTCGTAAGCCAGCCTTTCCTCTGTTGCCTTGAGCTCACTCTGATCACGACACATACCGAAGTATCCATTCACCTGCCCCTGCTCATCGAAGGTCGGTACCATGGACAGGAAAAGACACAGGGGACAATCGAGCGCGCCACCCTTGTGGCGCAACAAGGTCTTGACAGAGACCTCTATCGTTGAACGGGTACGGCTGTCCATACTATTGAATCCTTGCAAGGCCACGCGCTTCGATTCGTCACTCGTCAGCATCAGCGCACGCATGGGAGTCAGTGTCAGCTGGGGCTTTTCCACCTCACTGAAGATGGTAATAGTGTGGGTGTCGAGCGAATAGGTAACCACTCGCACACCACCATTCTTCAGTACAAAGTCTATATTGCGGATATACTTGCGCAGGTTCTTATTGGCTTGTAGCAGTTGCCGGATATTCTCCTGTAGGGACTTATACGAGTTGGCAATCTCCGTCACATTACGGCCTGTCCCATAGACTGCCTTAAGACGCCCTTCATCATCGCGGAGAGGAAGCATCTGCAGCTCATAGCTCATCTTATCACGCTTAAGCAGTCGGCTCAAAGCACGTTCGTCACCAGGCCACCGAAGCAACTGCGTCACATAGGTGTACTCCATTTGCTCTATATTCTCCAAGTCCTTACCCAACACATCGGCCAAAGAAATCCTGGCTTTCAATATGGAGTTCAGCCCTTCGGGGAAAGCCCTACGGGCCTTCTGGTTCATGTCTGTGATAATACCGTTCTTATCATATGCCACAATGTCCACCAAAGAGTTGTTGAAAACGGTCTTATAGCGCAACATGGCATCCTTGGATTGCTGTTGGCGCAGTTTCTCTTCTGTCACATCGCTGGTGGTTCCTATAATTTCAATGGGCTTTCCGTTCTTGCTGCGACGGAGCACCGAGAGAGCAATGGTCAGATTGCGCAACTCTCCTTGTGTACCGTCTTTTGTCTGAACATCAAGAGTCATTTCCTGGACTTTCCGAAGCGAGATGTCTGATAAGGCCTGCATAATGCGGTTGAAATCTTCCTTCAGAAAGGAGTAGAAGAAGTAATTGGGCGTCAGCGTTTCACTATCCTGTTGACCGTTCTCGTCAAATTTGGTTATAGTTCTAGTCTGCACATGGTATAGCCAAATGTTCACATGACTCGTCTTCAGGAGAAGCGCCAGTCGACGGTTGCTTGAGCGAAGACTCTTTGTCATCCGCCGCTCCTTGCGCTTATAGCCGACATAGAAAAGCAGAGAAACCAACGTAAATGCCAATAAGGCAACTATCACCGTCCAAATCCAGGAGGGAATGCCAGAGTCTTTCTTCTCCGGATAGAACCATTTGTTCTGAATGGGTTGCAATCGTCCTTCCGCATTCAGCATGTTATAGATGCTGTCCATCTGATGAAGCAGCCTGACATCATTGGACATGAACTTATATTCACCATGTTGAATGTTGACTGGTGTCAGTTCCAGTTCATCATAATGCAGCTTATTGATCAAATAATGCAACGATAGCGTGTTCCAGACTATCTGATGTCCAGACTCACTGTGTAGCAAGTGTACCGCCTGCTGCATGTCATTGTAAGGAATGGCATTACTTCCCCAACCATGGCGTTCCATCAGATGATGGCTGAAGCTGCCATCGTGGACAATGACCTTGTGATGTGCCAGATCTTCCACTGTTTTCACTTTCACCGGCTCATCTTTCCTATGAAGAATGCTATGAGTAAAAATATGAATGACCGACTTGCCATACTTAGCATATTCGTTATGGAAATGAGCATCCATGCCACACATCACGTCAGCCCGTCCTGTCTTCAAGTCATTCAGGGCCAACGAGGTTGGACGGAGTTTGATTTGATAAGGGATATCCAGTTCTTTGAATATCAGTTTCAACAGGTCAATATTATAACCTACCGGATCGCCATTGTTATTGAGAAAAGCATAGGGCCACAGGTCCCAAGCGTCTTCATAGACAAGCGGATGCTCCTCTGTGTACTTCCTTGTGCCTTCCTGAACTGAAACCCCCATTGCTGCTACAGGCCACAAAAAGCATATAATATATAATAAGGTATTCCTCATCATAGCATTGTTTTATTCTTCTAGAATTTGAACGGGTATTCTGAACCAGAAAGTAGAGCCTTTCCCTACTTCACTCTCGACACCTATCTCTCCGCCACACTTCTCGACAATGGTCTTGCAAATAGACAATCCCAGTCCTGTACCCTGAATGTAGTCATTCAACTTGACGAAACGCTCAAAGATGGCTGCTTGCTTTTCCTTGGGAATACCAGAGCCCGTATCCTCGCAATAGACGTAAAGAGAGTAACTCTGTGGTTCGGAATCTGAAGTGGGGGTATCGGAGAGAGAGCTGGAGGACTCCAGACGATAGCCCACGCGGATGTGTCCCTGATGGGTATATTTGACGGCATTGGTGACAAAATTGGTAATGACCTGCTGGATGCGCCCATTGTCCATGTTAACTATCAACGAAGGCATAGGGTTATCCTTCTGGAACTCCACACCAGGTTCCTGCACACGCTGCTGGAGCGACTGGCAGATGTCGTCAAACTCATGAGAGAAATCGACCTTGGCAGGTATTAGCTGCATCACATTGGCATCGAAATTAGAGAGTACCAATATGTCATTGATAAGACGCAGCAGCATGTCGCAGTTATTGTGGATAACTCGAATCATTTCGCGCTTGTCGTCAGGTGATTCAATGGCTTGCAACAGGTCCGAGAATCCCACGATGGCATTGAGCGGGGTGCGGATTTCGTGGGTCATATTGGCCAGGAAGACAGACTTCAGACGGCCAGAATCGTTGGCGCGTTCCGTCTCCTGCTTCAGCTTCTCCTGCTTTTGCATCATATTGGTAATATTCCTGATCAAGCCGAAACACCCTGTCAGTGTTCCATCGTCATCAAAGACAGGAATATTATCAATCTGATTCCACTCCACTTCACTGGCCTCATGGAAAACCGGTCGCATATGACATAGGTAGGACGCTGGTTTACAGAAATACTCCTCGGGGTTGTCAAAGTAACTTGCCACCTGACTTGAGTCCTCGAAGAAATAAGACTTATATTCGTCAAAGGTCAACTCACGTTCAACCTTGCTCAAGCCCTTGTAGAAGTACACCTTTCGTTCTGCAAAAGACGCTCTCCACACGCGCATCTCACACGCTTCCATCATGAAGTTCAGTTCCTCCTCGTAGGCTCTGATTTTCTCGTTGGCCTGCTGTATCTGGACATCGTTGAGCTTGGCCTGCAAATACATCTCACGCTCCTGGGAAACATTACGGGTGGCAATAGCCAGATAGACAACCTGCCCTTCATCATTACGAATGGGATGCAGACGGGTTTCCAGATAGTCGCGTATGTCTCGCTCGGGCACAATACTCTGATGACAAATCCAGAGTTCCTCCAGATTTTCCTTATTGCAACACTCGCGGAAGGGCGACTGGTCGAACAGATTTGTATGCGAGAAGAACTCGTCAAAATCGTCCTTATCAAAATGACAGATGTCACGCATCATCTTGTTGGCATCCATCAACCAGCCGTCAGGAGTATAGAAGGAAAGCCCGATAATAGAATTCTCGAAGATTAGTTTGTACCTCTGGGTCAATTTCTGTTCATCTTCTTCCTGTTGCTGTTGCTTGGTCTCATCTTTCAAGGTGCTAATGATGTTGACAAGGCACTTGCCGTCTTTCTGATATTCAGGCACACTGATATTGTGCAGATAACCCCATTGGGGATGGCGACCGGTAAAATCAAAGTTCCACCGGTAATAGAACTCGGCACGCTTCAAGCCTCCGTATATAATCTGACGAAACCACTCAAGCGTTTCTTCCAAATCATCTGGATGGACATGGCTCTTCCACTCGTCAACGGTGACGCCCTCTTCAGGGAACATGCTACCAAAGAGACGGTAGATATAACGATGGCTCAAGTCGTAACGCACGACCTCGTTCTCACTTGTCTCCACAGCTTTCTGCATCATTGCTGTCGTGAAGTCAATCTTGGCTATTCGCTGTCTGACACGTCGAAGTATCATGCGGTTGGAAACCAATACAACAATAAATACCACGACAATCAAAAACAACATCATCAATGGCATAAACTGGGGAGTGCTCTCTGTGGAGAGATGAAGAGACTGACAGATTGAAGAATAGAGAAATAGAGAAATATGATATGCCATAGGTCAGTTCCTTTTAGATTAAATGATTTCACGTTTCATCTCAATACTCTTGGCTTCACAGGGAATGGTAATCCAGAAGGTAGTTCCCTTGCCCGCCTCAGACTGTATATCGATATTGCCTCCCATCTGTTTTACCAACTGTTGCACAATAGGCAGGTCGAGGCCCGTTCCACAAAGGGCGTCTTCCTGATTGCGGACAAACCGCTCGAAGACGTGTGGCAGAGTTTTCTCGTCGACACCAAGGCCTGTATCCTCAATACTGATGGTCAACTCGCCATGACGATATTCATACTTGGCTCGTATGAAGCCATCCCGAGTATAGTTGACGGCATTCATGCAAAGTCTTTCAATGACCTTGCCAAGATGTTCTTGGTCGATATTCACCACCAGGTGCACATAAGGATTCTCCACGACGGTCTTCACGTTCGGACCTACACCGCTCCAGCCCATCTGACAATGACTGTCAAAGATGAGGGCAAAATCTATATCGACCTTGTTGTACACCTCCATGTTGGCATCCAGACGCGACAGGAACAGAATGTCGTTGACGAGTCCTAACAGCGAGTTTGAGTTACGTTTTATTTCCTCCACGAAGATGGGCTCGTCTGCCGGGTCGTGCTCGGCTTCGAACAATTCAGCAAAACCTACCACCGTGTTCAGCGGGGTACGTATTTCATAGCTCATATTAGTCAGGAACGACTGTTTGAGCAACTCCGTCTCCTGGGCTTTCTGTGTTTCAACTGCCAGCCGTTGCTCCGTCTCCACCATATCGGTCATATTCCGACACAGACCGAAATAGCGCACCACACGTCCCTGGCTGTTTTTCAGCGGCACCAGATTGAACATCAACCATATCTGCCTGCCTTTTTTGTCGCGGATCTCAGTCTCTATGGTTTCTTGGATCAGATAGTTTGTCAAGTGGTCCATACGATTCAGCATACTGGACACCGTCCTACGGAAACGAGGTGTTGCCAGACGGATACAACGCAACTGAGATAACTTCAGTTGCTTGACATTGACATCATCGGAAACTTCCAGCGTATAGGAATCCGGGAAATAGTTTACCAGTCGTACGGCACTCACACGGAGCGCATAATTGATGTTGTTGATATAGTTCTGTATGTCTTCATTAACCCGACGCAACTGTCGGACACCTTCCTGCATGCGGTGATACGAGTTAACCATCTCCGTCACATTGCGTCCTGCCATATAGACACCTTCCAGTTGGCCCTGTTCATTGCGGATGGGATTAATTGTCGACTCATAATACATCTTACCCACCAAGCCCAACGCCTTGGTCTGATAGCGCTCATCCTGATAGTCTTTGAAGTCAATGACTGACGTAGCTCGGGTGTCCTCCAGATGTTCAAAGTCGACGTTACTAAAGAACGGATTGTCCTTCAGCAGTAATGTGCGACTCAACAAAAAGTCGCGGTCTGGGACTTTAAAGGTGCGACAGGCTTTCTCGTTGATGTCGCACATGACGCCATTGGCATCATAGTAAACCATATCCACTAGTGAAGTGTTAAACACAGTATGGTAGCGCATCAGCAGCTTGGCAACCTTCTGTTTTTTCTCTTCCACGTCCGTTACGTCGTGCTGTACTCCAAGCAGGCTTTTCACCTTACCATCGGCATCAGTTTCTGCGATGGAAAGCTTGACTTCATAGAAGCCCTGCAGACCACGTTTTCTGGGATTACTTCTCAACGACACGGACGATGAACTGCTACGGCCTTCGCAAATGTCAAACACCTCTTTGCGCATCCGTTCGAAATCATCCAAATGGTAGAACTCAGAAAACTCTACAGGGTTGTACTCTTTCTCATACTCGCCAGTTTCTGACAGCACGATATAGTGGCGGCTGACAACATCATACAACCACAAGCTGAGATTGCCCGACTGCAACACCAATGCCAGACGACCGTTCGAACTCAGGTTCTTCAGTTTAGCATCTTCTTCTTTTAAGACATACAATCTATTATAAAACAATAGGACAAAAACACTAATGAGGAAAGCTGCCGCCAGATACACGACAATGTGGTCCGGATTAAAGGCTTGCCTCACTGCATCTGTCTGTGCAGACAGGAATATATTCAAATCCATAGATAAGGTTTCGTTATTGAATAATTGGCATAATATGGGTACAAAGATAGGGAAAAATAAGTCATCTTCCAAATTTTTCTTGATTTTATTTTGTTTTTTACTCACTTATTCGTACCTTTGGCGGAAGAAAAATCAAATAACTAAAGATATGATTGACATAAAAGAAACATTATCCGCAGCTGAGGAGCGCATGGAAATGGCCGCCATGTACCTTGAAGAAGAGCTGAACAGAGTTCGTGCCGGACGTGCCAACGTAGCCATTCTGAGCGGTGTCAGAGTAGAGTCCTACGGACAGAAAGTTCCCCTGAACCAAGTAGCAAACATCTCGACTCCCGATGCACGCACCATTGCCATCAAGCCTTGGGACAGAAAGCAGATTCGCGACATTGAGAAGGCCATTATGGACAGTGATGTAGGCATCACCCCTGAGAACAACGGCGAGATTATCCGTCTGGGCATCCCCCAGCCTACTGAGGAGCGTCGTCGTGACTTGGTGAAGCAGTGCAACAAGATTGCCGAGAAAGCCAAGGTCGAGGTGCGCAACGTTCGTGCGGACATCAAGGACAAACTAAAGAAAGCCATCAAGGACGGACTCTCCGAAGACAACGAGAAGGACGCCGAACTGGAACTGCAGAAGTTGCACGACAAGTACATTAAAAAACTTGACAGCCTGATGGAGGCCAAGAACAAGGAAATCATGACGGTTTAGTTGACCATTGATCGTTGACAATTGAAAGGCTTAGTCATCAAGAATACCGGCAGTTGGTACACCGTCCTTATGGACGATGGGCTGACTGCCGATTGTAAAATTAAAGGCAACTTCCGCCTGCGTGGCATACGAAGCACCAACCCGATTGCTGTTGGCGACAGGGTGGAAGTTAAGGACGGATTTATCATAGAGATAGAAGACCGTCGCAACTACATCATCCGCAAAAGCATCAACCTCTCCAAGCAGAGCCATATCCTGGCGGCTAACGTTGACCAGGCACTGCTGGTCGTCACTGTCAGCAAGCCGGAGACGTCAACAACTTTCATCGACCGCTTTCTGGCTTCAGCAGAGGCTTATCGTGTGCCTGTCATCCTCATTTTCAACAAGACGGACCTGCTTTCTGACGACGAGCTACACTATCAGCAGATGATGATTCAGCTCTACGAGACCATCGGCTACGAGTGTAGGGCCATCTCAGCTGAACGAGGCGATGGCATAGAGGAATTACGTCCGCTGTTGGAGGGCAAGATCACCTTGCTAAGTGGCAACAGCGGTGTGGGCAAGTCGACCATCATCAACAGGCTCGTACCCACAGCCAACCAACGTGTGGCAGACATCAGCGATGCCCATCAGACAGGCATGCACACTACCACATTCTCTGAGATGATACCAGTCGACGGTTCCCCTGTCGACACCCGATCCTGGCTCATCGACACCCCTGGCATCAAGGGCTTTGGCACCTTCGACATGGAGCGCGAGGAGTTGACCAGCTATTTCAAAGAGATATTTGAGTTCTCCAAACAATGCCGCTTTAGTGACTGTACCCACACCCATGAGCCGGGTTGTGCCGTTCTCAAGGCTGTGGAAGACCACTACATCGCCCAAAGCCGCTACCAGTCGTATCTCTCCATGCTCGAAGACAAGGACGAAAACAAATATCGCGAAGCCTACTAAGACTTCGCGATTTCTTTTTATACTAACCTATCGTTATCGTATATTTTGACATGAATGAGGCTCCTGGCAACAGGTGGTTCATCAGTGGTTTGTCCTTAAACTCACCATTGAAGCCACGATGGTCACCCAATCCATACCAAGGTTCTATGCATACGAAAGGTGCATTCTTGCCAAACGGACTCCAGAAGGCACAGACGGGTGTCTTATAATCTACGGTGACAGCAGGTTCGCCATTGGTATCCAGCAACATGGCACGATGGGTCTGGCTCTTGTGAATCTTCACACTATCGTTGCGGAAGAAACTTTTGGTAACTTCCAAGATGCCCATATCAGCATCCATAGGTATGTCTACCAGGTCGTGTGAGCCGTCAGCATAGCTTTGCAGAATATCAATAGGGTCCTCGTTGTCCAGTTTGATGATACCCTCCGTCTTGCCACCAGGCAGATTGAAAGCCGGATGACCACCTATCTGGAAATGAATCTCCTGGTTGTCCGTGTTCTCCACATGCCAGATGACGTGGATGTGATTACCCTCCAGACGATAGGTAATGGCGAGGTTGAAGCGATAGGGATACACAGCCAGTGTTTCCTCTGACTCATGAAGGGCAAAGGTCACCTTGTCCTCCGTCTGGCTGATGAGGGTAAACTCCTTGTCGCGAGCAAATCCATGACGGGGCAGATGATACTCCTTGCCATCGACACGATAGGTTCCATTGTTCACACTACAAACAATAGGGAATAATATTGGCGAATGGCGAGGCCACTCTGGACCGGCTTGCCACATATACTCCCTACCCTCATTGTCTTTCACACTCTGAAGCTCAGCTCCCTTCTCTGCGACACGAATGGTCAACAGTTCGTTCTTTAGTTCTACCATAATTATTATAGTTTTAAGTCGTTAATCCATTTCATGATGTCTTGCAATACCTCTTCCGAGAAGGTCTCTTCTATCTCGCCATACTCTGCAGGCATACCAGTCTGACAATGCTGAAAGAGGTGGTTCAAGCCTGGATACACTTTGAGGACGTTTGAATCATTCTTTGGTAACCACTGACGCAAGGCACCCAAGTTCTGAGAAGCCACGACCTGTCTGTCCCTGTCGCCATTTAATGCCAGAACGGGACATACTATCCTGGCAATATCAGGTTGGGGATTGTAGTCAATGAAAAAGCTGTACCATGGTTTCTTTAAGGCTGTCACATTGCTCCGAACAGTTTCCAATGTCAAGCCCTTAGCCTTATCACCCAACAGGGCTTTGTTCTGTTCCAGCAAAAGGCTGTCACCCTTGACCGCTGGGCCAGCCAAGCTAACGATTAAGTCAACTTTACTCTGAGCACCCAGCATAAAGGCTATCATGGCACCCTCGCTATGCCCCAAGACACCCACCTTGGCAAATCGTCCAGACTTGCGTAACCATTCTATACCCTTCAGGGCATCGTCAGCAAAGTCTTTCGTAGTGGCATTCCTTACCTCACCGCCCTTTGACTGCCCTGTAGCCCGATCGTCATAGCGTAACGTGGCAATGCCATGACGAGCCAGATAGTCAGCAATCACCGCAAAAGGCTTATGCCCAAACAGTTCCTCATCACGATTCTGCTGTCCACTGCCTGTCACCATCAACAAAACGGTCTTCGCCCCGCCTTGAGGCAGAGTCAGCGTCCCTGCCAAGGTTGCCCCAGCCTGTTCGTTCACGAAAGTTACTTCTTCTGTTTGATAAGGGAACGGTGGTTGTGGAGTTTGTGGTCGATGGCGAACCAATAAGCCTTGTTTCAGCGTCAGTGGCAGTGCTGTCAGTCCTTGGACAAACGTGCCTCGCAACTCACCGTTCACCAACCGGGCACCATACAGTGCTACCAACTTAGGCATCTTGACGAGTATCGAGTCAGCTGAGATATAGGCTACCTGTCCAGCTATATCCTTGGCACCCTGGTCAGGGCTGTCCAACCGACAGGTACTATCATTGTCGACATGCAACACTAACGCCAGCTTCATCATGCCCGCATCCAGTTTTCCACCCCACGTTCCGCGAATGTTCTGGGCAGACATTGGCAGAACTAATGCCACAAGCAATATGACAAGAAACCTATTCATACCATCACGATTATCCTTCTCTATAGATGAAATATATGAATACTGGACAAACCAACACCATGACAACAATCATTATCAGCACAAACAAGACATGCCCACGCATCATGTCCAAGGCAACAGCTCCTGCCAACAGCAGGAACAGAATGCCCAAGACTCGCATGAGCCTGGTGCTTAATGCTGCCTGCCGCTCATTGACGAGATAGACGCCAGGCAGGTTGACGGAATGAGGGAAGTAAGCCCCCGCCATCATACAGACGGCAACGACTGTTACTATGATGCAAGGGAAAAACATACGCGTCTTGGGGCCGTAGGCATCAGGAGCGCCAGACGGTCCGAAGTGGGTAGGAATGATGTCTGGAGCCTGATGGTAGAGCATCACGATACCCCCCCACACCACAATGGTCAACAGCACGAAGGCGAGTTCAAAGATGTTGCCCTCTGTGCTCCGCTCAACTTTAAATCTCTGTTTCTTCATGATTGCTTCCTTTTTTCTTCTTGGGCAGACGCTTGGCTTTTCGCAATGCCTCGGTGATAATCCACTGCAGCTGGCCGTTGGTGCTGCGGAACTCATCCGCAGCCCAAGCCTCTATCGCATTCATGGTGTCAGCATCAACGCGCAGGATAAAACTCTTAGTCGTCTTTTCTGCCATTTATTAATGATTCAGTGTTCCTGTGTTGACCACTGGCTGAGCATTATCGTCACCACAAAGCACGACAAGCAGATTGCTGACCATAGCGGCCTTCTTATCGTCGTCAAGTTCTACAATTTCCTCGTCGGAAAGTTTGTTGAGCGCCATCTTCACCATGGATACGGCGCCCTCGACTATCTTCTCGCGAGCCTGGATAATGGCATCAGCCTGCTGTCGACGCAACATGACGGCAGCAATCTCTGGGGCGTATGCCAAGTAGTTGATGCGAGCCTCAACGACCTCAATACCTGCTAATGCCAGACGCTCGTCAAGCTTCTGTTCCAACTGCTCGTTAATCTCGTCAGCATTCGAACGCAGGCTAGGCTCGTCAGTATCGTTGTCATAGGCATACTGGCCAGCCACCTGACGGAGGGCAGCATCACCCTGCACACGGACAAACTTTTCCAAAGCATTCATCAAGCCCTTGGCATCAGTTCCAACTGTGCTGGGATTAGAAGCCATCGTCTGGGTATCCACTTCGAACA
The DNA here is from genome assembly GCA_900318795.1 of uncultured Prevotellaceae bacterium. Classification (GTDB taxonomy): domain Bacteria; phylum Bacteroidota; class Bacteroidia; order Bacteroidales; family Bacteroidaceae; genus Prevotella. Next base: position 15,163 of record ONLU01000001.1, on the reverse strand, counting down.
GGGCCTTATAGGTATCCTTCAGTTTCCACACCAGCACCAGTCCTATCATGATGGGGTTACCCGACTTATCGTTCACCTTGATAGGTTCAGCATCCAGGTTGCGGGCACGCAGACTGACTTTCTTGGTGCCATAGAAGGGGTTAATCCAATAGAAGCCTGTTTCTCCGAAAGTTCCCGAATACTTGCCGAACCAAGTGATGACTCTAGCCTCATTGGGCTCCAACTGGAGAAAGCTGCACATGCAGATGATATCAGACACCAACAGCAAAATGCTACCAACCAGGAGCCAGACGCCATTTGCTCCATCGGTATCATCCAGTTGGATGATACCGAAGACAATGCCTACAACAGAAGCAAAGAACAGTGCCAAAACCAAGAACAGCATTACAAAGCCATTTAGAACTGTACCTTTAAACTTAAACTCTTTTGTTTCCATACTACTTTAATATTTAATCTATTCTATGATATCATTTTGATATCGCAAAGATACGAGGACTTTTTGAAATAACAATAGAATTGCTTGCATTTTTAAGATTATTTCACTACCTTTGCAGCATGAATCTGAACGACAAGAAAATCGCCTTACTGCTTTCTGGTGGTGTTGACTCTAGCGTGGTGCTCTACGAACTGGTGCGTCAGGGGCTTCAGCCCGACTGCTTTTATATCAAGATTGGTCCTGAGGAGAAAGAGGAGTGGGACTGCTCTTCAGAGGAGGACTTGGAGATGGCCACAGCCGTCAGCCACAAGTATGGCTGCAAACTGGAAGTCATAGACTGTCACAAGGAGTATTGGGACCGGGTAACGCGCTACACGATGGAGAAGGTGCGTGCAGGTCTGACACCCAACCCCGATGTCATGTGTAATCGCCTCATCAAGTTTGGCGCCTTCGACGAGAAACGAGGCCACGACTACGACCTCATAGCCACAGGACACTATGCCCAGACGGAAGAGGAAGAAGTCACGCTCGGAGGTTCACCCTCCGGCACCCCTCACGCCCTCAAATGGCTCTGCACCAGTCCTGACCCCGTAAAGGACCAGACGGACTTTCTGGCTCAGATATACGACTGGCAACTGAAGAAGGCTCTCTTCCCCATCGGACACATGATGAAGGAGGAAGTGCGCGAAATAGCCGAGCGCGAACACTTGGCACCAGCCCATCGCAAGGACTCGCAGGGCATCTGCTTTCTTGGCAAGATCAACTACAACGACTACATCCGTCGCTACTTGGGCGAACAGCCTGGCGACGTCATTGAACTGGAGACGGGCAAGAAGATTGGCGAGCACAAGGGACTCTGGTTCCACACCATTGGTCAGCGCAAGGGACTGGGCTTTGGCGGAGGTCCCTGGTTTGTCATCAAGAAGGACGTCAAGGAGAACGTTCTATACGTATCGCACGGCTATGATCCCGAGACTGCCTACAAGCAGGAGTTTCTGGTGCGCGACTTCCACTGGCTGACACTCGATCTCACCTCTCACCTCTCACCTCTCACCTCCTTAGATATTACCTTCAAGATTCGCCACACCTCTGACTACTTCCACGCCACGATGGAGCCTCAAGGCGACGATACCTTTATGATTCGTTCAGAGAAGCCCATCCACGGAGTGGCTCCTGGCCAGTTCTGCGTCGTTTACGACAATCGCCACCACCGTTGCTACGGCAGTGGCGAAATCACGCTATAGTTTCCGCTGGCACTCTTCTACTCGTCCATGAGGCTGTTCAGATAGACCTCCAAGGCTGTATATCCCTCTTTTGAGAAAACTTTCTTGCCATCCTCCGGGTCTGCAGGATTCAGTCCGTGCTTCCGTTCCCATTCGTCTGCCATTCCGTCGTGGTCGTTGTCTGCCACAGGGGTGGCTTCAGCGTAGACAGGCCAGCCTTCTGCATCAGCAGGCGAGTCAATGATGCCCTGCTTGTTGGCACTCTGTCCCTTGTACTTGGGGTGCCCACTCTTCACATCTTCTACGAGGCGACGCTCCACAACGTCGCGACAGATGGTACCAGCCTTGGCCAGCACGTTCTTGTAAGCCTTCTTGGCAGGCTCCGCTGGAGTCAGGTACTCCACATACTCAGGCTTGCAGAGAGGTCTGTCCTGCTTCATCTGCTCCACGCTGAAGCCCGTCTTATTGCTGATGAGCAGCCAGCTGTCCTTCGTCTTCTGACCCTCCATCACGTTGTCGTGGAAGTACCACAACGAGGGTCCCGTCAACTGCTTGCCCTTGCGAGCCTGCGAGAGTTCGATGAATACATTGTCCTCAGGATGTGCAGGACCTGGCTTATAGTAGTTGCCCACGAAGTTGCACCAGTGTGAGCTACCCTCACCGGCCTCATTCTCGCCGCCATAGCACGAGTTGCGACGTCCCCAGTTGAAGTTGACGTTGTTCTGATATTCCAGAAACACATTCTTGTCAACCTTGGGATTGGTGGCTCCATTGATACGTGCTGAGCGGCTGTCGTTGCTGACCAGCAGGTTGTGGTGGAACGTAGCAGGCGAGCCTCCCCACTGGCATCCATAGCCCCGGACGCCCTTGTGGTGGCCTGCATCAAAGAGTCCTTCGTGCACAATACACCATTGGACGGTGGTATAGTGGTTGTCGTAGATAGTGGTATTCTCCTCGCCACTCCATCCGAAGCAGCAGTGGTCGATGATGATATTCCGGGCGTTCTCAATGCCAATGGCTCCACCCTCGATGAAGTTCTCCTTCTTCGACTTGGTGGGGTCGCCCTTGGTGCCCAGGCGCGAACGGATATTACGGATAATAACATTCTCCGACCCACCCAGGTTCAGCTTGCCACCACGCAACAGGATGCCCTCGCCAGGAGCCGTCTGACCTGCGATGGTGACATTCTTCAGTTTGGCACGGATGGAGTTCTCGCCCTTGCGCTGAGGGTTGGGGCCTATGTCGATGATGCCACTGACGCGAAACACAATGGTGGCATTCTCGCGTCCAGCCTCCGTCAGTGCCCAGCGCAGCGAGCCCTCGCCAGCGTCGTTCAGGTTAGTCACCTCCACAACCTTGCCCCCACGTCCGCCAGAGGCATACTTGCCAAAGCCCTCAGCTGAGGGGAAGGCCAGTATCTGTGCACTTCCTTCTGCTAAAAAGCATAACAGAACGAAGAGAACAACGACATTTTTTTTCATGCCAAACCAATATTACCGTACAACAACTTTCTTACCGTTCTGGATATAAAGACCACCTTGAACAGGCTCGTCAATCTTACGCCCCATTAAGTCGTAGAAAGGCATCACTCCCTTAGTATCGTTCTTTGTTATGGTCTGAATACCGCTTGTTCCGTTGCCATAGGCAAAATGGAATTCCCTTTCCAGGGAAATGCCACCTTCTGATGCTTTCACCTTCACAACGAACAGTTTAGCAGATGCTTCGGAAGGTTTCACCGTCAACATTCCATTCTGTTCCTCAGCAGTAACACCTGTAACAGAAGTCACCTCGTAAGAAGGAGACTGGTAGCCTGCAAAATAATCTTTTAGCACTATCGTCTGGCTGTTCTCAACTCTGAAATTAGGAACAGCTATCCAGTTTAGATACTCTTCAAGGTCCGTATAGTAGTCGCCGTCACGATCTTCATTATTATTAGCTGCGCTGGCATTGGTTCCAGTCAGTTCCTCAAACCAGTCGGGAATACCATCGCCATCCGTATCCCAATCAGCTGCGCGACTCTCAGTTGTAAGTCCTAGCTTCTCCAGATCAAAACCCTCACAACCTTCATCCTCCTCTGTATCAATGATGCCATTCTTTTTGGTGCGCACACCTTTGGTGCTGCTTGTACGATTCAAAGTCTCGCTGACCATACGCTGGTCGTGCTTGTCAAAGAAAGGCAGTGTGCAGCCTACATCCGAAAGCACATTCTTATAGGCAACATCAGCAGTCTCCACATTGGCATAGCTCTCAAAGAAGGGCTCACTAGACCAAGGTTCCCAATTGAGTACCTGACCGTTACTTTTTTCGTATCGATATGTATTACCTTCTGCATCTTGCGTTTTTGAGCCGTTTGTTTCCTCACGAATATTGCCTTTGACGTAGGCACGCTGCGTTCCACTGCCTGTTCCTTCAAACTGATGACGAAGCAACAGATTCATACTGGTAGCAGCTCCTTTCTTATAGTAATTGTTGACAAAGTCTAATTCATGAGTACCACCATCGCTAGCCCTGTCTTTCCAGTTATACACTACATTATTAAATATGTCGTGATGTCCGTCATAGGAGCCACCGCCATCCAATCCTCCGGAAATACTCCAGTTACGACCTGAGCAATGGGCAAGTAAGTTATGATGATAAGAAGCAGGATTGCCACCATTCTCACCACCACCGATGGTAGCTGCATACCCATGACCTGTTCCTGAGCCATAGTTCGGATGCCCCGCTATGTTCAGAGCCTCGCTAATGAGAGTATGTTGCAGGGTTATGGCTTTGGCGTTACGAGAGGAGAAAGCCTCGTCAATAGTCCACGATATGGAGCAATGGTCCATAATGGCGTGGTCATTGCCAGCCATACCCATACCATCAAGGCCTCCCAAGGTTGTTTCTGGGGTCTTGCCAACCTCGTCAGCACTATATTCTACGCCGTTACCATCTTCGCCACCTTTGGGAATCAACCCGTTAATCATCTTCTTGTGTCCCAATCGCATACGCACAAAGCGGGTTATGCCGTCGCTCTGCATTCCAAACGGACAAGTACGGAACATAATGCCTGCACCTGGAGCCGTCTGACCAGCAACAGTGACGAACTTGTCTGAACAAGTCAAGCGACTCTTCAGCGAGATAACGCCTGCCACATCGAACACGATGGTACGGGGACCCGTCAGTTTCTTAATGCCATAGCGGAACGAGCCTTCAACGGGATTATCATCGTCGCCATTATCGTCAAGCGTCGTCACATGATAGACAACGCCACCACGTCCGCCTATAGCATAGCGCCCGTAGCCCTCTGCCCCTGGGAAAGCCAGACGGGCTGGCTGGAACTCCCACACATCTCCCTTTGAGATATTGCCCGCAGCATCTTCCTCGTCCACACGCCAATAGTATTTTTGGAGCGGATTCAGCCCACTGACGCCATACTCAGATACTGTAGTGACAGCCTTTTCCGTCAGATTGTCAGCATCAGGGCCTATCAGGAAATGGTGCTTGACGGCTGAGGCCGGAGAAGTCCATCGCAACGTGGCATTACCTGCTCCGTCGCCCACATGCAAGTCGCCAGTATTTGGTATCGGGTCAAGGGCTATCTTGCTATTATCCACTTCGTTGAATAATAGGGCATTGATGGTAACATAGGTTCTGCCGTAAGTGACCCCAGCCTTAGGGGTAGATACATACGAAATAGTCACGGGCTGACCTTCCACCACGTCAAACTCGACGTACGACTGGCTGGCCTCAGCAAATTTACTCTTGCGGATGCTCTGTTTCACACCCTCCTTCACCTTGACGCCATTGACGTAGATGTCAATATCAGGAATAGCCCCCTGGCTTTCCTCATACTCCACACAGTTATGATAAGCCTGCAGACTATGATGGCCTGCTGTCAGGCCAGATATGGTAACATCCAGTTTAGTGGGTCCAGAAGTAATGTAACTATGGTCGTCGCCCGTTATGATGAGCGCATCACCCAATATGCGTGCCCCGTCGTTGCCACTGGTGATGCCGTTCTTCCACCACTCCGTTCTGACGTGACGTATCTCCTCGTCGTTATTGGCAGCATCCATAGGGTTAGTACCTTGGGCTGCTGCAACAGTCACCTGTATGCCACCATCCAAGGTCTTTGTGTCTGAGACTCCTTCAGGCACCACCCACTCAACAAAGCCGTCCTGAAGCGCCTGACTGGTCTTACCTGCTATGTTGAAGTCTATTTTCTGTCCCCATGCGCCCACAGCCATTCCTATGGCCAAAAGCATCAAGATTTGTCTTTTCATTTGTCTTTTCATTTCGAGTTTGTTTTTAGTTCCTTTTATCTGTATAGACGAACCAACATCAGGTTTGTCACATTATATATCAGAAAATAATACGCGAAACATTTTGCCGTCTCGAAAGAAAAATGTATCTTTGCAACTGGAAAAGTTATGTTCCCAAGTTGGGTACACAAGTTCCCAAGTTGGGTACACATGTTCCTAAGTTGGGTACACATGTTTCCAAGTTGGGTACAGAACTTTCCCAGTGAGAAAAAAACAATTATACAGAGAACAAAGAAAAAAACATCGAAGACTATGCCAAACTATGTATTACAAGAGATGAGCGAGGAGATGGGCAACGGACAGAAGAAGGTCTATCCACGTATGCAGACCTACTCGCTGCACGACTTCAACACCGTCATACGCCACATGCGCGAGTACAGCGGAAGCTTCAGCGAGGGGGCCATCCGTGGCGTGATGGACGCACTGGTGACAACCATGAAAAGCTGGATGCCGCTGGGGCACAACATCAAGATTGACGGGCTGGGCGTATTCTCGCTGACACTGGGCTTCGACACGGCGACACCCAGCGAGGCCACTGAAGCCAAGAAGCAGAAGAAAGGCGACGCCGACGACGAGCCGCGAACCAAGTACAGACACGTCTGCATCAAAGGCATCAACTTCAAGCCCGACCCAAAGCTGCTGGAGCTGATGAACCAGGAGGCCACCTTCGAGCGTGCCGAGACAGACGTCGTAGTGCCTCGCAAACCTAACGACAGCCTCGAAGAGCGCATCCGTAAAGCCCTCGCCGTCATAGACCGCCAGGGCTACATGACCCTCAGCGACTACGCCATTGCCACCAGCCAGAGCCGGACGACAGCCTCGAAGGACCTGCGCCACATGACCAGCGACCCCACGTCAGGCATCACCACACGAGGCTCCCACTCACACAAAGTATGGATTCGTCGTGCAAATGACGACAAAACGTCAGAATAAGCGTCTATTTTAAACTAAGTGGCAAAAAATTTGGAGATTTCGAAGAAAACTCCTAAATTTGCACGCATAAACTCTATTACTAATTCAAATTTATAACGTTATGAAGAAAATTTTTACTCTTATTAGCATGGCCCTCGTTGCCATGAGTGTAAATGCACAAGAAATATGGAAGGCAGAATCTTTGAAAGACGAAACAGCCATGAAAGATGAAGGACAAAATCACGACTGGAGTGTAATCAAGGCTTCTGCAATCACTAAAACAGAGAACAATGCTCCAAATGTTGTAATTCATGACCCAAACGACATCCTACCTTGGCCAGGCAAACATCAAGCTACCGATGAAAATGGGAACCTATTATGGGAAAAGGATGACAATGGCAATGAAGTACCGGTGTATGAGCCTAATAAAACAGATCCGTCTACCGTATCAAATAATGGAAGTGCAAAATTATACAATTTTACGATTCAAGGCAATACGGAGAATGTAGCAATGACAGCCATTTGCACACCGAATCTAGGCGAAACAGAATCGTGGCAGTTTGGTTTGGCTGTCGATCCCACAGCAGAAACAAATACTAACAACAAATCACTGAATGCGGCAGGCTGCGATCCTGTATTTAATGATTATATCAAAGCAAAAAGTGGTAATTGTACAGAAATGTATTACGATTGGTATGAATATAACGAAAAAGGTGATCCCGTTCACAAAGTGGATAACGACCCATGGGATCCTACATGTGGTGTTAAACCTGCTATGGGTTCTTGGTACGAATTTGCTGTTGCAAAAAATGGCGTGTTGAAAATCGGTTTTTTTGTTAACAAAAACATTCAGAATAACAAGCTCTATTTTGCAGAACTTCAGGCAGACAAGAGCCATTACACATTATTGGACCCCACAAAGCTGACTGTATGGGGATGGACCAATAATAACACTTATGCTGATGACAATGAAAATACCCATAAGAATACCCATCCGCGGGCAGACTACTGCATTGTACAGGCTGAGAACTTGCAAAATCCCTTCTTGGGCTATGTTTCATTCACGGCAGAGGCAGGTAAAACCTATTTATTCCTAAGCCCAAACACCCAATTGGGTTGCTATGGCTTCCAGTTCACGGCAGGTGGCACAGACGGCATTGCCAGCGTAAAGACCGAGCAGAGCGCTGACGCTCCCATCTACAACCTCGCTGGTCAGAAGGTTGACAAGGGCTTCAAGGGTGTAGTGATCCAGAACGGCAAGAAGATGATTCAGAAGTAAGAAGACACTTTTAGGCAAACAATAACCATCGAGGCTGCCCACAACGGACAGCCTCGATTTCATTTTGCTTACCCCAAAGTGCGTCCGTCTTTGGCACTAGAATCAGGGAAACGTCTTATAAAAAGAGGATTAATATACATCTTTACGGCTTTTTTGGTGAAAAAGCAAAAATTTTTGGCCAAAAAGTTGCAAGTTCCGATTTTTTTCACTATATTTGCAACATGAGGGCAGCACATGCTGGCGCAGTTTAACTAACAATCATTACTAACTGACAAAAGATTTGGGAGGACACAACTATGAAGACTCAGAAGATGTACAACGAAGAAGAGTACGAACTGGACAACCAGTACAACGAAGAAGACCGCTTCATGCACTTCAATTCCAACATCTGGTACAACTAAACTCCAGAAAAATTTGGTAATTCGCACTTTTTGCTGTAACTTTGTACCCTATGAATGAAAACAGGGACAAGTGGTGCGAAAATGTTATCCTTGTCGACGCTGACTACGTCGACAAGGTTGCGTTTGACCTCATAGTCAACTTCGAGCGCATACTGGGACGCAGAATCCCACAGGGAGACATGGCACGCTGGCTGGAGTGCATCGCACTGGACGGAGGACTCAGGCCTCAGACATCAGACACCAGACATCAGACCTCCATCCAGGTCGTGCTGCTGCACAAACAGGCGCAGATGCAGAACTTCCAGCCTGGCGTCTTTGCCGACTTGGACGGCAAGGCCTTCACTGGACCGCTGGGCGAGTTTATGGTCAGTTGCGTACAGGTAGAAGAGATGGTAACGATGGACGACCTGTTCATCGACTCCATGCAGGTCATCAGCAATGCCGCAGAGGTACGACGCCTCATCGTGGTGCCAAACGCTGAGCAACTATACAATAAGGTACGCGAAGGACTGCGCCACGCTGACGACGAGAAGCGCATCACCGTGTTAGCCATGCAGCCCATGGAGGGAGGAAACTTCCGACAGGAAATACTGGGCTACTCGCTGATGGCTGCCTTGGGCATCAGGGGCGAGGAACTGAAAGGCTAAAAAAGAAAATAGAGAAACAGCCAAATGACTAAATAAACAGTAAATTGTAAATAAACAAAATTGTAAATAAGAAAGATGTCAAGAGTACTAATGATTGGCGCCGGAGGCGTCGCAACGGTAGCAGCGTTCAAGATAGCACAAAACGCTGATGTATTTACAGAGTTCATGATTGCAAGCCGTCGCAAGCAGAAGTGCGACGCCATCGTAGAAGCCATCCACCAGAAGGGCTACAAACTACCCATACAGACAGCACAGGTTGACGCTGACGACGTGGAACAGCTGAAGACGCTCTTCAACAGCTACAAACCAGAACTGGTCATCAACCTGGCCCTGCCCTATCAGGACCTGACCATCATGGAAGCTTGTCTGGCATGTGGCTGCTCCTATCTGGACACAGCCAACTACGAGCCCAAGGACGAGGCTCACTTCGAGTACTCGTGGCAGTGGGCCTATCGCGAGAAGTTCGAGAAGGCTGGACTGACTGCAATCCTCGGCTGTGGCTTCGACCCAGGTGTCACCAGCATCTATACAGCATACGCTGCCAAGCACCACTTCGATGCCATAGAATATCTGGACATCGTCGACTGCAATGCCGGCGACCATCACAAGGCTTTCGCCACCAACTTCAACCCAGAGATCAACATCCGCGAGATTACCCAGAAAGGACTCTACTGGGAGAACGGACAGTGGGTGGAGACTGAGCCACTGGAGATACACAAGGATCTGACATACCCCAACATAGGCCCACGCGACAGCTATCTGCTGCACCACGAGGAAATTGAGTCGCTGGTCATCAACTATCCCACCATCAAGCGTGCACGCTTCTGGATGACCTTCGGACAGCAGTACCTGAAGCACCTGGAGGTGATTCAGAACATCGGCATGAGCCGCATCGACGAGGTAGAGTACGAGGCTCCGCTGGCTGACGGCTCTGGCAAGACTGTCAAGGTGAAGATAGTACCCCTGCAGTTCCTGAAGGCGGTATTGCCCAACCCACAGGACCTGGGCGAAAACTACGAGGGCGAGACCTCTATCGGCTGTCGCATACGTGGCATCGGAAAGGACGGAAAGGAGCACACCTACTACGTCTACAACAACTGCTCGCATCGCGCTGCATACGAAGAGACAGGCATGCAGGGCGTGTCGTACACCACTGGAGTACCAGCCATGATTGGCGCCATGATGTTCTGCAAGGGACTCTGGAAGAAACCTGGTGTCCACAATGTCGAGGAGTTCGACCCAGACCCCTTCATGGAACAGCTTAACAAGCAGGGACTGCCCTGGCACGAAATACACGATGGCGACCTGGAGCTGTAAAATGGAAAAATCAAAAAAAAAAATAAAAAGTAAATTGTAAATAAAGTATATGGCAAAGAAAGCAACCGAAGAAGCGGTCTTAGACCCGCAGCAGGAAAAAATGAAAGCCCTGCAGGCTGCATTGTCGAAGATTGAGAAGGACTTCGGCAAGGGCAGCATCATGAAACTGGGCGAGGAGAAGATTGAAAACGTTGACGTCATTCCTACGGGCTCTATTGGTCTGAATGCAGCCCTGGGAGTAGGAGGATATCCCCGTGGACGCATTATAGAAATATATGGTCCGGAGTCTTCTGGTAAGACCACACTGGCTATCCACGCCATCGCCGAGGCACAGAAGGCTGGCGGTGTTGCAGCATTCATCGATGCTGAGCACGCCTTTGACCGCTTCTATGCCGAGAAACTGGGCGTAGACATAAACAACCTCTACATCTCACAGCCCGACAATGGCGAGCAGGCTCTGGAGATTGCTGACCAGCTCATACGCTCAAGCGCCATCGACATACTAGTGGTAGACTCTGTGGCTGCCCTGACTCCCAAGAAGGAAATTGAGGGTGACATGGGCGACTCTGCCGTCGGCCTGCAGGCCCGCCTCATGTCGCAGGCACTGCGCAAGCTGACATCCACCATCGCGAAAACCAATACCACCTGCATCTTCATCAACCAGCTGCGCGAGAAGATTGGTGTTATGTTCGGAAATCCTGAAACCACGACAGGTGGTAATGCACTGAAGTTCTATGCCTCCGTACGTGTGGACGTCCGCAAGTCCACTCCCGTCAAGGACGGCGACAACATTCTGGGCAACCTGACCAAGGTCAAGGTGGTTAAAAACAAGGTGGCTCCCCCCTTCCGTAAGTGCGAGTTCGAGATTATCTTTGGCGAGGGTATCTCAAAGGTTGGCGAGATCATCGATCTGGCTACAGAGTATGAAATCATCAAGAAGAGTGGTTCATGGTTCGCGTACGGAGACTCGAAACTGGGTCAGGGACGTGATGCAGTGAAGCAGATGCTGAAGGACAATCCTGAACTCTGCGAAGAACTGGAGGCCAAGATTATGGAGAAGCTCAAGGAGAATGCTTAGAACAAGATGACAACAAACAACAAAAAGCCGCCCACCTTTCGTGAGCGGCTTTTCTATATTTACTTTTTTAATTATTCTATTACTCTAACGGAGTTCCATTGCCTCTCAGACGACGTCCACTATTCCTCTGTTCTGCAGCACGACGGCCTGAAGTCGTAGAAGTACCCAGAGCACGTGCACCAGCCTTCGTCACGATGCCATCACTGTTAAACTGAACAACCAAGATACTGTTCGAACGCGGATACATCCACTCCGTAGTACCATTACTATTGGTCATCTTGGTAGCAGACTCACCTACAGCCATCTCGACCTCTTCCATCGTCATGCCTTGAATGACACGCCCCTCACGGATTGCCGTACGAGTTTCCAGTGTGGTATTACGACCCATACCCTCACCCAGCCCAAACAGATAGCCGAAATAATCCTCACGGGTGGCATTGGGAACATCCTCGGTGAATGTTACATCCTTATAATATACACGGCGTGTCTCTGTCTCACGCAACGTCAAAGTATAGTAACCAGGATTGTTCTTGTCGCCCTGAATCTCGTCAATAATGAATCCTGTGAAGCGAGGCACCTTGATGTCACGGGCCTTACCTGCACCCTTACTGCTCATAGATGTTGCAAACTTGGTATGTACTGTCTTGCTCACATAACTCTTGATGTCAGTCGACACTGCCATTTCGGCACCAGTAAACTCGAAAGAGCCCTCAAACAGGTACTTGGCATTGTCCACGTCGAATTCGTCATCGCGCATACCACTGTTGGTCTTCGACATTGCGACATTCTGATAGAACTGCTCGCCATTCTCGTCCTCAACAATGATTTTCACAGGAAATGCACGAGTACCCACACCGATAGCCTTCACTGTCACCAACCTATTCTTCGGATATTTCACCTCCTGATAACCATCGCCATCGTACTCGGTATCTATGCGGAAAAACTGAGTGCGCGTAATCAGCGGCTGATCCATCAGCAACTCACGGGCTTTGTCCACATCGCCCAGATAAGCCAGCGTTGGAACACCCAGCTTGCCATAACAGTAATCGTCAAACGTACCGCTAGGCAACTCATAATAATAATTCTTATTGTCTGTCTCACAATAGAAGTTGACATGCTCTCGACCATTGGACATCGACTCATGACCCTTATACACCATAATATGATGGCGCAAGCGGGCACTGCTTGCCTCCTTGCCCGTATTGGCATCGTGGAAAGTTCCTACCAGCAGGTCGTACTTCTCTGGCACAACCATGAAGCGCATGCCCTCTTTCCAGTCACACATGCTGTAATAACGGAAGTTCTTACCCATGAAGTCTTTAGGCTCAGCATCCTGTGACGAAACGTCCGTTGCCGTAATCTTTGGCTTCACTGCAGTCTTCTTTACATTCTTCGTTTTGACAATGTAAGGATTGTCCTGAGCTGTGGCAGTCAGCATAGCAACTGTCATTCCTGCCAACAAAATCATTCTTTTCATCATGATGTTTTTTGTCTATAATCGATAATCTGCCGGCAAAGATACAAATTATTTTTGATACTTATGCCAAAATGTCACAATAATATTAAAAAAAAATGTTTTTGGCACATGCTTTGCTATCTTGTCAGTGTCGTAACACGAATTATTAATATTAAAATAAATACAACTATGGGAAAGATTATTGGAATCGACTTAGGAACAACCAACAGCTGCGTTGCCGTTTTCGAGGGTAACGAGCCGGTAGTAATTGCAAACAGCGAGGGTAAGCGCACAACACCTTCCGTCGTAGGTTTTGTAGAAAATGGCGAACGTAAAATTGGTGACCCCGCCAAGCGTCAGGCCATTACCAACCCCAAGAACACTGTCTACTCTATCAAGCGTTTCATGGGTGAGAACTGGCAGCAGACCGAGAAGGAAATCTCGCGCGTACCTTATTCAGTAGTTAACGAGGGTGGCTATCCTCGTGTTGACATCGACGGACGCAAGTACACCCCACAGGAAATTTCTGCCATGGTGCTGCAGAAGATGAAGAAAACTGCCGAGGACTACCTCGGTCAGGAGGTGACTGACGCCGTGATCACCGTCCCCGCCTACTTCTCTGACTCACAGCGTCAGGCTACCAAAGAGGCTGGACAGATTGCAGGTCTCAATGTGCGCCGTATCGTCAACGAGCCTACAGCTGCCGCTTTGGCATATGGCGTTGACAAGGCAAACAAGGATATGAAGATTGCCGTCTTCGACCTCGGCGGTGGTACGTTCGATATCTCTATCTTGGAGTTTGGTGGTGGTGTATTTGAGGTACTTTCTACCAATGGTGACACTCATCTGGGTGGTGACGACTTCGACCAGGTCATCATCGACTGGCTTGTACAGGAGTTCAAAAACGACGAGGGTGCCGACCTGAAGGCAGACCCCATGGCTATGCAGCGCTTGAAGGAGGCTGCTGAGAAGGCTAAGATTGAGTTGTCTTCTTCGACCAGCACAGAGATTAACCTGCCTTACATTATGCCCGTCGGAGGTGTTCCCAAGCACTTGGTCAAGACATTGACGCGTGCAAAGTTCGAGCAGCTGGCACACGGCCTCATCCAGGCTTGTCTGGCTCCCTGTCAGAAGGCCATCGCTGACGCCAAGCTGAGCACTGCAGATATCGATGAAGTTATCCTCGTAGGTGGTTCAAGCCGTATACCTGCTGTACAGGAACTCGTTAAGAACTACTTCGGCAAGGAGCCTTCAAAGGGTGTTAACCCTGACGAGGTGGTAGCCGTTGGTGCCTCTATTCAGGGCGCTATCCTGAACAAGGAAGGTGGCGTAGGCGACATCGTGCTGCTGGACGTAACCCCACTGACACTGGGTATTGAGACTATGGGTGGTGTCATGACCAAACTCATCGAAGCCAACACTACCATTCCTTGCAAGAAGAGCGAGGTATTTTCTACCGCTGCTGACAATCAGACCGAGGTAACCATCCACGTACTTCAAGGCGAACGTCCTATGGCTGCCCAGAATAAGTCTATCGGTCAGTTCAACCTGACTGGAATCGCTCCCGCCCGTCGTGGTATTCCTCAGATTGAGGTAACCTTCGACATCGATGCCAATGGTATCCTGAAGGTTTCTGCCAAAGATAAGGCTACCGGCAAGGAGCAGGCCATCCGTATCGAAGCTTCGTCAGGTCTGTCACAGGACGAGATCAACCGCATGAAGGCAGAGGCTGAGCAGAACGCAGAGAACGACAAGAAGGAGCGCGAGCGCGTCGACAAGATGAATCAGGCAGACTCAATGATCTTCCAGACCGAGAACCAGTTGAAGGAGATTGGCGACAAGATTCCTGCTCAGCACAAGCCAGCCATCGAGCAAGCCCTGCAGCAGCTGAAGGATGCCCACAAGGCAGGCGACATCAATGCCATTGACACCGCTATGGCAGCCCTCAATGCAGCTTGGCAGACTGCTTCGCAGCAGATGTACCAGGGAGCACAGGGCGCTCAGCCTGGCCAGGACAACCCCTTCGCCGGCCAGCAGCAGGCTAACAACCAACAGCAGGCTCCGAAGGACGACAACATTCAGGACGCCGACTTCGAGGAGGTGAAGTAAG
>ONLU01000064.1 GCA_900318795.1 uncultured Prevotellaceae bacterium | reverse complement strand
GACGGATGGCGACGATTGTATCAGACAGCCATACGCCAGTCGCTCGTCGGTGTCTGCTATCAAGGCGTGTGCCTGTTGCCAGAGGGCAGCAAGCCGCCTGTGGAGATTGCCATGCAGTGGGCCAGCGAAGCAGAAAGCATCAAAGGGATGAATGAACTGCTATATCAAGAGGCAGCACGACTGACATGGGAGTTTGAAGAGAAGGGCCACCGGACAGCGATACTGAAAGGACAGGCCAATGCGCGGCTCTATCCCGATAAGCACGCACGACAGCCCGGGGATATTGACATCTGGGTGGAAGGTGGGAAAGAAAGTGTATTGGCACTATTGCCCAATCATCCAAAGGCATCTTATCACCACGTGCATCTGCCAGAGAATGAGCAGGGTGTGACGGTCGAGGTGCATTTCCGCCCATCGTCGGGAAACTTCAATCCGATTACGAACAGGAGACTGCAACGGTGGTTGAAGAAGGAGATACTTTCGGCGACGATGGTAGAAGAGGGCTTCTGTGTGCCTTCTATCAGGTTTGCGCTTGTGATGCAGTTGGCTCATATCCAACGGCACTTCCTCGGTGGCGGTATCGGGCTGCGGCATGTGTGTGACTATTACTGGCTGCTGTGCGAGGCTTCGGCTGACGATCTGTTTCAGGCGGAAAGACTGCTGAGGAAGTTCGGACTGAGACATACGGCAGGGGCGTTGATGTGGGTAATCGGTGAGGTGCTGCAATTAGGCACGGTGAAGATGATTGGCTACCCTGACAGTTATCGAGGCGAATGGATGCTGCGCGAGATTATGGCTGGAGGCAACTTCGGATGGTATGCAGAAAGGCAGAAGCACAATGTGTTTAGAAGAGTTCTTGAAGGGCGTTTGAGGCACCTGCGGCTGATGCCGTTTGATTTCTGGGAAATGCTATGGCTGGAACTGCGCTTCTGGAAGGCAGTTATCACGACGCTGCCCACACGCATCAGGTACAGGACACTATCATTAAGAGACATTCCAAGATGAAAGAGACCAGATATTACGAAGTGGCGGGACATCGGTTCTGCGTCAGCGGTGAGGAAGAGGTCTTCACGCTGATGGGAAATTATGAGCCGTTTGCTTTTGCTGATGGCGAGGTGTTTGCTTTGAGCATAGGAAGCGGCGAGGCTCCTAAATATACGGAAGAACTGCGACAGAAAGATGAAGGACAGGAAATCATCTGCGGACATACGGCTGCAGGTGAAGCGGTGTTTGAATTTCATTGGTGGGGCGTAACGGCGGGATGGCTTGTCTGCTCTGAAGGCTATAGCAAGGGACGGCTTATCACGACGGGCAAACATACCAAGATGTCTATCGACAATGCACTGATGATTATGTTTGCACTGGCTACGGCAGATAAGGGAACGGTGCTCTTCCATGCGGCTGTGGTAAGTTATGAGGGTAAGGGATATATGTTTCTCGGCCCAAGCGGTACGGGGAAAAGTACTCATGCCAGTCTGTGGCAGCGGTATATAGCGGGTACGGCTCTGGTAAACGATGACAATCCAATAGTACGTATAGACAAGAAAGGTGGTGCGATGGTCTATGGTTCGCCGTGGAGCGGGAAGACACCTTGCTATCGGAACGTGACTTATCCATTGGGTGGCATCGTCTTGCTGAGTCAGGCGCCATATAATAAGATTGAACGTCTGAACGGCATCTATGCGTATGCGGCTCTGATGGAAAGTATCAGCGGCAAACGCTGGGATGAGCGCATCGCCGACGGACTTCATCAGACGGAGAATGCGCTGGCATCTTCTATCCCCGTTTGGCATCTGGAATGTCTGCCCGACGAAGAGGCAGCGAAACTGTGTAACGAAACCATCACGCGATGACTGATAATGAGATCATAGAGGAAGCCATCAGACTGGTGGATGAAGGCGTGAGCGTGACACTGCCCGTGAATGGCAACAGTATGCTGCCGTTTATCATCGGGGGCAAGGAGAGCGTTATCTTGCAGAAGCCTGAATTGCCGAAAGTCGGTGACGTGGTGCTGGCATGGGCTGACGGCTATCGGTATGTGGTGCACAGGATAATCCGCATCAACGGTGACCGTGTGACGCTGATGGGCGACGGCAATCTGGCAGGTACGGAACATTGTACACTTAATGACATCAAGGCCATAGCGACGCATGTAGTGGATGCCAAAGAGAGGACACATTATTTATATAATAGGTGGCGGAAGTCGGCTGCAAAGATATGGTTCCGACTGCGCCCTATGAGAAGATATTTATTGGCAATATATAGACGATTATGAGAATAAAGAAAGGATTTGTGCTGCGCGAGGTGTGCGGTGAACGTGTGATTATGGGTGAGGGCCTTGGTGCCATCAACTTCGGTAAACTGCTGGCTCTGAACGAGACGGCGGCATGGTTGTGGAAACAGGCTCAGGAGATGAGCGACTTCACCATTGAAACGCTGGCTGAAAGGCTCTGCGAGGAATACGAAGTAACGGCAGACGAGGCAAAAGCCGATGTAGCGGAGATTATTGCCGACTGGCAGAAAGTGGATGTAGTGGAATGAAATACATCTCATGGTTGTGGCGGAATTCATGCGGCATCCGTTGGAATACGATAGTGCGCATCGTGGCAGGCATCGGGCAGGTGGTGCTTGGTCTGCTGATGGTGTGGCTCAGCAAGCGATTCATTGACGAGACCATCCGCACGGGAACGGCTGACGATGTACTGAGGATGGTTGCGCTGTTGGTACTGACCGTCGTAGGCGGTGTGGTGCTGCGGCAAGTGGGCTACTGGCTCACGACCTCTGCGAGTGTCCGTCAGACCAACGCCCTGCGGTTGCGCATCTTCAGCAGCCTGTTCCGCAGGAGGCTCTACGACGGCGACGCGCTGCACTCGGGCGATGTGACCTCTCGACTGGCGAAGGATATCGAGCAGGTGAGCACGGTATGCACCGACACGCTGCCCCAGATGATGATTACCGGCATCCAGCTCTGCGGCGCCTTCCTGCTGATGCGGTGGTTTGACGAACGGCTGGCATGGGCGTTGCTGTTGCTCACGCCGCTGGCCATCGTATTCGGAAAACTGATTGCCCGCCGACTGCGGCAGATGACACTCGACATCCGACAGGACGAGAGCCGCATCCAGATGCAGGTGCAGGAGTGCATGGAGCATAACGCCGTGCTGCGCTCGCTGGGTTCGGAACAGTGGGTGACCGACCGCCTCGACTCGATGCAACAACGGCTGCGCGGCAACATGATGCGGCGCATGCGGTTCACCGTCGTCACACGGCTCATCATGGGCTGCGCCTTCGGACTGGGTTATCTGCTGGCATTCGTGTGGGGCGGCATCGGACTGCGCAACGGCACCATCACCTTTGGCGTCATGACCTCGTTCCTGCAACTGGTCGGGATGATTCAGCATCCGATACTGCAATTGTTGAACATGGTGCCAAGAGTCATTCACACGACGGCGAGCATTGACAGACTCTGTGAATTGGAACAGACTACGCAAGCATCGACTGTTGCACGAAATGGCAATACAAGTTCTAAGGGCATCAGTTTCAAAGATGTCTCTTTCCGCTATGCCAAGGGCGACAGGGAGATACTTTCCCACTTCACGCATGAGTTCAAGGCAGGCTCCAAGACCGCCATCATGGGCGAGACGGGCATCGGTAAGACGACGATGTTCCGACTGATACTTGGGTGAACTGTGTTTCGTGCCACAGGGCAATACCCTGATGAGCGGCACCATCCGCTATAACCTGCAACTGGCAAAGCCTGACGCCACCGAAGACGAACTGCGCCAGGTGCTGCATACCGCCTGTGCTGACTTCGTCTTTGACCTGCCCGACAGCATCAACACCGAACTGGGTGAGCGCGGCAGCGGACTCAGCGAGGGCCAGGCGCAGCGTATCGCCATCGCCCGCGGACTGCTCCACGGTGGCGACATCCTGTTGCTCGACGAGATCAGCAGCTCCCTCGACGAACCCACCGAGCGCGAACTGTATCACCGTCTCTTTACGGCATACCCACAAAAGACCATGCTTTTCATCACCCACCGAACAACTGTCAGCGAGTTATGCGACGAGGTGATAGAAATGTAAATAAATAGATGGTCATAGCTCATATTAGCCTCCTCGGATGTTTCTTGCTTAATATTTCATGCTGCTTTTGAAGATTCACATGAGTGTATATCTGTGTCGTTACAACAGAACTATGACCAAGCAGATGTTGAATATAAGTAATGTCAACACCCTCTTCCAATAAAAGAGTTGCGTATGTATGACGAAAAGTGTGCGGGGTTATTTTCTTCTCAATTTGAGAAGATGCAACAATATTCTTTATGAGTAGTCTCACAGATTGAGTAGAGAGGATATTATGTAAACGGCTAACGAATAATGGAGATTGTGAGTCACAACAACCTCGTTCATTTAGCCAATCTTTTATTGCTGATAATGTGGCTTTCTGGCTGATGTCTATTATTCGCTCTTTATTCCCTTTACCAATGATTCTGACACACCCTTGCTTCATGTCAATATCGCATACACGCAGGTCACACAGTTCGCTGACACGCATACCAGAAGCGAACAGTAACTCGATAATTGCAATATTACGAGTAGCCATATGATAGGAAAAGGTATCTGATTTACAATTCATTCGTTGCTTATAAACAATGCCAAGCAATAACCTTACTTCTTTTATGTTCATCACTGTAGGTAAGCGGACAGGCTCACGCATCCTGATTTTCATCTTCCGCATGGGACTGTTATACCATTCATTTTCATATTCGTAATAATTCAGCATAGCCTTTATTGTCGCTATTTTCCTTTTGATAGTTTTATGTCGAAAATGAGATATTGCCTGAAGATATTTCCTTAAAACATCTTTTGTCACTTCTGAAATATCAAGATCACCAATGCT
>ONLU01000013.1 GCA_900318795.1 uncultured Prevotellaceae bacterium | reverse complement strand
AGGCAAGTTCCCAAGCCCTACCCAAGTCCTACCCAAGTCCAAGGAGCACCTTAGGACTTGGCTACTACTTGGGAAGTACTTGGGTAAGACTTGGGTAAGGTCACAGCGAGACAGGCACCATAGTGCTTTGCAAAAGGAATCGCTATCAGCGGATGATAGCGATTCCTTTAGTTTTGGCGTAGAGGTCTTCACTTTACCTCACACCGTGCCTGTCACTCTGTGACCTTAATTAGTAGCCCACGGTGCTACGACTTTGGCCTTCATCTTGGCATAGGCCTCCATACCATCCTTGGTCTTGAAGTATATCAGAGCGGTATATCCGCCGTCTTTGTCCTTGCTGACCTTGCATACAGCCTTCTCCAACTTGGCGTTGCCTTCGGTGCTGCCTGCAGAGACGCTGGTCTCAGGATTCGTCTCGGAATTGTAGCCCTGATTGATGTCCTTCAGCGTAAACAGGTTCATCCAGGCCATTCCGTCAGGCTGTACCTTGAGCATATCGACTTCCTTGTCTATCATATCCGGCGTGACGTGGACAACACCTCCACCTACGGTGTAATAGACAGGATGTTCCTTGCAGAACTCAATGCAGACGACAGACTTGTCGGACTCGGGATCCGTTTTGTAGTAATAGTAGACATAGTCCTCTTCATTACTACCGATGGTTACTTTCTTCTCGTCCACCACGTAAGTATTGTCATCCAGTTTGTCGGCTTTCTTGAGGTCTTCGTCCTTGATTTCACCTTCTCCACCGCCGGGGCCTTCACCGCCTCCGCCGCCACCTTTGATGGTGATATGGGCGATGGAGGCTCCTAACCACTTCATCTGGTTGAATTCCAAAGTAGGCTGGGCGCCCACTTTACCCTCGGTTGCATTCTCGTCTGGAGTGAAGGTGACGGTCAGTTTCCCTTCGGCAGCCCTAACGTCCTCTTCTGTGATCTCCAGGGGAGATACCGTTCCACCTTCTGCAATGAATTCAACATGAGGCATAATGTTATTATTAATAAGTTCACCATTCCAATAGTGATTAATCTGGTATTCAATGGTGGCGGTCTGACCTTTCTCTATCTCTACTTCGGGTGTTAGGCATTGAATCTCGTATTTGTGTAAATCGAGCATAAATTTTTCTACAATAGGTTCCATATTCGGGTTGCCCCCTATCAATTCTGCTATCACTTCGCCTTGTTCCTCTTTACTTATCTGTTTAAATTTGCACTTAACACATCCATTCTTGTCAATATACTGATAGGTCTCAACGGCATTGTTTGCTGACGAGCCGTCGGCATTATTCATATCTACGAATAGACCATTCTTGCAGGTTAGTTTCACGAGCATCGCACCTTTGGAAGGATTATAGTTCCCAATCCAGTCCCAATCTAAAACATTGAATTCCAATTCACGCACGTCACCCTCAATCACATCTCGTACATTATAATTATTAAGGGAAGGCCTCAAAGCAGCTGGCATCGAGAATTTTCTCTCACTGTCTGGAATACTTTTATCAATCTCATATCTCTTATGATTTACATCCAACCAGAAAAAAGCCTTACTCTCAGTAGTGGCTTCAAGATTCATTGCAGAATACTTGTTGTCCACCTTCCTTCCGTAACCCTCAACGTTGATTACCTGCTTTGGCTGTAACTGGAACTCTCTATCTCCATCATAAAAAGTATAACGGTAATAAGGATAGCTGCTCGCTTCCACCTCCATATACTGATCGGCATTGATGTCTGCCACCTGCAGGCTCGGCTCAGTCAAATTGTCGTACACGGTCTTGCACTCATAAATAAACCCAGACTCATCAAGATTATCCCCTTTGTATATGTAGCCGTACTTCACTGTGCTGAGGGCCGTCACACCTGCTGTCATGTCAACGATGCCGTTGGACCTGGAACGGTGTTTACAATCAATATCAACCATCATTCTCATCCTCAACGGAATCTTCTTCTCACCAATCTTGAAATTGAAATCGCGCCAGATAGCTACATCCTTTAAATGTTGACCCAACGATGTCGTATGATCTTCACACACAAAGTTGTGGCATTCCAACTCCATTTCGTTGTAGATTGTGCCTTCCGATGTCAGGCTATGCTCAACGATTTCGCCCTTCCACACCTTCCACCACGGGCTTTTTTTAAACTCCAAGGTGGTCTTGCCACGAAGATTGAACCTAATGAGGTGATGTTTCCATTTCAGATGCACGTTGGCATCCTTGTAAAGATCTGCTCCTGTGGCACTATACTCGTACCAATTATCATCGTCATTTGGAGCTCTGGTGGCGCGGTTCTTTGGCTTCTCTGCATTGTAGATTTCCACAAACTTCTCGCCGTCGAACTCCTCAACCGACACGGGGTAGTAAACGGGGATGCCACCGTCAGCGGCTGCGGCACGTGCTTTGGCACTGGTCGATTCATTGCCAGTCATGTCGAAGTCGAGGGTGAACTTCTCGTCGCGGAACAGGTTGCCCATGTCGCCCTTTTCGGTCTTCAGGGTGACGGTCTTGCCTTCGGTCTTCGCCACTTCGTTGATGACGCGGATGGCCAGGCCACCGCCCTCTGTGGGCAGCAACACCACGTCGTATTCACCCATGATGGGCAAAGCGTTGGCAAAGGTAATCACAGCCTCGCCCGTTTCAGCGTCGAAACTGTCAAGACGATCCTTCTCCCAGTCAATGTCGATATAGCGAGAGTCTTCCTTACCGGCCTGCACGACATTCAGCGTGCTGGTGAGGGTGCCGTCCTTCGATTTCAGAACCACAGTAGCCGAACGCTCATCTACACTGGGGTTCATGGCTACCTTTACATAGCACATGCCGTCCTTGGCCTCCGTGTCGAAGGTAATCCATGAGTCTGAGGTCGTCGCATCGAATTCCACGTCGGCCTTTACATGTACGGCAAGGTCTTCGCCTTCGCCATTTACTTTGACGGTCTCAGGATCGACAAACACGAAGTTGGGATTGCCCTGAATGCTCTTCACCACTTCGAAGGTATAAGGAATAGACATGCCATCCATATTGATGGAGAAGCCCGGAGGTGTGTTCTGGAACTCCACGCTGATAATCTTGGACGGATCGTAGGGAACACGATTCCCGTCTTTATCGACCACGATAATCGTCTGAGCCATAGCCGCGATGCTGAGCATCATCATCCATGTGAAAAGTAATAGCTTCTTCATTTGCGTACAACTTTAATGGTTACATCTCCGTCTTTCACGATATACACTCCTTTGGGGAGTTCAGAGAGCGACTTGATCTGTTTCTTCACCATTTTGCCGCTGAGGTCGTAGGCATCGAACTTCTCGGAAAGCAGGTCGAGGCCTGCAGTCTTCACGTCACGGATAGCGGTGCTGGTGTTCTCAAAGGTCAATTTCTGCAGATTCTCGATGGGCCACGAGAGCGTCGTCGAGGGACTGTTGGAACTAATAGACACATAACCGTCTGCATAGGTCAGTTCAGGCATGTCGGCAAAGAGCACTTCACTTTTGCTGCCGTCGTTGAGCCATACGATGATCTTCGCATTGTCTGCCCAGACCCCAATGGGACTGAGCACGGCAAGGAGCAGCATCATGGCTACACTCGCCAGATAGTTGTTTGTTCTTTTTATCATATTCATAGTTCTTTAGTTTTTATGATTGAGTTCACTTTAGAAAGCAGACTCAATAGGGTTATACTTCCTTCTTTTTCTCTACTACCTCCACTTCGTCAGGCACTCGTTCGCTGAACAGACGGCGCAGGCCTTCCTCGTAGGCACGCAGGGCTTCGCGACCTCGATGGGTGATGCTGCAGGTGGTACGCGAGAAACGGCCAATGCCCGACTTCGACACCTCGATGTAGCCAGCATCCTTCAGTGTGGTAATCTGTGTACTCACGTTGCCGCGCGTAGAGTCGGTAATCTGACAGAGATACATAAAGTCGGCACTCTCCAGCGAGTCGAGAGCAACCATGATTTTCAATCGCAGCTCGCTGTGGAGCAGGGGATTGATGACTTGAAACTTGAAATCACTCATAAGCTCTATTTTTTAGTCCACATTACTATATTATTATAACAAGAATCTTTTGTTTCTGACATAACTACGGAACAAATGTCCCGGAATGATGAGTGAAATGGTAACAGTAACGGCAGTGACCAGCAGCTGCCAAGGCCACAGGTCGTCTTGAAAGAAGAGGGGTAGGGCAGAGAGCAGGGAGGCCAGAATGCCACAGATGGTCTTCGGACGGAAATGCAGGATGATGCCCGTCATGAAGCAGCCCATGCCACAGAGCAGGCTGAGATAGGCAAAGAAAGCCTGTCGGAACACGCCGGTAAACCCCATCAACCAACCACCCAGACACGAGGCAAAGCCAATGAATATCCACATTACCAAAATGCTGTTCTGCTCATGGGTGCGGCTGTGGGTGCGAGCATAGTCCTTATTAAGGAAGTATATCATGAGTGGTGTGCCTATCAGGGGTATGCCTGCCCAAAGCCACACGCACCAGTCTTCATTCCATATCATGAGGGCGGCAAACTCTGCAAGCAGGACTATAACCGTAGGATAGCCCCAAGCCAAGAAGAGGTTCTCGCCTGTCACGTCTTGGCGGCTCATGACCTCGCCTCGCATACGAGTGATAATATCCAATTCCTCTATCGTATTCATAATGGGTTATGTTTAATTTTCAAACAATACGATGCAAATGTATGGTTTATTTTCTAAACATTCAAGAAGTGTGTATATTTTTTAAACATAATTAACCAAAGTTTCCCGCCTTGTGCCTTTACTTCAAAGGTAACTGGTACGTGTCATAGAAAGACATAGTAACAACTAAACAAAGGGCACATAGGGGGCTCTTACCTTTGCACGCCGACTGAAATAGGAAAAAACTTAAATTTCTTTGGTTTTTCACTTGCTTATTCGTATCTTTGCACAACGATTAAAGGGATTGATAAAATTATTATGTACACAAAAACACTTAAACTAACGTTGCTGGTATGTTTGGCTCTGGGACAATGCGTGACGGCTCTGGCCCAGCTGAGCGACCCGAGGGAGAAATTCAGTATAACAGCCACTGTGGACGGTGGTACGAATACGGACTATCGGTGGGAGACGGAAGACGGACAACTGCTGGAGAGGGGACGCTTGCGACAGGATGTCAATGCACGACTGCGAATGAATGTGAAGCTGTTGGGCAACCAGCGTTTCTCGCTGGCATTCAGCCCTTTCTATAATTTCAGTGCACAAAACATGAAGCCTAATGCCGACGGCCCGCAGCTGAACCTGCCCATTCCCGACACACAGCATCATTTCGGCGGTAGCTTCACGGCAAACTACAACACCCAGTGGCTGGGCAAGCCCTTCACGCTGATGGGGATGTTGACGGGCAACTTCTCGAAATATGGCTACGAGAACTTCTCAGCCATGCTTGGCGCCATATTCGCCATTACACGCAACCGCACGACCTATCTGGGCCTTGGTGCCATCTGTCTGTTAGGAACGTCGGTTCGCTGGCCGCTCTATCCGCTGATTGTCTATACGCACCGCTTTGACGACAGGTGGAGCATCAACTGTATGGAAACGAACAACTACCTGTACTATCAGGTGTCGCCCAAGCTGCGTTGTGCCGTAGGCATGGAGCTTGCGACGGACAAGATGTACTTGCGCCCCGACCGGGAAGACCTGCCCAGAAAGGCGGAAATCAGCGAACTGGCAGAGCGCTTCGGAGTCTTTGCAGACCTTCAGGCAACGAAAGAACTGACGTTCAATGTAGGCGTGGGAGCCACCGTCCCCTTCTACAGCCGACTGCGCGAAAGTGGTTACAACAAGACCTATATGCGTATGTACGACCATGTAAAGCCTTTCGTGAAACTGCAGATGAAATACCGTATTTTTTCTGACAAAAAGTCGGAATGAAGACCAAAAAGCGCACCAAACGTATAGAAAATGATAAAAATGGGCTGACAATTTGGTCAATCCATTTTTATTTTGTAACTTTGCATTAATTTTTAAATGCATGAGAATTATGAAAAGATTTATACTAATACTGATGGTGTTCTGTGGTTGCTGCATCATGGCAGGCGCCCAGGACGAACAGAAGAGTGCGTTGCAGAAACAGGCAGAAGCCGCCAAAGAGAAGGGCAGTGTCGCCACCAGCCGCTACACCTATATCCGTGCCTACGAAGACTATCTGAAGAAAGGTCAGAACAAGCAGGCACTGGAGTGTGCTGCGAAGGCAACGGCTTTGTACTACACGGAGAACCTGTATCAGGAAGCCTTTGACTTCCTGCGTAACGTAGACCAGAATATCCAGTCGCTGAGCCTGGCGCCCAGCGAGAAGGCCACCCTGCACTATGTGACCTCCAAGGAACGTATGAAGATGTACATGCGCATGCGTCGCCCTGAAAGCACGCGTGACCATCTGAAAGCGATGGAGAACTATGCTGCAGCATCGAGCGACGAGTCGGTGAAGAACGACATTCTGTACGAGAAAGCCATCTATCACTATACCTTCGGGCAGATAGCCCAGGGCAACGCCGTCTTCAAGGAAATGGCTGCTAAGCTGACAGCCTCGAAGGAATATGACAAGGTGGAGGCAGCCTACAAGCAGATGATAGCCAACGGACGCCGCAGCAACAGCGCCGCCATGGTTGACCAGTCGTACAGCAGCTATCTGGCATGGAAGGACTCTACCAACGCGATGAAGGTGGCTGACGAGCGTGCTGCCTTCAAGAAGCAGATAGCCGACAACGAGGCGTCGATAGCCGAGAAAGACAGTTCGCTGACAACGCGTCAGGCCATCATCATCGGACTGTGCGTGCTGGCTGCTGCACTGGCTGCCGCGCTGGTCGTCGGTGCCATTGTGCTGCTGCGCTTCATCATGCTGACACGCAAGCAGAAGAAGCTGATAGCCCTGTCTAACGAGAATAACGCCCTGAAGGCCAAGTTCATCAGCAACATCTCGGCTCAGCTGGAGCCCACGCTGAAGCAGCTTGACACCAAGAACCCTGCAGTGAAGGCGCTGCTGGACTTCTCGGGTCACATCCAGACGCTGTCTGAGCTGGAGAACATGACTGACGACCAGCAGGAAAAGGAGGAAGTGCAGGTACAGCCGTTCTGTGAGAAACTGATGGACGGGATTCGTCCCTTGGTGAAGAGTGAGGTGACACTGAAGGTCAATGCACCCAAGATGGCAGTGGACATGAATCAGGAATATGTGGGGCACATCCTGTCGCACCTGCTGAAGAATGCAGCAGAATATACTCCCGAGGGAGGCACCATCACGCTGGACTACAAGAAGCGTGGCGCACATACCCACCAGTTCCTGGTGACTGATACAGGCTGTGGCATCGGCGAGGAAATGCGTAACGAGGTGTTCAAGCCCTTCCGTGAGATTCGCGACCTGACCACAGGCGACGGACTGGGACTGCCCATCTGTAAGCAGATGGCGCTGAAGATGGGTGGCGATCTGGACCTCGACCCTCAATACGTCAGAGGCACGCGCTTCGTACTGGAGCTGCACGCTTAGTACGAATGCGGGGGCGAGACGAAAACTAGACCATATAATATAAGGTATGAAGATGAGGATAATGATCATGGTGGGCTGTCTTTTGACTGCCACACTGATGATGGCCCAGAAAAGGGAGATTGCAGAGGCAGAATCTTACCTGAAAAGCGGCAAGAACCTGGACAAGGCAGAGAAGCTGATGAAGGATCTGCTGAAAAAGGAGTCGAACCAAGGCAACATCAAGATATACCAGACTTGGTACCAGTCGGTGGTGGCCCAGTATGAGGCTGCCAACGTAAAGTTGTATCTAAGGCAGAAGTACGATACGGCACAGTTTTTCGGACTGATACAACACCTTTTCCAGGTGGCGGAAAAGCTTGACTCCGTGGATGTCCGTCCGGACAAAAAGGGCAGGGTGCGGATAAACTTCCGCAAGCGCAATGCAGAGAGACTGAGTCCGCTACGCATCAACCTCTATTATGGTGGGACGTTTCAGATGCGTCGCAACAACTACGACAAGGCCTACGGATTCTTTGACACCTACCTCGGCACGACCCGGGAACCCCTCTTCGCCGACTATGCCTTTCACCAGAATGACTCGCTGCTGCCACAAGTGGCCTACTGGGCAGCGACATGCGGATACAGGCTGCAGCGCCCAGACTCGGTGTTGCGCTACAAGGACCTGGCACTGAAGGACACAGCCCGTCGAGAAGTGATGCTGCAATATGTCTGCGAGGCCTATCGCTGGCAACACAACGACTCGGCCTATGTCGCCACGCTGCGCCAAGGCTTTGCTGAATATCCTGAACACACCTATTTCTTCCCACGTCTGGCCGACTGGCTGAACACACAGGGCAAGACCCAGGAGGTGCTGGAACTGTCGGAAAGCGGACTGAAAGAAAACCAGGACAACCAGCTGTTCCTGCTGGCACGTTCGTCAGCACTGCTCACCCTGGAGCGCTACGACGAGTGCATAGACACCAGCGAACGGCTAATAGCACTGAACGACACCATGCCTGAGGCCTATCTGAACATTGCCACCGTCCGACTGAACCAGGCACTGGACATAGAAGAGGAAAGAGAGCCACGCAAGAACCATCGCCGTCTGCAGAAACTCTACCAGCAGGCAAGACCCTACATGGAAGCCTATCGACAACTGGCTCCAAAAGAGGAACGACGCTGGGCACCAGGGCTCTATCGCATCTACCTGAACCTGAACATGGGGAAGCAGTTTGACGAGATAGATCGCATCATGAGAAAATGGAATAATTAAAAAACTTAAAAATTACAGGCTATAGGTACTGATTTTGAAAAAGAATCAGTACCTTTGCGTATTATATAGTACAAATCTAAAACAAATAACTATTTATGGACAACGCTCAATTGATTGCTCAGTGCGAAGCACTTGCAAAGGAATGGCTCTCTCCGGCCTTTGATGAGGAGACACGTAAGGAAGTACAGGCCATGCTGGACAACCCCGACAAGACAGCATTGATAGATGCCTTCTACCAGAACCTGGAGTTCGGAACGGGTGGTCTGCGTGGTATCATGGGAGCAGGTACGAACCGTATGAACAAGTATATCGTCGGTATGGCTACACAGGGTTTTGCCAACTACATCCTGAAGGCATTCCCCGGCAAGCAGTGCTCTGTCGTTGTGGGTCACGACTGCCGTAACAACGGACGCATGTTCGCAGAGACTGTGGCAGACATCTTCTCGGCAAATGGCATCAAGGTCTATCTCTTCGAGAGCCTCCGCCCCACACCAGAGATCTCGTTTGCCATCCGTCAGCTGGGTGCCCAGGCAGGTGTCAACGTTACCGCCTCCCACAACCCACGCGAGTACAATGGCTACAAGGCCTACTGGGACGACGGTGCACAGGTGCTGGCTCCTCACGACAAGGGTATCATCGACGAGGTGAACAAGGTAAAGATTGGTGACGTCAAGTTTGAAGGCAACAAGGAACTCATCGACATCATCGGCGGTGAGATGGACTGGGACTACCTGCAGGCTGTCAAGGAGGCTATGGTAGACCAAGACGTCATCCTGCGCCACAAGGACCTCAACATTGTATATTCACCCATGCACGGAACAGGTCGTGTCATCATTCCCGAGGCACTGCGCTCATGGGGATTCCAGAATATCCACGTCGTTCCCGAGCAGATGGTGATAGACGGCAACTTCCCCACCGTAGTAAGCCCGAACCCCGAGAATGCAGAGGCTATGACACTGGGCATGAAGCTGGGTACACGCCTGAATGCAGACCTGGTGATTGCCTCCGACCCCGACGCTGACCGCCTGGCCATCGTCTGCCGTAACTCAAAGGGCGAGTGGGAGATACTGAATGGTAACCAGACCTGCATGATGTTCTCGTGGTACATCATCGCCAACAAGAAGAAGCTCGGCCAGCTGAAGGGCAACGAGTTCCTGGTGAAGACCATCGTGACAACCGAGGTGATTGCCGAGATTGCCAAGAAGAATGGCGTAGAGTTGCGCGACTGCTATACAGGCTTCAAGTGGATTGCCAACGAGATTCGCATCTCAGAGGGCAAGCAGAAGTATATCGGCGGCGGTGAGGAGTCGTTCGGATTCCTGCCCTTCGACAAGGTTCGCGACAAGGACTCCCCTGCATCTATCTGTCTGATCTGCGAGATTGCAGCATGGGCCAAGGACAACGGCATGACCCTGTATGACCTGCTGATGAACATCTATGCAGAATACGGATTCTCCAAGGAGGTGACCATCAACGTCGTGAAGCCTGGAAAGAGCGGTGCCGACGAGATAAAGCAGATGATGGTTGACTTCCGCAACAATCCTCCCAAGGACCTGGGCGGCGAGCCTATCGTGCTGTGGAAGGACTACCAGACACTGGAGGCCAAGAAGGCTGACGGAAGCGTAGAGAAGATCAACATGCCCACCACGGCCAATGTGCTGCAGTGGTTCTGCGCTGACGGTACCAAGATCAGCGTACGTCCTTCAGGTACTGAGCCCAAGATCAAGTTCTACTGCGAAATCAAGGACGCTTCGTTCAAGTGCGCAGGTTGCTATGAGCGTTGCTCACAGGCCGCTCTAAAGAAGATCGAGGCTATCAAGAAGAGTCTGAATCTATAATAAAACTTTATGAGATTTTGAGTGTGGCATCCGATATGAATCGGGTGCCACATTTGTTATGCTCCCATGCAAAATCCCTATAAATGTGGATTGCAGGCCTCAGGGAAAAATCGTACCTTTGCACCCGAAAATGGAAGAATTCATCAAATTTTAACCACATCATTATTATAATTAAGGTAAAAAGAAAATGTATAAACAGATTTTGGCGGTGTTGACCGCTATGGCAGTCTTGCCAGTAGGAGCTAGCAATGAACAAGAGGTTTCTGATTCGTCAAGAGTCTACGATCTGGATGAGATCGTAGTGGTAGCACAAAACAAAGAGTACCAGAAACTGCGTCAGCAACCTATGAGTTCCAATGTGCTGACAAATCAAGAAATAGGTAGCCTGGGGCTTCGCGACTTGCGTGAAATCTCTGACTATGTGCCTTCATTTGTAATGCCCAGCTATGGTTCACGCTATACCTCGTCCATCTATGTGCGTGGCATAGGCTCGCGTGTCAACAGCCCATCGATGGGTGTCTATGTGGATGAAATCCCCTTGGTGAGCAAGTCGGCTTTCAACAGCCATCTGTGGCAGATAGATCGTGTCGACGTGCTACGTGGACCGCAAGGTACCCTGTACGGCATCAATACCGAAGGCGGTCTGGTGCGTCAGTACACCAAGAATCCCATGAACTATCAAGGTACTGATATCAAGTTAGGCTTGGGCACTCGACTCTATCGTAATGTCGAGGCGGCACATTATCATAAAGTGAGTGACCAACTGGCCTTCTCAGTGGCAGCGTTCTATCATGGCACGAATGGATTCTTCCGCAATCAGGCCACCGATGAACGTGCTGACAAGAGTAATGAGGCCGGAGGGCGCCTGCGTCTGGTATGGCAACCCACACAGCGATTGTCCTTTAACTGGATGACAGACTATCAGTATGTCAACCAGAACGGATTCGCCTACGGACTGCTGGACATGGAATCGCAGAAAGCCGCAGACCCATCAACCAACTATCAGGGCAACTACAAACGCCATCTTTTCAGCACTGGTTTGAACACAAACTATGCTGCCGATTGGGCAGACTTGTCATACACGCTGAGCTGGCAGTATCTGAAGGATGATATGCTCATGGATATTGACTATCGCCCCCAAGACTTCATGCACATGGAACAGGCTCAGCTGCAGAATGCCACGACTCATGAACTGGTGCTGAAAGGCCATCAGACGGGCATCTGGCAAGGAACAACAGGCATTTTCTTCTCGCGTCAGTGGCTCAAGACGGTGGCACCAGTCTATTTCGGTCCACAGATGAATGCGTTCCTGTCTAAGACCATCGAGGACTATGCCTATTACGGCATGCTCAATGCGATGGCTAAACGCATGGGCAGCACAGAAGCTGCTGCTGCAATGATAGCCCGTGCCGGCGGCTGTCACATTACGATGGAGATGGAAACCATCCCCGGAATGTTCCGTACGCCCCAGACCAATCTTGGCGTCTTCCACGAGACTCATCTCCACCTGACAGACCGTCTGACAGCAACGCTCGGACTGCGCTATGACTACTCACACCACTCGATAGAATATGCAACCAGTGCACTGACCAGACTCGACGAAAATGTGATGGGAACTCAGGTCCAGGCTGTCGTCAGCTCACTGCTGGAGCGTACGGAGAAAGCGTCCTTCAACCAATGGCTGCCCAAAATAGGACTGACGTGGAACATTGACAACAACGGCAGTAATGTCTATGCTATTGTATCGAAAGGCTATCGTGCCGGTGGTTTCAATATCCAGATGTTCAGCGACATTCTGCAATCAGAACTCCAGAACTCTGCCCAGTCTGCCCGTGGCGAACTGGTGCTGCAACACGATGATGCTTCCTACGAGAACATCCGCAATACCATAGCCTACAAACCCGAGGAGAGCTGGAACTACGAGTTCGGCACTCATCTGAATCTGCTCGACGGACTGCACCTGGATCTTTCCGGCTATTATATGCAGATACGCAATCAGCAGTTGACTGTGTTCGCTTCGCAATATGGCTTCGGACGTGCTATGGTAAATGCAGGAAAGAGTTACAGCTGCGGTGTCGAGGCAACCCTGCGTGGAAGTCTGCTGGATGACCATCTGACGTGGTCCGCCTCCTATGGCTATACACATGCAGTATTCAAGGACTATGTGGACAGCGTCACTGTTGAAGGAAAGCTGACAGCCATCGACTATAAGGACAAGCGCGTCCCCTTCGTTCCACAACATACAATGGCAGCCCACGCAGACTATCGCTTCGACCTCGGCGAAGGAGCCATGAAGAGCATTACTGTCGGAGCAAACCTCACCGCTCAAGGCAAAACATGGTGGGACGAGGAGAATACCTACGGACAAAATTTCTATGCTGTCCTCGGCGCTCATGTTGATGCCGATCTCAGCCCTGTTGTTGTGTCACTGTGGGTGCGTAACCTGACGAACACCAATTATAATACCTTTGCCGTCAAAAGCAGCATGGCGGGTGATACTTCATACTTCGCCCAACGAGGCAATCCATTTCAGATTGGAGTCAATATTGGAATTCATTTATAATTAAAATACAAAAACTAAATTACGACATTTTTGTTAAAGTCGTTAAATTTAACGGAATTTATTAACTAAAAGGCTTCTTCGTGTCTGTAAAAGTGTTACCTTTGCAGCATGAAGAAGTCTACTATTTGGATTATAGCCGTCATCATGGGATTCTCGTTCCTGGCGCTGCTCTACCTTCAGTTCTCCTATGTCGAAGAGATGGTGAAGATGAAGAAGGAGCAGTTTGACGAGAGTGTCAATCGTTCGCTCTATCAAGCTTCCCACAACTTAGAGCTGGACGAGACCCATCGTTATCTGGAGAAAGACGTCAACCAGACTGAGCGCCGTGCCTTCCAGCAAGACTCGGTGACTGTAGACGGCATTGGTGGTACCATCAAGCATAGCCACCAGTTTGCTGTGGCTGCTGACGACGGCACCGTCTATTCATCATTTCAGGTAAAGGCATTCCAGATGAAACCCTCATCTGTTCCTAAGGCTATGATTCTCCGAAAGGACAAGAACTCATTGGTGGATGCCACCAAATCCATGCAGGAGATTGTCCGCAACCGATATGTCTATCAAAAGGCTTTGTTGGACGAGGTCGTGTACAACATACTTTATACGGCTAATGACAAGCCCCTGAAGGAGCGTGTAAACTTCAAGATGCTCGATCAGGAAATACGTAACCAGTTGCAGAACAACGGCGTCAACATACCTTATCACTTGAAGGTGTCAACAGCAGACGGACGCGAGGTCTATCGCTGCCCAGACTATTCGGAAGAGGGTGAGAAGTATCCCTATTCACAGGTGCTGTTCCAAAATGACCCTCAGTCGAAAAGAGGTGTGGTGCGTATCCACTTTCCGGAGATGTCCAACTACATCTTCTCGAGCGTACGCTTTATGATACCCAGCATCATCTTCACCATCGTACTGCTGCTGACATTCATCTTTACCATTGTCGTCATCTTCCGCCAGAAGCGCTATTCGGAAATCAAGAACGACTTCATCAACAACATGACTCACGAGCTGAAGACACCAATAGCCTCCATCTCGCTGGCAGCTCAGATGATGAACGACGATTCTGTAACCAAGTCCGAGCAGATGTCCAAGCACTTGGGACAGGTCATTTCCGACGAGACCAAACGACTGAGATTCCTCGTAGAGAAAGTGCTACAGATGTCCATGTTCGACAAGAAGAGCGTGATATTCAAGAAGAAAGAACTTGACCTCAACGAAATGGTGGAGAACATTGCACAGTCGTTCAACCTGCGTGTGGAACACACCGGTGGCAAGATATACACCGAGATAGAAGCCGTAGACTCAGCCATATACGTTGACGAGGTACACTTCCAGAACGCCATCACCAACTTGATGGACAATGCCGTGAAGTATCGCAAGCAGGACGAGCCACTGGACATCTATATCCGTACGTGGAATGATGAGCACAACCACCTGTTCCTCTCTATCCGAGATACCGGACAGGGCATCAAGAAAGAGAACCTGAAAAAAATCTTCGATAAATTCTATCGTGTGCACACAGGTAACAAACACGATGTGAAAGGCTTCGGACTGGGACTGGCCTACGTCAAGAAGGTGGTAGACCTGCACCAAGGTGAAATCAAAGCGGAGAGTGAGATTGGCAAGGGTACTAAGTTTACCATTATGCTGTCCGTGTTTCAAGAGGATAAATAAACAAATAGAGAATAATTAATAAAAATGTCAAATTGTAAATATTAAGGTTATGGACGAAAAACTGAAAATTCTTCTTTGTGAAGACGACGAGAACCTCGGAATGCTGTTGCGTGAGTATCTGGCCGCTAAAGGCTATGTTGCAGAACTCTGCCCTGACGGCGAGGCTGGCTACAAGGCTTTCCTCAAGACCAAGTTCGACATCTGTGTGCTGGACGTGATGATGCCTAAGAAAGACGGATTCACACTGGCTCAGGAGATTCGTCAGGCAAATCCGGACATCCCTGTAATCTTCCTCACTGCAAAGACACTGAAGGAGGATATCCTCGAGGGCTTTAAGATTGGTGCTGACGACTATATCACCAAGCCGTTCTCTATGGAGGAACTGGTATTCCGTGTAGAAGCCATCCTGCGCCGAGTACGTGGCAAGAAGAATCGTGAGAGTTCTGTCTATCACATTGGCAACTTCACTTTCGACACCCAGAAGCAACTGCTGAGCATCGGTGGCAAGCAGACCAAGCTCACCACTAAGGAAAACGAACTGCTGGGATTGCTCTGCTCGCACGCCAACGAGATTCTGCAGCGTGACTTTGCCCTGAAGACCATCTGGATTGACGACAACTATTTCAATGCCCGCTCTATGGACGTTTATATCACTAAGCTGCGTAAGCATCTGAAAGACGATCCGCAGATTGAAATCATCAACATCCACGGAAAAGGTTACAAGCTCATCACTCCAGACGCCGAATAACATTTCTGAAAGTTATACGACAACAAAAAGGACAGACTGAAACAGCCTGTCCTTTCTGTTATCATGTACTTGTCTCTTACTTTTTCCTTACTGGGTCGCAGGTCAGACCACAACCAAGTTTCTTGAAGATTTTCCTGTCAACCTCACTCAGCATGACGGTAGAGTGTACCTGACAATTACGTAAATTGGGCAACTGCTCCAAGGCACGACGACAACGCTCATCACTCTCGGAAACCACACTCAGGGCAACCAGAACTTCGTCTGTATGCAGACGGGGATTCTTGGCCCCAAGATATTCGGTCTTCGTCTTCTGAACGGGCTCTATAAGACTCTGTGGAATCAGTTTCGCCTCGTGGTCAATGCCTGCCAAATGTTTGGTGGCATTCAGCAATAGGGCTGCCGAACAGCCGAGTAGGGGACTGGACTTGGCGGTGATGATGGTGCCGTCCTCCAGTTCTATGGCAGAAGCCGTATGTCCGCTCAGTTCCTGCTTGGCTTGTGCAGCGACTGTGACACGACGATAGGCTGTTGTAATCCGAGCCTGATTGAAGAGCATCTGAATCTTATGCACTTCTTCTTCGTTGTCTGCACCGTCTGCCATCTTGTTAGTGGCATCGTAGTAGCGTCGGATAATCTCGTCACGGCTGGCATTGCAACAGACCTCGTCATCGGAAATACAGAACCCAACCATGTTGACACCCATGTCCGTTGGCGACTTGTAGGGGTTCTCGCCGTAGATGCCCTCGAAAAGCGCATTCAGTACGGGGAATATCTCGATGTCGCGATTGTAGTTGACAGCAATCTTGTCGTACGCCTCCAGATGGAACGGGTCAATCATGTTGACGTCATTGAGATCGGCAGTAGCAGCCTCGTAGGCAATGTTGACAGGGTGCTTCAGCGGCAGACTCCATACGGGGAACGTCTCAAACTTGGCATAGCCGGCACGGATTCCTCGTTTGTTCTCATTATAGAGCTGACTGAGACAAACAGCCATCTTGCCTGAGCCAGGACCTGGCGCTGTGACTATCACCAACTCACGTGACGTCTCCACGTAGTCGTTCTTGCCGAAGCCTTCGTCGGAGGCGATAAGCTCTACGTTGTGAGGATAGCCGTCTATCAGATAATGCACGTAGGACTTGATGCCCATACGCTCCAAACGGTGACGGAACTGGTCTGCAGTATGCTGGCCGTTATAGTGGGTGATGACTACTGAGCCCACCATGAAATCGCGGCTCTGGAATTCCTCGCGCAGACGCAGAACGTCTTCATCATAGGTGATTCCCAGGTCGGCACGCACTTTGTTCTTCTCTATATCCTCGGCAGAGACCACAATGACTATCTCCAACTGATTGCGCAGCTGAGCAAACATACGCAGCTTTGAGTCAGGCTTGAAGCCTGGCAACACGCGGCTGGCATGATGGTCGTCAAACAATTTGCCTCCTAACTCAAGATACAGCTTTCCGTCGAATTTGGCAATACGCTCGCGAATATGTTCTGACTGTACCTTCAGGTATTTGTCGTTATCGAATCCTATCTTCATCGTCTATGTTGTTGTTTCTGCATCTCTTCAGCTTGCTTCTGCATAGCCTCCAGACGTGCAGCAAGTCCGCTTTTCTTCTTGGGGTTGTTCTTGTTGGCCTGGTAGTTGGCTTCAAGAATGGCTAACAACTTGGCGTCATCCGTCGTCTTGCGCAGCGTCCACATGATGGCTGCCGACATGAACAACGACACGAAGTAGTAGAAGTTCAGACCAGAGCTGTAATCGTTGAAGATGAAGAAGAACATGAGCGGCATGATGTACATCATCCACTGCATCATCTTCATCTGCTCAGCCTGCTGACCTACCATCTGGTCCTTCTGCTGTTGCATGGAGAACCAGGTGTAGACGAGCTGAGCGCCACAGAACAGGATGCACGTCAGCGACAGGTGGTCACCGATGCCCCAGATATTAGTACCCCATTCCAATATGGGGTCGTATGTGCTCAGGTCGGCCATCCAAAGGAAGGACTCGCCACGCAGCTGAATGGCATTAGGCACAAAGAAGAACATGGCCAGCCAGATAGGCATCTGGATGAGCATGGGCAGACAGCCCGACAGCGGACTGACGCCATACTTGGAGTAGAGCGCCATCATCTCTTGCTGTTTCTTCATCTGGTCCTCGGGCTTGTCATATTGCTTGGTGGCCTCTTCGAACTTAGGCTTCAATACGCGCATCTTGGCACTGGACATGTAGCTCTTCTTGACCATGGGGAAGGTGATGGCCTTAAGCAGTAGGGTAATCAGAATCAGCACAATACCCATATTCAGTCCCAAACCAGTCAACCAGTCGAAGACATAGAGTGTAAACCAGCGATTAATCCAACGTAGCAGCCACCAGCCCAGGTTGACCAGCTGTTCCAAGTCGAGATCCTTGCCGAACGCACTCTGCTGCTCGACGTCCTGAATCAATCGGAAGTTGTTGGGGCCGATATACATCTCAAACTCGGAAGCCTTCTGGCCTGTGGGGTCAAAAGCTGTTTTCAGCTTGGCATCAAACTGCTTCAGATAGCCGCTACCTTTCTCGTCCTGTACACTGCTCAGCGTTGAGTTGGCAGAGAAGTCGTCTTTCGAGATGAGAGCTATGCTGAAGAACTGGTTGCGGAAGGCTATCCAGTCGAGTCGTTCCTCTATCTGCTTTGATTCGTCTGACGTCTCTGGCAGGTTGTCTGTGCTGCCGCCATTGGCCTCTTTGTAGAACAAGCCCGTGTATCGGCTTTCGAACGAGAAGCCCTTCTCCTGCTGGCGGCAGTGGTCAGACCACTCGATTTCCACCTCTTTATAGGATGGTGCAAAGGCATTGGCCAGGCCTACTGCCTGTAGCGACATGGAGAGCAGGTAGTCCTGCCCCAGACGATAGCGTATGATGACCTGTCCGCCGTTCTGTGCCTGGGCCGTCATAGTCACTGTCGAATCTGTCTGCTCGGAAGGGGTGAAGTAGAGGTCCTGAGTGACGATATTTTCCTGCTTGCCTGTCAGCATGAAGTTCAGTCGCTGGTCTTCCTTGTCAAACAGAGTCACGTTGTTGGTGTTGTCAATGCTCTTAAAATCCTTGATGACGGCTTTGCTGACGGTGCCGCCATGGGTGTTGAACGTCAGTACTAGCTTTTGGTTCTTCAGTACAATCTGCTGGTCGGTGCCGCTAAGTGC
Organism: uncultured Prevotellaceae bacterium; assembly: GCA_900318795.1. Lineage (GTDB taxonomy): Bacteria > Bacteroidota > Bacteroidia > Bacteroidales > Bacteroidaceae > Prevotella. Next base: position 35,365 of record ONLU01000013.1, on the reverse strand, counting down.
CTGATGGAACAGGGCTGTAGTGTCGTTCAGCGCTGCTGAGTCAAGGGCTTGCTTGACAGCTTTTTGGGTTTCTTTTTGTGCTTTCTCAGCTTTGTCCTTCATAACGGCAGCAAGTGAGTCTTGCGTGCGTGCGGCTTCTATCTCTTCTGCCGATGGCTGGTTCCACCAACTGAAACCTATCAGCACCAGGGCAATAAGTACGAAACCGATAATGGTGTCTCTATTCATATTATATATTTTGTTTTGTCATTTTAAGCCGCAAAGGTACGAAATTATTTTTAATTATTCGTCTTTATTCCCAAAATTCTTTGTATCTTTGCACCTAATTATGAAATACAGATACATATTATTTATTGCAGCGCTGACATTGCTGAGTGTTGATGCCTCTGCACAGCGCAAGGGTAGAAAGGTCAAGCCTGATACAGCTTTGATAGTAAAGAACTACATGGACTCGTTGGCTCTGCTGCGCAAGCAACTGGACTCCGTACAGCAGGTGAACCTGCTGTTGCGCAAAGAGTCAAGTGACGGACGCTACTATAGGCTTTTTGCTCCCACCACATTTTATCATTCGGGTGCCCAGAAAGCCTTCTCTTTCGTTCCGAAGGGAGGTGACGACGTGACAAATGCCGTTGATGCAGCTCTGCTGAGTCTGTACATGCGCCGTCCCGATTTGGTGAAGAACAACGAGACCAATCTCATGAATGCCGGTCTTCTGCGTAACGACGTCAATGAAGAGGTGAAGCCCCATGTGGAACTGGCTGAGAAAGTTGCACCCGTGCCAGAAGTGCCCGAGGAGGTTGCCCCTGTGGCTGTTGTGGTGGAGAAGCCAAACTTCTGGAAATTCAAATTCGACGGCTCCATGCAGTTCCTGCAGAACTATGTGTCGGACAACTGGCACAAGGGTGGTGAGTCCAACTATTCTGCTGTTGCCTCCACGGTGTTCGAACTGAACTACAACGATCAGGAGCGTGTGCTCTTCGACAACAAGCTGGAGATGAAACTGGGATTCCAGACCTCTCGTTCTGATACCGTCCACAAGTTCAAGCCTAACAACGACCTCTTGCGTTATACGGGCAAGCTGGGCTTGCAGGCGCATAAGAAGTGGTACTACACACTCCAGTTGCTGGCCTATACGCAGTTCACCCGCGGTTTGAAGGCCAATGACAAGAATGTCTACTCCGATTTCATGTCACCATTCGATCTGAACGTCGGTATTGGTATGGAATACAAGGTAGAGGCACTGAACAAACGGCTGACGGGTACGCTCAACTTTCTGCCTATGGCCTACAACTTCCGCTATGTTGACCGTTTGGCGCTGGCAACGAAGTATGGTCTGGACGAAGGCAAACATACCCTCCATGACTTCGGTTCGCAGCTGACTGTCGACCTGACGTGGAAGATGGCTGAGCAGATATCCTGGAAGACACGTCTGTACGGATTTACTTCCTATAAGCGTGGTCTGATAGAGTGGGAAAACCTGATTACGCTGAAGGTGTCTAAGTACATCTCGGCCAACCTGTTCCTCTATCCCCGCTTCGACGACTCCGGCTCGCGTGATGACGACATGGGCTACTTCCAGTTCCAGGAATACAGCTCGCTGGGTCTCAGCTATACATTCTGACGTAAGGAATATACATCAATCATAAAAAGGCTGTCCATCAACCATCTAATGAGCAGCCTTTTATCATGCATTCCTTTTGTCTTTATTTCGCTTCCGTCATGTCGCCTTCTATGTAGAGTCGTGTCATCTCAACGGCTCCGTTGGTGCGGACAGTGATAGACTTCTTGAAGTGTCCGGGGAACTTGCCGGTACCATTGTACGTAACCTTGATCTCGCCTTTCTCACCGGGTTTCACAGGCTCCTTAGTGTACTCGGGGACAGTACAGCCACACGATGCGATGGCCTGGTTGATGACCAGCACCTGCTCGCCGATGTTGGTATACGTAAAAGTGCAAGTCACCTTGGGATCTTTCTCGGAGAAGGAGCCAAAGTTATGGGTGGTCTTGTCGAACTTGATTTGTGCAGGCTTCTGTGCCTGCGTTACTGTCAGACCGCATACGGCCATAAGCATTGTCAATATCAGTTTCTTCATGATGCTCAGTTTTAATAGTATATATTTTCTGCAAAAGTAAGTCATTTTCTTCATACTGCATTCATTTTCGGTAATGTTTTTTAATAATTTAACGCTCCGAATGGTCCCTTTCTTTGCCCAAGTCGGAAAATATGCGTAACTTTGCAGCCCTGTAAAAAGTAACTGGGACGTGGAAGTACAAACACTACATATTTTTAATCCCGAACACGACATTGCGTTGGCTTCCAACTTGGCCAACTTCACGGCCCCCCATGCCGGAAGACAACTGCGGAGTGACCTCGGATTCCTGCCAGTACTGTGGGCTGACGAGTCCGATGCCGTGCTGGTTGACAATGTTGAGGTGGCTGCAAGAACCTGTCACCGCCTGTGTCGCAAAATGGGCAAGACACCCTGCCGATTTGTTGACAAGAGCCAGTTGGCACATCTTGATATCAGCCGGGTAGAGCCCTGGGGCTGGGACCTCGCATTGCGAGCCCTGCTGAAACGCAGCGGAGTGGGCGAGCAACTGTTGCCTACCGATGGCAAGCTGGAACGCATCCGTCTGTTGTCTCACCGTCGGACCTCGGCGCGACTGTTGCCGTTGCTGCAGACAGACGGCACCATTGGCGAGGCTTACGAGTGTACCACCACTGAGCAAGTTGCCGCACTGAAGGAGCAATATGGCCAGGTGGTCGTCAAGGCTCCGTGGTCGTCGAGTGGGCGAGGGGTTCGTTTTGACGAGAATGCCGCCTGGGTCTCCAGCGTCATCGCCCGTCAGGGTAGTGTGATGGTAGAGCCATATTATAATAAGGTAAAGGACTTCGGAATGGAGTTCGAGTCCACCGACCAGGGCATCCGATACGTGGGGCTGTCGTTGTTCCATACCCGCAACGGAGCCTATACGGGCAATATCCTTGCCACCGAGCAGGCCAAGCGTGAACGCATGGGCCGATATGTATCGCTGGACTTGCTCGATACTGTCAGTCAGCAGGTGGCTCAGCAGCTCGACCTGGGCGACTATCGCGGGCCGTTCGGCATCGACATGATGGTGGTCAGGGGTGATGATGGTTTCCTGTTGCATCCATGTGTGGAAATCAACCTGCGGCGCACCATGGGGCACGTAGCCCTGTCGCTGTCGCCTGACGACGACGAAATCCTGCGTGTTATGCAGATCAGCTACGACAACCGCTACAAACTGTCTGTCCGACAGATGCTATAGCTAAACATCCATTTGTCGGTTCTTTTTATCTTTTATGTTTTTTGATTTTGTTACAGTGTTACTGAGTTACTGTTCAAACCCATTCCGCTCCGAGAAATAAAAAGAATGTAGCAGGTAAGTTGGTGCAATTCGGACGAGTAACAAAAGGAGCAGCACCGTCATTGTATGCTGCTCCTTTTGTTCGATTATTAGCTGTTGTACTCCTGCCAGGACTTAATCTTGATGTCTTCCTGCTTGAGGGCAGTGAAGGCTTCGATGTAGGCTTTGGCCAGACGTACGTTGGTCATCAGCGGAATGTTGTGGTCAATGGCTCCGCGGCGGATGCGGTAGCCGTTGGTCAGCTCGCGCTTGGTGTGGTTCTTGGGCACGTTGACGATGAGGTCGAACTGGTGCTGGGCAATCATGTCCATGACGTTGTTGTCGCCTTCCTCGTCGGGCCAGCAGACGGCTGTTGCTGCCACGCCGTTGTCGTTGAAGAACTTGGCCGTACCGCCTGTGGCGTAGACCTTGTAGCCCTTCTGTACCAGTTCCTTGGCGGGTTCCAGCAGGCTGACCTTGCCCTTAGCGGCACCCGACGAGATGAGGATGCTTGCACCCTGCTTGGGCAGACGGTAGCCGGTGGCAATGAGAGCATTGAGCAGGGCCTCGTTCAGGTCGTCGCCCAGACAGCCCACCTCGCCGGTAGAGCTCATGTCAACACCCAGCACGGGGTCGGCATTCTGCAGACGTGCAAACGAGAACTGGCTGGCCTTAACGCCGATGCGGTCGATGTCGAACTCGAACTTCTCGGGACGAGAGTAGGGGGCATCGAGCATAATCTTGGTAGCGGTCTCAATGAAGTTGCGCTTCAGGATCTTCGATACGAAGGGGAACGAGCGCGAAGCACGCAGGTTGCACTCGATGACCTTCACCTCGCGGTTCTTGGCGAGGAACTGGATGTTGAACGGGCCGGAGATGTTGAGCTCCTTGGCTATCTTGCGCGAAATCTTCTTGATCTGACGGACGGTAGAGAAGTAGATGTGCTGTGCGGGGAATACCATGGTGGCGTCGCCTGAGTGCACACCGGCATACTCTACGTGCTCGGAGATGGCATACTCGACCACCTCGCCCTTGTCGGCAACAGCGTCGAACTCTATCTCCTTGGTCTCGGTCATGAACTTGGACACAACTACGGGGAACTCCTTGGAAACCTCAGTAGCCATGGAGAGGAAGCGGTGCAGCTCCTCGTCGTCGTAGCACACGTTCATGGCAGCACCCGAGAGTACGTACGAGGGACGTACCAGTACGGGATAGCCCACCTCGGAGACAAACTCCTTGATGTCGTCGAACGAGGTCAGTGCACGCCATGCAGGCTGGTCAATGCCCAGTTTGTCGAGCATGGCCGAGAACTTGTCGCGGTTCTCAGCACGGTCAATGTTGACGGGGCTGGTACCCAGCACGGGAACACCCTGACGGTGCAGCTTCATGGCCAGGTTGTTAGGAATCTGGCCGCCCACGCTGACGATGACGCCACGCGGTGACTCCAGATCGATGACGTCGAGCACACGCTCCATCGACAGCTCGTCGAAGTAGAGACGGTCACACATGTCGTAGTCGGTAGACACCGTCTCGGGGTTGTAGTTGATCATGATGGACTTGTAGCCCAGCTTGCGTGCCGTGTTGATGGCGTTCACCGAGCACCAGTCAAACTCTACGGAGCTGCCGATGCGGTAGGCACCGGAACCCAGTACGATGACCGACTTCTCGTTATTATAATAGGTAATGTCGTGCGCGGGCGCATAAGGCTTGCCGTCGGGACGTGCGAAGGCCGGCGTGTGGGTGTAGGTGAAGTACAGGTAGTTGGTGAGCTCAGGATGCTCAGAAGCCACCGTCGGGATGCGCTTGACGGAAGGCAGGATGCCCTGGCGCTTACGATATTGGCGCACCAACAGATTCTCCTTCTCCATGTTGCCGCTTTCGGGTTTGAGTACGAAGCGGGCAATCTGGAAGTCGGAAAAGCCGCACTGCTTAACCTCAAGCAGCAGCGAGTTGGGCAGGTCCTCCAGGCTGTTGTACTCCATCAGCTGGTGCTTCAGGTCTACGATGTGCTTCAGTCGCTCAAGGAACCACTTGTCAATCTTGGTCAGCTGCTCAATGTGGTCGATGGTGTAGCCTTCCTCCAGTGCCTGTGCGATGGCAAAGATGCGCAGGTCGGTGGGGTTGGCCAGTGCGTCGTCCAGATTGTCGAACTTGGTGTGGTCGTTGCCCACGAAGCCGTGCATACCCTGGCCAATCATGCGCAGACCCTTCTGAATCATCTCCTCGAAGGAGCGTCCGATGGACATGATTTCGCCCACGGACTTCATGCTGGAACCAATGTGGCGCGAGACGCCTGCAAACTTGGTGAGGTCCCAGCGCGGAATCTTACAAATCATATAATCGAGTGACGGAGCGACGTAAGCAGAGCTCGTCGTACCCATCTCGCCAATCTGGTCGAGGGTGTAGCCGAGTGCTATCTTAGCAGCCACGAAGGCAAGGGGATAACCCGTTGCTTTTGAGGCCAATGCGCTGGAACGGCTCAAGCGAGCGTTAATCTCGATGATGCGATAGTCGTTGGTGTTGGCATTGAAGGCAAACTGGATGTTGCACTCGCCGACAATGTTCAGGTGGCGCACGCAACGAACGGTGATGTCCTGCAGCATCTTCACCTGCTGGTCAGTGAGCGAACAGGTGGGAGCAACCACGATGGACTCGCCCGTGTGGATGCCCAGCGGGTCGAAGTTCTCCATCGAAGCCACCGTGAAGCAGTGGTCGTTGGCGTCGCGGATGCACTCGAACTCAATCTCCTTCCAGCCCTTCAGGCTTTCTTCCACCAGAATCTGGGGAGCAAAGGTGAAGGCCGACTCGGCCAGTTCGACAAAGGCTTTCTCGTCAGGACAGATACCTGACCCTAGGCCACCCAGAGCATAGGCAGAACGGATCATGATGGGGAAACCAATCTCGCGAGCAGCCTTCAAGGCGTCGTCCATGTTCTCCACAGCATGGGAGACAGGTGTCTTAAGTTCAATCTCATCGAGTTTCTTGACGAACAGGTCTCGGTCCTCAGTATTCATGATAGCCTCAACGCTGGTACCCAACACCTGTACGCCATACTCCTTCAGCACCCCAGTCTGGTAGAGCTCCGTACCACAGTTCAGTGCCGTCTGACCGCCGAAGGCCAGCAGAATGCCGTCAGGACGCTCCTTCTTGATGATTTCCGTCACGAAGTAGGTGGTGACGGGCTGGAAGTACACCTTGTCGGCAATACCCTCCGAAGTCTGGATGGTGGCAATGTTGGGGTTTACTAACACCGAGGAGATGCCCTCCTCGCGCAAAGCCTTCAGCGCTTGCGAGCCAGAGTAGTCAAACTCGCCTGCCTGTCCGATTTTTAGGGCGCCCGAACCTAACACGAGCACCTTCTTTAATTGTTTCTCCATATCGCAGATAAAATATATATGATTTCAACTTATCGGGATGCAAAGTTACTTATTTTTGTGCTAACTGCAAAGCATCTTTTTATAAAAAATACTAATGCGCATTTTTTCTGAATGATTATTCCTGTCTTGTCGTATATACATCACTTACAATATCCTTTTTGGCAAAATGGTCAGATTTATTTGTTTTTTCTCTCACTTATTCATACCTTTGCAGTAAATTTAAGCCTTTACTATGAGGAAAATAGGATTTTGGGTTGTTTTATGCAGCATGAGTGTGTCCGTAATGGCACAAAAGACACCTGTGGGCATAGTCAGCATACAGGACACGGTGAAGAGCGTACAGGTAGGTATCATCTCGTCAGTAGCCACAGACGGTGGCCACGGTGTGCAACTGTCTGTGGTATCAAATGCGGTATCCTACGGTTTCGATGGTCTACAACTGAGTATCATCAACAACATCATTCAGGGCATGAATCAGGGTGTCCAACTATCTGCTCTGCTGAATGTATCGTCATGCATGATGCGTGGAGTTCAGGTTGGTACTTTCAACTATGCCGACACGCTGAATGGTGCTCAGGTGGGATTGTTCAATGTGGCCCGCAAACATCCTAAGGGCTGGCAGATAGGACTCATCAATTTGTCGTACGACAGCATAGGCCATAAGGTTGGGCTAATCAATGTGAACCCGACGACTGACATCGACTTGATGCTGTATGGTGGCTCATCGACCAAGGTGAATGTCGCCACACGCTATCGTAACAAGAGCACATATAGCATTTTCGGTGTGGGAACGCACTTCATGGGACTCGATTCCAAGTTCTCCGGTGCGTTGTTCTATCGTCTGGGACAATATTGGCAACTGACTCCTAAGTTGAGCATCAGCGGTGACATAGGCTATTACCATGTAGAGACGTTCAGAAAGAACAGCAATGATGCCCCGGAACGCCTGTACTCGTTGCAGGCTCGCATCAATGCCGACTATCAGCTTACGAAACGACTGGGGGTCTTTGCCTCGGTAGGCTGGGGAGTCACCCGCTACTATAATCGCAATGAGACCTATCGGAACCGTCCGCTGGTAGAACTGGGCATGACGCTGTGCCAGCCGCGCAACCGCCACAACACGTTGAAGGCGGCGTTCGGAGAGCGTAGGGACAGCCTGGTATATGGCGACTCCACAATGGCGCTGCCAGGCAAGAAGCACCCCTGGTGGGCACTCGCTGAGGTAACGGGTATCAATGTTGGCGTACAGTTGTTTGACCGCTATGTGACGAGAGAAGATTTTGCGCAGACTACACTGCGCACTATCCGCCAGAACTTCGAAAGAGGTATGGTGTGGGATAACGACTATTTCCACATGAACATGTTTATGCACCCTTATCACGGCAACCTCTACTTTAATGCAGCGCGTACCAATGGGCTGACATATTGGGAGTCGGCACCCTACGCCCTGTTCGGTTCTGCCATGTGGGAGTTCTTTGGCGAGGCCGATCCACCAGCCATCAACGACATCTTTGCCACCACCTGTGGCGGTATGGCCATCGGTGAAATGACTCACCGCCTGAGCCGTACGGTTCTTGACGACCGGGCACGTGGCTTCCGTCGTTTTCTGCGCGAGGCTGCCGCCGCTATCATCAACCCCATCCAAGGGCTTCATCGTATCATCAGTGGCGATGCGTGGCGGGTGAAAAGCAGTCATTACCGCTACCACGATTTCCGTCAAATACCCCTCGATGCGTCTGTCTCTATAGGCTGGCGCTATCTGGCAGACGACGGAGCCCTGTTCCGTGGCGTCCATGCACCATTCGTCAACCTGACGTTGGCCTATGGCACATCGGTAGACGGCGAGTCTCATAGGACGCCCTACGACTTCTTCGACATCGAGGCAAACATAGCCTTCGGTGGCGGGCAGCCTCTCGTAAACACACTGAGCATCGTTGGACGCCTGTGGAGCACACCTATCCTGGATAAGAAAGACATGGCTGGTGAGTTTGGTATCTACCAGCACTACAACTATTACAACTCCAAAACCGTTGAGGATGGTTCTGAGTTGACACCCTATCGTCTCAGCGAGGTTGCAGCCTTCGGGCCTGGATTCATCGTTTCACTGCCCAAGATAGGAGCCTTATCAAAAATGGAACAGCGCATCTTTGTGAGTGGTATTATGCTCGGTGGTACGAAGAGTGACTATTTCAATGTGATTGAGCGTGACTACAATATGGGCAGCGGTTTCAGCGTCAAGTCGAAGACGCAACTCGACTTTGGCAGAGCGGCACGCTTCGTTCTGAACACCAAGTTTTTCCGTCTCTATACGTGGAAAGGATATAAGAAAGAGGACCTCGACAACGGTTTCGCCAATATCCCCGACCTGCGCTATCTGAACGTTCAAGGCGACAGGAGCCATGCGTCACTGTTTGTCATCAATCCTCTGATGGAGATGCATATGGCCAAGCAGTGGTCGATTACCTTGTCGGGTGCTTTCTATGTGCGTAGTACACATTATGATTTTTATGATAACGTAAAGGCTAAGACCTTTGAAACAAAGGTGGGTGTTACATGCAGGTTGTGACAACGTCGAAAGTACTTGTGCTCGGAAAAACTCAAATAAATTTGGTTTTTCGCTCGCTTATTCGTACCTTTGACTTATCGTCGAAAGTACTTGTGCTCGGAAAAACTCAAATAAATTTGGTTTTTCGCTCGCTTATTCGTACCTTTGTCCCCATGAAAGCAGTGTCACGGTCTGCCGCTGGTGTCCAGAAGGGCACGAGAGGAAAGTCCGGGCAGCGTAGGACGCTCCACTGGTGAAAGTGCCAGCAGCCGGTGACGGTTGGAGCCGGAAGAAGAAAACAACCGCCCGCAAGGGTAAGGGTGAGAAGGTGGGGTAAGAGCCCACCAGACGGCGGGTGACCGTCGTGCTGTTCCGTCTGGAGGCTGCAAGTTCGCGTATACCATCGTCCGAGGGTTGTCCGCCCGAATGCCGCAAGGCAACGATGGAGGGTAGAATGCTAGAGCCGTAGGGTAACCTGCGGAGTAGATAAATGGCAGACGCCTCGCAAGAGGTACAGAACCCGGCTTATAGTGACAGTGCTTTTTTTTATGAATAATTGGACAATGGAGATACAACAGCTGATTCACTTTTTCAAGACAGGTATCTGGCAGATTACCAGGGGCGATGTATCGCCGCTAAGATACCTCATGGTGAATGTCATGAAGAAGATACTGCTGGCTGTGCGTTTCTTTACCGCCAAGCGCGTGCTGACCAAAGCTTCGGCATTGACGTACTCGACGCTGTTGGCCATCGTACCCATTCTGGCTGTTGTGTTTGCCATAGCTCGCGGATTCGGCTATAGTAAATATATAGAGGTGTGGTTTCGTGATGCCCTGTCCTCACAACCCCAGACGGCAGATATCATCATTGGTTTCGTAAACAGCTATCTGGTACATACCAAGAGCGGTATATTCCTGGGTATAGGTCTGTTGTTCATGCTCTATACGGTGCTGATGCTGGTGAGCAACATAGAGGAAGCATTCAACGAAGTGTGGCAGGTCAAGAAGTCACGCTCGGTGTTCCGAACGTTTACGGACTATCTCGCCATGTTTTTCGTCTTCCCCATCCTGATAGTCATCTCGTCAGGTATAAGCATATTCCTTGCCACTGTAGCCGACAGTATGCCAGACTTCCTGATGTTGGGCTCTGCTGTCCGCACACTGATAGACTTGACGCCATACGTGCTGATGTCGCTGATGTTCATTGCTCTGTATATCTTCATGCCCAACACGAAAGTGAAGTTAAGCAGCGTGATTGTACCGGGCATCCTCGCAGGTATCGCCATGCAAGGGTTACAATTCGTGTACATCCATTCACAGATATTCCTGTCCAGCTACAATGCCATCTACGGATCGTTCGCAGCCCTGCCGCTATTCATGCTGTGGATGCAGATATCGTGGACCATCTGCCTGTTCGGTGCCGAGTTGTGCTATACGAACCAAAATTTGGACTATTATGACTATGATGCCAATGCTGGCGAGATATCGCATCGCTATAGGCTGATGCTTTGTGCACTACTGATGAGCCGCATCTGCAAACGTTTTGCCGAAGGTCGGAAACCATACTCTGTGCTAGAGCTGAGAAAAGAGACCAACATACCCATCCGTTTCGTCAATGACCTGCTGAATGAACTGATAGATGCTAACCTGCTGATAGAGGTAACAAGCGATGAAAAGGGAGAAGAGAGCCGGTTCATGCCTTCAGAGGACCTAAGCAACCTGACGTTAGGTACGATGATAGACCGTCTGGAGGCTCGTGGACGCTGGAAGATAGACCTGGATGTCAGTAGGCTGTTGTCTCAGAAATGGGGGAAAGCCATTGGCGCTCGGAGCAATTATCTGAAGACGATGAGAAACATTTTTCTTCAAGAATTGTAAGAATATTGGTCTTTTTAAGATTTTTTTTGAAAAATTCTTCCACAGATATGGAATTTTTTTGTATATTTGCAGGTGAAAACAAGACTAAGTCTTAATCATTAAACTATGGCTAAGTATAATATCACAGAAAAGAAGGAAAAAGAGGCTGCTTATCGTAGTCTCGTTAGCCCTAGGTTGATGGATGAAATGAAGGAAAAGATCCTGAATATCATCGTCATGCAAAAGAAGTATAAGGACAAAGACTATTCAGCCAAGAAGCTAGCTGAAGATCTGGGAACTAACACACGCTACATCTCTGCAGTAGTCAACGTTCGTTTCCACATGAACTATACTTCTTTCGTCAACAAATTCCGCATTGAGGAAGCCATGGCCATACTAGTCGATCGCAGGTACCAGAACCTGCGCATGGAAGAGGTGAGCGATATGGTGGGTTTTGCGAACAGACAGTCGTTCTATGCGTCGTTCTACAAACTGTTGCACATGACTCCGCGCGATTACCGCTTGCAGCAGTTGGAACAACACCCGTCTGAGAAGGTTAAAAAGCCGGGGAAAAAAGATTCGAAGTAAATGCACATGAACTATTCTGGAAATGACGTGCATCACTTCAACTATGTTGGAGAACGTTTTGCAGATTTACAATTGCTCAGATACCGGCTTAACGGATTTGAGCAATTATCTTTGTTACAAAAACAGTTGGTCTACTATCTGTCGAAGGCGACGCTCTATGGACGCGATATAACCTTCGACCAGTTCGGACGTTATAACCTGCGCATCCGTAAGACACTGGAAGCCATTTATACCGACCTGCGTATAGACCACCATACGGAGGACTTCCTAGCCATGGAGGTCTACCTGAAGCGAGTGTGGTTCTCCAATGGCATTTACCACCACTATGCTTGCGACAAGTTTGTACCAGGCTTCAGTGAGTCCTGGCTGCGTGAAGCCCTACAGCAGGTAGACGCCATCCGACTGCCTCTGCACTCAGGAGAAACTGTAGAGCAACTATGCGATGAACTGATACCCGTCATCTTCGACCCGGAGGTTCTGCCCAAACGCGTCAACAAAGCCGATGGGGAGGATCTGGTGCTGACCTCCGCCTGTAACTTCTACGAAGGGGTCAGCCAACAAGAAGCAGAAGACTTCTATCAGCGACAGAAGGAGGAGGCAGGTAATGATCCTGCCCCCATATCGTACGGACTCAACACCACATTGGTGAAACGCGACGGCGAGATCAGAGAAGAGGTCTGGTCTGCCCAAGGACGCTACGCCAACGCAATACGCCATATTGTCTATTGGCTGGAGCAAGCGAGAACGGTGGCTGAGAATGACCATCAGCAACATATTATAGAACTGCTCATCAAATACTATCAGACAGGTGACCTCCGCGTGTTTAACGATTACTGCATAGAGTGGGTCGGAGAGCATGAGGGACGTATAGACTTTGTCAACGGATTCATTGAGGTCTATGGTGACCCCCTAGGGCTGAAAGCCTCTTGGGAAGGCATTGTGGAATATAAGGATCTAGAAGCTACCAAGCGCACACAGACCATCAGCAGCAATGCCCAGTGGTTCGAGGACCATTCGCCCGTTGACCCTCGTTTCCGCAAGCCACATGTCAAAGGGGTTACAGCCAATGCTATCTGTGCCGCAATGTTGGGGGGCGACGAATATCCGTCCACAGCTATAGGCATCAACCTGCCCAATGCTGACTGGATTCGCTCTCAACATGGTTCAAAGAGCATTACCATCTCCAACATCACCGATGCCTATAACAAGGCAGCCCGAGGAAACGGATTTAAGGAGGAGTTTGTGATAGACGACGAAACACGCTCTCTGATTGTCAAATATGGTGATCTTTGCGACGACTTGCATACTGACCTCCACGAGTGTCTGGGACATGGCAGCGGACAATTGTTGCCAGGTACTGATCCGGACGCGCTGAAGGCCTATGGCAACACTATCGAGGAGGCCCGTGCCGACCTCTTCGGGCTCTACTATATTGCAGACCAGAAGTTGATAGACTTGGGCTTATTGCCAGACGGAGAGGCTTATAAGTCAAGTTACTATACATACATCATGAACGGTCTGATGACCCAACTCATTCGCATAGAACCAGGACGCCAGATAGAGGAGGCGCACATGCGTAACAGAGCCCTGATAGCCCATTGGTGCTATGAGCAGGGCGATGTAATCCGATTAGAACAGCGTGAGGGAAAAAACTATGTACGCATCACAGACTATGAAGCCCTGCGCGGGTTGTTTGCCAGTTTGCTGGCAGAGATTCAGCGCATTAAGAGCGAAGGCGATTATGAGGCTGCCCGCCAGTTGGTGGAACAATATGCTGTCAAGGTGGATGACCGACTTCATGCCGAGGTCCTGGAGCGCTACAAGAAACTGAATCTGGCACCGTATAAGGGTTTTCTCAATCCCCTGATGCTACCAGTTTATGACGAGCAACATCAAATCTGCGACATACAGCTGAATTATTCCGAGGACTATGCGCAACAAATGTTACGCTATAGTACCGAATATGCGACCTTGATATAGACACTAAAAGATTCAGATACTGAAAAATTGAAATGGATGTCCGGGAGAAGGTAAAGGAAATCAAACAGTCGTTCCGCCAGATGATGGACGGTGCTGTGGCAAAGTCGATGCGTGACAAGGGCGTTGACTATAAGTTGAACTGGGGTGCAACGCTGCCTCGTCTGCGCGAGATGGCAGACGAGATAGGGAAGGACTACGATCTGGCAATAGCATTGTGGAAGGAGGATGTGCGTGAATGCAAGATTTTAGCGACGCTGCTGATGCCAGCCGACCAAATGCTGCCAGAGGTATGCGATATCTGGATGGAACAAATGCCCTCGCAGGAGATGGCAGAGTTGACCGCTTTCCATCTGTGGCAGTATCTGTCATACGCACCAGAGAAAGCATTCCAGTGGATAGCCAGTGAACGGGAGTACGACCAACTGTGCGGTTTCCATGTGCTGACCCGCCTGTTTATGAACCATCAGGAACCCAACGAACGCGGCATCAATGAATTTCTGGACCAGACACTTTCTGCGCTTCAGGGTCCCTATATGTCCGTGCGTAAAGCTGCCCTGCAGAGTATGACAAGGTTCTCGGAACTGGGGCTGATGTACGAAAGAATGGCAAAAAGTGCACTTAAAAGCATCAATTTAGAACTTTTTTAAATTATTATTGCCGTATTCTAAAGAAAAAGTAGTAATTTTGTGCGGTTTTATACCATTTAACCACATAAAATGAAAGATAATGTAAAGTCAACGGTCAGGAATATCCTGTCCAATTATTTGGAGCAAAACACCCTGCGCAAGACTCCAGAGCGCTTTGCCATCTTGGATGCCGTATACAGCATGGACGGGCATTTCACACTGGACGAACTGGGTGAAAAGTTAAACGACGAGGAGCGTTTTCCCGTCAGTAGGGCAACCTTGTATAACACTCTGAAGCTCTTTATGGAGCTGCGACTGGTGATACGGCACCGTTTTCAGGGGTCTACAAAATATGAGGCGTGCTATGACAACAACAGCCACAGCCACCAGATATGTACGGTGTGTGGCAAGGTGACGGAATTCAAGTCGAAGAAGATAAACGATGCCATTGGGGCACTCCATCTGCGGCGTTTCCGTAAAGACGGATTCTCACTCTATGTCTACGGCATCTGCAGTTCCTGTCAGGCTCAGATGACCAAACAGGCAAGCAAGCGAAACAGTCGAAAAGTCAATAATAACACATAAACAAATGAATCAAGGAAAAGTTGATGTCCTGCTGGGTCTTCAGTGGGGCGATGAAGGAAAAGGTAAGGTGGTCGATGTGCTGACCCCGAAGTATGATGTGGTAGCCCGCTTCCAGGGTGGACCGAATGCTGGTCACACTTTGGAGTTCGAAGGACAGAAATATGTTCTTCGCAGCATCCCATCTGGTATTTTCCAGGGTGGCAAGGTGAACATTATCGGCAATGGTGTCGTACTGGCGCCAGACCTCTTTATGGAAGAAGCAATGGCTCTGGAGGCCAGCGGTCACGAGTTGAAGGAACGCTTGCACATCTCTAAGAAAGCTCACCTCATCATGCCTACCCACCGTGTGCTTGATGCTGCCTACGAGGCCCAGAAGGGTAAGAACAAGGTAGGTACGACAGGTAAGGGAATAGGCCCGACCTATACCGACAAGATTAGCCGTAACGGCCTGCGTGTTGGCGATATACTTGAAGGATTCGATGAAAAATATGCAGCCCACAAAGCCCGTCATGAGGCTATCTTGAAGTCCATGGGATTTGAATACAACATTGACGAGGTAGAGCAGAAGTGGCTCAAAGGCATAGACTACTTACGCCAGTTCCATCTGGTAGATTCCGAGCACGAGATCAACAAGACCCTGCGTGCCGGCAAGAGTATACTCTGCGAGGGTGCTCAGGGTACGATGCTCGACGTGGACTTCGGCAGCTATCCTTTCGTTACCTCTTCAAACACCATTTGTGCAGGCGCATGCACAGGCTTGGGTATTGGTCCCAACAAGATTGGCGAGGTGTACGGCATCATGAAGGCCTACTGCACACGTGTAGGCGCCGGCCCATTCCCGACAGAACTGTTTGACGAGACAGGCAAGAAAATTCGTGACCTGGGTCATGAGTATGGAGCAGTAACAGGCCGAGAGCGCCGTTGCGGCTGGATTGACTTGGTTGCCCTGCGCTATAGCATCATGGTAAACGGTGTCACCCAGCTCATCATGATGAAGAGCGACGTGCTGGACGGCTTCGACACCATCAAGGCCTGCACATCCTATAAGGTAAATGGTGTAGAGACACGCGATTTCCCCTATGACATTGAGAAAGGCATTGAACCCGTCTATCAGGAATTGCCTGGCTGGAAGACAGATATGACACAGTTCACCAGCGAAGAACAGTTCCCGAAGCAGTTCAGCGACTACATCAAATTCCTGGAGAAGGAACTCGAGACACCTATTAAGATTATCAGCATCGGTCCTGACCGGGCACAAACCATCGTTCGAAAGTAAATGGCACAGAAACCCAGTATTCCCAAAGGGACACGCGACTTCGGCCCTATAGAAATGGCCAAGCGCAACTATATTTTCAACACCATTCGCGAGGTGTATGCACTCTATGGATTCCAGCAGATTGAGACGCCTGCCATGGAAACACTGCAGACACTGATGGGCAAGTATGGCGAAGAGGGTGACAAACTGCTCTTCAAAGTATTGAACTCAGGCGACTTCCTGTCAAAAACGACAGACGAGGAACTGCAGGAACGAAACTCTCTGCATCTGGCAGCAAAACTTTGTGAAAAAGGTTTGCGCTACGACTTGACAGTGCCCTTCGCCCGCTATGTGGTCATGCACCGCGAGGAACTGCAGCTGCCTTTCAAGCGCTATCAGATTCAGCCTGTATGGCGTGCGGACCGTCCTCAAAAGGGACGCTACCGCGAGTTCTATCAGTGTGATGCCGATGTGGTGGGCTCAGACTCCCTGCTGAACGAGGTGGAACTGATGCAGATTGTCGACACCGTGTTTTCGCGTTTTGGCATCCGTGTGCAAATCAAGATTAACAATCGTAAGATTCTGTCCGGCATTGCTGAGGTCATTGGCGCTGCAGACAAGATTGTCGACATCACTGTCGCCATCGACAAACTGGACAAGATTGGCATTGACAACGTGAATGCAGAGTTGCGCGAGGACGGACTGTCAGAAGAGCAGATTGCCAAGTTGCAGCCCATCATCCAACTCAGCGGCTCGAACGACGAGAAGCTGACCATCATTGCAGACGTGCTGAAAGACAGCGAGACAGGTCTGAAAGGCGTTGAGGAAATCCGATTTATTCTGAACGTGCTGAAGACTACCGGTCTGAAGAACGAGATTCAGCTCGACCTGACGCTGGCCCGTGGACTCAACTACTATACGGGTGCCATCTTTGAGGTGAAGGCACTGGACGTGCAGATAGGCTCCATCACCGGTGGCGGACGCTACGACAACCTGACAGGCATCTTCGGCATGCCTGGTCTGTCCGGAGTAGGCATCTCGTTTGGTGCCGACCGCATCTACGATGTACTCAACCAGCTTGACCTCTATCCCAAAGACTCTGTCACCGCTACGCAGGTGTTGTTCATCAACTTTGGTGAGCAGGAGACGGCTTACTGCCTACCTATAATAAATAATGTACGCGCGCGAGGAATTCGTGCTGAAATTTTCCCAGACTCAGCGAAGATGAAGAAGCAGATGGCCTATGCCAATGCCAAGCAGATTCCCTTTGTGGCGCTGGCTGGCGAGAACGAAATCAAGGAAGGCAAGCTGACCCTGAAGAATATGTCAACTGGCGAACAGCAGATGCTGACACCAGAAGAAGTCATTGAGAAACTGAATCATTAAGAATATTGTGAGATGAAGAAATTCTTGCTTGCTGCTTTGGCCATGTTTGTGCTGACATCAATGACTCAGGAGAAGGTGACCACCATCTTCGTCATTGGCGACTCGACCGCTGCCAAGAAGGACCTTTCCACAGGCTCTCCTGAACGAGGGTGGGGAATGGCCTTACAGTGCTACTTTGACGAACACTTCATTCGTGTTGACAATCATGCTGTTAACGGACGCTCCTCGATGTCTTTTATCAACGAAGGACGCTGGGAGAAAGTGCGTTCGCTCATCAAGCCGGGCGACTATGTCATCATTCAGTTCGGACACAACGACGAGAAGCCTAAGGCTGATCGTCACACCGATCCAGGCTCGACGTTTGACTACAACCTTGCCAAGTTTGTGCGCGAGACCCGCGAACAAGGAGGTATTCCCGTGCTGATGAATCCCGTGGTACGTCGTAATTTTGCTGTAAAAGCAGCCAAGAACGACGACGACGAGGCACTGCGCAACACCACTTTCAAGGATGCCCCCAAACAGGTGGAAGGCGACTCGCTGGTTGACACCCACGGACTGTACCGAGTAGCTCCTCGCGACGTTGCTCAGCGCATGAACTGCCATTTCGTCGATGCCAATCAGATTACTGCCGAACTCGAGCAGTCGCTGGGTGTAGAAGGTTCCAAGAAACTTCACATGTGGTACAAGCCTGGAGAACATCCGGCACTTCCCAAGGGTCGTCAGGACAATACACACTACAACATCTGGGGAGCTCATCAGGTGGCCAGCCGGCTGGCTGATGCCCTGTGTGCTGAAATACCCTTGTTGAAAAAATATCGTACCAACGACAACCCTTGCAAAATGGAAAAAAACTAAATAAAGCATCTGTTGAAAATAAATCCTGCAAAACATTTGCGGGATTTATTTTTTCTCCGTATCTTTGCGAAAAGAAATCATTTTTTTACTAACTAAACAAATACTTTTGAGACAATGAAGAAGAAATTTATTTGCGCCGTTTGTGGATATATCTACGAAGGCGATGCAGCCCCCGAGAAGTGCCCCATCTGTAAGGCTCCTGCCTCCAAGTTCTCTGAACTGAAAGACGATGCCGACATGACCTACGCTACTGTTCACAAGATTGGTGACGGCAAGCCCGAGGGTGTGTCAGAGGAAATGATTCAGGACCTGCGCAACCACTTCAACGGTGAGTGTGGCGAGGTCGGCATGTATCTGGCAATGGCTCGTCAGGCTGACCGCGAGGGCTATCCTGAGATTGCCGAGGCTTTCAAGCGCTACGCCTTCGAGGAGGCAGACCACGCCAGCCGTTTTGCTGAGTTGCTGGGCGAGTGTGTGTGGGACACCAAGACCAACCTGGAGAAGCGTGCAGCAGCCGAAGCTGGTGCCTGCGAGGATAAGTTCCGCATTGCCAAGAATGCCAAGGCAGCCGGTTTTGACGCCATTCACGACACCGTTCACGAAATGGCAAAGGACGAAGCCCGTCACGGTGCCGGTTTCGCAGGACTGCTGAAGCGTTACTTTGGCAAGTAATAAAGGTAAAAAAAACAAAAACCTGAAGGCCGTAACAGCCTTTGAGGCAATAAACCCAGAAAAAAGTCGTTTTATCTATTGTATGGTAAGACGACTTTTCTTTTTCACGTTTCTGGTTGCCGCTCTGCTGACAGCATGTTCGGACAACGACTCTTTTTCGGTGTCGTCGGGTAACCGACTGTCATTTCAAAAAGATACCATTCGCTTCGACACCCTGTTCAGCACGGTACCTTCGTCCACAAGAACCCTTTGGATTCACAACGAGTCATCAGACGGCATCCGCATTCAGACAGCCCGTCTGGAACGCGGTACGCAGTCGGGCTTTCGTGTCAATATTGACGGAACATACCTCAATCCGGTAGCTACTGACTTCGAGGTTCGCAAGGGTGACAGCATCCTTGTCTTTGTCGAGGTGACCACCCACGAGAATCACGCCCGGGAGCCCCAGCTGGTAGAAGACAATCTGCTGCTGACGCTGGAGAGTGGGGTAGAGCAGCGTATCAACCTGCGCACCTATAGCTGGGATGCACAGAAGGTCACCAATCTTACCATCCTCCGCGATACCGTCATCGAGTCTTCCAAACCCATCATCTTCTATGGCGACGGCATTACCATCGGGGAAGACGCAACGCTGACCCTGCGCAATACCGAGCTCTATTTCCACGATGGCGCCGGAATCTTTGTCACCGGCAGACTGATAGCCGACAATTGTCTCTTCCGTGGCGATCGTCTTGACCACATGTTCGACTATCTTCCCTACGACCGCATACCCTCCCAGTGGGACGGCATCATTATCTGCCCCTCATCAGGGCACAATGAATTGAAAAATTGTGAAATCCGCAATGCCGTCGATGCTATCCAATGCGACAGCACAGAACTCTCGCTAGTCCGTACGGCTATATACAATTGTGGCGGTGTGGGAGTGACTGCTCATAACAGCGACGTGATGCTAAGCTACTGTGTGGTGGCCAATACGGCAGACGACTGTCTTTCCTTCGAGGGTTGTCAGGCAGCAGTCGACCACTGTACGCTGGCACAGTTCTATCCGTTCTCAGCCAATCGGGGGGCAGCCTTAAGTTTCGTGCCCTCTGACCAGCCCATGATGCTGTTATGCACCAACACGCTGGTGACAGGCTACGATGCTGATGTGGTCATGGGCCAGCCCCATCAGACGGAGGAACCAGCCTGCGACTACTATTTTGCAGACTGTCTGTTGCGTACTGACAGCATTGTCGATGCAGACCGTTTCGTGGACATCATCTGGGAGACGCCTAAAGACACCTTGCAGGGCAAGCAGCACTTCGAGACGTTTGACGAGGACAATTTCATTTACAACTTCAACATCGTCGAGAAGTCTCCAGCCTTCAGTCGTAACATCGGGTGTATCCTGAAGGAAGACGAGGAATAGCCAGCAGCCAATCCTTATTTCCACACACACGGTTCATCGCCTGCGGAACTCAGCACAGGTGATGGCGGTTGCAATGGCTACGTTCAGACTCTCTGCCGTTTCGCTGTCCTGGTGGTAGTTGGGTATCAGCAGCCGATGGGTGATAAGCTTCCGAATGGCTGGCGAGATGCCGTTTCCCTCGTTGCCCATCACGATGATGCCATTCTTCGTCAGCGTCTGTTCATAGATGTTCTCGCCGTCCAGCAGCGTACCATATACAGGACACTGGGCCTGCCGTATCAGCTCCTCCAGATTGCCATATTCTATTTGCACATGCGCCAGACTGCCCATCGTGGCCTGTACAACCTTAGGGTTATAGACGTCAGCAGAATCCTGCGAGCAGTAGATGGTGTCAATGCCAAACCAGTCGGCTATGCGGATGATGGTACCCATATTGCCCGGGTCCTGCACGCCATCCAGCGCAAGAACCAGTTCCGAGTCATAGCGTCGGGCTACATCCCTGCCTTGTCCAGGCATCTCCAGCACCGCCAACACCTCCTGTGGATGTTGCAGGAAACTGATTTTTCGCAGTTCGTCTTCCGTCACGTTCTGCACCTCGTAACGTCTTCCGCCAGCCTCTATCTGCTGTCCGGTAGAGAAGATGGAGTGGGGCAGATATCCCCCACGCAACAGGTCGCCAACCACCTTGGGGCCCTCTGCCACAAAGAGGTTTTCACGTTTGCGATTTTTCTTCAACTCCAGCGAGCGGATAAGTTTCATTTGATTCTTAGAGATCATATTTTTGACAATTTTGCTATCTTTGAGCGCAAAGTTACAAAAATTATTCGTAATTTTGCACGAAAATGCGCATCAAGTTCATTATACCACTGATAGCCGTCCTGTTATTGGCAGCCTGTTCAGAGACGAAATACGTCGCTGAGGGCAGCTATTTGCTGGACCGCGTGAAGATAGTCCCAGACACGACACTGAGCGATGTGGTGCCTGCCGACTTGAAGGCTTTTGTGCGCCAACGAGGCAACTCCCGATGGTTCTCGGCAGTGAAGATTCCCCTTTACACCTATTCGCTGGCTGGTCGTGACACCACCCGGTGGCTCAACCGCATGCTGCGTTCCATCGGCGAGGCTCCCGTACTTTACGACACCCTGCTGACGAAGGCGTCCATGCTTAGCATCAACCAGCAGTTGCAGAACAAGGGCTATCTGCGCTCGTCAGTCAGCGTCTACAACGACATCAAGGGCAAGAAACTGCGCACCATCTACCTGCTCCACCCTGGACCGGCATACTATTTACGCCATGTAGACTACGACATCCAGGATACAGCCATTTCACGCCTGCTCTGCATGGACGACACCCTCCATCGCGGGCTTCATGGCGGCATGAAGTTCAATGTAGACAACCTCGAGGCAGAGCGCAAGCGCATCACCCAGTTGCTGACCAATCAGGGCTATTACCGTTTCAACAAGGACTTCATCTCCTTTCGAGCCGACTCGGTGCCTGGCACTACCGACATAGACCTTACGCTGGTGCTTCACCGCTATCGCGACGGACAGATAGCGGATGCGCCCCACCAGCAGTACCACATCGGCCAGGTGAACTTCCACAGCGGCAACCGCGACGAGAACGACACGACCATCCATCTCAGACCCAGCGTGCTGTATGGAAGCACGTTCCTCCGTCCGGGCGAACGCTATTCCTCCAGCAACCTGCAGAGCACCTACAACCACTTTGGCCGTCTGGGCATTGTGCGCTATACGAATATCTCCCTGCGCGAGCATCCCGACTCGGCACTGCTTGACTGCGACGTCACCATCAGCACCAACAAGCCCTCTACCATCTCCTTCCAGCCCGAAGGTACCAATACGGCAGGCGACCTGGGTGCAGCAGCGTCGCTGACCTATCAGAACCGCAATCTGTTCCGTGGTTCCGAGTCGCTGAGCATTGAGCTCCGTGGTGCCTTCGAAGCCATCCGCGGACTCGAGGGATATTCCAATTCCAACTTCCTGGAGTACAGTCTGCAGACGAAGCTCTCCTTCCCCCGCTTCATTGCGCCCTTCCTGGCACGGTCCTTCCGCCAGCGCATCGTCGCCACCAGCGAAGTGTCGATGCTCTACGACCTGCAGAACCGCCCCGAGTTCCGGCGCCGTGTGTTCTCGGTAGGTTGGCGCTACAAGTGGAACGACCCCAACCGCCACGACCGCTATCAGCTCGACCTGCTCGCCCTAAACTTCATTTCCATGCCTTGGATCAGCGACAAGTTCAGGGACGACTATTTAGGTGATGCCGGCAGACGCAACGCACTCTTGATTTTCAACTATCAGGACCTCTTCATCATGCGCACGGGTCTGCGCTGGGCCTACAACAATGGTACCTATGCCATCAAGACCAACATCGAGACGGGTGGCAACCTGCTGAGCCTACTGGGCAATGCCTTCGACTTCAAGAGAAACGATGAGGGTGAGCGGACATTCCTCAATGTGGCGTTCGCACAATACATCAGAAGCGATTTCGACTTCACGCGCATTTTCCGCTTTGACTATCGCAACCAGCTTGTCTTCCACATTGGGGTGGGACTGGCTTACCCCTATGGCAACAGCACCGAGCTGCCGTTCGAGAAAACCTACTTCACGGGAGGTGCCAACAGCCTGCGCGGATGGAGTGTGCGAAGCCTGGGCCCCGGCGGATACGACAATGAAGACGCAGGATACGACTTCCTGATGCATACTGGCGAAATGAAACTTGACTTCAATCTGGAATACCGTGCCCACCTGTTCTGGAAACTCGGTGGTGCACTGTTTGTGGATGCAGGCAACATCTGGAACCTGCGCAACCATGCTGAACAGCCCGAGGGACAGTTCCGTCTGAACGACTTCTGGAAGCAGCTGGCAGTCAGCTACGGACTCGGCTTCCGATTCAATTTCGATTTCTTTATCCTCCGTTTCGACATGGGTATGAAAGCCGTCAATCCTGTCTACCAGAACAGCCGTGACCACTTCCCCATCATTTATCCGAAGTTCAGTCGCGACTTTGCTTTTCACTTCGCGGTAGGCCTTCCATTCTGACCTGCCAGCTGTCGGCACGCTTCACCACCGTCACCTCGAACACACCTTCCTCCTCCTGTCGCGACGCTTCGCCCAGAGCCGTCGGGCTCAGATAGTTCTCCACCTTCAGGCGCACTACGCGCAGCGTGTCTGTCGCCACCGGGAAATAGTCGTCGGCATCCACCGTCGCTTGCTGGCGCTGCAGCAGTTCCAGGTCACTCTCCGTCGTGTTCGACGCTGCAAAGCGCAACCACTTTCCGCTCTCTTCCGTCACATACTGCTCTGCCTCGTGATAGTCGCAGTTGAAGTAGGCATCGCCCCAGGCCTGAGCCACCTGGCGGGCAGCGTTGTCGCTCTCAGTCGCCTCGCCGCAACCAGTCAGCAGCAGCAGACCAATCATCATCTTTAAATGTTTCATGCTGCAAAGATAGTAATATTTTTCCATTTCCCCTTTTTCATTGGAAAGAAAAGCTGTATTTCTTTTTGCATTTCGCTCGTTTTTGCGTACCTTTGCACGAAATTAAAACAAACAATGCTGAAATTCTTATCTTTTGGTAGTGGAAGCAGTGGAAACTGTTACTTGCTTCAGACACCTGGCGACGCCCTCTTCATAGACCTGGGAGTAGGGTTGCGGGGACTGAAGAAAGCCAGTCGCGAATATGGGTTCAGTCTCAGCCAGATACACCATGTGCTCGTCACCCACGACCATGCAGACCATATTAAGTCCGTAGGCTCCTTCAGCCACGACTACCTTTGTCCTGTCTATGCTACAGCCAAGGTGCACGCAGGCATCAATCGCAACTACTGCGTAGCCCAGAAAGTAGCACCGGACATGGCCCGTAACATTGAGAAAGGACAAACCTACCAGCTGGGCGACTTCCAGATAACCCCCTTCAACGTACCCCACGACAGCAGCGACAACGTCGGCTACTTCATCGAGGCGGAAGGCACCAATTTCTGCCTCATCACCGACGCCGGTGTAGTGACGGACGAGATGAAGTGCTACATCCAGCGTGCCCGCCATCTGGTCATCGAGGCCAACCACGACACCGAGATGGTGATGAGCGGACCCTATCCGCAGTTCCTCAAGGAGCGCATACTCTCAGGCACAGGCCATCTGTCAAACAAGTCGTGCGCCGAGGCTGTCGTCGACAACATGTCCGACTTTCTGCAGCACGTCTGGCTCTGCCACCTCAGCGAAGAGAACAACCATCCCGAGCTGGCACGCAAGACGGTGGAATCGATTCTGCGCAGCCATGGGGTGATACCCGGTGTGGACCTTCAGCTTGAGGTTCTCAAGCGCACCGTCCCCACAGGTCCCTACGAGCTGGAATAAACAAGCATCAATAAACACTTTAAAACTATAATATGAAGAAGTTTCTGATTGTGGCACTGGCTGTGATGTCCTGCTGGACGGTGTCGAATGCCAAGGTGAATGTGACAACCCCTGAGAGCACCGCTCCTGACGGAGTGGAAGCTGTCGACTTGGGACTGAGTGTGAAGTGGGCAAACGTCAATGTGGGTGCCAAGAAGCCCTCCGACTTCGGCACATACTTTGCATGGGGCGAGACCAAGCCCAAGAATTTCTATTCCTGGGACTCCTACCAGTGGAGCAGGGGCAAGACACAGTTCCTGACCAAGTATTCCACTGCCGACAGAAAGACACAGCTCGACCCCTCCGACGACGCAGCACGTGCCAACTGGGGCGACGAATGGCGCACGCCCACCGATGCAGAGTACGAAGAGCTGGTCAACCCCGACAACTGCAAATGGGAGTGGACCACCAAGGATGGAGTCAACGGCTATAAGGTCACCGGCAAGAAGACCGGTCAGTCCATATTTCTGCCCATCACAGGCTTCCGCTACTATGGCGGCATACAGTTCCGTGCCATCTACGGCATCTACTGGACGTCATCCCTCTACACCAACAATCCCAACAAGGTATGGTGCCTGGAGTTCAGATTCGACGACATAGCCGTCCACTACGGCAATTTCGCCAGCAATCGCTTCAGCGGCCGCTGCGTACGTGCCGTCAAATAGAGAATCTCTGATCTTTACGTTTCCGTTTTATAAAGAGAGGGGGCTGTACTCCATGTCGGATACAGCTCCCTTTATTCCATTCAACTAATCATTAGAATATGACAAAAACACTTCAAAAATTGCTTACAACCTGTTGTCTGCTATTGTCATGTGCGGCTTGTTTTGCCCAGCAGGAAGACGAAATCATGGACATGAAAGACCCCATTACCGGAAAGTGGGGGTATGCCAGCAAGATACAAAACAGGAAAAGTCCTGTAAAGGGCATTAAGAAATTTGCCGTCAACACATTAGGCAAAATGGGGTCGTCGCTATTGACTAAAAGCGATGCCGATGCCATCGACTGGGTCATCCCGCCACTGTATGATGCAGTAGCCACCAACTTCTCCGAGCAAGTTTCAGGCGTGGAAATTGACGGACGGGTGGGGTTTATCGATATCAATAATCGTTTTATCATTGAGCCCCAATTTGAACCTGTCAAAGAACTCACTGGGTTCAGCCTGGGTCTTGCTGCCGTAAAAAGGGGAGACAAATATGGCTATATCAATAAGAAGGGCGAAATGATCATTGCTGCCCAGTTTGACTATGCTGAGAATTTTAAGGACAACATGCTGGCCGTTGTCAAAATGAACGGCAAATTCGGTGCAATAGACCTGAAAGGCGACATCGTGGTACCATGCAACTATCCCGTTAAAGCGACCATGATTACGGTTCCCATTTCCAACAAGCTATATCGCCATGCTCGCGACTCCGTCAAGGAAGCCTTCGACAACCATGCCTACGACAAGGTTTGGAACAAACTGAAGAACTGCGAAAAAGAGGCTCAGCAACGTATATCTGATTCGCTGTGGATTCAGCCATTGATTACGATGCCTATTAGCGATGGCACATTCCACGGAATCAAGGACAATTACAATCGCATGATTATACCGTGCCGGTTCTCAAACATCAAATATGACGAAGCGAATCATCTCTATATCGTTAGCGACTCCTTAAACCGCCATGGGTTATATACATACAAAGGCGACCGTCTGTTTAACCCTATTTTTGACAGCATTGGAGAATTTGAAAATGGCGAGACGACAGCCTCCGTGGACAGCATAACGGGAACCATTGACGCAAACGGACATGTCGCCCCTGCGTTTATGGACGAGATATGCAATACAGGCCTGCGGCTCGACACCGAAGGAAATACAGCCAAAGCCCGTATGCTCTACGAACGCATATTGACCATCGACCCCAATCATGTCATGTCGCTGAACAACCTTGCCATTATGGACATCAATAACAAAGACTATGCCCAGGGGATGAGGAAATTAAAGCTCGCCCATAAATTGGCACCTGACAATGAGCTGATCAGTCAGAACCTACACGCTGCCAAGAAAAACAGGAACGAGCGGCGATGGAACAGGGTTACATCAGGACTGGAGATTGCTGCGACCATTATCACCCTCGGTGCTGCCACCTATTCGGCTGTCAAGGGCGTGGACGCCCCGGCTTCCGGCCTAAGCACCTCGGGTGCCTCCACCACAACATACGACAATTCTGAGAGTGCTGGTCTCAGCAGTTCCTCGAAGACAAGTAGCGGAGGAACATCTTCCAAGACCAAAGCCAACCATGCCAATTGGCGGTCACTTGACAGGAGCTACAGCGGCTATGAAGATCAATTGATCAAGATGAAGAGTTCCGGGAACTACAACGCCAGTGAGGTGAGGAGCATCCAGCGCAAGATGAAGGAAATCAGACAAAAAATCTACGAGCAAAGCGGCGGCCATCAAAGAGCCGTTTCTCCCATGGAGTCATGGAATCCTTAATATCACCAACAAGAGCGTCATCCAGAAAGCCGCGCTGCACTATTGCGTAGGCCAGGACGGCGAGTGGCAGGCTACCCATGTGACGCAGTACACAAAAAGTCCCGTGATTCTCTAACGCTCAGAAGCCCAGTACATTTTCCATGCATGATTACCACAGCCACGAAGAAATCACTGCCCCAGCCAACCACTTCTCCAATTGCCTAACCAATAAAGGAAATTGCTGTGAAACAATTCCTTTGAACCGCCTGATAGATATAACATCGGCGATGCCTTTAATTCATTCATTGTCTTCATTGCTCAAAACTGGGTATATTTGCTAATAGTTTTTTTGTTCATATTTGTTATATCACCTTTCCTAATTCACTCAATACTTTTATACATTCGTTGTACATAGTATCCCAATCAGAAACAATCTCATTTGCAGATTTAGAATACCAATTGGGAATCCTTTTTGAAATAGAAAAATATGAGCCCTTTTGACTTTTGGAAGGATTATAACTCCAGTCGGAGAACAGCTTTTTATTAATCTCAACTCCATTCTCTGTTTTCTTTATTTTCTCACCACATACATTCCAAAAAGCATCCGCCTTTGAATTCTCATTAAGTATCTGAGCCTTGAATGATCCGTTTTGGAATTGTATTCCCAATTTATATCCTTTAACTGAACGTACGTCCTTTTTCTCTGCCAACGCAACGCCATGAGTCTCTGATATATCAAAAACCTTATAATTCTCAGTTTGGTTCTTGATATGTGTAAGGAAGCATTTTTGAAAGATTGTTTCAAGGCCGTTGTCTGCAATATAATTGCCAGTTCTTTTCTTTTTGTTCGGTCTGTCAACAAAGACGTATGGATACTGTTGATGATTATTTATGAAATCATCTAAAGCATCCGCAAGATTAGTAATGCAGCACAAATATTCTTTTAGAATAATATAATCATCATTTTGATTAACATTAAAAAGTGCATCTTTTAGTGCTTTTGAGAAATCTTTGTATGTAGTATTCACCCAAACGTTATTTGTACATTTCGGGGTCTCACCAACAAGTGTCAAGAAACAGTAGTGAGATTTCAATTGCATGTAATCTTGTATGGACTGTATTTTACGCCCAATCTTAACAGGTTCTCCTTTTATAATATTGTAGTATCTATCTAACTGATTACTATGCTGAGAAGATTTAATCTTGTTTTCAATTACCCAACATGTATTATTGTCTGTGATAATGAGAACATCAATATCATGATGTTCAACCTCTACAACAAATGAGTTAAATGTTTGGCTTGGCATTACATGAAACAAAGAACACAATAATTCTGACACATTCATCAGAAAATATCCAACCAATTACTGCAGAATGAACCTTCTCCATATCTGCTATACCAATCCTATCAAAAAAACTTCCATTCATAATTTCATGAGATTTCCTATACATCGCGAGGTTCTATTGTTGTTTTGTTAGGTGATATCACCGAAACTAATCAGCATACATTTCCTGTTCGTCAGCCCCAGCCATCCTCAAGAACTTATTCGTCTGGGCTGCCACAGAGAGAATTTCTTTAGCAATTTCTTTCTGTTTCTTTGAATCACTCTCGTTATCATACAAAGAGTTCAATTCGGCCATTCTCGCATCCAGCTCTTTCACCTTGGCCCTTGCTTTTTCTTTTAATGTCATATTCTCTAAAAATTTTAAATTCTCATGATGTTTCAGCTTGGGTTTGTCCCATGACTTTCGCTCATATTAAGATGTTTTTTATATATGAACTATTTGGGAAAAATTCAATAAGACTGCGTTAAAAAGTCATAATGCCAATGCTAATAGGAATAGTAAGATTAAGATAATCCAGGCGATTACCCTTAAGCATGACCCCCAGCCATCAAGCAACAACTCAAAGATACTTCCTATCCCCTTGAACACCCAGCCAAGAATACCCCCACCTGTAAAGACGATGAGTGTTAATACGATAAGACCTATAATTGTAAGTATCTCCATCTACCTTTGGGATTAATAACGACATCTAAGTGAAGATGTGCCTATTTTGACACACCCTCACTTCAGTTAAGCTACTTCAGGGACACACCACCACTTTTGGAACGTACATAGTTATGGCGGTCTGTATTGATAACTACATCCTCGCCTTTTGCTAAAATGTCTAAGATACGCTCACCATTCGGTGCCGACCATACGTGACTGTAACTTGAACTTCCCAATGAAGCTCTCTGTAAATCTCTCTGGTTGTCGCTAATGCGGAACAACCAATTGCCTGCTTTTACTTCTTTTGCCATAATTGTTTTTTTTGTGGTTAATATTAAAGGAATTCATTTTTAAACCAAGTTGCGAATATTGCTGGTATATTTTCTATATATCTGTCAGACGACTCACCTGGATTCACCTCAACAATAACATGTGGAGTTGCATCTATTACATAATAGTGATTATTGATAGGTCTTAACCTGTCTATAGCTTCATAAACGATTGGGGGAATAATAGCGGTGTAATGATAAGGGTGATTATTCAATATCCAATATCGTTCTTCTTCATAGAGTTTGAGTTTTATCTTTTTCCTAACAGAAAAAGTTCCTGTAAATGGTAATTGCTCAAATAAGGCTTTCATTTCATTAAACGGCGTTTCTGGCCAAAGTGATTTAATCTGCCCTTTCTCTATGATGGATGAAACGTCATTTTTCACGAAGGCACTCTCCCAGCCTCTACTTATTATCTCACGCTCCGTTGCATCATCAAGGTCATTACAGAAAAAAGTTGGGATAGACAAATCTTCAATATAAGGATAATAAATGGACATGAATAACGCACTCCTATATTCAGCCCAGCCTTGTATCAATTTTGAGTTCTGGGGGTATTTTTCTTCTTTCCATATGGTTGGACCTCGATACAATAATTTGTCCGCTTTATCGATAGGAGATGTGCCTACTAAAAAACCAACAGATTCCATAGCAGAAGCCTCCTCACGCAACTCTTTTGCAATGAGCTGTGAGTCTTTTTCAGCATGATATAGTATTTGAACCTTATTCATCTCTATCCTCTCTAAAAATAGAATGAAGCCATACAGCTATGGCTATCCTGCCGCAATAATCTATGTAATCTTTTATCTCAAAAGAATACACATCAGCTTGCATCATCCTTTTTATTTCATTCGAGGAGAAAACATGATGTTGGGTCAGTTCGTAACTCTCCTCAAAAAGATGTTTAATTGTTGGCTTGGCATGCTCAAGACCGTCTAAAGTTAAACCAAAGAAGTCTGCAACATAACAATAATCAGACAACTCATATGGCAAAAAATCACGAAAGAAGTGGCGTGCCCACAATTTTGAGGAATCTTCAGGCATTCCTATACGAAGATTACTAATTTGGTCGATGATGGATTTCTCTGCCAGTGGCGAAACCAGTTCTATGCCCAATGGTTTGTAATGGAATTCTGCAGCCCATGACATCAGGAACTCGTAGCCGATATTATAACAGGCCAATCCGTTTGACTCGTCCTCCATAAATAGAGAATCACCACCTTGTCCTGTAAAAACAACTTCTACTCCTTCACGTTTGAAAATACGCGCCAATGCTTTGTCTGCTTCATTGCCTCTGAAAAATTCGCAAGGAGACTGGTGTTTGGGCATTTGCTCTAAATGACTGAAAGAAGGATAATCTTCTATATTTAACAAAAAAGCAGATTCGCCCAACTTACTCACCAACTGCTGGACGTATCTTTCTGTACGCATCTCAAATCGATCAGACATAAACCCAGCAAGCACAAATGGAATATGAAAATAGTGAAGAAGTCCTATTATTAGTGAACTGTCAAGTCCTCCACTAAGATGAACGCCAATCTTCTTTCCTTGATACTTTGCGAAAAATCTTTCTGCTACAGAAAGAAATGTACTGAGACTTACATTGTCTATTTTTTGAGCTTGATAATAATCTAAAGCAACGCACTTGTTTTTCTCATCCCATTTGTAGCCTGCACTTATTGGTGTCAGATACGGAAAGACTGCTTTCCATTTTTCTGGTTTATCGTCTCCAATAGACTCATTAAATAGATAATTGTCAATATTGAATTCTTTCCATAGTCCATTTTGCAACTCTACCCAAATAGAGTCCTGAAAAGCTTCA
Source organism: uncultured Prevotellaceae bacterium (assembly GCA_900318795.1). Classification (GTDB taxonomy): domain Bacteria; phylum Bacteroidota; class Bacteroidia; order Bacteroidales; family Bacteroidaceae; genus Prevotella. Next base: position 3,852 of record ONLU01000013.1, on the reverse strand, counting down.
GTATGGTGGTTGAAGAATTTCAAATAAGGCAATGTCTGTCCTGCTATTATTCTTTTCTCCATTGCCATTCCAATACAGGAGTATATTGAATCCACTGTTTATCAAAGATGTCGGCATGCATACCATCTTCGATGACCCATGCGTGCAAATGGCTTGTTGGCAAAAATGCGCCGATAAACAATGTACCATGTTTTTTAAATCTCTTAGACAAGGATGCGGTGAATACCGCACGCGGCAAACACAATCTCTTTTGAAGCTTTTCTGGGAATAGCTGATAAAAAATCACGTTTGCTATACCCGCATTCTGATAGATGGGATGAACAATATACGGCATTACATATAATAACGGGAAACAATAGCTACTCAAAAACACTAATAGCCACGCATATAGCTTTACAATAGTATTAGGAAGAGGCACCGGCGTATCTTTTCTTCTGTTTTTAAGAAGATATGGATTCTCCACAAAAACATAATCTCCTGTATGGTGGTTATCCAATTTCAGACAATCGTCATAGCAGAGCAATAATCCCAAATATTTTTTGAATTTATAAACTCTACCTTGAAATAACACATGAGGAGTCACCACCATACAGGGAAAATTTTAATTGTAACTTACTGAGGAGTGGCTGTTGTCTTTTTCAAAGCCTTTTGTTCCTGAACCCTGATCATGAACGCCAGTAGTCTTTCTGCCTTTGATGTCGCTCGATGTAGCAATGACTTTTGCACCAAACACCATTTCAATCAACTTTTTCATAATTTCTTGTTATTTTAAATCTGTGCCTACTCTTTAAAGGATTTTCGGCTTCTTCCTTATTAATATGATATCTTAGACATCCACATGGTTTGTCAATACATTCTGTGCTGTCAGCATACTTGCATGATTTCCAATAGAGACAATTCTGGGTAATAGTATAAGATGCCATCATCACTGGTCTTTCCAAAACTTTATATCACTTCGCTTCAGTTTCTCAACAACGATATTGCTATCTATCGCCTTTACAATTCGTTCTATACTATCCTTGTTGGATGCCCTTACACCTAAGTATATCTTTTTGATGCGAATAGGCAATTCTGCTTTGTACGGTTTCCCTTCTATGGTAGTTTGAACGGTTTTGATATAGCGGACTTCTTGCTCATAGCTCCAAAAATCGGACTTAACGCCAAAAATAGTTTCTATGGCTTCATCTGGATTAATCCCAGAAGTTAGTTTTGGCATCGTGCTCAGGTATTGCACTTCCAAACACTTCCAAGTCGAATCTGGAATTTCCACCTCTATGCAGCAGCCTTTATGCTCATCAGCATAATGGGCCCACATAAGAGCATTGTCATAGGTTTTAGAAAGAGAGCATATTCTCACTTTCTTCTTTGCCTCTCTCATTGCTTCCCATTCTGTTTCGCTGAAGTTCTCAGATATGAAGAATCCTTCCATGGGGTCGTTTAATTCACTGAACGTTGCCCCATAGAGTCGCTTCTTTATCAGCAAGTCCATGAAGAACTCGAAATGATCGAGGCTCTTATATTTATATAATGTCATACCAATTCAATTATGGATTTCTCATATCCCAGAATTCGCGACTATATACATGTCCCCAACGGTTAATCCTATATTCTTCTTCACCAATAAAAGCTTGAGCTACAGTACCTTGATAGGGTTTGAGCTTGTCAAAGCAGCAAGGCAGAACTATTTCATCGCTACAAACTGCTATCATACCAAACTTTTTATTCCCTTCAGAATCTGTCTGGCTGACTCGAAGTTGGTATTCATTAAACAACTTTATAGAATCAAAGATAAACCCTGTTCTATACTTTTTCTTGTCATGAGTAATCATGATATCGTACTTACCTTCAGCATTCTGCTCAAAGGATAGTCTATTGTCATTAACACCTGTGATAACTTCCATAATTGAAAATGTTTAAATATATTTAATTGTTTTTTAAACTATACTTTAGTCGTCTGCCAAGTCTTTAGCTACTTTTTCTCTATATCCCTCAATGCTAAAGATTTTTCCCCAACGATCGATAGCATATTCATCATCTTCTTCATCTACTGCTAACACAGCTCCTATGCCATCTAAGAATGTGACTTTTATATATTCGCAATCTGTCATTATAAAACTCCATCCACAAGTTGACGCCACGCCATAGCGTAAAGAACCGTCAGCCTGCTTTTGTGCAAGTCGCACTTGATACTCGTTTAAAATATCCACATCGTCATAAATGTATTTTGTAATTTGACCATGATTGCCTGTATATTTCAAAGCATACTTATTTCCATCATATAGAACAGATAAATCATCAACCCACCAGATTTTCTTTCCAGTATCCTGTTCGTTTCCAGAAGTTGATTTCGATATAACCATTGCTCCCTGTTTCCTCGGTTCTGCGATTGTTGATGTTTCTACTGTTTCAGACATTTTTTCATCGTAGAAAGAAAGCTTATCATCAGGCATCGTCCTAATTCGAGCATTACTATGATATTCACTCAGCTGTTCTGCATAATCATGATAATCCTGAGCAAGTACATAGAGTGTTTTTACATATCTATGCATATCCTCCAAATCCAAGTCACTTGCATACAGATATACGTCTATGGAATTACTCTTTGTATATGCTATTCTGCTTATTGATCTGACTGAACTTGGAATATAGACTTCTTTAATAGTATTTGTATTTCCCAGGAAATTTTCTTCCAAAGTCCTTACCCCTTCTGGTACAACAAAAGATTTTATACGCGTTTTCCCTGAAATAAAGTTTTCAGGAATCTTAGTTAGTAATGTGACTTTTGAGAAATCAAGTTCCTTCAGTCGTTCTTGATTGAAAATAGTGAATTCTTCCAATTCGTTCAAAGTAGACGGGAAAACAATTTTTCTCAAATTCTTATAATCACTTAAACTATACTTTTCCAGTTTCTTGAAGCCTTCATTTATTTCAAGAACCCCATCTGTTAAAGTACCGATTTTGATCCCAACGTCTTTATCATCACACAAATAGATTCCCACATTGCCAAGCGCCTCTCTTTTTTTTTCTCTTAGGCTCTTGAGCATCTCTTTTTTACTGTCTTCTAAGTTTTTTTTCATCTCATCGACAGCATCGCCAAATAAATTTTTAAATAGTCCCATATTATCTGTTTTTTTAATTATTGATATTCCATTTCTATACACAAAAAGTGTGAGCCTTCTTGACATCCTTAGTCTGAAGGTCCTGGAATACCCGTATAAGTAAGAATGAAAATCAGCTCACACCTGCAGGTATATATGCGAACCGACTCCACACAGGAGAGAGCAGTATATATGCTACTGCAGGAGAAGCAGCTTTCAGACTTCTCACCCTTATACTTCGAATTTTCCAGGTTCTCAGACGGGTCAAAGCTTAATAGCTCTCCTCGATGTCGCCAGTCTTTCTGAACTGACGGGACAAAGATAGGCATTTTTTCTGAAAGTTGCAACATTGTGAGCTGTTTTTTTACACTTGGCGGCAAAATTAAGGCAAAAGGGAGAAATGTGCAAGTCCTTTTCTGTCCTTTTCATATCATTTGATACAATTATTGAGTTATTACACAAAAAGCGCTACGCAGATTTTATAATTGGGGCATTGATTAGCCATTTATGTTAATAATATTTATAATCGGCAGAATAAATTATGTCATATTTTGCCGATTGCCATATATTGACTATCTTTGCGGCAAAATAAGACTATTATGAGTACAATAATCGGAAGAAAGCGAGAAATAGAAGAATTAGAACGGTTTTACCAGAGAATACTACAAACTTATTGACAACTTTTGTCTCTTTTGGTTAAAGTATGTTGAGCCGAATCAGGAAGATGCCACTTTCATCAATGATAATTTTTCGT
>ONLU01000033.1 GCA_900318795.1 uncultured Prevotellaceae bacterium | reverse complement strand
CGAGGGCGGGCTTGACATCCGCGGCAAGCCCGCCGACACGCGCACCGAGGCACAGCGGCAGGCCCTCAGGCGGCTGCTGAAGGAACTGAAGGAGCGCTACCCCCGGGCCCTCATCGTAGGCCATCACGACCTGAACCCGCTGAAAGCGTGTCCGTGCTTCGATGCCGTGGAATATCGCGACTTACAGCCATAAAAAACGGCAGGCCAGAGAATTCGGAGGAAAGGTGCTCAGCACGTGATGTGCGGCACCTCCCCTGTTGTTGACTGACGGATACGTTTCATACCAAAGTATTTAAAAAGGATAAAAAACGGGCCAGCAATTTGGCTGACTCGTTTTTTCTTCGTACCTTTGCAGCCTATTATATACATAAGGATAGATAGATTATGGGAAAGATTATTGCATTAGCAAACCAAAAGGGAGGCGTTGGCAAGACGACAACGACCATCAACCTGGCTGCATCACTGGCTACACTGGAAAAGACCGTACTGGTGGTAGATGCCGATCCACAGGCCAATGCATCAAGCGGACTGGGAGTCGACATCCAGGAGGTGGACTGCTCGCTCTATGAGTGCATCATCAACCATGCAGACGTACGCGACGCCATCTACACGACAGATATTGAAGGACTGGACATCATACCCAGCCATATTGACCTGGTGGGAGCAGAGATTGAGATGCTCAACCTCAGCAATCGCGAGAAGATTGTCAGCCAGATACTGGACCCCATACGCAACGACTACGACTTCATCCTGATAGACTGTTCGCCGTCGCTCGGACTCATTACCGTCAACGCACTGACTGCTGCTGACTCCGTCATCATCCCCGTCCAGTGCGAGTATTTTGCCCTTGAGGGTATCTCAAAACTGCTCAACACGGTGAAGATTATCAAGAAGAAGCTCAATCCGAAGTTGGAAATAGAGGGTTTCCTGCTGACCATGTACGACTCGCGCTTGCGTCTGGCCAACCAAATCTACGACGAAGTGAAGCGTCACTTCCAGGAACTGGTGTTCAAGAGCGTCATCCAGCGTAACGTCAAGTTGTCGGAGAGTCCCTCACACGGTCTGCCTGTCATTTTGTACGATGCCGAATCGACGGGAGCCAAGAATCACCTGGCACTGGCCAAGGAGATTATCAACAAAAACTGTTAAGAGTTAAGAGCTAAGAAGAAATATGGCCGTAAAGAAGAAATACGACAGGAACGTGCTGGGACGTGGTCTGGACCAGATAGACAACGGACGCGGGCTGGACGCCCTGATTGACACTCACAGCGAGGTGAAGACGGAAGGTTCGTCAAACCTCAACGAGGTGAGTATCACACAGATAACTCCCAACCCCAACCAGCCGCGCAGGGAATTTGACCCAGAGGCCTTGCAGGAGCTGGCCAACAGTATCCGCGAACTGGGAATCATTCAGCCCATTACCCTGCGCAAAGTGGAGGGTGAGAAATACCAGATTATTGCCGGCGAGCGCCGTTGGCGTGCCTCACAACTGGCAGGATTGACAAAGATACCTGCCTATATCGTGTCCGTAGAAGACCAGGGCGTCATGGAGATGGCATTGGTAGAGAACATCCAACGCGAAGACCTGAACGCCATCGAGATTGCACTGGCCTACCAGCACCTGGCAGAAACCACAGGCATGACACAAGCCAAAATCTCAGAGCGTGTAGGAAAAAGCCGTGCAGCCATCACTAATTACATGCGACTGCTGAAACTGCCAGCACAGGTGCAAATCGCTCTGAAAAACCATGAGATAGAGATGGGACATGCACGTGCGCTGTTAAGCATTGACAGTCCGTCACAGCAAATCAAGCTTTTCAAAGAGGTGCAACAGCACCAACTGTCCGTACGCAAGGTGGAAGAAATGGTGCAGGCGCTGAAGCAGGGAGAAAATGTAGAAACCACCAAAGGGCGCATTGTCTCGAAGTCACAGCTGCCCGAAGAATTCAACGTTCTGAAGGAACGACTCTCTCAGTTCTTCCAGGCCAAGGTGCAGATGACCTGCTCACAGAAAGGAAAGGGAAAGATCAGCATCGCTTTTGAGAACGAAGAAGAACTGGAGCGTATCATGAACGCACTGGACGGGGCAAGATCATAAAAATGCTGACAAGAGACCAATGTTCATCGTGAATACCAATCATCACATATCCACATCACACAGGTGGGCCCAATGGGTGCTCGCCCTCAGCTTTCTTGTCCTCCTACCCTGCCATGCCGAGGCACAGCAGGAAGACCTGGCGGTTATGGACTCCATAGCCAAGGGTGATGCAAAAGCCCTGTTGGGCGACTCGCTGAACGTGGTGGAAGACTCCACATCACTGGTGGTAAAAAAGAAGCAGCGCAAGATGAAAGAGAAGCGTGACTGGAACACCTGGAAACCCAACCCTCAGCGAGCCCTATGGCTGGCATTAGTGCTGCCTGGAGCAGGACAGATATACAACCGTAAGTTCTGGAAACTGCCTATCATCTATGGAGGATTCCTGGGCTGCATCTATGCGCTGACCTGGAACAACATGATGTATAAGGACTACTCGCAGGCCTATCTCGACATCATGGACGATGACCCGGGAACAGCCTCATACAACAAGTTCCTGCATCTGGGAAATACGATTACCAAAGACAACGAAGAACGCTATAAGGAGATTTTCAGGAGCCGAAAGGACAAATACCGCCGCTGGCGTGACATGAGCTTCTTCGTCATGCTGGGCGTCTATGCCATTTCCGTCATTGATGCCTATGTGGACGCAGAACTCTCAGTATTCGACATCTCAAATGACCTAAGCCTCACGATAGAACCCGCTGTCATCCCCAATCACGGAGGAGGCAGCCTGCTCGACCGGCAGTCGCTGGGAGTGAGTTGCAAACTGAATTTTTAACAACAATAACGAACAAGAGAAAAAGGAAACATGAAGAAATATCTATTGCTATGCTTGTTGGGAGTGCTCCCACTGACCAGTTGGAGTCAGGTGGTTACTAATGACGAGCCAGACGACGAGGACGAAATCATTGTGACTGACCAAGAAGGCAACGAAGAGGTGATTGAGTTCCCAGAGGCCATGACCTATGACTTGGACTCGCTGATGAACCTCTATATGGCAAAAACCTATCTGGAGGAAGACAACGACTGCAACATGCGCGACGTGAATCCTGTCTATTCGAGAGAGGAATACATAGAGCGTCTGAGCCGCATGCCATGCATGATGGAGATGTCTTACAATGAAGTCGTGCAGAAATTCATTGACCGCTACAGCGGACGCCTGCGCCACTCCATCAGCTACATGCTGGGAGCATCCAACTTCTACATGCCCATCTTTGAGGAAGCCTTGGAAATGTACCAGCTGCCTTTGGAATTAAAGTACCTGCCCGTCATCGAGTCGGCTCTGAACCCCAAGGCTGTCAGCCGCGTTGGAGCCGCTGGCTTGTGGCAATTCATGCTGACCACAGGCAAGCAATATGGACTGCAAGTCAACTCACTGGTGGACGAACGCCGTGACCCGCAGAAAGCGTCACTGGCTGCAGCACGATACCTGAAAGACCTCTACAAGATTTTCGGCGACTGGAACCTCGTGATTGCAGCATACAACTGCGGACCTGAAAATATCAACAAGGCCATCCATAGAGCCGGAGGCGAGAAGGACTACTGGCAGATATACCCCTACCTGCCCAGGGAGACACGAGGCTACGTGCCGGCATTCATTGCTGCCAATTACATCATGACCTACTACTCACTGCATAACATCTGTCCGATGACCACGCGCCTGCCTGCCAAGTCGGACACAGTGATGGTGAACAAGAACCTGCACCTGGAACAAGTGGCTGAGGTGGTAGGCATCAATATAGACCTGCTGCGCTCACTGAATCCCATGTACCGCAGAGATGTCGTTCCGGGTGCTACAACACCTTCGATACTCCGACTGCCTCTGACGGAGACAACCCGCTTTATCGACCTGCAGGACTCCGTTTTCTCCTATAAGTCTGACGAGTTGCTGAACAGACGCTCCGAAGTGGAAGTCAAGGATGACGTACCCACCTACTATCATAAGAGCAAGCGCTACACCCGAGGCAAGAAAGGACGCTACAGCCGTCACTCGAAGGCTTCACGAAAGCATGCCAAGGCAAGCCGTAAACGTAGTACTGCAAGCCGCAAACGTGGTGCTGTAAGCCGCAAACGCGGTGCTTCGAGTAGCAAGAAGCGCAAGAGTTCGAGAAGAAGAAGGAGAAGATAAGAAGGTTAACGAATGGACGAACTGAAAATGGACAATCAGATGGACGAAGACAAGATGCTGCGAGAAGAAGCTGACGACAAGCTGGTGAACGATGCTTTCCAACGACTGCTGGACAGTTATTTGGCATCACGTCACCGCAAGAAGGTGGATATCATCACTAAGGCTTTCCACTTTGCCCGTCAGGCACACAAGGGTGTCAGACGACTCTCTGGCGAGCCATACATCATGCACCCCATTGCCGTAGCACAGATAGCCTGCGAAGAGGTCGGACTGGGCTCTACCAGTATTTGTGCAGCACTGTTACATGATGTCGTCGAAGACACCGACTATACGACAGAGGACCTGGCAAACATCTTCGGACCTAAAATTGCCCAGATTGTGGATGGGCTCACCAAAATTTCCGGTGGCATCTTCGGCGAACAGGCCTCAGCACAGGCAGAGAACTTCAAGAAGCTGCTGCTGACCATGAGTGAGGACATCCGTGTCATCCTCATCAAGATTTGCGACCGCTTGCACAACATGCGCACCCTGGCATCGCAGCCTGCCAACAAGCAATACAAGATAGCAGGCGAGACGCTCTACATCTATGCGCCATTGGCTAACCGCCTGGGACTCTACAAGATCAAGTCGGAACTGGAGAACCTGTCATTCCAGTACGAGCATCCTGATGCCTACAACAGCATCAAGGAAAAACTGAGAAATACAGAAGCCGACCGCCACGAGCTCTTCGACCAGTTTACGGCTCCCATCGAGGAGTCGCTCAAGAAGATGGGCATCAAGTACGAAATCAAGGAACGTGTCAAGACTCCCTACTCCATCTGGAACAAGATGCAGAACAAGCACGTCACGTTTGATGAAATCTATGATATCCTGGCTGTTCGCATCATCTTCACCCCTGAAAAGCGGGAAGAGGAAATCAACGAGTGCTTCAACATCTATGTCGCCATATCGAAAATCTACAAGAGTCACCCCGACCGTCTGCGCGACTGGCTTTCACATCCTAAAGCCAATGGCTATCAGGCCCTGCACGTGACCCTGATGTCCAAACAAGGACGATGGATTGAAGTGCAGATACGCTCTGACCGCATGGACGAGATAGCCGAACAGGGCTTTGCCGCCCATTGGAAATACAAGGAGGGCGAAGATGGTGAGTACACAGAGGATGAGAACGAGCTGAACGACTGGTTGCGCACCATCAAGGAGATATTGGACGACCCACAGCCGGACGCCATGGACTTCCTGGATGCAATCAAGCTGAACCTGTTTGCATCCGAAATCTTTGTATTCACACCTAAAGGTGAGATCAAGACGATGCCGGCAGGCTGTACAGCCTTGGACTTTGCCTTCTCCATCCATACCTTCCTGGGATCCCACTGTATCGGTGCCAAGGTGAATCACAAACTGGTACCGTTGAGCCACAAGCTGGAAAGCGGCGACCAAGTGGAGATTCTGACCTCAAAGTCACAGCATGTACAACCGGGGTGGATTAACTTTGTCTCCACTGCCAAGGCCAAGGCTAAAATACAAGCCGTACTGCGTCGCGTCAATCGCGAGGCACAAAAGAAGGGTGAAGCATTGCTGGAAGAGTTCCTGAAGAAGAACAACATCGAGAACCAGCCGGCAATAGCAGAGCAACTGGCAAAATTCCATGAGGTCAACAGCAGGGAGGATTTCTTCATGGGCCTGGGCTCCAAGACCATTCTTCTAGGCGAGAAAGACCTGGACGAACTGAACGGTAAAAACAGCAACGGCAAGATAGGCTGGCGCAAGCTGGTGCCATTCCTGGGACGAGGCAAGAAAAAGACTGCTGCCAGCAAACAGCAGGAACTGTTCGTCGTACCCGAGAAGTTCAACCGTAAGAAGCCTATCTACATCAGTGAAGAGAACATCGGTCAGTATAAGTTCAAGCATTGTTGCCACCCGATACCTGGTGACGACATATTGGGCTATATCGACAACAAGCACCAGATAGAGATTCACAAGCGTGCCTGTCCGGTAGCCGACAAACTGAAGACCAGCTTCGGCAATCGTATCCTGGATGCCAAGTGGGACATGCACAAGCAGCTGTTCTTCGACGCCACCATCCGTCTGCAGGGCATTGACCGCGTAGGCATTCTGATGGATGTGTCGCGCATCATCTCGTCGCAGATGAATGTCAACATCCACAAACTAACCATCAGCAGTGAGGAAGGAGTTTTCGACGGCAGCATAGAACTGAGGGTACACGACCGAGAAGACGTCAAGGCCATCATGAAAGCCCTGAAAGCGATAGACGGCTTGCAAGAAGTCGCGCAAATCATGTAATACAAAACTAATCAATAAAAAGACAAACAACATGAACAGACTACTAACTCTAATGCTGCTGGCCTGCTGCATCGTGACAGCCAGGGCAGCAAGCCAGTATGACAATCCTGACACACTGGTGGTTGCCAGAGACGGCACAGGACAGTTCCGCAATGTAGCAGATGCCATCGAGGTCTGCAGAGCTTTCATGGAGTACCACAAGGTCATCTATGTCAAAAAAGGTACGTACAAAGAGAAACTGGTGGTCCCCCAGTGGCTTACCAACATCGAGATTTGTGGCGAAGACCGCGACCAGACCGTCATCACCTGGGACGATCATGCCAACATCCTGTCAGACATCACCCCACTGACAGCGCAGGGAGAACCCAAGAAGATTGGTACGTTCCGAACCTTCACCCTGAAGATTCAGGGACAACACATCACGCTGAAGAACATCACTATCGAGAACAACTCCGCCCGACTGGGGCAGGCTGTTGCCTTGCACACGGAAGGAGACTGTCTGACGTTTATCAACTGTCGTTTCCTGGGACATCAGGATACCATCTATACTGGCAACGCCAAGTGCCGTCACTATTTCAAGGACTGCTACATCGAAGGCACCACTGATTTCATTTTCGGTCCCTCGACGGCATGGTTCGAAAACTGTGACATCTTCTGCAAGGCCAACTCTTATATCACAGCTGCATCAACCCCTCAAGACGTGAAATACGGCTACATCTTCAACAACTGTCGCATCACCACAGCATCGAATGTGGACAAAGTGTACCTGGGACGTCCCTGGAGAGACTACGGATATACCCTCTTCATGAACTGTGAGCTACCCAGGCAGATACGTCCCGAGGGATGGCATCAGTGGCGCCCTGAGGCAGTGAAGACAGCACGCTACCTGGAGTACAACAACCGGGGCGAGGGTGCAGCTACAGACAAACGCGTAGGCTGGAGCCGTCAGCTGACCAAGAAGGAGGCTCAGCAGATTACCCTGGAACAGGTGTTCAGCATCAACGACGTCTGGACCATCGGCAAATAACAATTATTCACCAACTCATTATCTGAATGATGAAACTCTTAACAACCACCCTGTTATGGGCGGTCTCTATGACCGCACTGGCTCAAGAGCACCCGCTATGGATGCGCTTCCCAGCCATATCGCCTGACGGGCAGACCATAGCATTCTCCTACAAAGGAGACCTGTTCACAGTGCCTGCCACTGGTGGAGCAGCCAAGCAGCTGACTACCCATCCAGCCTATGACGCCTACCCCATATGGAGTCCTGACGGCAAACAAATAGCCTTCGCTTCGGACAGAGAGGGTAGCCTGGATGTCTACATCATGAACTGCCAGGGAGGTGTCCCTACCCGACTGACCACTCATAGTGCCAACGAGACACCTACCGCATTTCTAGACAATGGCCACATCCTCTACAATAGTGCCCTGATGCCCACTGCCCAAGCCAGTCTGCTGCCCGAGAGCGTCTTTCCACAGGTCTATCAGGTCAGCACGCAAGGAGGCAGGCCCCAGCTGTTCTCACTCATCACGATGGAGAACATCAGCATCCATCCACAAGGCGGTCTGCTCTACCACGACTGCAAGGGATACGAAGATGCATTCCGTAAGCACCATCAAAGTGCCATCACCCGTGACATTTGGCTGATGAAACAGACTGGCAGCAGCGAGCGCGACAGACAGTTCACGCGTCTGACCACCTTCCGCGGTGAGGACCGCAACCCCGTATGGAGTGCAGACGGACAGTCGTTCTACTATCTGAGTGAGAAAGACGGTACGTTCAACATCTGGAAACGCCAGCTGGACGGCAGCCAAGAGCAGCAGCTGACACGCCATCAGAAGAATCCCGTCCGCTTTCTGACTGCAGCACACGACGGCACGCTGTGTTATGGCTATGACGGCGAAATCTATATTTATAAGAAAGGTACAGCCCACAAGGTAAGCATCAGCATCCTGACAGACCGCACCGACCAGGAACTGGTACGCAAGGTGCAGAGCAGCGGAGCCCGGGACATCTGCTTGTCACCCAAGGGTAAGGAGATAGCCTTCATCATGCATGGTGACGTCTATGTGACATCCATCGACTACAAGACTACCAAGCAGATTACAGACACCCCCGAACAGGAACGCAACATCAGCTTCGCCCCCGACGGCAGGAGTCTGGTGTATGCTGCTGAAAGGAATGGGGTATGGCAGATTTACCGTACCACCATCGAGAACAAAGCAGAAAAGCAGTTTGCCTATGCCACTGCTCTGAAGGAAGAACAACTGACCAAGACCAACCTGACCTCACAACAACCTCAGTTCAGTCCTGACGGCAAGGAGATTGCCTTCTTCGAGAACCGTGGTGAACTGAAGGTGATGAACCTTCAGACAAAGGCTGTAAGGACGGTGCTTGATGGCAAATATCAGTACTCTTATTCTGACGGCGACCTATGGTTCGAGTGGAGTCCCGACAGCAAATGGCTCCTGTGTAGCTACATCGGCAACGGTGGATGGCACAGTCCAGATGTGGCACTGGTCAACGCCAGTGGAAACGGAGAGGTGCACAACCTGACCAATAGCGGCTATAGCGACTCCAATGCCAAGTGGGCACTGGGAGGCAAGGCCATGATATGGAGCAGCGACCGCGCCGGCTATCGCAGTCATGGCAGCTGGGGAGCGGAAGAAGACGTTTACATCATGTTCTTCGACTTGGATGCCTATGAACGCTTCCGCATGACCAAGGAAGAGAAAGAAGTGCAGGAAGCAGCCGAGAAGGAGGCAAAGTCAGAGGCTAAGAACGATGACAAGAAGGGTAAAAAAGATACTAAGAAAGACGCTAAGAAGAACGCAAAAGACGGCGAGAAGGACAAGCCCCAGCTCGTGTTCGACTTGGAGAACGCCAAGGACCGCATCCTCCGACTGACTGCTAACTCCAGCCATCTGGGCGATGCCATTCTGACACCCGGTGGCGACACCCTGTACTATCAGGCATCCTTCGAGGACGGCTACGACCTGTGGATGCAGAACACCCGCGAACAGAAGACCGAACTCGTGATGAAAGACATAGGTGTTGGCAATCTGGTGGCAGACAAGAACTTCAAGCACCTCTATCTGGTTTCCAAAGGCATCAAGAAATTGGACCTGAGCAAGCACAAGCAGGAAACGGTAGCCTTTGAGGCACCCTTCAACTGGAAGCCCTATCAGGAGCGCCAGTACCTATTTGACCACGTTTGGCGTCAGGTCAAGGACAAGTTCTACGACCCCAAGATTCATGGTGTCGACTGGGAGGGCTATCGCAAGACTTACGAAAAGTTCTTGCCTCACATCAATAACAACTACGACTTCCGTGACATGCTGAGCGAGATGCTGGGCGAACTGAATGGTTCGCATACAGGAGCCCGCTATTATGCCAATGGTGCCTCGCTCAAGACGGCAAGTCTGGGACTGTTCTTTGACACCAGCTACGAAGGTGACGGTCTGAAGGTTGAAGAAGTCATCAAACGAGGTCCCTTTGCCGTCAAGAAGACTGGAGTGACCAAAGGCTGTATGATTGAGCAGATAGACGGTCACCCTATCAAGGCCGGCGAAGACTACAACTGGATGCTGGACGGCAAGGCAGGCAAGCCTGTCCACGTCAGCGTACGCAAGAACGGAAAGACGTTTGACGTCGTCGTGAAGCCCGTCAGCCAGTCACAGCTGAACACACTGATCTACAAGCGCTGGGTAGACCGCAACCGCCAACTGGTAGACAGTCTCTCTGGCGGTCAGGTGGCTTACGTCCACATCAAGTCCATGAACAGTGCCGGCTTCCGCGAAGTCTACAGCGAGATGCTGAATGAGAAGAACCGCAACCGCAAGGCTGTCATCGTCGACGAGCGCTACAATGGTGGTGGCTGGTTGCACGACGACCTGTGTACCCTGCTCAGCGGACGACTGTACCACAACTTCGTACCACGCGAACAGTACGTAGGTCGCGACCCGCTGAACAAGTGGGTGGGTAAGTCCTGTGTGTTGATGAACGAGGACTGCTACTCCAACGGCAGTGGCTTCCCTTGGGTTTATCGCGAACTAGGCATCGGCAAGCTCATCGGTAGTCCCGTAGCCGGCACCGCCACCTCTGTATGGTGGGAGACGCTGATGGACCCGACACTGGTCTTCGGCATTCCCCAGGTGGGCAAGAAGGACATGAAGGGACAGTATATGGAGAATCAGGAACTGTGGCCAGACATCGAGGTTTACAATAGTCCTGAGGACTATATCAACGGACGAGACCCGCAACTGGAGGCTGCAGTCCGTGAGATGATGAAATAAGATTAAGGTATGATAAAAAGCAAATGGGCTACACAAGGTAGTCCATTTGTTGTTTCAGCGCTTGCAAATCAGCACGTATTTCTATCAGCCTTGTCAGCACCTCCGCCTTCCGGTCTGCACCGTCGCGATTGCTGTTGATAATCTTCTTGGCTGCTGCCAACTTAAAGCCACGCACCTTCACCAAGTTGTGAATCAGCTTAATCTGCTCAATATCCTTCTCCTGATACTGGCGTATCTTGGCTGGTCCGCTGGTCTTTGGCTTCAGATACGGGAACTCCTGCTCCCAGTAACGTAGCGTGCTCTCGTTGAGCCCGAACATATCTGCTACCTCACGGATGCTATAATAGCGCTTTAAGTTCTTGTCTAAGTTCAGTGCCATACTTTCCTAAATTTTGGTGCAAAGATAGTATAAATCGAGTGAAACGCAAAATAAATTACGATTTATTTTCTCAATATGCCAATACATTCCAAAGTTCACGGATATGCTGCTCTGGGTCCCATTTGCCATCAAACGTCCACAGGGCGGTAATCATGTGAAACTCGGGACTACCCGGTGCAGTCTTCAGATTGTCATTCAGCCAGCCACTGTGTCCACCCTCACGCCGATTGCCGTAATAGTAGGTACGCTGTCCCCAAGGACACGGATCCAGTTTCTTGCCTTCCTTGGCCATTTCCTCGGCAGTACGCCCCTTGTAGGCGTGTTCGATGTTCTGGTCGAGTATGTTCTCCGACAGTTTACAGTTCACAATGTAGAACTGCGAGTCGTGGTGGTATCGGCCCAGCGGGGTGGGACGCTTGGCATCGAACTGCGAGTTGGTAATCACCAACTTCTGGTCTTTATTGCCACGTCCATCGTGCCATATCAGCGCCCGTCCGTCACCATACAGCCGGCAACGGGTGGCATAGCACCAGCCTCGCGGACACAGGAAGTCCACACCCGGGCAGCGCAGATAGAGGTCGGCATGATAGTACATCCCACCCTCACGCGCCCACAGTGACAGATCGTCGTTGCCGTCGGCCCAGATATTGCTGTTGATGACGATGGTCCTTGTCCCGCGTCCATAGACTGCCATCTGGTGTTTCGTGTTTCCTGGCTCTACCACGGTGCCGTAGTTGTTATAGATGGTCAGACCGCTGATGACACAGTCGTCGGCACCTTCCTGCAACACCACCACGCCGTGGTGCACGGGTTGTCCATGATATTCCTTGACGATGCGGGTATCCTCCGTCTCTGCCAGTACTATACAGGTGCTGTCGCGGTCCTCGCCCACCAGCACGATGTTCGGGCGATCTATGATGACCTTCTGCTGATAGAGTCCTTTGCGAATGAATATCTTGAAGGGCCTGACGGGCTTCAGTGGTGCCTTCTCGATAGCATCCTGAATGCGCTCGCCGGCTTTCACCACGACGTCAAAGTCGTTCAGGTCCTTCTGAGGCTGACGGAACATGTCTATGAGGCCGTTCTCGTTTGCGCCCTTGGTTTTCAGACTCACAGTCACCTTGTGTTGCGGATCGTACCTGTCTGCCCATTTGTCATAGGTCGGATACAACTCGGCAGGCCGGCTACCAAACCAAGCATAGCCATTGCGTCGCTCGTGACCGATGTCCTCCAGCCTGCGTCGGGGAAGTCCGTCGCGGTCGCAGACATAAGGTTCACAGTACTTCAAGTCGTAATATCGTCCCCAGATGGGTTCAGCATCAGCATCTTCCACCAGCTTAGTATCGCCATCCATACTGGCCCAAGGCCCCGTGCGCTGGATACGTAGTCCGGTCAGTTTATACTTGTCAAACCAAGCCATCGCTGCATGGACAGCCTGCTTCACGCGCTCGTCAGGATTAGGTAGCGACATCAGCAGCTTCGTGATGCCGGCACTCTCCATCGGACAATACGACGGCAGCTCATAGGCACGGGCAGGAGCAGGCTCGTAGTTGTCACGATAGTGCTGCTGGCACCATACCGTCAACTGTCCTTCCCGGTTGTGCATCTGAGTCCTGAGTATGCACTCCACGCCCTTGTCGAACGCCTTCATACAACGCTGGCGCAGGGCTTCGTCGGCCAGTCCCTGATAAGGATCTTTCTGCTGAGCCACAGCACGCAGCAGGTTCATCGTGTTCACCATCGCATCGTCGTTGTAGGTGATGTGCATCTGATAGCCATGCATTTCAGGCCAGAACTGGGGCCAGCCACCGTTTTCGTACTGTCCGCTCAACAGGTACTCTACCGCTTTCAGCACACCCTCCTTGTAGCGTTCCACCTGCGTAGCCTGATAGAGCTTTGCCAGATAGAGCATCTGCATATTCGTAGCACCGTTGTCGGTGGTAGAGTCGTCACGCCGTTCCTTGTCGCGCCGCACCTGTGCCCGTTCCTCGTCAGTCAAGGGACGCGACATATTGATGTTCTTGGGCCATCCGCCTGTCACACGCTGATAGAGCAGCACCTGGTCGCCTATACGTTGGGCCTCTTCCGTCTTGTAGAACTCGTCATTCTCGTGGTTAGGCAAGTTTCTGCCTCCCCGTCCGCGTTGCGCCTGAGCCGCCACGACTACAATCGTCAACGCCATCATAAGTGTCAGTAGTCTGTTCATGTTTGTCTTTGTTTTAGTTTAGCGTTGCAAAGTTACGAAAAGTCGAGCGAAAAGCCAAATTTATTTGAGTTTTTCCGAGGCGAAGACAAGTCTCTGGCTGACAAACTCATCGAATGGCATCAAAAAGCAATCGGAAAATCCAAAGAAAAATACTTTTTCCTTTGGTTTTTCGCTCGGTTTGCACTACCTTTGCAGGCAAAATAAAAAAATAAGAAAACTACAGAAATAACAATGATGACAGCTAACGAGATTCGTGACTCGTTCAAGAAATTTTTCGAGTCGAAGCAACACGCCATCGTGCCCTCTGCACCGATGGTAATCAAGGACGACCCCACGCTGATGTTCACCAACGCGGGCATGAACCAGTGGAAAGATATTATTTTAGGCACCCGTGACCCGGAGCCACGACGCCGTGCCGACACGCAGAAGTGTCTGCGCGTATCGGGTAAGCATAACGACTTGGAGGAGGTGGGACACGACACGTACCACCACACCATGTTCGAGATGCTGGGCAACTGGTCGTTCGGCGACTACTTCAAGGAGGGTGCCATCGACATGGCCTGGGAGTATCTGGTGGACGTGCTGAAGCTGAACCCGGAGGACCTCTACGTCACCGTGTTCGAAGGTTCGCCCGAAGAGAATATCCCACGCGACGACGAGGCAGCCAAATACTGGGCCAAGCATGTGCCCGAGGACCACATCATCAACGGCAACAAGCACGACAACTTCTGGGAGATGGGCGACACGGGTCCTTGCGGTCCCTGCTCGGAGATCCACGTCGACTCGCGTACTCCTGAGCAGCGTAAGGCTTCCGGCAAAACAGGCCGCGAACTGGTGAACCAGGACGACCCACAGGTCATAGAGATCTGGAACATCGTATTCATGCAGTTCAACCGCAAGGCTGACGGTTCGCTGGAACCGCTGTCGATGAACGTCATTGATACGGGTATGGGCTTCGAGCGCCTGGTACGCATGATGCAGGGCAAGCACTCGAACTACGATACCGATGTCTTCCAGCCCATCATCAAGGCCGAGCAGGACATCACCGGACTGAAATACACGACCTTTGAGGAAGAGACCGAGAACCCCATCGACAAGCAGCAGGACGACATCAACATCGCCATGCGTGTGTGTGCCGACCACTTGCGTGCCGTATCCTTCTCGATTGCCGACGGCCAACTGCCCTCGAACGCCAAGGCCGGCTACGTCATCCGCCGCATCCTGCGCCGTGCCGTACGCTATGCCTACACCTTCCTCGGACAGAAAGACGGATTCCTCTATAAGCTCGTTCCCACACTGGTGTACGAGATGGGCGATGCCTTCCCCGAGCTGAAGGCTCAGCAACAGCTCATCACGAAGGTCATCAAGGAAGAGGAGGATTCGTTCCTGCGTACGTTGGACAAGGGTATCTCGATGATAGACAAAGCCATGAGCGAGCTGAAGGCACAAGGCAAGACACAGCTGGACGGCGTTCAGGCTTTCCGTCTGTTCGACACCTACGGATTCCCCCTCGACCTGACTGAGTTGATTTGCCGTGAGAACGGCTTCAGTGTGGACGAGGAGCAGTTCAATGTGGAGATGCAGAAACAGAAAGAGCGTGCCCGCAATGCCGCTGCTGTCGAGAACAGCGACTGGACAGAACTGGTTCAGGGCGAACAGCAGTTTGTAGGCTATGACTATACGGAGTACAACTGTCACATCCTGCGTTACCGCAAGGTGACCCAGAAGAAGAACGAATTCTACGAACTCGTGCTCGACGCCACGCCTTTCTATGGTGAGATGGGTGGTCAGGTAGGCGACTGCGGTGTGCTCTGCAACGAGAACGAAACCATCGACATCATCGACACCAAGCGCGAGAACAACCAGAGCGTACACATCGTCAAGCAGTTGCCCAAGGACCCAACGGCAGAATTCATGGCCTGCGTCGACACTGACAAGCGAAATGCCTCGGCAGCCAACCATACTGCCACCCACCTGCTGGACTATGCCCTGAAGCAGATTCTGGGCGACCATGTGGAGCAAAAAGGCTCGTTCGTATCGCCCGACACACTGCGTTTCGACTTCTCCCACTTCGAGAAGGTCAGCGACGAGCAGCTGCGACAGGTAGAGCGCATGGTGAACGACATGATCCGTCAGGACATCCATATTGACGAACATCGCGACGTGCCCTTCGACGAAGCCAAGAAACTGGGAGCCATTGCCCTTTTTGGTGAGAAGTACGGCGACAAGGTACGTGTGGTTCGCTTCGGACCTTCGTGCGAATTCTGTGGTGGTATCCACGCCAGCTCGACAGGCCGCATCGGGTTCTTCAAGATTCTCTCTGAGAGCAGCGTGGCTGCCGGCATCCGCCGTATCGAGGCTACGACAGGTCAGGACTGCGAGGAGCGCCTCTACCAGATGGAGGACATCCTGAAGAACATCAAGTCGTTCTTCAACAACGCCAAGGACCTGCAGGGTGTCATCCAGAAGTATATCGAAGAGCACGACCACATGAAGAAGGAGATAGAAGGTTTCCAGGCTCAGGCCGTGGAGCGTGCCGCCCAGCGACTGGTCGAGAAGGCCCGCGAGACAAACGGAGTGAAGGTTATCGCCACCGTATTGCCCATGTCGCCTGCTGCTGCCAAGGACCTCGCCTTCAAGATTCGTGCTTCCGTCGAGGGTTCACTGCTCTGCGTCATCGGTTCTCACGACAACCAGAAGCCTCAGCTCAGCATCATGATGAGCGACGACATGGTGAGTGACCACGGACTGAATGCAGGCCAGATGGTTCGCGAGGCCGCCAAACTCATTCAGGGCGGCGGTGGTGGTCAGCCCCACTTTGCACAGGCCGGAGGTAAGAATGTCGACGGACTCAGTGCTGCTGTCGACAAGGTCATTGAACTGGCTAATCTCTGACGGGATTACGGATTAACGATATATAACGGATTGATATAACGGAAAGACTATGTACGACAAAGAACGCGGGCTGTACATTGCCCACTGCGCTAACGGAGCGCTTTCTATTACAGGAAAGATGGCTAATCGCCACGGACTCATAGCCGGTGCCACAGGTACTGGCAAGACGGTAACCCTACAGGTGATGGCAGAGACCTTCTGTCAGGCAGGCGTGCCTTGTTTCATGGCTGACATGAAGGGTGACCTCAGCGGCATCTCACAGGCGGGCAAGATGAGTGGCTTCATCGAGAAGCGCCTGCCCGAGTTCGGCATTGAGAACCCGGAATTCCAGGCCTGCCCCGTGCGATTCTTTGACGTATTCGGCGAACAGGGACACCCCATGCGAGCCACCGTATCGCAGATGGGACCACAGCTGCTGTCACGACTGATGCAGCTGAACGAGACACAAGACGGTGTGCTGAACATCGTGTTCCGCATAGCCGACGAACGTGGCGTGCTCATTGACGACATCAAGGACCTGCGCTCCATGCTCGACTGGGTGTCGAAACATGCCAAGGAGTACACCACCAAGTACGGCAACATCTCGACGGCTACCGTGGGAGCCATCCAGCGTGCTCTGCTGCAGCTGGAGAACCAGGGTGCCGACAAGTTCTTCGGCCTGCCGTCGTTCGACATCCAGGACTTGATGCAGACCGAGAACGGCAAGGGGGTGATGAACGTGCTGGCTGCAGACAAGCTGATGCTGCAACCCAAGCTCTACTCGACATTCCTGTTGTGGCTGCTGAGCGAGCTCTACTCCACCCTGCCCGAGGTGGGCGACCTGCCACAGCCCAAGCTGGTGTTCTTCTTCGACGAGGCACACATGCTGTTCCAGGACACCTCGAAAGCCCTGCTTGACAAGATAGAGCAAGTCATCAGACTCATCCGTTCCAAGGGTGTCGGCATCTACTTTATCACCCAGAGTCCTACAGACATACCAGAGAACATACTCGGCCAGCTGGGCAACCGCGTACAACACGCCCTGCGTGCCTATACACCGAAAGACCAGAAGGCCGTCAAGACCGCTGCAGACACATTCCGTGCCAATCCGGCGTTCAAGACCGACGAAGCCATCATGAACCTCGAGACGGGCGAGGCCCTTGTGTCGTTCCTTGACGAGAAAGGTGCTCCCACCATGGTGGAGCGTGCCAAGATTCTGTTCCCGCTGTCACAGATTGGTGCCGTCACCGAGGGTCAGCGTTTGGACATCATCAAGCAGAGCCGCATCTACGGCAAGTACGACAACTCCGTAGAGCGCGAGAGTGCCTTCGAGGTGCTGATGGCAGAAGCCGAGCAAGCAGAAGTCAAGCGTACAGCGGATACTGAACTCGCTGAGAACTCAGAGAATTCCGAAAAGCCCGCTAAGGCCGAGAAGCAGAAACCCGGCATCATGTCCAAGGTGCTGAAGGCCGTGATGACAGCTGTCACATCTACGCTGGCCGCCATCCTTGGCGCCTGGGTCAGCGAGAAGGTGAGCGGCAAGAGCGCCAAGCGGCGCACGTCCACCAAAGAGCGTGTGGTGAAGAACGCCACCTCGGCAGCTACGCGTACCATCACCAAGGAACTGACACGCGACATTCTGGGAAATCTGGTAAAATAAACGAACAAAAGCTAAAGAACATGAAGAAAGTATTAATGATGATGTTGTCACTGCTGATGGCATTCCCCGCAGTGGCACAAGACGAGAACAACGAAGACCCCATGCAGGTGCTTGTGGGCAAGCGATTCATCGACGTCCAGCTGAAAGATACCCAAGGGACTCCCCGCAAATTGAGCGAATATGTAGGCAAGGGCAACTATGTGCTCATCGACTTCTGGGCCTCCTGGTGCCAGTTTTGCCGCGAAGAGATGCCGGCGCTGAAGAAGGTCTACAAGAAGTTCCAAGGCAAGGGCTTCGAGGTGGTAGGCCTCTCCATCGACGAGAACACTGCCAACTGGAAGGAAGCCATCCAGCAGCTCGGTCTGCCCTGGACCCACCTGGACGACACGAAAGGCTGGAAGTCGAAGGCCATCTCGGCCTACAAGGTCCCTGGCATCCCCGTCAATGTGTTGGTAGACCCCACGGGACAGATTGTCGCCAGCAACCTCTCAATGGAGGATCTGACGGAGTATCTGAACGAAGCGCTGAAATAAAAAAAGCAAGAGACTCCTATAAAAAGAAAGCATCCGGATTATTCGGATGCTTTTCTTTATTATTCTTGATGTGTCAGAGTTCTGCGTCAGAGCACTGGAAGGTATTACCCCTCGAGATGTCACCAGTCTCCAAACCCAACTTGAACCACTTCATGCGTTGTTTCGACGTACCATGGTTGAAGGACTCCGGAACAGCATAGCCACGAGCTTTGGTCTGCAGATAGTCGTCACCTATCTTCTGGGCACAATTGATAGCCTCCTCGATGTCACCGTCCTCCAGCGAACCAAAGCGTTTGTTGTCGTGATGGGCCCAGACACCGGCATAGAAGTCTGCCAGCAGCTCCAGACGTACGGAGAGTTTGTTGGCCTCGGCCTGACTGAGCTTTGCCATCTGGGCATGTACTTTCTGCAACGTACCCGTCAGGTATTCCACATGGTGACCCACTTCATGGGCTATCACGTAGGCATAGGCAAAGTCGCCATCGGCACCCAACTGCTTCTTCATCGTAGTGAAGAACGAGAGGTCGATATAGAGTTTCTGGTCGCCTGAGCAGTAGAAGGGTCCCATTGCAGCAGAACCCTGTCCGCAGGCTGTCTGCGTGCCATCCGTATAGAGCACCATCGTGGGATTCTGATACTGCGCACCGTTCTGCTTGAAAATCTCCGACCACACATCCTCCGTGCCAGCCAGAATCTGGGTGGAGAACTTAGCCAGAGCCTGCTCTTCCTCTGTAAACTCACGCTGGCCCTCGTTCACCTCGGTATTTGTTCCCGTCAACGAACCCAGTCCACCGTTTTCTGCCACTTGCTGCATTACAGCCTCCAGCGGGTTACCACCCGTCAGCCATGCCATCAGCGCCACAATGATAATACCACCGATACCCATACCGGCCTTGGTTCCACCGCTCATACCACGGCGATCTTCCACATTCGAGCTTTCGCGTCTTCCGTCTAATTTCATACGTTATTGAGTTTTTAGTTTATAAGTTTCTGTCGGCAAAGGTAACAAAAAATCAGTAAACAATCGAATAAATATAGTTTTTTTCCTGATTCACCACCGTCTGGAAACCATCTTTACCCTGCAAGACACACTTCAGGTCGTCACGGATGCCCTCACCACTGAGTTTCAGCACAGCCTCCTTCATGGTCCACAGGCGGATGAACTCGGCAGCTGGGTGTGGAGCCTGCTCTATCTGCCGTACTTCAGCATCATTCATGGTGTAGCGCACCAACGACTCATGAAACTCACGAATGCTCTCCACATCGCATCCCACAGGGCGGTCGCTGACCACACACAGGACGGCTTCGCGACAATGACTCAAGTTGAAGTGGATGTCGGGATGTCCGGCAATCATGGGCTTGCCGTGTTCACCATATTCGAACACGGGCGGTTCCGTGATGCCATACTCCTTTTGCAGTCCCTCACGCAACAGCAGATAGGCTGCTGCACACGTCTTGCGCCCCAGTTCATAACGAAACTGCAGAGCCTGTTCACGGCGCTGTGCTGACAACAAAGGCAGGGAAGCCTCGAAGTCAAAACTCTCCAGATTGTCATTCAAATAGATCATGCTCTGAGGATATCTCTAAGGAGTCGGTAGTCTGGGGTATGCGACGGTTGGGATTCTCCTTGGCACCGAGCTGCTTCAGTTCGTTGGCTTTCTGTACCACGCTTTGGCGCCCCTCGTTCAGCTTGTTGACGGAGAAGTCGTAGGCCTTGCGCACCTGTTCCAGTTGCTCGCCTACCTTCTGGTAGCGCTGAATGAAGTCACCCAGACGGTCCAGTAGCTGTTCTGCCACACCAAACACGCGTTCCTGGTTCTCGGCCTGCTGGTTCTGCACCCATGCAATATGTATCATGTGCAGGATGCCCAACAAGTTCTGTTCGCCCGTAATGAACACCTTGCGTTCAAAAGCCTCGCGCCATAGCGACGGGTCATTGACCAGTGCCAACTGCAGCGACGACTCGAAGGGAACAAACATGATGACGAAGTCTACTGCCTCGCGCGGGGGCTTGATATACTTCGAATAGTCCTTGCGTGCCAGTTCGGTGACGTGCGCCCGGACTGACTTGATGTGTTCCTGCAGGGCACGTTCCTTCTCCTCGGGTGTCTCAGCATTGACATAACGCTGATATGCCACCAATGACACCTTGGAGTCGATGACCACGTCCTGTCCCTGTGGATAGTGCAGGATGACATCAGGCTGCATCTCGCGCCCGGTATCGTCATTCTTCATCGGACGTCCTTGCTCGTCGCGCAGACGGGCCTGTACATCATAGTGTATGCCCTCGGTCAGACCTTGGGATGCCAGCAGGTCGCCCAGGATGATTTCGCCCATATTGCCACTGACCTTGTTGTCACGACGCAATACGTTAGCCAGTCCCTCGGCTTTCTCACTCATTTCGCGCCCCGTTTCCATCATCAGTCGCAGTTGTTCTTTCAGTGATGCCGTCTGTTCCGTATGGTCCTTGGTATTGTCACTAATGGCCTTGCGCATCTCCGTGATAGCGTCCTTCAGAGGCTGGGTGATGGTCCCCATCTGTTCGCGGTTTTCCTCCTTCAGCCGCTGGGCCTGGGCATCCATCAGCTGCCGGGCCATGACGTGCAGCTGTTCCTTGGTAGTTTTCAACTGTTCATCAAACTGCTCACGCTGAGCTCGCAACTGGTCGGCAGACTGTTCGCGCTGCAAACGCAGCTGCTCGGAAAAGCGTTCCTCTGCCTGCTGCTGTTCGACCTTACGTTGTTGGCCCAAGAGGTTCATCTCAGTTTCCTTGCGCGCCAACTCTACGGTCATCTGGGCCACCTTGGGACTCATCACGAAATAGAGCGCCAAGGCTCCTACCGCTATACCTATTAAAATATATAATACAATCATCATCACTGCAAAGGTAATCATTTATTCTGAAACTTCCGCATCTTCCGTCTGTGTTTTTGGCCAATTGACCAGATAGAGGCGTTCCGTAGCACGTGTGAAAGCGGTATAGAGCCAGTGGATGTAGTCAGGTGTCAGCATGTCATCAGTCATGTAGCCTTGGTCCACATATACGTGTTCCCACTGACCGCCCTGTGCCTTGTGACAGGTGGCAGCATAGGCAAACTTCACCTGCAGGGCATTATAGTAGCGGTCTTCCTTCATCTTCTTCATCCGGTCCTGCTTCAGGGGAATATCGGCATAGTCTTCCAAGACATTGTTAAACAACTGTTCTTGCTGCTCTGCCGTCAGTGCCGGAGCCTCTGAGGTCAGGGTGTCGAGCAATAC
Source organism: uncultured Prevotellaceae bacterium (assembly GCA_900318795.1). Classification (GTDB taxonomy): domain Bacteria; phylum Bacteroidota; class Bacteroidia; order Bacteroidales; family Bacteroidaceae; genus Prevotella. The sequence goes on along the minus strand of ONLU01000033.1, from coordinate 30,263 downwards.
GATAGCCGTCAACTCCATAGAGTCATAATCCGGGAATGTCATGGTAACCTCGGCAAAGCGGAAGCCATATAGTTCCTGAACGTGGCGCACCCGACGGACTACGGCACGGTCGCCATTGGCAATGAATGCCATTGGCTGATGACCATTGACTGTTGGCAGCTCACTTTTAATCCAGTAATAATTGTTCTTCACTATCATCAGCAAGTCACCCGAGCAGAGTTCCTCGTCGCGATCGAGCACCCTATTGCGGATGCCCTGGTTGTAGATGTTTGCCCGTTTGTTGGAACGCGTGATGACCATCGTTTCATCCATCCCCACCCGCGAGTAGCTGCTGCCCAGTTCGTCAATGAGGTCGTTGCCCGTCACCAATCGGATGTCCTGGAAACCGGCAAAGCGGATCTGAGGTAACTCGCAACATCCATCAGACATCAGACGTCTGACCACTGTTGCATTGTAAAGAATACCAGACTCCTGACTCTGGCGTAGCACCTCGTTCAAGTCACACTCATGGACGTGCAAGCCATAGAGTCTCAGCACCTCTGACATCAGTGCCGGACTCTCTTCCTCGCCAACGGGGGGCAGCTGAGCCCGGTCGCCTATCAGAAGCAACCGGCAATTACGTTCGTTATAGACAAACCGGATAAGATCATCAAGCAAACCGTCACGACTGATCATCGAAGCCTCATCGACAATAAACAGCGTGTCGTGGGCCGAATTGTAATTCAGGTCAAAGCCACCCTCTAACGATTTCTGCCGATAGATGCGCCGATGGATGGTATAGGCCGCATGGTCAGCATACAGCGAGAACACCTTGGCAGCACGTCCCGTAGGGGCCATGAGCACCATCTGTTGTTTCAACGACAGCATGGCACGGACAATGGCTGCTGCCAACGTGGTCTTTCCTGTTCCTGCCGAGCCACGCATCACCATGACGGCATGTTCCAGACGGTCTGTCATAAAGAGAGCAAAGGTCTCTATAGCTTGTTCCTGCTCTGCTGTCGGCACATGGCCAAAAGCCTCACGGATGCGATATTTTAACTCGTCGGTAATCATATTTAGGTGCAAAGTTAATCATTTTTCCGAAAAAAGCATTATCTTTGCAGACGAAATGACGAACATCCAGAAAACCAATATTGTCTTGGCACTGGTTTGCGCCGCATTGGCGGTGCTGTGCGTGCTGAGCATACTTGACAAATGAGCAATCCTCGCAACGCCACACTCCCAAGGGGAGAACGACTCATCATCCGCATAAGTCCGGGTAGCCTCTCGTTCACAACGACAGGGGCTGGCCAGGTTAACTATGAGCGCTATGCGCTGAAGAGCAGCATCTCGATGGCAGCTAACATGCGCGAAGCTCTGCGCAACACACCTGTGCTGGACGCCGACTACCAGCACGTAGCCGTGATGGTGGACTCGCCTGTACTGATGATGCCGTCAGACCTATACAACAAGGACGAGCAAGAGGAACTATACGGACACACCTTTACCCGTTTGGAAGGAATGACGGTGGTTAGCTACGTTCTGCCCAGTCTCAATGCGGTGGCCTTGTTTACCATCCATCGTGATTTGCGACAAGTTCTCACCGAGCGGTTCAACAACCTCAGTCTGATACCAGCCGTAGCACCAGTCTGGAACCATCTGTACCAGAAGAGTTTCACAGGTGTTCACCAGAAGTTGTATGGCTACTTTCACGATCACCGTGTAGAGGTGTTCTGTTTTCAGCAGAACCGCTTTAAGTTCTGTAACTCCTACGCTATCGGCAACGATCCCAACGATGCCTTATATTATCTGCTCTCGGCTTGGAAACAGCTTGGGATGGAGCCTCGTGAGGACGAGCTGCACCTGTGTGGCAACCTGCCCGAACGCGAGCAAGTGACGGAAGAGGCACGCCGCTATGTAAAACGGGTCTTTATCACCAACCCGTCGGGTGAGTTCAACCGTGCTTCGGTCACTCAGATAGAGGGTATGCCTTACGACCTAATGCTCTTCATATTAAAAAATTGAGCTATTCTCTGACTGAGTTCAGAGGGCGGCTTCGTCATGAGATATTGAATTATTATGCGTATCATCACAGGGAAATACAAGGGGCGGCATTTCGATATACCGCGTTCGTTCAAGGCACGGCCCACAACAGACTTTGCCAAGGAAAACATCTTCAACGTATTGGGACAGTATATCGACTTCGACGGCTGCGAAGCATTGGACCTGTTCTCTGGCACCGGCAGCATCTCACTGGAACTGATTTCACGGGGTTGCCAGCGGGTAGTCAGCGTTGAACTGGACCGGGACCACCATCGTTTCATCCAGGATTGCATCAAGAAGCTGAACGACAACTCCTGCATTCCAATCAGGGGTGATGTGTTCCGGTTTTTGAAGTCATGCCGCCAGCAGTTCGACTTCATCTTTGCCGACCCACCCTATGCACTGAAGGAACTGGCCCAGATACCAGACCTGATATTCGACAAACAGCTATTGAAAGACGACGGCATCTTTGTCTTTGAACACGGCAAAGACCACGATTTCTCACAACATCCACACTTCATTGAGCACCGCCAATACGGTAGTGTCAACTTCACCTTGTTCTCCAATCTGAAGGTCTGAGTGCGGCATTGCTATCAGAGCAACGGCGAAAGCAGACGAGTAAAGCTTTCCCACAGGTGTTGAACGAACTTCGGGTGCATCCAGGAAGGAACATCATCAAGAGAGATGCTCTGAGACAGGTCGTCGAGGAACACCTTTTTCAGTCGCAGGGCTGTTCCTTCGTCGTAGATAAAGATGTTGGACTCAAAGTTATTCTCAAAGGAACGGAAGTCAAGATTCGTAGAGCCACAGGTAGAGAGTGCATCGTCAATGACCATCAACTTGGAATGCAGGAAAGCCGGTTCGTAAAGACAAACACGGGCACCCGCCTCACGGAGTTCACGGAGATAGCTGCGCGACGCCCACTCCGTGAATCGAGCATCAGAGTGGCGCGGACAGAGCAGGCAGACATCAATGCCTGTCATAGCTGCCGTCTTCAGGGCAAAGAGTACGGGTTCGTTGGGCAGGAAGTAAGGTGTTTCGATATAAATATAGCGACGGGCAGCAGTGATAGCACGGACGTAGCCCTGCATGATTTCAGGATAAGGGGTTGTAGGTCCGCTGGTAACGAGTTGTGCCAGGCAGTTATTGTTAGGAAGTTGAGCGTTCTGATTTGAAAGTTGAGGATAGTAAACGCGGTTGGTAATGAGTGTACGGTCAACGAAATACCAGTCTACAAGGAAAGCCCGTTGCAAAGAGTAGACGACACCTCCCGTCACACGCAACATCGTGTCGCGCCACGACGTCGAGACATAGCGTTTGGCTATATTCATACCTCCGACATAGCCTACCCTACCATCTATGACAATCAGCTTGCGGTGGTTGCGGTAGTTCACCTTCGAAGTGAATGTGGGGAAGTGAACAGGAAGGAAGGAATGTATCTCAACACCCTCTTCACGCATACGCTCAAAGAAGCTGCGCCTAACCTTCCAACAGCCCACATCGTCGTAGATGACACGGACACACACACCTTCACGAGCTTTGTCTATGAGGGCATCTGCCACCAAGTTTCCAAAAGCATCATCTTCGATAATATACATATCGATGTGAATATGATGGGTAGCAGAAGCGATGTCGTGCAATAACTCTGGCAAGAAAGCATAGCCGTCAGTCATGATGTCGACGGTATTATCCTTGAACGGCAGCGAGAGATTCTGATTGATAAAGAGGTCAACCATCGGTTTATGGGCGTCAGGGACACGAAGGTCCTGCTGTTCGACAAAGCCCAGCATGGAACGCTTGGACAACTGGTCGAGGGAGCGCTGACTGACCAACCGTTCACGACGGTGATTCATGCCAAAGAAGAGATAGAACACGACACCTATCAAAGGCAGGAAAAGGATAACCAGCACCCAAGCCATCGTCTTGGCAGGTTGCCGGTTGTCCATTACGACGTGGATGACTGACAGGGCTATGACACCCCACAGCAACGTCATGCCTATGATATAAAACAGTCCTTCCATCCTCTGTTCTCTTTACATGATTCTAAACTATAACGTCACTACCGCGTTGCTTAGCCAACGCATTACGCAACTCCTGTGTATCCTTGTACTCGTCCATCAGCTTTTTCAACTGTTCACGGTCTATCTGGGAGCCCATCGTCTTCAATTGTCGCTGAATCTCCTTCAGCCGTTGGTTGACAATATCCATACGGAAGTCAAGGATAAGGTGCTGAATCTTCTGTTGCAGGTCGGCTGTGGTGTATTCTTTCTTAAAACTCTCGCTGAGCTGATGACGGTCTATACCTAAGGAGGCTGCCAGCTGACTGATTTGTGGATCAGGATGCTGCATGAAGTAGCGATCGGCCTGGAACCCTTCATCAGTAGCATGCTCTACTGCTTCCTGCAGAATCTGGTTATAGAGCTCGTTGGAGAATTGGAGACCATCTTGTCCAAGGTCATAGCCGATATACTGTGCCACATTGAGGTCGATGGTAGAACCGTCTTCTGCTTCCAACCCAGGAAATATAATCTCATGTCCGTGGCGGACAATGTTCTGCACCAGCAGGCGCTCAACCTCATTACCAGAGGTAAGAGGTGAGAATTGAGAGGTGAGAGGCGTCGCCTGTTGCTGTGCCGCTCCTGTGGCATCCAGCCTTTCCGCTCTTGCCTCCTGCCGCTCTTGCTCTTTACGCTGTTCCTCACGGTCACCTGCAATATACTTGTTAGTCTGACTGATAAGCGTACGTTCGTCCACGTCCAACCTACGGGCACATTCGGTAATATAAGTGGCACGGACTATGGGGTCAGGGATGACACTCACTGAGCGCACAATGCTGTTGATAGCTTCTGCACGTTTGATGGGATCCTTGACATTCTTCAACATCAACTCGGTCTTAAACTGAATGAAGTCCGTCTGATGGTCTTCGATATACTGCTTGAACTGCTGGGCAGTATGCTTCCGGGCAAACGAGTCTGGATCGTCACCGTCGGGGAGGAGCAGCACTTTAATGTTCATACCTTCCTGCAACAGCATGTCCGTTCCACGCATGGCGGCATGGATACCAGCTTCGTCACCGTCATAGAGCAATACTATATTCTGAGTGAATCGGCGCAGCAACTTGATTTGGAAAACGGAAAGGGCCGTACCTGAGTTGGCTACGACATTCTCCAGACCACACTGGTGCATGGCAATAACGTCGGTGTAGCCTTCGACCATATAGACGCAGTCTTCCTTGGCGATGGCTTTCTTTGCCTGATAAATACCATACAATTCGCGTTCCTTGTGGTAGATCTCCGAATCGGGCGAGTTGACGTACTTCTGCTGCACACCTTTGGTGGCTGCATCGAGCTTACGACCTCCAAAGGCCACCACCTTACCGCTGACATTCAGCCAGGGGAACATGGCACGCCCTGCAAAACGGTCATAAATGCCATGCTCGTTGATAATACATAATCCCGTCTTTACCAGAAACTCGTCCTTGAAACCTTTGCGGTGTGCCTCGTTCGCCAGTGCGTCACGCTTGGTTAGCGAGAAACCCAGCTGGAATTTCTCGATGATGTCGTCACGGATTCCACGACTGCGGAAGTACTGCTTGCCGATAGCCATACCATCCACATCGTTCTTCAGAATTTCATGGAAATACTGACAAGCCCATTCGTTGACTACAAACATCGATTCGCGCTCGCTTTGTTCGCGTTTTTCATCGTCAGTGAGCTCACGTTCCTGAATCTCGATATTGTACTTCTTTGCCAGCCAACGCAGGGCCTCGGGATAGGTAATCTGCTCATGCTTCATCAGGAAGTTGACAGCATTGCCACCCTCGCCACAGGCAAAGCATTTGCAAATCTGACGGGCTGGAGACACCATAAACGACGGTGTCTTGTCATCGTGGAAAGGACAAAGTCCCTTGTAGTTAACCCCCGCCTTGCGCAGGTTAACAAACTCGCCTACGACATCTACGATGTTGACGGCATCCATAATCTTATCGACTGTAGCACGGTCTATCATGCCTGCAAAGTTACGGAAAAATGAGAGAAATGCAAAAGGAAAGCTTGCTTTTCTTTTCATTTCCGAATGAAAGTAACTTCTCCAAAGGAAATGTTACGGAAAAATGAGAGAAATGCAGAATTTGGTTTGCACAAAATGCCAGGTTTGTGCACAAGAAGGTGGTTTTTGTGCATTTTATTTGGCTGTGTGCGCAAAAAAACGTACCTTTGCAGGCGATTTATGAGAAATTTCGAAATTTCAATATTATACATTATTAAATAATATGGCTTTAAAGATTGTTGTGCTGGCCAAACAAGTGCCAGACACCCGTAATGTGGGTAAGGATGCCATGACCGCCGAAGGAACGGTGAATCGTGCTGCCCTACCCGCTATCTTCAATCCAGAAGATTTGAACGCCTTGGAGCAAGCCCTTCGTCTGAAGGAGCAGAATCCTGGCTCTACAGTTGGAATCCTCACGATGGGTCCTCCACGTGCAGGTGAAATTATCCGTCAGGGACTTTATCGTGGTGCAGATACAGGTTGGTTGCTGACCGACCGTTTGTTTGCTGGTGCCGACACCCTTGCTACCTCTTACGCTCTGGCTACCGCCATCAAGAAGATTGGCGAGGTAGATATTGTGATTGGCGGCCGTCAGGCTATCGACGGTGATACCGCCCAGGTAGGTCCGCAGGTGGCTCAGAAACTGGGACTCAATCAGGTAACCTATGCAGAGGAAATTCTGAAGGTTGAGAACGGCAAGGCACTCATCCGCCGCGTCATTGACGGAGGCGTGGAGACTGTAGAAGCTCCGCTGCCCGTTGTGATTACTGTAAATGGAAGTGCAGCTCCCTGTCGTCCCCAGAACGCCAAGCTGGTCATGAAATATAAGCGTGCCACCTGTCCCATGGAACGTCCTGCAGAGGGTACTCCCTACGACTATCTATACGACGAGCGTCCCGAACTGACACTGAACCAGTGGTCAGTAGCCGACGTGGATGGTGACGTCAACCAGTGTGGCCTGGCCGGCTCTCCCACAAAGGTAAAGGCAGTCAAGAACATCGTGTTCCAGGCTAAGGAGTCGAAAACTTTGACGGCTTCTGATGCTGACATTGAGGGTATGATCAAAGAATTGTTGGAAGAGAAGATTATTGGTTAATTGAGATATGAATTTCCGGAGCAGCGAAAGCCATCAAGCTCGCTTGAATGGCTGAGCCGTGACAGAAATCTATCATTCAGAGAATTATGAACAACGTATTTGTATATTGCGAAATAGAAGGTACTCTGGTACAGGAAGTATCTCAGGAGTTGCTGACCAAGGGTCGCAAGCTCGCCAATGAATTGAAAGTGGAGCTTCACGCTGTTGTAGCCGGTACAGGCATCAAGGGCAAAGTGGAGGATCAGATTCTGCCTTACGGTGTCGACAAACTGTTTGTCTTCGACGGCAAGGATCTGTTCCCCTATACTTCTGCTCCCCACACTGATATCCTCGTGAACCTCTTCAAAGAGGAACAGCCACAGATTTGTCTGATGGGTGCTACCGTCATAGGTCGCGACCTCGGTCCCCGTGTGTCATCATCGCTGACCTCTGGTCTGACTGCTGACTGCACAGAGCTTGAGATTGGTCCGTACGAAGACAAGAAAGCGGGTAAGGTCTACGAGAACCTGCTCTATCAGATTCGTCCCGCCTTCGGTGGCAACATCGTGGCAACCATCGTCAACCCCGATCATCGTCCTCAGATGGCAACCGTTCGTAGTGGTGTCATGCAGAAGGCTATCTACGAGGGCAAGGCTAAGGGTGAGGTAGTTTATCCTGAGGTCAGCAAGTATGTAAGCCCCGAGGCTTATGTCGTGAAGGTACTGACCCACGAGGTGCAGGCTGCTAAACACAATCTGAAGGGTGCGCCCATTGTGGTGGCAGGTGGTTACGGTATGGGCTCGAAGGAGAACTTCGACATGCTGTTCCAGCTGGCTAAGGTTCTCCATGGTGAGGTTGGTGGTTCTCGTGCTGCTGTCGATGCAGGCTGGTTGGACCACGACCGCCAGATTGGTCAGACGGGTGTCACCGTTCACCCGAAGGTGTATATCGCCTGTGGTATCTCTGGTCAGATTCAGCACATCGCTGGTATGCAGGACTCTGGTATCATCATCTCTGTCAACAGCGATCCCGATGCTCCTATCAACCGCATTGCCGACTATGTAATCGTTGGTACCGTTGAGGAGGTAAACTATTATAGCGATCATCCTGAGATCGGGTTCTACTTGAACCACCCCCTGATGGCTCGTATCGTTGAGCTGAAAGAAAAGGGTTTCGCTGATGCGAAGGAATATGACTACGCCCCTGTTGACCTGGGCGATGCTATTGAGAACTACAAGCAGATTCTCGACATCACCGGCGACGTGGCTGCCAATATCATCGAGCCAAACTCTGAGGCTGTTGACCTGGAAGGTCCGCACCTTGAGAACGGTCGTATGATCTACGCCTCTAAGACTTACGAGAACCTCGACGCCACCCGCAAGGCTGGTCTGTGGGGTGTAAGTATGCCCCGTCGTTACGGCGGTCTGAACCTGCCTAACGCTGTGTTCTCTATGCTCTCTGAGATGATTTCTGCTGCCGATGCCGGTTTCCAGAACATCTGGAGCCTGCAGAGCTGTATTGACACCCTGTATGAGTTCGGTAGCGAGGAGCAGCGCCAGAAGTATATCCCCCGCGTTTGCGCTGGTGAGGGCATGAGTATGGACCTCACAGAGCCCGATGCCGGTTCTGACCTGCAGCGCGTCATGCTGAAGGCCACCTTCGACGAGAAGGAGAACTGCTGGCGCCTGAACGGTGTGAAGCGTTTCATCACCAATGGTGATAGCGACATCCACCTCGTGCTGGCTCGTTCTGAAGAAGGCACCAAGGACGGACGTGGTCTGTCCATGTTCATCTACGACAAGCGCCAGGGCGGTGTTGATGTTCGTCACATCGAGCACAAATTGGGTATCCACGGTTCACCCACCTGTGAGCTGACCTATAAGAATGCGAAGGCAGAGCTCTGCGGTAGCACGCGTCTGGGTCTTATCAAGTATGTGATGGCCCTGATGAACGGTGCCCGTCTGGGTATAGCCGCACAGTCTGTTGGTGTTGAGCAGGAGGCTTACAACGAGGGGCTGGCTTACGCTAAGGAGCGCCAGCAGTTTGGTGACAAGATCATCAACTTCCCCGCTGTCTATGACATGCTGTCTCGCATGAAGGCCAAGCTCGATGCAGGTCGTTCACTGTTGTACGAGACTGCTTGCTATGTGGATGTCTATAAGTGTCTGGAAGACATTGAGCGCGACCGCAAACTGACTCCCGAGGAGAAACAAGAACTGAAGAAATATCAGCGTCTGGCTGATGCCTTCACGCCACTTGCCAAGGGTATGAACTCTGAGTACGCCAACCAAAATGCCTACGACGCCATCTCTATTCACGGTGGCTCAGGCTTCATCATGGAGTACAAGAGCCAGCGTCTGTTCCGCGATGCCCGCATTTTCTCCATCTACGAAGGTACAACCCAATTGCAGGTGGTGGCAGCCATCCGTTACATCACCAATGGCACCATGCTGAATAACATTAAGGAGATGCTTGAGAACCTTGAGGTGAGCGAGTCGCTGAAGCCGATGGCTGCACGTGTTGCTTCACTCATCCAGACTTACGAGAATGCACTTGCCAAGGTAAAGGCTCTCGACAATCAGGAGGCTCAAGACTTCCTGGCTCGCCGTCTGTACAACATGACTGCCGAACTGGTCATGTCTATTCTCATGCTCCGCGACGCTACAAAGGCTCCCGAACTCTTCGAAAAGAGTGCTAACGTATATGTTCGCATGGCAACTGAGGAAATCATGGGTCATGCTGCCTATATTGACATGTTCAAAGCAGAGGACCTCGCCAGCTTCCGTGCTGCCGAGACTTCTGAAGAAGCAGAATAAAAGGTATGCAACAAAGCTCGATATATGAAATCTGTGGTATCATCGCCAGTGTGGCGATGATACTCGGATATCTGCCTCAAGCAATCAAGACCATTCGTACACAAAAAACAGATGGCATCGCACTGCCCACCTTCTTGATGATGACCATCGGTGCCATCTGTTTCATGTTACAAGGACTGCTGCATAAGCCCGAAATTATTTGGTCACTCTTTCTGACCAACCTCATCACAGCCATATGCAGCAGCATTGTCTTTGCTATTAAAATGTATAACGACTACTTCAAAAAGAAGTAATCACCATCCGAAAGTTTCTTTAAGCACCTGTTCTACCACCTGGGGGAAATATTTCATTTCCAACTGGTGTTCCTTTTCGGCGATGTCGTCAACGGTATCGTCTGGACTGAGCGCACAGCGGTACTGGGCGATAATCTCACCACCATCGCAGACGGGTGTGACCCAGTGGACGGTCATACCCGTCTCTGCCTCACCGGCGGCTTTGACAGCCTCATGAACATGATGTCCCCACATGCCCTTGCCACCATACTTGGGCAACAGGGCTGGATGGATGTTGACGATGCGGCGAGGATAGGCGTCAATCAGGAAGTCAGGCACCAGCGGCAGGAATCCAGCCAGGACAATGAAGTCGATGCCGTACTGACGCAATAGAGGCATCATGAAGTCGGCATCGTTGAGCTGTGCCTTGGGAGCTACTGCTATCGGTACACCGAGATTGGTGGCACGGACAAGGGCATAGGCATCAGGTTTGTTGCTGACCACAAGAGCGCAACGGACACGTTCGGAATCCTTGAAACAACGGATTAGGTTCTCACAATTAGTGCCGCTTCCCGACACAAAGATGGCAATGTTTACTTTCTCCATATTCGCTAAATTGCGTACAAAGGTAACTCTTTTTCCATGAACCTCCAAATTTTCGGTTGTTTTAACGTTATTTAATGGGTTCCGTTGCGTGGGTAACTACTCAGCACCCGTGCCATGAGTAGTTGCAGCGTCACAAAGATCTGTTATAAAACATCAAAAGTTTGCAATAACATGCCCTTATTGCCCAATAACATGCCCTTATCAATGCGGCTTTGCCGCGGTTCAAGGTTCAAGGCTGAGGGACTCGAGAAGGATTTCGACAAGACGGGGGATGCCGTAGTCGACGATGTCTGACTCGTGTATCCAAAAGTAGTCGTCAGGCAACTCAGGCCGTTCCTTTGTTTCCCACAGCCAGAAGTCGGCATAGAGGATGCGGTGGGTTAGCACGTGCTTGACGTTCTTGGCAAGTAATTGACAATTGACAATGGATAATTGACAATTATTCTGCGCTGCCCAATTATCAATTGTCCATTGTCCATGATCAATGAGCAGGGGTTCGTACAGTCCCTGCCAGATGTCGCCAGCAGGACGACGGTGGATGGCCGTATAGCCATTACAACTTATATATATATAAGAGAAGTGACGTTCCTTGACTTTGAGCGTACGTTGCTTGACAGGAAGTTCCGAGACGCGACCCTCGCGGAATGCCACACAAGTTTCCTGCAGCGGGCATTGCGGACACTGCGGCGACTGCGGGGTGCAGAACGTCGCACCGAAGTCCATCAAGCCTTGGTTGTAGTCAGAGGTGAGGGAACTGAGAGCTGAAGGCTGAAGGCTGAGGGAGGAGGACTGAGGGAGTAAAGACTGAGCAAGAGCTGAAAACTCCTTTTTGCCCTCGGTGGTATTGATGGGGGTGGCTATGCCGTAGTGGCGGGCCAGAACGCGATAGACATTGCCGTCTACCACGGCTGCCGGCAAGCCGAAAGCAAAACTCCCGATAGCGGCAGCGGTGTAGTCGCCTACTCCCTTCAGGGCCTTGATGCCTGCTATCGTGGAGGGGAAACCTCCACTGGCGACAATCTGGCGGGCTGCTGCGTGCAGGTTGCGGGCACGACTGTAGTAGCCCAGCCCCTGCCACTCGCGCAACACCTCATCCTCCGAAGCCGCAGCCAGGTCCTGCACAGTAGGCCAGCGGCGCATGAAACGCTCCCAATAGGGTCGGCCTTGTTCGATGCGCGTCTGTTGCAGGATAATCTCCGACAGCCAGATGGCATAAGGGTCTCGTGTCTCTCGCCAAGGCAAGTCACGTCCGTTCTCGCGGAACCACTGGAGGATAGTGGTGGTGAAACTCATTGTCTATTGTTCTGGAAATTGCTGATAGATACGCAATCCATAGGTGTTGGCCTCAGCGTAAGCGTACTCCATGATTTCTGATATGGCGTGTTCGAAGGGCAACACGTCTTGTGTGTTCAGCCAGAAGACAAACTCCAAGGGCAATCCCGTGGGGGTGGCGTCCAGTTGGTGCACCAAGATCATGTTGTCCTTCAGCACCATGTGATGTTTCTTAAGCCACTCTTCCATGTGTTCCCGATAGCGCGTCAGATTAACCACGCCATCCTCGCCAGCCACGATGCTTCGGAAGTCGAAAAAGACCTTGCGCACAGCCTTGCGACCTACTTTCTCCTTCATGCCCTTCCAGTTCTGGAACGAGCCGTCGACGAGTGTCTGGGGTGAGATAGTGATGATGGTATTGTCGAAGTTGCGCACCTTGACGGTGGTCAGCATAATCTCCTCCACGATGCCATCAATGCTCGCAGAAGGGAGGGTGATTCTGTCGCCAATGGACAGCATATTGTTGGATGTCAGGCGGATACCTGCCACAAGTCCCTTGATGGTGTCCTGGAAAGCCAGCATGAGGATGGCAGACGCAGCACCCAGTCCTGCTATGAGTGTAGACGGGTCTTTGTTGAGGATGATGGCTATGACCACAATGACGGCAATGAAGATGAGCACTATCTTCAGCACACTGATAAACGAGTTCAGGTATTGCTGATGTGGCACGTTATGATGCTCGCCCAGACTCCTGAACGTATTGGCAAAGCTGATGAGCAACCACGTCACGACGACGGTGATGTAGATGGCTGTCACGCGATGGACGATGCTATAGACCTTGGGATAGTCGCCCAGCATCGAGGGCAGGAAGTTCCACACCAGCGCAGAGGGTATGATGACACATACCACAACCAGCAGGATGTATTTAGTCAATTTATTCATAGTCACACAACACTTTGCATACACGGTCCTGGAAAGCCTTACCCGCAGCAGCACGCATAATGCCCTGGTTGATGATGGCAAAGCAGAGCTGGTGGCCGTTGGCTGCCGTGCAGTAGCCCGCCAGACTGGAGATGCCCGTCACCGTGCCCGTCTTCGCACGGACATTGCCCTGGGCAGAGGTTTTCTTCATGCGGTCCTTCAGCGTACCGTCCACACCGGCAATAGGCAGTGACGGCAGCAGGGCGTCTTGAATGCTGGGCGAACGCCAGGCATGACGCAGCAACGTGCAGAGCAACTCGGTACTGACATAATTATACAAAGACAGTCCTGATCCGTCAGCAATCTTGTAGGGATTGTCACCCAAGCCGAGACGGGCGATGAGCCGTTTGGTAATGTCACGGGCATCCCTGGCGCGAGCCAAGCCTTTTCGGGCAGACGCAGCCGTCTGGTAGAACATGGACTCCGCATAGAAGTTGTCGCTCTTCTTCATCATACGGTCCAGTATTTGAGAGATATTATGGCGAAAGGTAGCTATCAGTTGGGCATTCTGTGGTACACGTCCCTCCGTGAGCTGCACACGCTCCAGATTGATACCGGCACGGGCCACCTCCTCGGCAAAGGTCTCGAGGAAATTGTACTTACACCCGATGCTCAGTGCGTTCAGCATGGGATTTTCATCATCCCAGCACCAGCCCTCGCCATAGTCCAGCGCCTCCTTCATGGTGCGGTCGGCAACTATCAGACCATGGATGCTGTCAATGCCCAACCTACTGACACAGTTTGCCAGCACAGCCACGTCGTCGATGGTCAGCGTCGGGTCGAAGCCACCTACACAATAGATATTACCCTCCAGTGTCGAGTCGTTGACATTACCCGTCATGTAGATGCGTGTCTGGTAGTCATAGTTGGCCCCAAGCTGGTCGAGAGCCGTAATGGCAGTAACCAGTTTCATGCACGATGCCGGACGCATCAGCTGGCGGTGATTATACGTGAAAAGTGCCGAGTCAGCTGTCAGGTCGTAGACCATGAGCCCCACTTGAGAGGTTTCAAACATGGGGTCGCATAGCAACGAGTCAAGCCGTCCACGCAGCAAGTCCTGCGCTGCAACCGAAGCAAAAACGCCCCACGAAATCAATAAAAGCAGATATTTCTTCATAATCGTGTGCAAAATTACAAAAATAATTTGTACTTTTGCACGCAATAACTTAAAAACAATGGTTTACAAGTACGATTTTCTCATCATAGGAGCAGGTGTAGCTGGTATGAGCTATGCACTGAAGGTGGCCCGTGCCCACAAGGGCCGTGTGTGTATGATTTGTAAGGCAGGACTGGACGAGGCCAACACCAGCTTCGCCCAGGGTGGTGTAGCGTCGGTGACCAACATGAAAGTGGACACCTTTGACAAGCATATTGCCGACACCATCATTGCCGGTGACTATATCTCCGACCGTGCTGCTGTCGAGCAGGTGGTCAGGAACGCTCCCACTCAGATTGAGGAGTTAGTGAAGTGGGGTGTCAACTTCGACCGTAAGGAGAATGGTGACTTCGACCTGCACCGCGAGGGCGGCCACTCAGAATTCCGCATTCTGCACCATGCCGACGACACCGGTGCAGAGATCCAACGCGGACTGATGGAGGCCGTCAGAGCATGTCCAGACATTGATGTCAAGGAGAACCATTTCGCCGTAGAAATCATTACCCAGCACCATCTGGGCGTCCGCGTCACACGACGTTCGCCCAACATACAGTGCTATGGTGCCTACGTACTGAACCCAAATACCCAAAAAGTAGACACCTATCTGTCGAAGGTCACCGTCATGTGTACCGGCGGCTGTGGAGCCGTCTACCTGACCACGTCAAACCCCGTCATTGCCACAGGCGACGGCATCGCCATGGTATATCGCGCCAAGGGTACCGTAGCCGACATGGAGTTTGTGCAGTTCCACCCTACGGTGCTCCACAATCCCAAGGAGACGCACCCCGCCTACCTCATCACCGAGGCCATGCGTGGATATGGTGGCATTCTGAAGCTGCCCAATGGCGAGACTTTCATGGAGAAGTATGACGAGCGCCTCAGTCTGGCTCCACGCGACATTGTGGCTCGCGCCATTGACAAGGAGATGAAGATTCACGGTCTGGACCATGTCTGTCTGGACGTCACCCACAAGGATGCTGCCGAGACGCGCCACCACTTCCCCAACATCTACCAAAAGTGCCTCAGCATCGGCATCGACATCACTACTGACTACATACCCGTGCGCCCTGCAGCACACTATATGTGCGGCGGCATCAAGGTCGACCTGAACGGTCAGTCCTCCATCCAGCGGCTCTACGCCCTGGGCGAATGCTCATGCACCGGCCTGCACGGTGGCAACCGACTGGCATCCAACTCGCTCATCGAGGCTGTGGTCTATGCCGACGCTGCTGCCAAGGACTCGCTGGCACATGTTGACCTATACGACTGGAACGACCAGGTGCCGGAGTGGAACGACGAAGGAACGATGACCAACGAGGAGAAAGTGCTCATCACACAGTCCGTGAAGGAGGTCAACCTGATTATGTCCAACTACGTCGGCATTGTGCGCTCCGACCTACGTCTGCACCGTGCCTGGGACCGTCTGGACATGCTCTACGAAGAGACCGAGCGTTTGTTCAAGCGTGTCCGTGCCACCCGCGACATCTGCGAGCTGCGTAACATGATCAATGTCGGCTATCTCATCACCCGCTGGGCCCTGGAGCGTAAAGAGTGCCGCGGCCTGCACTTCACCACCGACTACCCGCTGCACGCCTACGACAAGAAATAAGGAAAAGCGACCCAGCAGGTCACTATTAACGAGATTACGGCTCATTTTTGGTGAGCCGTAATTTCGTTTTATCGTGTCAGCGAGAACTTCATGGACAGTCCGAAGTCCTGCGTTGTTGTGGGATAGCTGCTGGAAGATAGCAATGGGGTGTTGGTCTGGCGGTCATAGTAGAACGACATGGTGAGCAGACGCGACAGTGTATAGTCCGCAAGGAACGAGATCTTCAACGCTGAGTTGCCGCTGCTGGCCGCAGAGGTACGCGAAGCAATGTCGCGGGTAATAGCCGCCTGGTCGCGCAGCGTGAAGTCGAGACGCAGGTTCAGGTCGTGGTTGACACCGGACCTGCGGTTGTTCGAGGTGCTCGCCTGACTGGTCTGACTATTTTTACCAGACCTGCCGCTCTGGGCTTTCTTGATCTTGCGGGTGGCACCACTGGAGAAAATACGGAAGTCGCTAATCTTGTAGCCTACGCCGAATACCCAGTCGTTGGAGCGGCCCTCATTGATCTGTACACTGGTGGTAGAAAGGCTGATGGTACGCGTCTTGCGGTATTCCGCCTTCAATGTAAGGTTGTTGTTCAGCGTGGCATCCACACCCAGCAAGGGAGCAAACGACTCGTTGATGCTGACCATGGGAACGCTCCACCCCAGCACAGAGGCACCCTGACTGCCCGAGGTATAGCTACCTACGGAGAAGATGCTCTTGTAAGAGTGGTTGACATTGAACGACTTGAAATGCTCACTGAACCAGTGCAGTTTTGACAGTCCCGAATAGCGGATAGTCCAGTTGGGCAGCATTCGTGTCAGTGTCGGGAACAGGTCGAGCGAACCACCTCCACCACTGCCCGTATAGGTATTGAGGAATGCCGGAATCATGACCGCAGCATTATACATACTGACGTCCTGTCCGTAGGCGGCTGCAGCCTTGGCCTGATACTCGGGCAACGCATTGCAGAACTTCTCGAAGACCTTGGACGGATAGCCGTTGCTGGCATCGCCCATCGACTCAAGGGCCGACGAGATGGAGATGGTAGTCATGGTAAACGAACCGCTCTGTGTGGTTGGCATACCTTTATACATATACTGGATGTTGCGGGCACGAGTTTCCGTGCGCGAAGCATTGAGGTCAATCTTCAGGTCGCGGATGGGCTCCAGCGTGGCACGCACCTGCAGGTCGTTGGTCTGGTTGGTGGAAGCCGGTGTGGCAATGCTGTCTGCTGTCAGCAGCCATCCATTGTCAACGGCACGCTGCAAGAAGGAGTCGCCCGTCATACCGAAGGCAAAGCCTAATCCTGGAGCCATGACACCTCCCGTGCGCTGTCCGAAGGCATCGCCAATCTTAGGCATGAATCCCGGCAGCGACATGGCATACTGGTTGCGGTATGATATGCCTATAGAGCGCACCATCATCAGGAAGCGTGCTGCCGACTGGGCAGGTTTATACCACCACTCGTTCTCCGTGGGCGGCTTGGCGGTGACAGTCACTTTCACCTTCAGCGAGTCGCGACCCTTGATGACAATCTTGTTCTGGTCTACCACCTTATATTTAATAGGATAGCTACGGCCTTCAGGTGTCTTGGCGGTGACGATGAGTCGCTTGGACTTCTTGTTGTGGGTCACGGTGAATGTTGTGTCAGGCAGCAGAGCCAACTCGGTCTCGTAAGAGTTTTTGTTTTTGGGGAGGGCTTTTTCCTCTTTGGTGGGTTGGTTAGGTTGGTTGTTTTTACCAGTTGGCCTCGTTGGACTAGTTTTGCTTGTCTTACTGGTTTTACTTGCCTTACTGGGTTTGTTCTGTTTGGCGATGGGTTTCTTGAAGCGGTCGTTGGCCTTCTTGAGGAAGGGGAAGTGGTTGTAGAGCGTCTCCATGTTCAGATTGCTGTTGATGTTGATCTGACGGTTGTTGGAGATGGTATTACCCAGATCTGCACCATTCTGCAGTTGTGAGCCACGCACCCAGTTGTACGTCGCATTATAGGAGGCATCCGCATTGAGCCAGTCCAGGATAGGCAGCTTGTTGAGCGGCAGCTGATAGCTGGCAGTGAAGTTCTGGCGATAGTTCAAGGGAGTACCGAAATGCTTGATGCTTTGCCATACTGAGTCCTTCCATGCCTCGTAACGGTCTGGGTAGAGGTCTTTGTTGATGGGCAGATTGCTGTTGGGCTCTTCTATTTCGGCCTGCGTACCCGACTGGAAGTTCATGTGGAGGTTCTTGGTCAAGTCCCAGCGCAGGGTGAAGGCACGGTCCCAGAGGAAGGTAGAGCTCCACGTCGGAGCCGGCTTTGCTCCGCCCAGGTCGTCCATGTCTCGTTCCTGCATTTCGTAGTAGGAACGGTGCAACTCGGAATTGAAGGTGATGTTCTGAGGCAGGTAGTTCAGTCCCAAAGCTTTGGGCAGCTGCATCCATTTCGACTTCGACTTGGACTTCTTGAAGGGTTCCCACGGCTTGTAGACCGGAGTATAGCTATAGTTGAAGGAGCCGCGCCACTCGTCGTCATGTTCATAGACTGTTGTCTCGCCCGACTTACGGGAGCTGCGATGGCTATACGAGAACGAGAAGTTGGCAGGGTCGTACGGCATGGGGTGCCGCTTGGTCTTGATGCCGAAGCGTACGTTGGACAGAGCGAAGTTGGTCGTGGTCGTCTTGGTGACGGCAATGCTCTCAATGCTGTCGCGCTCATGCTGGTCGATGGCGGCATCAAGGGCGTCTTCCAGTTCCATATCCGTATCCAGCGGATTATACTTGGGTCGTGTTTCTTCCTTGGTCACCGAGTAGTAGAGCGGTGCTGTCACCTTCATCTTGTCGGGGAAGAACTTGCCCAGTTCGAAATTGGTGGTCACCGAATAGGTCTTGTAGTTGTCGGTGGTACGCTGGGCCACACCCTCTTCCAATCCGCCAAAGCCTTCGGAGATGACCTTACCCGTCACGTTGACAGCACCCACATCGGAGAGTTGGACGTTCAGGTTGCCCGACGCAGCCCAGCCTCCCTTGTTGATCACCTCCTGCAGACGCAGTTCGTTGACCCACACCTCGCCCGACTTAATCGTTCCCGTCAGGTTGCGCACACCAATCATCATGGTCTTCACCTCGCCCAGCGTAGGATTACCCATGATGGCAATGCGGTTGTTGGGATTGGCGGGATCGTAGTCCGAGAACTCCATAGTGTAGCTGGCCGTTCCCAGTGCGCGAGCCTTGTTGCGGGCCTTCTTGAGCTGGGTAAAGAGCGTCAGGTCTATGTCCAGCATGTTCTCCTGCGGCCATACGGCACGACAGTCCTCAAGATTGTACTTATTGTAGTCATTACGGTCTGGGGTCAGCTTCAGCGGGATGAGGTACTCATAATAGTTGTTGCGGTAGTCACTGCCCAAACGTACGAAGACAGCCAGTTGGTCGTCACCTAAGGCTTCGTCGTCAATGAGGTGGTTAGCATGTACGAACATCTGCATGTGCTTATATCGGCGCAGATCGAGCGTGGTATTGCGATAGACAGCCTTCGACTCGCCCTGCGACAGATTCTTGGCCACCATCATCAGTGCCTGCTCGTTGGCCTCGGTCAGCTGTGGCTGCGAGGGGTCGGTGACACGCGAGATGCCTGGGGGTACAACATAGTTGACGGGGCGCTTGTCGTTGTTCTCCTCGATGTTGACGGCACTGACTGCCAGGGTACCGCTATTGGACGTACCTGTCAGCTGTTGGTTATAGATGCGCCAGTCGCCACGCACCAGTTCAAGAGAGCCGAAACGCAGCACGACGGGCTTGCTGAACTGGGTGAGGAACATACGCATGAAGCGGATGCTGGAGAAGTCGCTGATGCCCCCTACCCTGTCCTCGTATTGTGACAGGGGAATACGGAACTGATACCACTTGACAGGTTCCTTCGAACCATTGCGGAGGGTTACGGTATATTCGCGGATATCCGTAATATAGTTATGTCCCAGCCGCAAGTCCTCGGGACGGATGCTTACATGGTACTGGTAGTAACGCTCATACTCGTTCAGCGTATAGTCCTGGTTGATATCCTCAACGTCCGGATAGGTCTTATAAGAGGTGTCATAGCCTTCCGTCTGCTGGTCGTTGTCGGGCGAGTTGCCCTGTGGCATGTTGATGCGCTTGTAGCGTTCCAGGATGCTGGCACGGCGATCGTCCAAGTCACTGCCACGGAAGTAGTGGTAGTTATCGTTTGCCGGGTCGGCATTCCAGGCACTTCGCACACTGTCGTTGACGCTGACACTGTTGAGGAAAGCGTTATAAGCCGGATAGCTGCGCTCCTGTTCGTCGTTCAGACCGTTGAGTCCGACATCCTGCAGGGCACGCGAGCCGCTGGTGGTGGCGAAGGCATAGGTCTGGGTGGCCTGTACCGGAATGCGTCCCCACTGTGAATTGTTGAACGACGAGGTACCGTCGACGGGCATACCACTCTCGTAGAACTTCTTGCCGTCGCGCAGGATGTCCTCGCTGACTTCGCCAAGATTAATGTACAAGTCACCGCCATAGTCGGCAGCGTCTTCCTGCTGGGAGGAATAGATGAAGGGGTCGAGCAGCCAGAACTCAATATACTCGACATTGGCTGTCTCGAAGTCGTTGGTATCCAGTTTGCGCATCATACCTCCCCAGCGCTGGCGCGGATTGGGAAGTGTTCCGTCTATATTGACAGCCGTATTCAGATTGTATGGGCCGCGCTCCTGAGGATAGTAGGCCAGGTTGAGCACGGGCAGTGTCGACGTAGCACCGCTGTAGGTAGACTGCTGACGGTTAGGATAGAGCTCGCTGACGTACACGGCACGCACATAGTGGTTGGAGAGCTGGTCGAGGTCGCTCTTGATGTGAGCAGGTGCCAGCGAGGACGAACGGTTGGTAAACAGAGGGTCGATGGTGTACCACGACAGCAAGGAACGGTTGTAACCGCTTGAGACACTGTCCTTGTCGGCATATTCCGGGAACATTGTAGGCACGCTGGACAGCGTCCACGACTTGGGCTCCAGCACATCTATGCCGTTTTTGGCATTCTCGAAGTCATCGATGTACGAAGCATTGTCCTGCGTGCCCCCTGCCGTACCGGCGATGAGGTGTGCAAACTCGCCCGTAAAGGAGATTTGCGACGGCTGGGTGCAGTGCAGCAGCGGCAGTTTGTCGAGCATGCGCGTCAGCCACTGGCTCTCCGTCTTCCAGTTCATGTTCAGTCCCCACAAGGTATTTTTCAGCGGCTCCGAACCCATGGTCACCTTCGATGTCAGCGTCTGCTCGCTGAGGTGCTGCAGCGTACCGCCTATCTGGAAATTCTTGGTGAAATCGTACTCCCAGTTGAAGCCCACCATCGTCTTGCGCTGCATGCCATATTCCGTGTTCGACTCCAGCGACACACTGACGGAAGTGCCTGCGTCGATGATGCTCTGGTTGAGGATGGTCACCTCGCCGGCCGAATAGTCCACACTATAGTCCGAGCCCTCGTTCAGTATGACGCCACCTGCCGTGACGACTACCGAGCCCTGCGGCACATTGTAGGCGCCCAGCGAGATGACATTGGCTGACGAGCCCTTGAACTGTCCTACCAACAGATATTTGTCCTTGTTCGTCATCTGGCGGGCAGCCGTACGGGTGGTATCGTAGAGTTCCTGGAAGACATACTTGGCGGCAGCCTCGTCCGTCAGTCCCTTGCTCTTCAGGAAGTTGCGCATCGTGGTGCCGAACGGCTCTGCCGACGGGAAGAATACGCGTCCGTTGCTGACGGTGTAGCCCTCCACAAAGTCGAAGTAGCCATTGGGGCGCGGCTTGTTGTTATTGTCCAGCCGGTCGGCTCCCAAGCCTCTCAGCAGGGTCACATCCTTCACGTCAGGGACATAGGTCAGATAGACACCTGCCGTGTCGCTCTTGTACTTGATGTCGAGGCGGAACCTGGTCTTCTCCACGTTGGAGGCCAGATAGTAAACGTTCTTCATCATCAGGGGCCAGTTGGCCTGCTGCGGATTGTTCGAGGTATTCTTCAGTGCCTTGACGTACAAAGCCTCTGTGGCATTGTTACGGTCGGCGGCAAACTCACCGACTCTGTAGGTCTGTCCGCCATAGGTGTATTCGTAGGCCACCGCCAGCACCTGGTCGGTCTGCAGGCTGGTCTTCAGCGAGATGTATCCTAACGCAGCATTCAAGGTGTACTCAGAGGAAGTGAGCAGACGTGCCGCAGCCAGTTTCTCATAGTCCACACCGCCGGTCATGAAACCGTCGAGGGCTGCCGAGGTCTGGTCGATGTTGCGTGCCTGGTCAGGCATGCCGCTCACCGTCACGCGTCCGTTCTCGTTCTGCGGGAGCATGGACGTGCCCGACTGTTTTCTGCCCAGGCTCTCACCCAGTTCCGAGAGGGCTATCAGGTTACGGGTGTTCTGGGTGGTTCCCGTCTTGTTGGTGACCCACACCTCCACGCGGGTCACATTGATGCCGGTGGTCAGGTTGGGCAACCGCTGCATAGCGGCATCATAGCGCTCGCGGAAGTATTTGGCCAGGAAGAAGTGGCGGTTCTCCTCGTAGTTGGCTACGTCTATCTCGAAAGGTGTCATCTGGACGCCACCCTTGGAGGAAACGCTCTTCGTGGAAGAGTTCTTCTGCGAGAATATCGTCTGCAGTTTCAGCTTGCCGAACTGCATATCGGTACGTACACCGAAGAGGCTTGAGGCACCCTTCACCAACGAGTTGTTGGAAGGGAAGGTGACGTTACCTGCCTCCACCAGCTTGATGATTTCGTCTTCCTTGCCCTCATAGCGCAACTTGAGGTTCTTGGTATCGAAATCGAAGGTGGCATCGGTGTTGTAGTTCAAGCTCATGTTCACCTTGTCACCCACCTTTCCCGTGACGTTCAGGTTGATTTTCTCGTCAAAGTCAACGGCTGTGGTCTTGCGGTTGCGCTCCGGCAGCGAAGGGTTGTCTATGTTCTTGAGCGTAGCACCCAGCTTCAGCTCTGCCGTTCCCTGGGTACGGATGCGCACACCACCGGGACCGAATATCTTCTCGGCAGGTCCCAAGTCGAAGTGCATGTCCGAGAAGTCAAACTTATCCTTACCCTTGGCTGCTACGTTCTGGGCGTCCTTCTTGCGAAAGAACTGTTCACGCTCTCGGCGCTCGCTCCATTGCTGATACTCCTCCGGCGACATCAGCACGGGGGTGTTCAGGTACGAGTCGCCCATCTTGGAACCTATCTTATAGACGTTCAGCGAGTCATCGTATTCCACCTGCTGACGGATATTCTCCGGGAATCGGAGGTCAAGGGCCGAGGAGTCAAGGTCAGCCACCTCGATGGGGGCTGTCTTCTGAATGCGCCAACGGCTGTGCAGCAGTGAGTCGGGAATGGTGTCTTCCTCTATCTCCAACACAGGCTGAGCCTTAGGCACAGGCTTGCGCTGTGTCTTATCATCCTGTGGAGGCATGGCTAAAGCCGTGATGCTCAACAGGATCAGTGCTGTATAGAGAAAGCGTTTCAAAGGGGGCTACTTGATTTGTTTCAAAGCCTGCTTGACCACCTGCTCTACGGGCAGGTCGGGCTGTGCCTGCAGAATGGCCAGCACCACCTTTTGGGAGGGTGCCGGGGCAAAGCCCAGCATGGTCAGTGCCGAGACGGCTTCGTCCTTGACCGCTGTGTTGACGGGAGCCGAAACCTGACCGCCCGTGGGAATCTCGTCTGCAATGCCCAGGGCGACAATCTTGTCGCGCAGGTCGACGATGATGCGCTGGGCTGTCATCTTACCGATGCCCTTGATGCCCTTGATGAGCCGCTCGTCACCACGCGAAATGGCATTGCACAGCTCGGCGACACTCATCGACGAGAGCATCATACGGGCCGTATTGGGTCCCACACCGCTGACCGTAATCAGCAGTTCAAACATTTCGCGCTCTTTCTTCGACACAAACCCATAGAGCACATGGGCATCCTCGCGAATGGACTCAAAGACGTAGAGCTTCACGTTTTGCTTGCCCTGAATGGCAGAGTATGTCGTCAGCGAGATGTTCAGTCCGTAACCTACGCCAGCGGCTTCCACCGTAGCCAATGCGGGGGTAAGTTCCGTCAACTCACCCTTGATATATTCTATCATGATTCTTACTTTAATGTATTAATACATCTAATTAAACGTCTCCGGCGGCTGGTTTATTGTATCAGGGGGTGAAAAGATGACACCGGATAACATTTTGCATGTTATTAACAAATTTTTCTGTCATTTCGTTATGTATTTCGAGAAAAAGATGTACTTTTGCAACCGAAAAGGATAAAAAGGAACCAAACAAAGACAAAAAGATGAAGAAAATCAGAGCAGCCGTAGTAGGCTACGGCAACATTGGAAAGTACAGTTTGCAGGCCCTGGAGGCCGCACCCGATTTCGAGATTGCAGGCATCGTGCGCCGTCAGGGTGCAGAGAACAAGCCCGCCGAACTGGCACAGTATGAGGTTGTGAAGGATATCAAGGAACTGAAGGACGTGGACGTGGCTATCCTGGCCACACCGACCCGTTCGTGCGAAGAGTATGCCAAGCAGATCCTGCCCCTGGGCATCAATACCGTCGACTCATTTGACATCCACACCAATATCCGCGGCTACCGCGAGCGACTGATGGAGCTGAACAAGCAGACCGGAACGGTCAGCGTCATTGCCGCCGGCTGGGATCCGGGCTCGGACTCTATCGTCCGCACGCTGATGCAGAGCCTGGCTCCCAAGGGACTGAGCTACACCAACTTCGGACCGGGCATGTCCATGGGACACTCGGTATGTGTGCGCTCCAAGGCTGGCGTCAAGAACGCCCTCTCGATGACCATTCCCCTGGGCGAGGGCATCCATCGCCGCATGGTCTATGTGGAGCTGGAAGACGGCTACACGCTGGAGCAAGTCACCAAGGACATCAAGGCCGACCCCTACTTCGCCTCTGACGAGACGCATGTCTTCCAGGTAGAGAGCGTCGACGATGTGCGCGACATGGGACATGGTGTGAACCTGGTGCGCAAGGGTGTCTCTGGTCAGACCCAGAACCAGCGCTTGGAGTTCAACATGCAGATCAACAACCCCGCCCTGACCGGTCAGGTGCTGGTCAATGTGGCTCGCGCCTCCATGCGCCTGCAGCCCGGATGCTATACGATGATTGAAATTCCCGTCATCGACATGCTGCCCGGCGAGCGCGCCGACCTGATAGAACATCTGGTATAAGGGAATTTTTCATCCCCGACATCAAGAAAACGGGCTGGCTCTTGGTCAGCTCGTTTTTTATTCGTAACTTCGCCACCGAATTGCACGAACGTGAAACCAATCATAAATTAAAGAAACTATGATGAAAAAGATTTTTGTCCTCAGCATGATGCTGACAGTCATGATGGCCGCACAGGCCCAGTTGAAAGTAGCCCCCAAAATGGCTAAAGGTACCACCAAGGTGTATGTGTCTGAAAGCACTACAGCCATATCCGGCCAGAAAGACGTCCACGCGACCAGCGAGACCAAGTTCACCGTGACCGCCGAGAACGCTGACGGCTACACGATGGAGATAGTGACCACCGACGTTAAGAGCGACGCAACAGGCGACAACCTCGCCGCCAAGTTGCTGAGCGCTGCCGGGAACATGATGAAGGGACTGTCCATCCGCGTGACCACCAACAAGGACGGCCAGGTGAAGAGCATCCAGAACTACGGCGAACTGAAGCAGCAGATAGACGGACTGAGCAACAAGCTGGTAGACCAGTTGTTCGAGCAGGCTCCCATGCTCGCACAGGCCATGTCCAAGGATGCCATCAAACAACAGATATTGGAAAGCACCACGGAGGAGAACCTGCTGAAGACCATGCAGAACATGACCAGCCCGCTGGCCTTGAACGGCAAGACCATCATGACCGGCTCACAGGAGGAGTACAAGAACGAGCAGGGATTGAAGATGAAGCGCATGTACTTCGTCAACGGCAAGAACGTGACGACCAACGGTTCTATCAACATGTCCAAGGACGAACTGAAGGCGATGATCATCGAGAAGGTCGAGAAACTGGTTCCCGACCAGGCTGAACTCATCAAGCAGAACATCGATCAGGTGATGGCTACCGGTATGATCAAGTTTGAAAGCAAAGAGACTGCCACCTACGAGCTGCAGGACGACGGCTGGGTGAAGAGCATCAAGTCTGAGACCACCAACGAGACACTGGGTCAGCAGACCAAGACCACCGCTACCGTCACGATCAAATAATAAAAGTTCAAAGTTCAAGATTCAAGGTTCTCTGACCTGAAGGTCAGAGCGACTTGAAGGTCGATGACAAAGTTCTCTGACCTGAAGGTCGATGACAAAGTTTAAAGTAAAAAGTTTAAGTGAGCAATGAAACGACTGACCACCTTGCTGCTGACGGCTGCCATCGCGCTCAGCAGCACCGCACAGACGGCTCTTGAGGAAATCAGGGCCAACAAGTACCTGGCAGGCAGCAACTATCTGGACTACAACCGCCAGCTGCCCACCAAGAAGCTGACACCATCCCCCAAGGGCTATGTTCCCTACTACATGTCGCACTACGGACGCCACGGCTCGCGCTGGCTCATCAAGGACGACAGCTACACCAGCGTGACAGAACCCCTGAGCACGGCCCGGAAGGCAGGCAAGCTGACTCCCAAGGGCGAGGAGGTGTTGCAGCTGCTGGAGGCCTTTGCCAGTCTGCCTGAGCCTAACTATCCGGCACTCGACGGCCAGTACAGCGGCGCACAACTGCGACTGGGCGACCTGTCGACGGTCGGCGAGCGCCAGCATCACGGCATCGCACGCCGCATGGTACAGAACTTCCCCGAAATCTTCAAGGCGAAAAACGTCCACATCGACGCCCGCTCTACCACCGTCAACCGCTGCATCCTGTCGATGATGGCCGAGTGCGAAGAGTTCTCGGCTGCCAACCCCACCGCCGTCATCCACAACGACGTCAGCAAGGCCCTGCAATACTACATGAACCAGGACCGCAGCGGACTGGTGAAGTCCATGGGACGCAAGGGCCGCGAGATGCGCCACGACATGAAGGGCATCGATGCAAGCCGCCTCATGGGGGTGCTGTTCAACGACTCCAAGTGGACGAAGGAGCGTATCAATGCCAACGCCCTGATGTCCAACCTGTTCGAGGTGGTCACCAACATGCAGAGCCACGACGGGGCTCCCGACCTGTACTCGCTGTTCACCGAGGACGAGCTGTATGCCCTGTGGCGTGTGCGCAACATCGGCTGGTATGTCGACTACGGTCCTGCCCCTCTGACCAAGGGCATCATGCCGTTCACCCAGCGTAACCTGCTGCGTAACATCATCCAGACGGCAGACACCGTCACCCAGACACAGGCTACCATGCGCTTCGGCCATGAGGTCTGCGTACTGCCGCTGGCATGCCTGCTGGAGCTCGACTCCTGCGCCGTACAGGTCAGCGACCTCGACCAGCTGGACGCCCACTGGCGCAACTACCGCATCTTCCCCATGGGGTGCAACATACAATTGATATTCTACCGCCCTGCCAAGGGTGCAAAGGGCGACATCCTGGTCAAGGCGCTGCTCAACGAGCGCGAGGTGTCGCTGCCCGTCAAGACCGACCGCCATCCATACTACCGCTGGGCCGACCTGCGCCAGTATTACCTGGACAAGCTGGCCGGCTATGACGCCCAGGAGGCTGCCATGCCCAAGCAGCCGGAGATAGACGAGCGCTATGCCAAGTACTATACCAACCTGCCGGTGAACATCGCTCCCGTCAGCCGTCCTGCCATCCCCGCCAACGAGGTAAGCCTGAAGGACGTGGGTGGCATAGCCGATGGCGTCACACTGAACACGGAGGCTTTTGCCAAGGGCATCAGCCAACTGACAAAGCTGGGCGGCGGACGCCTCACGGTGCCCGACGGCGTGTGGCTCACCGGACCCATCATGCTCAAGGACAACATCGAGCTGCACCTGCAGAAGAACGCCATCGTCGTCTTCTCGCCCGACAAGTCGCTCTACGTAGACCCCAATCCTAAAGCCAGCCGTGTCTATGCCTGCATCCGAGCCTCGAAGCGCAAGAACATTGCCATCACGGGCAGCGGCATCCTCGACGGCAACGGCGAATACTGGCGCCCCGTCAAGCGCTCCAAGGTCAGCGACGTCGAGTGGAAGCAGTACCACAGCGTCGTAGGTGGCGTCGACAAGGACAAGGGACAACTGTTCTATCCTCATGCCGTCATTGCCGACACGCCCGAGAAGCAGGAGAAGATGCGCAACGACCTCATCCGGCTGACCGACTGCGAGAACGTGCTCATCGAGGGTGTCACCGTGCAGAACGCAGCCAAGTTCCACGTTCACCCGCTGAACTGCCGCAATGTCATCGTCGACGGTGTGACGGTGCGCTGTCCGTGGAACGCACAGAACGGCGACGCCATCGACTTCTCTGATGTCAACATCGGACTCATCGTGGGCTGCACCGTCGATGCCGGCGACGACGGACTGTGCATGAAGAGCGGCAACTACAAGCCCCAGTCGCCCGCCAACGGCTGCGAGGACATTGTCATCCAGGACAACACCGTCTATCATGCCCACGGAGGCTTCGTGCTGGGCAGCGAGACCGTCAGCGGCATCCGTCGCATGGTGGTGCGCCACAACCGCTTCAGCGGCACTGACACCGGTCTGCGCTTCAAGAGCGGCATCGGACGAGGCGGCAAGACCGAGCAGCTGTACATCTCGGACATCGTGATGACCGACATCAAGGACCAGGCCATCGTCTTCCAGTGCGACTACGAAAACAAAGCCCCTGGCGAGACCACCGACAAGTACAACAAGAAGGGATTCATGAAGCAGTTCACAGCCGAACAGCTCAAGATGACTCCCGACTTCCAGGACATCCACATCACAGACGTCACCTGCCGGGGCACCCGCACCGCCATCAAGGCCAGCGGCATTCTTGACATGAACTGCGTCCACGACATCGACATCCGCAACTCCACCTTCGTCTACCGTCAGGACGGCGACCTGATTGACCCCCAGACAGCCCATCTCACGCTGGAGAACGTCAAGCTCATCAAGGAGTAATATCACCCCTACCCCCCTCTCACAAGAGGCATCTGGAAACCGCAGATGCCTCTTTTCTATATCTGCCATCCGTGCACTCAAGGACATAGCAATCTTAAAGACATAGTAACATATTAACATATTTATCGCACACGGTGCCGCTATGGTCTCCACAATTTGTAAATATTTTTAGTCGTTTGTAATAAATAGTTGACTCGTTCTCTCCTGCCGATTTCTGAGAGGTGTTTTTGCGCGCTGGACAGGTCGCATTTTTTTCGCCGGCTTGATAGAAAATGCTGCGTACCCAGGGCACTCGTCACACACTCATCTCTCGACGCGGCAAAGGTAACAATATTTCATTGCGGTCTACGAATTTTTTCCTGTCCTTTTTTCGATTTTATTCGCACGTATCGCGATTGACAATGCACCCCGTCGTCGTGGTCAAAGTGGTCATGGTCATTTTGGTCAAAATCGATTTTCGGAAGGGCCATTTTTGTACTATAATATATAAATATATATATTTATATATTATAGAATACTTTTCTTTCTTTCCATTTTCGATTTTGACCATTTTGACCATGACCATCATGACCACCATACTACCATAGCAATGTGTGTGAACAGCGTGCCTGGTACCCGTGTGATGTGCCCCGAGAAAAAAATGGGGGGAACCGAAAAAAAGTCCCCCAAAGATTCGTCCACCGCAATGGAATATCCGTACCTTTGCAGCGTCGAATGAGACAACTATTTATTACTAACAACTAAAAATCTAACACATTATGGCAATCAAAGTGAAAGCAGTTGAGCGCAAGCTCAAGTTTACGAAGAACGAGAACGACCCCGGGGTCTACCGCTATGTGCTGGGCGCTGAGCTCCAAGGCGGTGGAGAAGGTGGAGGACGTGAAGAGCGGACTGATCAGCGCTCGACGCATCATCTTCACTCCCAACAGCGACCTGAAGGAGGAACTGAAGGCCACCGCCATCCAGATTACCTGCTACGACCGCAACGGCGAGGTGGTGAAGCGCGTGACCTCGGACGACGAGGGCGAGGTGGAGGACACCGAGCAGGCTCCTGGCTCTGACACCGGCTCGAACACCGGCTCGAACACCGGCTCGAACACCGGCAACACGGACAGCAACACCCAGGGTGGTGACAGCACCGGCGGTGGCAGCACGGGCGGTGACGACTACCATGACCCGGACGGCGGAACGAACTCGGACGAGTGAGCCTCGCAGGGCTGAGGGGCTTATGCCCCGACGCCCTCTGAGAGAAAGTTCAAGGTTCAAAGTTCAAAGTTCTCTGACCTAAAGGTCAGAGCGACCCAAGGGTCGATGACAAGGTAATTAACGACTACGAATTATAGGGATTAAAATTAAAGTTTAAAGTTATGAAGAAAGAGACATGGAAGACG